>JBIOUS010000021.1:0-25807 GCA_044867325.1 Thermoleophilaceae bacterium | reverse complement strand
AGCGGTTTCCAAGCGGATGGGGGACGATTCCCCTCGACCCCCAGCCACGCTACGGTCGCAGCGTGCCAGTTGAGGACCCGCTCGAGATCAACCGCAGCCTGGCGATCCCGCTGGCCGAGATCGAGCTGCGCGCCAGCCGCTCGTCAGGGCCGGGCGGCCAGCACGCGAACGTGACGGCGTCGCGGATCGAGGCCGTCTTCGACGTCACCGCCTCCGAGTCGCTGAGCGACTCCCAGCGCGAGCGGATACTCACCCGGCTCGGCGCGCGCGTGACCGCGATCGCCCAGGACACCCGCAGCCAGACACGCAACCGTGAGCTCGCGCTCGAGCGCCTGCGCGAGCGGCTGGCCGGCGCTCTCGTCATCCAGCGCAAGCGCCGCGACACCAAGCCCTCGCGCGGCGCCCGCGAGCGCAGGCTCACGCAGAAGAAGCAACGCAGCGGCATCAAGCGCAACCGCCAGCGCCCCACCGGCGACGACTAGCGTCGAGCCCCGAGTTGCGGCCACAATACGGCCGTAATCCGGGGTTCGACGCGAGTTGCAGCTACGGAGAAGGAGCGACAGCGCCGCCGCCGCCCGACTCGGGCGCCGGGGTCGGCGTGGGCGTCGGTGTGGCTCCGCCGCCGGAGGTGCCGCCACCCGTGTCCGGCACGACGGCTCCGCCGCCGGTGTCGGGCGTCACGGCGCCGCCGCCGGTGGTCCCATCGCTTGGCGCCGGGGTGGGCGTCGTCGACGTGTCCGTCTCGTCGGTGGTCGTCGAGGTCGTGTCGAGATTGTCGGGCGTCGTCGGGATGCTCAGGTCGAGCGGCGACGACGACTTCGACTCGTCGCTCCCGCCACCGGCGACGACCGCGATCACGATGATCAGGGCGATCGCCGCAGCAGCCGCCGCGACGAGGCGGCGGCGCATGTAGACGGAGTGGTCGTCGGGGCCGCGGCGGCCGCCCCCACCGCCACCGGTCCGCATCTGGCGTGTCGGCTCGTCGTGCACGTGCGCGAAGGTAGCAGGCGGACCGGCGCTAGAGGCCCGGCACGCTCCGTACGGCAAACCCGTCCGTCGAGCGGGGCTCCATCTGCCAGCGCGTCCCGGCGCGGCCCTGGCCACTCGTGTCGAAGCGCAGGCCGGCGACGATCATGAAGATGTGGCCCGCGTTGGCGTAGATCGTGATCCACTCGCCGGGCCCTGATGCGCCCCAATCGACGAACCCGCCAGACGTCATCGGCGCCTTCAGCAACCCGGCGCCCGCGAGCGCGAACGAAACCGATCCCGAGCAGTCGTAGCCGTTGTCGCGCCAGGCGCCGTGGCCGCCGCCCCACTTGTAGGGGAACTTGGCGATCGCGTTGCCGGCCTGGATCACGCGCTTGACCGGCTCAGGCGCGTCGTCGGGGGCGATGGCGGTGCCGTCGGGCAGCACGCGCGCGGTCGGGCCAGTCTGCAGGAAGGCGGTCGTGCCGAGGAAGCGCTTGAACTTCGACAGCTCGGCGCGAGCCTGGCGCAGCTCCGCCCGCACCTCGGCGTCGCTGGGGGCGCCTGGGCTGATCCCGTCGGTCGGTGAGGCGCCGCCACTCGATCGCGCCGGCTCGGCGCCGGCGCCGCGTAGCTCGACGGCCTTGCCGCCGCCGCCCTGCGCCCCCTCGTCGGCGGCGCGGCGGACAGCGTCCGCATCGACGGAGTCCGGCGTCAGCACGACCTCGGTCGGCCCAGATCCTTCGCCGGCGGCCGCATCGCCAGATCCATCGCCGCCACCACAGCCGGCGACGGCCAGCGCACAGAGCGCCGCGGCCGTCAGAGCACCTGTAGGACCCGGGGCTCGCACCACTGACAAGCTAGCGTCGATGCCCGCCCTCCGCGCCGTCTGCGAGGATCGTGGTCATGAGCGACCGTCGTGAGATCGACCTGCCCGAGGACCCGACCGGGATCGACCAGCCGCACGACGTGCTGGCCGCCGAGGAGTTCGCGATGCCGACCCGTTCGGCAGGCGACATCCCGCCCGACCCGACCGGCATCCAGGAGCCGCACGACGTGCTCGCGGCCGAGGAGTTCGCGATGCCCGGCGCCGGTGTCGAGCACACCGCCGACGATGGCTTCATCGACCCGCGCAGCCTGATCCCAGGCGTGTTGGCGGTCGTTGTCGTACTGCTCCTACTGCGCCGCCGCCGTCGCCGCCGCTCCAGCCTCGACGTCTAGGGCCCTACGGGTAGATCGGCCCGTCTTCGCCCTCGACGAAGATCGCGGTGACCGGGCAGTTCATCCCCGCGTCGACGACCATGTCGAGCGGATCGCCGTCCGGGTCGATCACGACCGCCTTGTCCTCGGAGTCGAGCTCGAAGACCTTCGGAGCGCTGTCGACGCAGTCGCCCGAGCCGATGCACAACCCGCGATCGACGATGATCTTGATCCGGCTCTTGGGCGACAGCTCGTCTGACATTGGGCGCGGAGCCTAGCGCCAGAAGCTGGTGCGCATAGCCGCGCCGGCACGACTCAGCCCGATGTGGACGTGGTCGCGGTGGGCGAGCGTCGGTGAAATGCCCTTGCGGCGCTTTCCACGCTCGGTGAAGCAGACCGAGTAATCGTCCATGCCGTCGGAGCCGGACCACCAGGAGCGGCAGTCCCAGATGATCTCCTGGACTCCCATCCGGCGGGCGAGGGCGTGCTCGTTGCCGGCACCGTCGGTCGCGAGCAGCAGGCGAATCAGCTTGCGCGCTGCACGCCGGTCGGTCGGGTCGTTGACGTCGAGGTGCCAGTCGAGCGCCCGCCCCTCGGCATGCAGGCTGTAGTTGCGGCCCGACAGCTTCTCGCAGCGCATGATCCCCCACGAGATCCCACGCACATGCAGGCCGAGCCAGCTCTCCAGCGCCAGCATCCCCTTCGCCGGCTGCTTGCGGCAACCGGTCGCGTGGTCGTAGCGGTAGTCGTCGATCGGCTTGCCGACCATCCGGTCGGCCGGATTGCCCTTCAGCGGCCGCGGCGGCGCCGCATTCGCCTCAGCAGCGCCGGCGGCAGCAGCCACGACGAAGACCAGACACGCGAGAGCGACGAGACGGGCGGGCATCCCCGCCTATATCGGCAGCTCGAACGTATTTTTTGAGCGTTCCGGCCTAGTCGCGCGAGCCGCGGCCGTAGACGAGCTTCAGCATGCGCCCGATCAGGCCCGCGGACCGCTTCGAGTACGGGAACATGAACAGCTCGCGCTTCATGCCGAAGCGGGTCACCACCGACGCCTGCTGACGCGCGTACTTGCGGATGCCGTCGGCGCCGTGGCGCGTGCCGAGCCCTGAGTCCTTCCAGCCGCCCATCGGCAGCTCGAACGCCGCGTAGCTGATCAGGTGCTCGTTGACGTTGGCGACGCCCGAGTCGATCCGGCTGGCGATCTGCTCGCCGCGCACGACGTCCCGCGTCCACACCGAGGCCTGCAGGCCATACTCGGAGTCGTTGGCCAGCCGCAGCGCCTCCTCGGCGTCGCGCACCTTCATGATCGGGATCGTCGGGCCGAACGTCTCCTTGGTCATGCAGTCCATCGAGTGGTCGACGTCGAGCAGCACCGTCGGCTCGAAGAAGCGGCCCGGGGCGTCGGCGCGCTTGCCGCCGACAGCGATCGTGGCGCCCTTGGCGCGCGCGTCCTCGATGTGCGACTCGACGATCTCCGCCTGCTTGGCGAACGTCAGGGCGCCGACGTCGACCGACCCGGCCGCCTGCGGCACGCCCTGGCGCAGCTTCGCGACCTTCTCGGTCACCTTCTGCGCGAACTCGTCGTAGATCGGCTCCTCGACGTAGACGCGCTCGACCGAGATGCAGGTCTGGCCGCCGTTCTGCATCGAGTAGTAGGTCGCGGCGTTGGCGGCGCGCTCGACGTCGGCGTCCGCCAGCACGATCATCGGGTCCTTGCCACCGAGCTCGAGGCCGACCGGCGTCAGCGTCTTCGCGGCGCGCTCGGCAACCTTCTTGCCGGTCGCAGTCGAGCCGGTGAACATGATGAAGTCGACGTGGTCGATCAGCTCGGCGCCGACGTCGCCAAGGCCGTTGAGGACCTGGAAGACGCCGTCGGGCGCGCCGCAGTCGGCGAAGCACTCGGCCATCACCAGCGAGGTCAGCGGCGTCACCTCGGACGGCTTGAGGATCACCGCGTTGCCGGCGGCCAGCGCTGGGATGCAGTCGCCGAACGAGTTGACGAGCGGGTAGTTCCACGGCCCGATAACGCCGACGACGCCGCGCGGCCTGTAGCGGACCAGCGCCTTCTTGCCGATCAGGAAGGGCGAGCTGCTGCGCACCTTGCGCTCGCGCAGGTACTTCTCTGCGTTCTTGGCCCAGAAGCCGAACGCGCCAGCGGCGTAGCTGATCTCGGCGAGCTGGGCGTCGTCGCGCGTCTTGCCGGTCTCGGTGACGATCGTGTCGATCAGCCGCTCGGAGTTGTCGAGCACCCACTTCTGGGCGCGCTTGAAGATCTGCGCGCGGCCCTCGTAGCCGAGCCCCCACCACGCCGGCTGCACCGCACGGGCGCGCGCCACCATCGGCGCCACGTCCTCCGGCGACATCCGCGGCACGCTGCCGACGATCTGGCCGGTGGCCGGGTTCTCGACCTCGATCGTGTCGGTCGCTGTGTCGGGCAGGGTGGCGGTCATGCGGCAATCTCCTCCTTGGCGGTGCGCCCCGCGGGCGTCCCTGTTTGTGGGGCCGCCGCCCGCCGCTTGCGCTCCTCGCGCAGCTGGTGCAGGTACGGCCAGAAATCGACTTGAATCGTGTGCCGCTTCGAGGCGACGTAGCGCTTGCGCATCGCGGCCTGGTCGGCGGCGATCTCGGTGAGCATCTCGGACCGGCCGGGCAGCGGCGCCTTGCCCTCGATCACGTCGGCGATCCACTCCGACTGCAGCTCAGCGATCGGCATGATCGCCCCGAGCGGCTGGATCAGGCCGATGAAGTAGAGGCCGGCGAGGCTGGGATGGACGACCCGGCGGTAGAGCTCGATCCGGTTGTCGCCAGACGGATCGAGCAGCTCGTGATCGATGAACGGGAAGCTGATCTTGTAGCCCGTGCAGTAGACGATCCGGTCGATCTTCTCAACCGAGCCGTCGACGAAGCGGACCGAGTCGCCCTCGAGTCGCTGGATGTTCGGCTTGACGGCGATCCGGCCGTGGCCGATCCGCGGCAGCAGGTCCGAGGAGACCGTCGGGTGGGCCTCGGCGATCCGGTGGTCGGGCTTCGGCAGCCCGAACTCGGTCGGGTCGCCCTGGGCGCGGTTGATCGTCAGCTGGAGGAAGAAGCGCTGCAGCCAGAGCGGCGCGTAGGTCGCGATCCAGCCGGGCGCGATCTCGTCGATCGGCGTCGAGCCGATGTACTTGGGGATGATCCAGGCGCCGCGGCGCATCGCGAGGTAGGTCATCTTCGACACGCGCGAGGTCTCGACGGCGATGTCGCAGGCCGAGTTGCCGATCCCGAGCACGAGCACGTTCTTGTCCTCGTAGCCCTCGGAGTTGCGGTAGTAGTGGGCGTGGGTCACCTCGACCGAGTCGTCGAGCTCGCCGGGGAAGTCGGGCTCCGGCCAGCGCGGGTCCCAGTGGTGGCCGTTGGCGATCATCACGTCGTCGTAGCGAGTCGTGCGCTCGTCGCCGCCATCGACCGAGCGGACGCTGACGTCCCAGCCGCCCTCCGGCGCCTGCTCGACGCGCGTCACCTCGGTGCGGAACGCGATCTTGTCGCGGAAGCCGAAGTGGTCGACGTAGTCGTCGAAGTAGGCGGCGATCTGCGAGTGGTGCGGATAGTCCGGGTAAGACTTCGGCATCGGGAAGGTCGCGTACTCCATGATCTTGCGCGACGTGTTGATGAACAGCGATTCGTAGGCCGACGACATCCCGTTGTCGTTGCCGTAGCGCCAGTTGCCGCCGACGCCCGAGCCCTGCTCGTAACAGTCGAAGTCGATGCCGCGGGCGTTGAGCACCTGACAGCTCGCGATGCCCGAGCTGCCGGCGCCGATCACACATACACGTCGGCTCGAAGTGGTCATCGATCGGAGCCTACCGGACACTGGCTGGCCGGCCAACTGAGTTCACAGCCGGCCTGCGGCGGGCGTCTCGACACCGAGCTGGCGCCGCAGCGTGACCGTCGTGCCGTCGGCACCAGGGTCAACCTCGACGGAGTCCATCAGCGAGCGCATCAGCATCAGCCCACGTCCGCCCTCGGAGCGCCTGCCCTCGCGCCAGCCGCCGGAGTCGGCGATGACGATCTCGACGTCCTCGCCGTCGAGCTTGCCGGTCACCTCGAACGGCGGCCCGCCAGCGATCGAGCCACCGTGCTCGATCGCGTTCGCCGCCGCCTCGCCGACCGCGGTCAGGATCTCGGCGATCTCGGTCTCGTCACCGTCGACGTTGCGCAGCCAGCGCCGCAGCAGCGCCCGCAACGCCGCCAGCTCGCCAGGCTCCGAGCCGAGCTCGAGGCGGAAGCTGTCGGACAACCGTGGGCTGCAGAGCGCGAGCAGCGCGACGTCGTCGGATGCACCCAGCGACGGCACCAACTGCTCGAACACGTGATCGCACAGCTCCTCCGGGCCGACCCGCACGCCGCGTACCGCGGCCGACAGCCGGTCGAGTCCGTCGTCGAGCAGCTCGCCGGGGCGCTCTACGAGCCCGTCGGTGTAGAGCAGCACCGTGCCGCCGAGCGGCATCTCGGTCTCGGACGCCTCGTAGGCGGGGTAGGACATGACCCCCAGCGGCACCGAGCTGGACCCCTCGAGGAAGCGCGCCATGCCGTCGCTGGTCACCGCCAGCGGCGGAAGGTGGCCGGCGTTGACCCAAGTCACGCGCCCTTCGAGCGGATCGAGCACGACGTAGACCATCGTCGTCATGTGGCTGTCCTCGACTTCGGACCAGACGAGCTGGTTGAGCCGGTCGACGACGTCGGCCGGTGCGTGGCCCTCGAGCGCATAGGCACGCATCGCGCTGCGCAGGCGGCCGACCATCGACGCGGCCGCCAGTCCCTTGCCCGCGACGTCCCCCATCACCAAGCCGACCTGCCCGCCCGGCATCGCGATCACGTCGTACCAGTCGCCGCCAACCTCGGACTCGCTGGCCGCCGGCTGGTAGCGCGCGGCCACCTCGAGCCCGGGCAGCCGCGGCAGGCGCTCCGGCAGCAGGCTGCGCTGGAGCGTCTCGGCGATCCGGTGCTCGCGCTCGTAGACACGCAGGTGGTCGATCGCGAGCGCGACGCGGTCGGCCGCGAGGCCGAGCAGCATCAGGTCGTCCTCGGAGAAGCGACGCGGCGACGGAACGCCTACCTGCAGGACGCCGGTGACCTCTCCACCGGCGAGCAGCGGCACGCCGAGGATCGAGTGGACTCCGTGCAGCGCCGGGTCGGCGACCTCAGACGGGTCGGGGTCCTGGACCAGCAGCGGCTGGCGGTCGCGCGCGACGCGCCCGGCGATTCCCTGACCGAGCTCGATCCGCAGCGGCTCGTCCTCGCTCCCGATCGGGCCGAACATCGATGCGCGCAGCGTCAGCGAGCCGTCCTCCTCGCTCAGCAGGATCGCCGCGGCCTCGGCGTTGACGACCTCGCAGACGCGCGGCAGCAGCGCCTCCAGCATCTCGTCGAGGCGCTGGTGGGCTAGCGCGACGTCGAGCAGCATCTGCAGGCCGTGGACGATCCCGGCCATCTGCTCGGCCTCCTCGCGCGCCGCCTGCTCGCGGTAGAGTTCCGCGCGCTCGCGCTCGCGCTCCTCGCGGTCGCTGACGTCGCGGATGAAGCAGGCGAGCATCGGTCGCTCGCCCGCGCGCACACGTGAGTAGGTGACCTCGGCGAGGAAGCGCTCCCCGCCCTTGCGCAGCAGCTCGACCTCGCGCTTCGAGGGCCGCGTCTCGCCGTCGACGCGTGTGAACTCCTCCTCGCGCCGCTGCAGGTGGTCGTCGTAATTCTCCGGGGCGACGATCAGGTCGCGGATCGGCTGACCGAGCGCCTCCTCGACACTCCAGCCGAAGACCCGCCCCGCCGCCGGGTTCCAGGAGATGACCGTGCCGTCCTCGGCGACGCCGAGGAATGGCTCCGGCGCGCTGTCGACGATCGCGCGCGTGCGCGCCTCGCTCTCGCGCAACACCTGCTCCTGGCGCGCGGTCTGGGCAGCCTCGTTGCGGACGCGGTCGAGCAACGTCGAGATCATCAGCCCGGCGATCCCGGGCGTGCCGATCGCCAGCACCCAGCGGACGATCGGGCTCGGCGGATCCTGCAGGACCAGCACGACGAAGTACGCGAGACCGATGATGCCGAGGTGAATCAGCGCTACCTTCGGCTTGTAGAAGTAGAAGGCGTAGAGGCCGGTCCAGGTGAAGATGATCAGGTAGAGCCCGCTCGGGCCGACGAAGTAGTTGCCGGCCGCCAGGATCACGCTGCCGGTGGCAAGCGCGAGGTGCATCCCCCAGCTCGGGATCGACTCGGCCTTCCAGAGCACGAACAGGCCGATCGCGACCGCCAGCGCTGCGAGCGCATACAGCGGGCCGTCCTGAACGCCCGAGTCGTGCGGGAACGCGAGCGTCAGGCAGCCGACGAATGCCCCTCCGGTAAAGAGGTAGGCCATCCATCGCGCCATCAAGGCACGGCTGAAAAGCTCGGGCGAATCCGCCACGAGCGCTACTCCGGAGCCGTCAGGCCCCCGGCGGAGAGTTTGGCCAATTGCTCGTGCCCCTCCACTACGCGTCGCTTGACCGGATCGTCGTCGGGACGATCGTGCACGAGATCCCATGTCCTGTCTGCTACCCGTCTTGCCGTCTCAGGAGTCGCGTCGGCGAACATCCGGTCGACGACTTGCAGCTCGAACGCCTCGATCTGGGCGATCGGATCGCCCGGAGGCAGCTTCGGCAGCGGCTCATCGGTGGCGTCGCGCCACATGCCGGTGACGACGAGCAGGCGGTTGCGCAGTGCGGCAGGGTCCATGTTCCCGCGCAGGCTACCGGCCGGGCACGCGGACAGGGTCCGCGTCGTACCCGGCCGTATCGCCTAGCTCTTCTGCAAGCCGCCGAAGTAGGCGTCGGCAGCCTGCGTGACGTGGTCCTTGACCTCGAAGCTCTGCTCGAGCAGCACGAAGTCCTTGCGGCTGTTCGGGTCGAACTTCACGGTCACGGTCTCGCCCACGTTCGGCACGCGCCCACCGGGGATCGCGACCGTGCGGGTGGTCTTGTAGTCGCTCTCGTTGGTTGGGCTGACGCGCACCGACAGCTTCGCGGTGCGCGCGCCGGCGGCGTCGAGCTGGGCGCCTTCGACCGCCAGCACCACGGCGTTCGCCGGACGGCCGTACTTGTAGAGGTCGGCCGCACTGTCGAGCGGCGTGTCCCAGCCCCGGCCGATCCAGACCATGAACCAGCCACCGAGGGCGCAGCCGACGCCACCGCCGCCGACGCCGAGCAGCAGCCCGGCCGCCGCGGGTCCGCCGGCCGCGCCGCCGATCACCCCGCCGACGATCATCACGAGGCCGACGACGATCATCAGATAGCCGCTGTAGACCATGTAGCGCATCAGCCGATGATCACTTTCGAGCGGTCGCTCGGGTCGACGCGCACCGGCCAGACCTTGCCGGCCTGCCAGTTGCCGATCGCCGCGAGCGCGATCGCCTGACGGTGGACGACGGTGTACGGCGCCTCGTTCGGGATCTGGACCTCGAGCTCGACGTCGTAGACCGACGCGTCACCGAGCTTCTGACCGGTGTCGGTCGTGCCCTTGACGGTGGCGTTGCCCTGGATGCCCTGCGACATCGCGGCCATGTTCGCCATCGGGTTGGCGCTGAGGCCCTGCGAGGCCATCGCGGCCTGCATCTCCTGCGCCTGGTCCATCGCCTGGTTGGCCATCTTGACGCCGTCGAGCATCGAGACCTTCGGTTGCGCGTCAGCCTTCTTCTTGAGCTCCTTGAGCTCGTCGCTGCGCACGACGCCGACCATGTCCTTCATGTCCTTGAACATCCCCATCTGCTGCTCCTTACGGTTGTGTTGGATCGGGCGGCAGGCCGGGCTCCAATGCCCGCCTCCGTCCGCGTGTCGCAAGCAGCCAACTGCCGACCAGCGCCGAAATTACGCCGGGGAAGATCCCGAGGATGTAGAGCTCGGTCCCAGCCGGGCACGGGCGCGCGGAGACGTACGGTCCCCCCGACGCGCAGGTCCCGATCTGAGTCAACTCGACGATGCAGTAGACGGCGCCGACGATCCCACCGATCGCCAGCGTTGCCCCTACCAATGTCTTCGTCCACCAGCCCATCTCTGCTCCTCGTTAGCTGCCTACGCTCAGCCAACGGCGGTCCGCCGCTGGAATTACGCAGGCGCCGGAGCTACATGAACGGTTTCTCGCCGAACGCGAACGTGTTCGGGTCCGCGGGGTCGATCCGACACGGCATCGTGGTCCCGTCGGCGTAGCCGCTCATCGCAACCGAGGAGATGATCTCGCGCTTCTGGACCGTGTAGGGCGCGCCGCCCTCGGGCGCGATCTCGACCTCGAGCATCCAGACCGGGTTGCCCGCAACCTGCTCACCGGTGTCGACACGGCCCTTGATCGTCGCCACGCCCGGCGACCCGATCCCGAGGATCCGGTTCTGCTCGTGCGCCTGCTGCTCGAGCGCGCCGCGATCGGCCATCCCCTGCTGCGCCATCTCGGCCGCGTTGCCCATGTGCACTGTCTGGCCGGCCATCCCGGCCTGCGCCATCGCGTCGTCGGCCATCTGCTGCGCCCCAGCCGCCTGGCTCATGGCGTCCTGAGCCTGCGCCATCTGATCCTTCGCCTTCTTGAAGAGCCCCATCGGGCCTCCTATCTCTCGCCGTTACCTTGCCCTGAAGGCAACCTACGCCGCGTGACGAAGCGGTGCAACGACTTTTCGTCCAGACGGAACCGTCAGGGAGTGGAAGGGCCCTTCCGACCGGTGTCTATCGGCGGGTAGTCGCGCTCTGGAAGGCCCCATAGCCGGCGGATTCGCTGGTTCCTGGCGCGTATTCGCTCGATGGTCTTCTCCAACGAGTCATCACGTTCCATGCGCTCTATGTACCGGTCCAGCGCGGTCGGCTTATCAGCAGGCACATCGCACAGCATATCGTCTGTATCGGTCATCGGGCTTCCTCTTCTGTCGAGCTAAGCCGGTCGACCCGTCGTTCCAACCAAGCGAGCGCTTGAGGTGCAGCAGAACCTGCGATCCAAGCGCAATGCCCGGCAGAGCGGCAGGGACATCGCTGGCGGCACTGCCGCCGAATGAGCCGATCACCAAGGCCATCGTGGCGATGACGATGAGGCGCCGTTGCCCTAACCGCTCGAGCGGATCACTTCCCATGCCTCCAGGCTGGCACTACCACTACGACACGCAACAGCCAATGGCACACAATTCGCGCACCAACGCGCGACGGCATTGTCAGTGATGTCGGACTACTGCCAGCCGGCCTCGGCCCAGATTGGTGAGAGGACGGTCTCGACCATGTCGGGGGCGAGCGAGACGAGGCGGGCGCCGCGGCCGGCGACGATCTCGTGGTGGATGACCTCGCTGAGGCCGCCGGCGGCGGCGAGGGCGGTGATCGGGACGTCGCCGCCCTCATCGAAGCCGAGCAGGGCGCTGGCGAGCGCGGCGGTGCCGTGGCGGCGGCGCTCGAGCGCGAGCGGGCCGGCGGCGGCTACCTCGACGAAGCAGACGCGACCGACCGCCTCGTCGCGCGCGAGAAGCGTGAGAAGAGTGGTGACGCGCACCGCGAGCCGGTCACGCCGGCCCTGGGAGGTCTCGGCGGCGTCACGCATCATGTCGAGCAGCTCGCCGAGCGCCTCGTCGTAGGCCTCGGCGAAGACCTCCTCCTTGTTGTGGAACTGCTGGTAGAAGGTCTTGCGCGACACCCCCGCGACGGTGACCAGGTCGGCCACCCCCACGTCGTGGAACGGCCGCTTGCCGACCAGCCGGATCATCGCCGCCACGATCCGCCCGCGCTGCGAGTTTTCGACCTCGTCGCGCGTCAGCCCATGGTGCCCGCCCTGGATCTGGTCCGCACGCCGCCGCCCGGGCGGGGGATTCCCGCTGAGTCCGGACGGCGGCATCGCGGCCGATAGGTGGGTGGTGGCCTGGGCGGCGGTCACTGGTTACCCGCGCTCGCTCCCTGCTCGGGCCTTGGCTGCCGCGCGTTTGGCGTGGAGCTTGGCGGCCTTGGTCTGCTTTCTGGTGCACGGCGTTGTCATCCGGACGTTGGCGTCGTAGATCCGACCGTTGTGGCCGTCGATATCGGTCTCTGCGATGTGGCGTCCGGAGCAGAGGTTGATCTTGGCCTTGCGGGTCCTTGTGACGGCGATGATGCCCGTCTTGCCGCCCACGATATTGAGGTTGAACTGGCTGATCGGTGCGTCTGGGACGCTCGCGAATGTGTTGACCAGCTTGCCGGCCTTCGTCGTCGAGGACTCACCCTTGAGGTTGACGGCGATCTCGCCCCGGAGCGCGACGATGATCATCGGCAACGTGCGTATCTGGTTGCCGGTCTTGGGGTCGATGCGAACGTTCTTGACGAAGTAGACGTTGCCGACCAGGTCGTTCTTCAATAGGGGCGTCTTTGCACGAGCGCGCCCGACGATCGAACCGGCTGGGCAGTGGTTCTCGAGGTCGGGCTTGGTGCCGTCGGTGAACTCGCACAGCGCCTGGGCGTTCTCGGGATCCAGTGCGAGGCTCTTGGGAAGCCTTACGACTGCCTGCTCGATTCCAGCCTCAGACGTCCCGGCTTGGGTGACGGTCGCCTTGATGCCGGGGTGCTTGCCCGTGCTGATCTGCTTGCGGCCGGTCAGAGCAAGCGACAAGTTGGGCTTGAACGGCAGCGCGGCACAGTCAGCCGCCTGGAACGGAGTCGACGTGTTCGACGATCCACCACGCTCTGAATCAAAGCTCGCTGCAACCTGCTTCTGGGCGCAGTCTGATGGGTTGAGCATGAACCCAGACCGGTCCACGCTCACCGTCACCGAACGGACCCGCAACGGGATGCCGTGCCAGATCGTCGGCAACGGATCCGAGATCGCAGACACCTGGGCAGTCGCCGGGTCGACACATACCTTTTGACGCACAACGATGTTGCCGAGATCGGTCTCGGGCGAGCTGGCGTCAAACGGGCCAGCGACCACCGGCACCTTGACCGCTAGACCGTAGGCACAACCCTTGTAGCCCTCGGTCAGGTACACGTCGCCCTTGCGCTCGAGCACGAACGGATCGCCAGAGCCTGCCGACGCGTCTACCGCCCCGATCCGCGAACCGGCCGGACACGCGCCAGCCCCAGCCTGAGCGTCCGAACACAATGGAACGTCCCTCACCGACGCCAACAAACCTGTCGGCAACAAGGCGGTCAGGCCATCGACCCACTGCTCACCATCCTTGCGAGAGAACTTGAAACTGAACGTGCCGGTCCCGCGAGCCTTCGGGGTGTCCATCCCAGCCGCGAGGCCTGGAGCGAACCCAAGCCCACAATCCCCGGCGACATCCAACGGCGAGGATTGCGACACCGGCGCCGTCCCGCTCCACGGCGTGAGCGTCGTCGACATCTCACGCGCCCCACACGTCTGCGGCATCGCGAGCAAACCACGATCGCCGCCCTTGAGCTTGACCACGAGATGATCGATCGGCAGCCGCGGGTTGTCCTCAAACGTCGCGACCAACTTCCCCGTCCCCGGATCGGCAGTCGCCGACCCCGGCAACTTGACCATCACACCAAGCTCATCGTCACGCGCGACCACCCACAGACGAAGCATCTCTCCCGATGTGGGATCAGTGCTCTTCGGCACCCCGAGATACAACGTCCCGCCGACCGCGTGATCCGCCAAAGGCGACGTCGCCTCCACTGTTCCGATCCTGGAAGCATCCGGACACGCCGGAACCGAATCCGTCCCAGGCGCCATCTGCGCATCGCTGCAAGCCCTCAAGCCAGTAGCGCCAGACGGGTTGACCGCCACACCCTCCGGAAGATCAACCGTGGCGTCCCGCAAATGCGACTGCGCGATCCCATCAGGATCCAACAGCCCATCCTGAGGAACCGCCAAATCGAAATCGAGGCCACTAGCAGAATCCCGACCCGACGAACTCACAACCAAACCCGCCTCCGGATCAAACGGAACATCGTCACAATCGGTGACCGCCGGGGACTCGTCCGACGCGTGGGAGAACACGTCCGACGCGACCCATGTGCTCGCCGCAAACAACGTTGGAAGCGGCGCTCCCGAGCACTCGGTGGGGTTGGTCAGAAACGCACCCGTGCCAGCAGGCGGATCGTTGAACAGCATCGCGCCACCGGCGTAGCCTCGGTAGTCGCTGGTGATGTTGGGCGTCACCGCCGAGACTCCGTAATCGTCCGGACGTAGATGGGCAAACGTCGAGATCGTCGCCAATACCACTTGGAACGAGAACCGCGCCGCCGAGCCCTTGGCGGGCAGGACGTTCGACAGCCGGAACGGCGATATCCCGCCGCCGAACCCGTCGTAGTCAAGCAACGCGTTCCCGACCTGGGTGTCCACGGGGCAGATACGGGCCGTGTGCCGCTCACAACGCGGAGTGACCAGCGGATTGCCGACGAACCCCACGGGGGGGTCGAGCCGAAGCTCGCGCAGATCACCAGAGGGCACGACCCTCCCCGAGACACTGCGGAAGGTGTTGACCATGAAGAGGAAGCCAGCGGAGTGAGGATGGGTTCCCGCTCGGGTCTCGGGATTGCCGTTCTCGTCGAACGCGCCCGCCCAAAACGCCTGGACCCCCGGCTCAGCGGGAGTGTTGCTGATCGTGATCGGAGCCTGATAGGCATCGGGGCTCGCGACGCCGCCGCCGGACACGCTCACCGTGGCCGCGAGCCCATCGACTTCGCCGTTTGACGTCACGGCCAACGGGACGCGCAGATACTCTGTCGCCTCGCCAGAGCCGACCACCGTGGACCTAGTGCAGGACACCGACGACTGACCCGGTCCGCTCCGCGGACAGGTCCAGCCGATACCGCTGGGCGTGAATGCCGTCACGACCCCAGGTGGAAGCTCCACATCAACCGTGTAGCCGGCGGACGTCGGCGCCCCACCGACATTGGTCGCGGCAACCAGCAACGTGCCGGACGGGGTGGGCTCGACAACCGTGGCGCCCGACCCAGTGATCAACGGCACATCCGTCCCAGCCAAAGGACCACCATCAAACGTTACGACATACACCACTGGAGAGCCGGCGCCGTTGAGGACGAAGCTCTCGCCCGGCCCGACGCTTACGCTGCCGCCGCCCGCGCTGATCGACGGCAGCGCGTTGAGCGCCTCTTCAACACTGCCCGGACCGGTCTGAGGAGCGCCGGTGCTCATGGTTGTCGTAGTGCTGCCGGCAAAAGTCAACGCAAAGGACGCTCCGGGTGCGGCGACGACGGTCTGGCTCTCCGAGGCCGCCGCAGTCGGCAGGTTCGTCGGGCCTGTAGCAGCTAGCAGCTTCCAGGCGGGCATCGCGGCCGACGCCGACGACGCGCATAGCAGCGTGGCTGCAATCGCGACAACGACCAAGCCGACGGACTTGCTTACGGAGGACATACGGTTCATAGCAACCTCTCTGAGGTGAGCGACGACGGAACGCGAGCAGACGGGACGCCTCATCACCGTCGACCCCCAGGCTTGCCCGCCCGGCCCCCGGGCGGTCCGGACCCCTTGCGCTTCGGCTTGCTCAACCTCAGCACCGACGTCAACGCCTTGCCCGACTCGGAGTAGGAGACCTTGAGCTTGACCCGCAGGCTGCCGCCACGAGCCAGAGCGCTGCGAGCCCCCGGCGCAAGCCGCACCGGCACGGACAGGATCCCCGCGCGGCTGGCGGTACGCGAGGCAGCGAGAACGGTCGCGGTCAGCCCTCGAATTCGGGTCGTACCGCGAACAGAGACCTTCCCGCCCCGGTTGACCTTGATCTTGAACTGCACGATCCGGCCGGCAACCAGAGCCGAACGCTGATCTCGCGACAGGGCCTTGAGGGAGAAGGACGCCCGGCCGGTAGGTGTCTCGGTGGCCGATCCGACGTCCTGTGTGCCGACGACAGGCGTCACAGGGCTAGAACCGTCGCCCTGGCAAGACGTCAGGGCATCGCACTCCGGCGGCGGAGGTGGTGTCGCAAAGCCCCCGCCAACCCGGAAGTCATAGAGGTCGTAGACCCCGTCCGTGTCGTGCGGATCCAGCGAGCGAGTGGTGGCGATGAACACATCGTCTCCGTTTCGGCTGGCACCGTAGACCTGGGCGCGATCGGTGGTCAGCTCGAAGCCGTCGTCGACGAACAGCCCGCCCGTCGTCAGCAGTTGCACGGACCCGCTGTCCCACATGTAGACGTTGGAAAGCCCCTCGATCGCGTCTGAAGTGAGCGCGTCCTCCTTGATGAAGAAGACCCGGTCTCCGTCGTCGGACATCTGAACAGGAGGAGTGACGTCCTTCGTCTGGATTGGCTCGATCGGATATGAGGCGGAACCCGCGATCGAGGGTGCGCCGTCGCGGCGACAAGACACGCACGTGACGCTGCCCGACTCCAGCGAGTAGCGATAGGCCTCGGTCGCTCCGCCGCTGTCGTAGCCGACCACGTTCGCCGTGGTCGAGAACAGCAGGTTGCTGCCGTCCGGTGTCGCACGTGAGCGCCAGGTCGCTCGCATGTGAAGCTGCCCAGTGGTGCTGCCGGTGCCCGAATTGAGCTCGCTCGTCTTTACCGGCCCGACGTAGGACAGGGCACCGCCGTCGGAGAGATACACGTTGAAGGTTCCGCTGGCGTGGTTCTGACTGTAGCTACGCCCCTCGCCGCCCAGCTGCCCCTGTGCGGCGAAATAGATACGGGAGAGATCGTCAGAGGCAGCCAAGACACCGGCCACGGTCGCCCCGTTCGTGTTGGCCGAATCAGCCGTTGCCGAGACGTCCGTCAGATCGCCGGTCTCGACGTCATAGACGTACAACGCACAGGGCTGCGGTGCCGACCCGAAACAGTTCGTTGCTACCGGCCCGTTGCTAGAGGGCGATGTAAGTCCGTAGTTCGCGAGGAAGGCGACGCGAGCCCCGTCCCTTGCAGCTATCTGAAAGGTCGCATTCTGGTTTGCGCTGGGCGCCCCCGCCTCGGCTGCCGAAACCTTGATGGTCGTGTCGCCCTCGCGCATGTAGAGCGCCTGCTTGCCGATGTCGTTGCCACTATTGCTCGTCGCGCTGAAGAAGACGCGCGTCGCGTCGCCGGCAACAGCCCAAAGGGGGGCAGTGTTGTCGACTTTCGATCCCAACTCGGCATTGGTCGCGACGGACCCGTCCGGCATGATCCCGACGTCGCTCATCACGCCGTCGATCGACTGATAGATGCCGGAGGCGTTGAGGCCCGGATAGCGCAGATTGGTCTTCCACACCACCCGACGACAGTCCGAAGACGGAGCCCCCACGTGATCCTCCGTGATGGCGAGCGCGGCCTTCGTCTCAGCATTCGTCGGCGAGAGGGTCGTGAGCAAGCGATAGCTGCCGTCGTCGTCGCGCGAATACAGGTTGACGCCGCCTTTGTCGATCGGCTCGCTGGGCGCACCGGCGACCAACTCCTGGCTGCTGATGAGTACCCCACACGACAGATCCTCCGAAAGGAAGCGATATCTCCCCGAGAATGCGGTGATCCCAATGGGGGTGGCCATGACTGGAGGATCCATTTGCGTCGATGACCAACCGTCGACGCCACGACGAGCCAAGAATCGAAGATCGCCACCGGCGTCAACATCGGGAGTGCCATAGGCGATCGGGTAGAACGCCCTCTCGCCGTCTGGTGAGGCCTGGAACAGTTGGGAATCTCCCAGATAGGTCACGACCTCACCCGACTCCCCCTTGTCGGGCGGAGAGACGAGCTCTGGGACCCGACTCCCATAGATGCCGTCAGCATTCGCGTTGGTGAAAGTGCCGTCGCTGCTAACGCTGGAGCCCGCCGCGTTCTTGGCAACCAGTCGATAGTGGTAGGTCGAGGAGGGCTGCAGGCCGGTGAGCACCTCGGAGACCGCCAGCGAGGTCGCGCCGGACCCGATCTGGCGAAACACCGCCGGGGCCGTCTGCCCGTAGGAGCTCGTCGGCCCGTACTCGAAGCGATAGCTGGTGTTGTCATGCTGAGGATTGATCCAGGCGCTCAAGGTCACCTGATCGGGCTCCAGCGCCGCGGTCACCTGACTGATGGTTGGCGCCTTCAGCCCGGTGGCGAAGCTGACGGTCGCCGACGTGGACGACAAGTCGGGCGTGGGACCGTCGGAAGCGACCAGGCGGACGGCGTAGAGGGTGTTCGGAGTCAAGCCGAACACTGTCTGGGTGACGTCGAAGTCCCCAGCCGTGCCATCCCCCACACTGGCATCAACACTGGGAGCCTTCGTCCAGTTGACACCGTCGCTCGAGTACTCGAAATGGTAGGTCGTCGAGGGTGGCGGAGCGTAGACGGGAACCGAGACGGTGCCGTGGAAGGTCGCGCCGGTCGCGCTGACGCCGGTCACGGGATCGATGGTCACGCCAGGTGGCGGAGGCGGTAGCTGCGGGGCGAAATGCCAGGCCTTGGCGTTGGCGATGTCACCGACATAGACATGTCCGCTCGTGGCCCCGCTGCCGCGATCGACGGCGATCCCCCAGGTGTTGCCGATCGTGCCGGTGCCGAAGTCCGAGATCGGAGCGCTGGTGTCGGAGGGATCGAACTCCAGGATGTGCGTGCCACCGAGACCGCTCGCGCCGACGCCCCCACCGGCGCTGACGAAGATGTTGCCGGTCGGGCCGATCGCAAGCGCATTCGGGCCGTTGACGCTGAACTGGGAGACGTACTGGCCGTTGGAGTTGAACTTCGAGACGACGTTGCGCTCGGTTCTCTCCGCTACGTAGACGTTCCCGGAAGCATCGATGGCGAGGTCGCCGCCCTTCTGATTGGTCAACTGGATTCCACTCAGGGGCGTGGGCACGTTCGCGACGCTGTTGGTAGTCGTGCACTCGGTCGCCGAGGGGACGCTCTTGCCCGTGATCTGGCACACGTAGGCGGCGGGCGTGCCGGTTCCGACCGGAACCTTGAACTTGTTGACGACGCTCGCCGCGTCGGTTCCTGTCGCCAAGTAGAGGTAGTGCTGGGCGGATGACTCGTCGATCGCCAGGCCGGTAGTGGCCGAGAAGGCCGCCGGGGCCGCGGGAGACGCCGTCGCGCTCGTGAACTCGCCCAGGAAAGTGCCAGTCGCACCGTCGAAGTAGACGACCCGATTCTGGACCCCGACGTAGACGACGTGCGTCGTTTGATCGACGGCGATCGCTCGGCCACCGCCGCTGATGAAGCCGAGGCCCGAAGCCAGGCCCTTGAAGCAGGTGGTGGTGCAGACCTGAGGCGCGGCGGTGACGCCATCGGCGACACCCGAACCGAAAGCGCGAATGAAGTTCCCCGCGGAGTCGAACTGCGAGACCCGGAAGGCCACGGGATCCACGATGTAGATGTGGTGCGTCGAGTTGTCGACCGCGACACCCTTCAAGCCCGTCGGCGAGAGCCCGCACTCGCCGGCGGCGGTGCTCGTCGTGCCAGTCCCCGAGCAGTAGCTCTGGGGCGCGCCCAAGCTGTACGGGCCGGCCTCTGCAGACGCGGCACCAAGGGAAAGCAGAAGCGCCGTCACAAGCAACGCGATCGACGCCCGGGCAAACGACGGCCGGGGCACCGACTGCGGGAACTGGCTGCGGATACGCCTCATCTGTGCTGGTCCTCTCCTCATTGCCTCGTCTGGCTCGCCGGGGACTCGGAGTTCGAGAAACCCGGGGGTATCTGAATGCATGAGAACACGGGCTGACCGGAAGTGTCAAGGGCCTACCGACTGCCGGCGACACCGAGGAACGCTCCTGGTGCCTGGAAAACCACTTCAGACACTTCAGATTTCCTAGAGATAACCTGAGAACACTGCGTCACGGAGACGCGCGGGATAGCCGTCCGCAGGCGGTCTCCTGGCGCTAGATATATAGAAACTGCTCTGTTACCGTCGTTGTACGGATGGGCCATGAGCCAGCTTCAGATTCCACGGCGGTTCTATCCTCGCTTCCTATGCCTCCGACCCCCTGGGGGGAAGCAGATACGGTGCTCGCGCGCCGCCTTCGCCCCGGACCGGGGGTTCCGCGCGAGGCCGTGGCGGCCGATCAGCGCGAGCGGCTGATGGCAGCGCTGACCGTGCTGGCCGACGAGCGCGGGTACCAGTCGCTGCGCGTCGAGGACCTGATCGCGCTCGCGGGCGTGGCGCGTGGAGCGTTCTACGAGCAGTTCCGCAGCCGCGACGACCTGCTGCTGGCGACCGTGGCGGAGATCGGCGAGCTGGGGTTGCGCGACACGACGACGGCGTACAAGCGCGGCGGATCCGCGGAGGTGCGGATAGGGGCGGCCATCGAAGGACTGATCGGCTTCGCGGTCGCGCAGCCGGCGGCGGCGCGGCTGTGGCTGGTCGACGCATACGGAGCCGGGCCCGCGGCGGTCGATGCCGCCGAGCGCGGTCTCGCCGGCGTACGCGAGTTGGTCGGCAAGGCCCTGGCCGAGGAGGCGGCCGACGGCCCCGATGACGAGCCGGCCGCTGGAGGCGCGACGCTTCCGCCGGAGGCGCTGCGCGGCCTTGTCGGCGCGCTCCACCGCGTCATCTCCTCCCGCCTGCGCCGCCGCCACGAGGACGAGCTGCCAGCTCTCAGCCGGCCGCTCGCCACCTGGATCGCCGGCTATCGCCCGCCCCCGACGCCGCTGCGCCGCCCACGCGGCCACGCCACCCCCGGCACCGACGCACGCGTCGCCCCGCGCGACCAGGCCGAGCGGATCCTGCTCGGCGTCTGCGATGCGGTCTACGACAAGGGCTACGCGGCGACCACGCTCGCCGACGTCGCCGCTCGCGCGTCAACGTCGATCCGCACCTTCTACGCCCACTACGAGAGCAAGGAGGAGGCGTTCGTCGACGCAGTCGACCTCGCTCAGGTGCAGAGCTACGCCGCCGTGCTGGCCGCCAGCCGCCGCGCTCCCGACTGGCCGCACGCCGTGCGCGCCGGCCTGACCGCGCTCTGCAACTACTTCGCCGCCGAGCCACCGCTCGCCGAAGCGGTGATCGTCGAGGTCCACGCTGCCGGCGAGCCGGCATTGCGCCGCCACGAGGAGTCGACCGCCGCCGCCGGCCGCCTGCTCGAGCCCGGCTACGAGCTGGCACCCGACACACCAGCGGTCGCCGCCGAGGCGATCGGCAACGCGATCGACGCCCTGCTCTACGACGCCATCCGAGCGGGCGGCGGACCCAAGGTCCGCGCGATCGCCCCAACCGCCACCTACCTCGCCCTCTCCCCGTTCGTCGGCGTGTCCGAAGCCTGCGCAGTCGCCAATGACTCCGGCCAGCCGCGGCGTCGGTAGCTCCACCTCGACGGTTGACCACAATGCAGATATGCTAGCCCGTGCCCGTGCGCTCCCCCTGCACCGATCCTGACACACTCCGGTGACCGCCGTGAGAGATAACGCGCCCCACGGCTTGCTCTGCGAAGTACAGATACCTGTACGAGGAGTCCGAGATCGAAGAAACCGCCGTGTCGTGGTGACCACTGCTTGGCAACTAGCCGATTTGACCGCCCCTCCGCGCTTGGTAAGCGCCTACATCAAGGACTAGACTCAGCACATGGCGATGGTGAAACACCAGCTTGTCGAGCACGATGTAGTGGCCTTTCGCGAAGCGGTCAGCGCGTGGCCTCCAGGCACTGTGGGGACAGTTGTGAGTGACTACGGCGATGTGAAGCTCGTGGAGGTCGCCAATCCGCAAGGCGTTGCGCTGGATTTCGTCCAGGTGCCGGCATTGCAGCTAGATCTGCTCGCTCCTGCCAACTGATCGACAGGTGTTCAAGCCGACCGCGGCGTCATGAAGGCGACCGGAAGGCCCAGACCGGCCTCCTTGCGTACCGTCGCGATCCGCCGCCCGGGCTGAACCGCGTCGCGGGGCTCGCTGCAGAGATCGCCGAGCGAGGCGGACGTATCGTCGATGTCGTCGACGAGGAAGGCGAGTCCGTAGAAGCGGGCGGGACTGTCGGGCTTCAGCGGCGAGCCCGGCGGCGCCTGCGCGACCTCGAGCAGCAGCTCGCCGATGCGGAAGAACGCCTGGCGCGGAGAGCCCGCCGGGGCCGGCTCGTCGCGGATGCGGCGCAGGTCGAGGCCGAGCGCCTGACCGGCGGCGACGGTGCGGTCGAGGTCGGGCGTGAAGGCGACGACGTGGTCGATCCGGGTGACGCCGTTGGGGTGCCGCGGCTGCACCCCGTCAGCGGCCGCCGCGCCATCGGAGCGCACGATCGGCAGGCCGTCGAAGCTCTCCGACTCGATCCCGCGCAGCGCGCAGCGGACGATCCGCTTGCCCGCCGCCGAGCCGGCAAGCTCCAATGCCACCGATCCCACCTGGACGCGGCCCCCATCGGCGACGCCGAACCCGGCGTCGCGCCACGCGCCAGTCTCCGCGGCGACGACCAGCTCGTCGACCGTGGGGGAATCGCTCACTTCGACAGGACGGCCACGCCCCGCGACAGCAGGACGCGGACGTCGACCGGGGTTATCGCAGCGGACACCCCCAGATCATCGCCGATCTTCGACAGGTCGAGCGAGCCCGACAGCGGTGTCTGCGGCGCTTCGGCGACTGGCGGCGGCTTCTCGACGACATCGGCCACCCGCTGCACCAAGGAGTCGGTGACCCGCACGGGAGCGGCGCCGACCGGCGTTGGCGCGACCTCCGCGTGCGGCCCGGATCCGGTGGAGGGCGCGGACGCGGGATCGCCGGACCCCGGCGCGGACGGATGTCCACCCGGGCGCGGCAAGCTCTCACGTGTCGCACGCGGACCCCGGCTCAGCTTGCGCACGGTCGCGACCAGCGAGCTTTGGGCATGCCCCGCCAGCCCCGACCCGGGCGTGTCGGCTAGCGCTCGACCCGGTCGGTCGGGCGTCCGCGCGGCCGACGCCCGGACCGTCGTATCGGCCGGTCCCACCTGCTCGTACGCCACGTCGCCCACCACTCCCGCGCCGCCGGCCAGCACCGTGACGACGGCCAGCTTCGCCAGCGTTCCACCCATCAGCGGCGCGCCGGTCGCGGCGGCGCCGGTCCCGATGCCGCAGGCCGCCATGAGACCCTCGCGCAGCCCTGCGCCCGGCGCGACCGGCAGCGCGACGCCAAACAGCTTCCGCCGCAGGCGCCACTCGCCAAGATCGACCACCGAGCCCTTGTCCTCCGGATCCTTCGGCCCCGGCGCCCGCGCCTGCAACATCGACAGGCAGTAGTTGCCGAGGATCGTCTGGAGCCACGGCCAGAACTCGGTCTCGCGACCGCGCGCCGCGAGGTAGGCGTGGGCGGCGGCGAACGAATGCCGTACCGCCTCCTCGGCCTCCCCCCAGGTTCCCAGCACTTCACGCGCGTACCAGAGCGAGTCGGCAACATGACGGTCGAACAGCACGTCGAACGCGACGTCGTGCCCATCGAGGACGAACTCGACGAGCTGCTCGTCGGAGCGCCTCAACAGCTCGTCGCGCGACGGCCAGCGCCGGCCCAGACCACGGTCTCGAGTGCCTCTTGAACGGTTCACCGTTCCCTTCAGGTACCGCGCGGCGGGAACCGTGAAACCGGGCCGATTGGCTGACGCCCGGGCGTTGCCGGCGTAGGTGCTCGCGCTGGCGGCGCCGGCGTCGCGCGCCGGTTGGCGCCCGGCGCCTGCGGCTTGCCTTGGCTGGCACCGCCGCCCGGCGTGCCGCCGCCACTTCCCACAGACGCGCCCGGAGACGTCTGGCCAACCCCGTCGCCACGCGCCTTCTGGGGCCCGACGGACTTGCCGTCTCCCCGCCCGCCGGGCTTGCCACGCTCCAACCCAAGCGCCTTGCCACGCGGCTCTCCGGCCGCCGAGCGCCCGCTGCTGCGCTCTGCCGCACGCTGCTGGCCGAGCCCTCGCCGCTCGGCGCCGCGTGCGCCGTGGCGTACGTCGAGCGCGCGCCTGGCGGGAACACCGCCGAGCGGCGCCAGCGGGGGCACGCGGTCCTCGGCTCGCGCCCCAGGACCGTCCTCGCGAACCGCGGACGGAGCATCCGCCGGCGGAGCGTCGCCGTCACGCACGACCTCCGTCGCGACCCCGGCGCCACCGACGAGAATCGCGCCCGCGACCGCCAGCTTGACTGCGGCGCCACCGAGCAGCGCGCCTCCGACCGTGGCGGCGCCACCAGCCGTCGCGCCACCGACCGCGCCGACACCGCCGGCGGCAGTGGCTCCGAGCCCACCGCCCGCGCCGCCGACCGCGGCTGCTCCGGCCGTTCCAGCGCCGATCCCCGCGCCGCTCATCACGCTGTCCTTCAGCGCCAGAGTTGGCACGACAGGCAGTGCGATACCGAGCAGCTTGCGCTGGCGCTTGACCTCCTGCAGGTAGGCGACGCAGCCAGGACAGGTCTCGAGGTGGTAGCGCAGCCGCCCGCGCCGCAACCCACCACCTGTCGCCGCGGCCAGCTCCAGACGGATGTCGCCGCAATCGGCCTCCCGGGCCTCGCGCCGCTCGGCGAGCGTCGCCCGCGCACGGAAGACCAGGCCCTTGATCGCCTGCGGCTCGAAGCCGATCACCTCGGCCACCTCCGCGTGGGAGAGGTCGCCGAGCTCGCTGAGCACGAGCGCGGCACGCTGCTGCTCGGGGAGCCGCTGGACGTCGGCGACCAGCTGGCGCAGATCTTCGCTGCGCTCGACCTGCTCGTTGAGGCCGGCGGTCGATATCTCGGGCAGCTCGCTGGGCTGCTCGCGCCGCGCACGCAGCATCGACAGGCAGCGGTTGCGGGCGATCGTGTAGAGCCAGGGCTTGAAGACGATCTCGCGGCTACCGCGTCGCAGCGCGCCGTGAGCCGACACGAACGCCTGCTGCACCGCATCCTCGGCCTCGGCCTGCGAGCCCAGCACGTGGCGGCAAAACCCGAGCACCCCGGCGACGTGGCGCTCGTAGAGAACCTCGAAGGCGACGTCGTCGCCGGCGCGGGCGAGCTCGACGAGCCGATCGTCGGAGCGCAGCGCGAGCACCCGCTTCGGCGAGCGGGGAACCAGACGCCCGGCAAGCGGGATGGCAGCGGTCCGCTCCATGCACCCATTGTCCTACCCAACGCAGCGCATTTGAAGAAGTTCGCGGGTACCTACGAACTTCCGTCGCGCCGGGACGTTGTCGGTCATGAAGCCCGCGAGGGCGAATCCCCGAGAAGGAGATGTCCGCGATGAGGAAACTGACAGCGACAGGCGTGGCACTGCTGCTGCTCGCCGTCCCCGCGAGCGCCAGCGCAGAGCCGGACCAGACCGACCGCGGCAACGCCGCCCAGGAGTGTCGCGCCGAGCGTGGCACGACGGATG
Organism: Thermoleophilaceae bacterium; assembly: GCA_044867325.1. Lineage (GTDB taxonomy): Bacteria > Actinomycetota > Thermoleophilia > Solirubrobacterales > Thermoleophilaceae > JAAYBF01. Next base: position 512 of record JBIOUS010000021.1, on the reverse strand, counting down.
CGACGCGCGAGGCGTTCGTCGCCAAGTACGGCACCAACGCCAACAAGCGCAACGCCTTCGGCAAGTGCGTGTCGCAGCGCGCGCGTGACGAGGAGCAAGAGGGCAAGACGGCACATGTCAACGCGTCGAAGCAGTGCAAGGCCGAGGCCGAGCAGCTCGGCGCGGAGGCCTTCGCCGCCAAGTACGGCAAGGGCAAGAAGGGCGCCAACGCGCATGGCAAGTGCGTGTCGGCCAAGGCGAAGGAGCTCGAGGCCGCGGCCGACGCCGAGGACCGCGAGCAGATCGCCGAGCGCAAGTCGGCGGCCAAGACGTGCGCCGCCGAGCGCAAGGAGATCGGCGCCGAGGCGTTCGCCCAGAAGTACGGCACGAACAAGAACAAGCGCAACGCGTTTGGCAAGTGCGTGTCGAAGACGGCCAAGGCCCAGCACGACGACGACCAGCAGTAACCCCGCCCCGATGGCGTAGGACCCCCCACGAGCGTGCGGCGCGGCCCGACGAGGGCCGCGCCGATG
>JBIOUS010000020.1:0-34382 GCA_044867325.1 Thermoleophilaceae bacterium | reverse complement strand
CATGCATTGTGGAAGGGCGGGGTCGGATCGAGCGAGACGTGCCACGCCGCTTGCTAGAGCCAAAAAAAACCGGCTGCTCTACCAGCCGGAGGGGTAAGGCAATTGGTAGGGCGATAGGCGCCGATTTCGGATCCCTCCGAAGCGCCTGCTGAGATTCCGATGTGAGCCGCCCACTGCCCACGATTGCGCGCCTACCTCCTACTGGACTCAATCGCGGTACCCGCGATCTCTTGATCAAGGCTCTGGAGGGCTACCCCTCCTCTGACGTCCTGAGAGCCTTCTACGACCAAACCTGGGCGGACCTCGCGGACTATCTCGATGGCCTTGACGCAACCGGGCAGTCCGATGAGGCGGACGCAATACGCGCGCTGCTGATGCGAGGCGAGACGTTTGCAGTGCGCGCTCCGAAGGTCCTCAGGAACATGCCTGAGACCGACTTCTTGGACGCGGTTGAGCGGACCCTTGCCCAGATGCACCCCCATCACCGCGCCGAGCCGGCGACGCGCCTGCAGGCGGTGTGCCAGCGCCGGGGGGTGCCGTATGGCCTCGCCGTCAAGAACGACGGGAGCGTGGCGTTTGAGTGGACCGGCGATCCCATTGTCGAGACGGAGGCCTTAGTGCCTGCGCTGTCGGCCCTGGATAATCCTCGTCTGGCTGGTGGCCCGCAGAAAGAGTTCGTCGCCGCGCGCGCGGCGATCCGCGAGGGCACCCCGCAGTCGCACCAGCACGCTGTGGCGATGGCCTGCAACGCAGTCGAGTCGGGCTTGACCGTCCTCCTTCGCGAGCACGACCAGCCGGTGCCGAACAAACCTGTTCTGGGCAACTTGCTCAAGGCTTGTCGAGCGGCAGAGCTATTCCCGACGGGCTCCAACGGAAAGTCTGCCCCCATCGAGCATGTGCTTGCTGCGGCTGGCCACTTCGGCAACGAGCGCGGCCGCCACGGTGCCGGAGAGGAGCCGCATGACGTGCAGCCCGACGAGGCCGAGGCGGTGGTCGCAGCGGCGGCCGTTGCGCTGACGCTGATCGCTCGGCGGCTGCCGCCTCCGTAGGAGGTTCTCGCGTTGGGAAGCAGGAGCAGTTCAGGGCGGAGCTAGGCCGGTAGGTTGCCTGCATGGCCGACTTCGCTGCGGGCTACAGCCGCTCGGCTATCGACCGGGCTGGCTTGGCCATACGGGACGCGATCCTCCGACGCGATCAGGGCAGCGAGGATCTGCAAAGTGCCCTTAGGACGTTGATCGAGTTTCGCGAGACGTTCCAAAAGCCGCTGGACAAGACGGTGATGGGGTTACGCTCGATGGTGTCCAGCGAGTCACCGGACCTAAAGCGTACGGGCGGTCGTCTCCCAGTCGCTCAACGCCTCAAGCGAGAGGAGCAGATCATCCTCAAGCTCATTCGGCTGCCCGCCACCCGCCTCTCGAACATGGGCGACATTGGAGGGTGCCGGGCTGTCCTAGCTGATCGGCCGAGAGTCGACGGTGTAATCAAGCGGATCAAGAAGAACTGGGATGTCCACGGCCGGATCCGTGACACGCGCGACGAGCCAGCCGAGAGCGGCTATCGCGCGGTCCACGTCATCGTTGTCCGCGATGGGCGTCGAATCGAGGTCCAGCTCCGCACGCCGCGCGAGCATGAGTGGGCTCTAGCCGTGGAGCGGACGGGTACTCGGCTCGGCGTAAGGCTCAAGGAGGGGCAGGGTCCTGACGACCTGAAGGAGTACTTCCGCTTGGCTGGACAGGGCCTGTATCTTGAGTCTCAGGGCGTTCAGCCAGATCCGACCTTTCAACGCGAGTTCGAAGCAAGCCGGAACAAGGTTCGCCACTACTTCCAGAGGTAGCCAGCATGCCGCTCATCCACTTTCTTCTCGTCTACGACCGCAGGCAGCAGAAGCTTGTCGTTCAGCGCCCCTTCTCGGATTCGGGGGAGGCGGTTAGCGCCTACGAGCAGATGGAGCAGAAGCATCGGGACAACAGCAACATGGAGATCGTGTTGATCGGCGCGGATTCGATCGAGACGGTCATGCTGACGCACGGCAACTACTTCGACGCGGTTCCCAGCGCTTCGCCATATCTAGCTGGCGTCTGACTAGTTGCGAGGCTCGCCCACTGCCTGAGCGGGGACGGTCCGCGTCAGTTCTGCGCGGATGCCCTGGAGCGTAAGCCATCTCTGAAGTGGTTTAGGGTTCGCGCCGTGGCTGGGGAGGAAATGTCGGAGCCTAGGGAGGAGTCGCAGCAAACGCTTCTGCCTGAGACCAAGACGGCCTCCAAGCCAAAGGCTCAGCGGAAGCCGAGGAAAAAGGCGCAGAAGGCGAAGTCCACCCTGAAGGACGATGAGCCAATCATCTGTTCTTTCTGTGGGAAGCCTCGGGCGATGGTGCGCAGGCTGATTGCGGGGCCGGGCGTTTACGTATGCGATGAGTGCATCGAGCTCTGCGTTGAGATCTTGGTCGAGGAGGGTCACGAGTTTCCCTCCGTCGAGGTGCGCTATGCGCCCATACGCGTTAAGGACATGGGGCTCAACCCGATCTTCAACCGCGTTGAGATCGCTCCGCGTGACGATCACTGCTTTTACTTGGGCCCGTTCCGTGATCCTTTCAATGAGATCTATCGTGACCATGTAGTCCCTAGCCTCAACAATGAGGCGATCACAGTCGAGCGAGCCGATGAGATCTTCAGTACGGACGTCTTGATCGAGGACATCTGGGCCGGGATTGTTGGGGCGACTTTCGTTGTCGCTGATCTGACGACCAAGAACGCAAATGTGCTCTACGAGGTAGGGATGGCGCACACCGTCGGTAAGCCCGTAATCATCCTTACGCAAGACTTGGACGATGTGCCTTTCGACCTTCGGCACCGTCGGTGTATTGAGTACCAGCACACTCCTCGGGGGTGCGACGAGCTAGAGCAACAGCTCGTCGGAACCGCCCGTTTCCTCCTAAACCGTGGGGACGCTAAGACCGGCGAGTAGTCCTCCACATAGCCGCGGCGGCTAGGGCGCCACTCCTCCGTGGTGTGAGCAGGCACCTTGGATGCCTCCCGACTGCGAGTAGGTGCCGTCGTTGCATTGGACGCGGTAGCCGCGTCCGTTGTCGTAGTTGGGGATGTTCTCACCGGGTGGAGTGCCGCCGTAGTCTCCGTCGGGGTAAGAGCCGTAGTCGGAGTCGTCGCCATAGTTCTCCTCGTCCGGATAGTCATAGCCATCCGATTCGTCGCTCGGCGGCGCCCACTCGTAGGCGTCAGGCCCAAGGTCATGATTGGCCGCGTAGGCCTCGGCTTGATCCTGTGAGTAGGCGTCCAGCGCCGCCATGGAGAACCGCACTCCGCTGTCATCGCCGCTGGTGCAGGCGACATCGACGCCGTCGTTCGTGCAGTTGACGCGAAATGAACGCTGCACGGCGGGGCTGTAGACGGAGAGCGGGCTAGCCTCGCCGCTCGTCCAGTACACCCAGAAGACGTTCTGGGCAAACGTGCACGTTGTCGTGTCGACACGCGCCTCGATGTTGGGGTCGCACATGCGGTACTGCGGCGCATCGCGCTTCGGTTGCCTGGGGGGTTGCGGAGTGACCGACGCCGATGCAGTGGCCGGACGCTCAACAGTGACGGTCTTGACCGTCTCGGTTGAATCGCACGATGCGAATGACAACGCAAGAACCGTGCTGGCAGCGACGAGCGCGGCGCTTGCCAGGTGCTTCTTCATCTGCTGACCCTCCTACGGGACTAGTTCAACCCAGTGGCACTCGACGGTAACCGAGGCATGTGGTTTGTGCCAAGTACAGCTTGTGTCGAGATCGCGCGGCCGTAGCACGCCACTGAGGCGTCGACGACCCAGTCTTGCTCAGTCGGCGGTACGGGAGCGGTGGATCGCAGCGACCCAGTTGAGGGCGGGCTCGCCGTTGTCGCCGGTCTTCCACTCGTCGGGGAGGTCGGCCATCGGGTAGATCTCGCTCGCGATCTGGTCCAACTCGCGTGGCTCGATCGGCGGCATGGAATACAGCGTATATGCTTGGTCGGATGGGTCATCGCGTGGAGGAGCAAGAGTGGATCTCGCCGCAGCAAGCGGCGGTACGGCTGGGGTTCTCGCACGAGCATGTGCTGCGGCTGATCGACGCGGGAAAGATCGAGGCGGAGCGGATGTCGGGGTCGAGCTGGCAGATCCCGCTGTCGGCGGTGTTGGCATTCGAGGAGCGGATGGCTGAGGCCGACCGTTCGATGAGCGAGTGGTCCCGCTCGCTGGACGAGCTGGGCGCACCACTGGAGTGACGCTTGCCCATGGACGATTGGGCCCCGAAACCGTGTCCCGAACCATGTCCCCAACTAGGCAAATGTGTCCCGAACCAGCTCAATCAAACTTCGCTCTATAGAGCCAAATCGACCGTACTGGATGTGCCCTTTGGCACCTTCTAGTCCGCAGGTCGCTGGTTCAAATCCAGCCGGGGGCGCTCCGCTCTTGATTCTCGACAGGCCCGGTTTTCCTCCCCGTGTGCGAGCCTGACGGCATGAAGGCGAAGGTCATCTGCGACGGGAGGGGTAACGCTGGTACTGGAGCACGTGCCGCATGTCTCCTCCTCTCCAGCGGCGACTGGATCGACAAAGCCGAGAAGATCCCGGCTACGACCAACATCGTGGCTGAGCATCGGTCCATTCAGCTCGGTATCGAGCTGGCTCTTGAGCATGGCGTGACCGACCTATTGGTCATCAACGACAGCCAGGCGCCGGTTTACCACCTCACAGGGAAGTACGCCGTGAAGCAGGCCCACTTGAAGCCCTTGGTCGAGCAGACCAGGGAGATGGCCTCCAGGCTGGACACGGTGGCTTTTGAATGGAGGCCTCGACAGGAGACCACTCGTGCTGATCTCCTTTGCCGTGAGGTTGATCGACCCCCAGGGTAAGCCGGGGCGTTGGGAAGCCGTTAGCGTTCCCTCGCTATGCACGACGGCGTCGATCCAGAGGAGTTGGAGGTCTGCCTGCGGGTGATCGCGGAGCTGGACGAGCTGCCCGTCGAGCATCCCGACGCGGTCGTCGTCCAGCAGGCGGTCGCGAAGTTGTTCAAGACGGTCAAGCGGCGGCGGAAGATCGAGCGGCGTGAGGCGGTGCTAGCGGCCGACCGGGCTGTGACGGCTGCGACGGCCACCGCCGCGCCGGGGCGGATCGACGACGAGACGCAGGGGTTGCCGCTGACGTCGAACACCAAGGGCGCGACCGCGGGACGGCTGATCGTGGCGCGTGCGTGCTACGTCTGCAAGGAGCGCTACCGCGACGTCGACGCCTTCTACCACCAGCTCTGTCCGACCTGCGCTGCGGAGAACCATGAGCGACGTGAGGCGCGGACCGACCTGACGGGGCGCCGGGCGCTGCTGACGGGCGGCCGGGCGAAGATCGGCATGCACATCGCCCTGCGACTGCTGCGCGATGGGGCGCACACGACGATCACGACGCGCTTTCCCAACGACGCCGTGCGGCGATTCACGGCGATGCCGGACAGCGACGAGTGGCTCGACCGCTTGCATGTCGTCGGACTCGACCTGCGCGATCCGGCGCAGGTCATCGCGCTCGCCGACTCGGTCGCCGAAGCCGGCTCGCTCGACATCCTGATCAACAACGCGGCGCAGACGGTCCGGCGTTCGGCAGAGGCATACGCGCTGCTCGCCGAGGCCGAGGCGGCGCCGCTGCCCGCCGGTGCACTGCCGGAGCTGACGACCTTCGGCCGCGCGGGCAAGGTCCAGTACGCCGTTGGCGCCGGGGCGAATGGGAGCGTGGGCGAGGTGCCCGCAGCTCCGGCCGGCCACTGGTCGCCGACCCCCGAGGCGCTGACTTCGCTCGCGCTGACCGCACGCTCCGCGTCGCCAGAACGGATCGCCAGCAACCAGGCGATCGACGCCGGCGGCCTCGTGCCCGATCCGCACCCCGAGAACAGCTGGAGCCAGACCGTCGACGAGGTCGATGCAGTCGAGTTGCTCGAGGTCCAGCTCTGCAACATGACCGCGCCATTCGTGTTGGTAAGTCGTCTGCGCCCGGCGCTTGCGGCCGCGGCGGCGCGACGCAAGTACGTCGTCAACGTCTCGGCGATGGAGGGGCAGTTCAGTCGCGGCTACAAGGGGCCGGGGCATCCGCACACCAACATGGCGAAGGCGGCGCTGAACATGTTGACCCGCACCAGCGCCCAGGAGATGCTCAACGACGGCATCCTGATGACCGCCGTCGACACCGGCTGGATCACCGACGAGCGCCCGCACCCGACCAAGATGCGGCTCGCCGAGGAGGGGTTTCACGCACCGCTGGACCTCGTCGACGGTGCCGCTCGCGTCTACGACCCAATCGTCCGCGGCGAGCTGGGAGAAGACCTGTACGGCTGCTTCCTCAAGGACTACCGCAAGGCGCCCTGGTAGCCGCTCGCGGGTTACTTGGCGTCCTGGCAGAGGACGTGAACGACAGTGTCGCCGGGCCTGACCTCTTCGAGCCCCTCCTGGCCGCGTCGCAGCGGCTTGCCGTCGCGGTAGGCCATCAACACGGGGCCGCCGCAGCGCAGGTCGGCCTGCTCGATCGGCCCGGCCTGCTCCGCGCCGACGACCTCGGCGACCAGGTCGATTCCGCTGCCCGACGACAGCAGATCCTCGAGCGTCTCGACGACCTCCGGAGAGGAAGTGCCGAGCCCAAGTAGCCGCCCGGCGGCGCTGGCCGACGTCACGACGGTATCCGCGCCCGAGTGGCGCAGCAGCGGAACGTTGTCCTCCTCGCGTGCCGAGGCGGTGATCGTCGCGTTCGGCGCCAGCTCGCGCGCGGTCAGCGTCACCAGCACCGACGTGTCGTCGCGATCGGTCGCGACGATCACGGCTACGGCCTCGGGAACCTCGGCCTCGGTCAGCACGTCGCGTCGTGCGGCGTTGCCGAGCACGGCCGTCACGCCCTCGTGAGTCGCCATCTCGATCGCCTCCGGCCGCTCGTCGACCACCACGATCTGGTCGAGGCTGACGCCCGTGCCGACCAGCGAGCGCAGCGCGCTGCGCCCCTTGGTGCCGAAACCGCAGATGACTGTGTGGTCGTGCAACTTCCTCCTCCAGATTCGTCGGCGCAGGTTGGCGCGGGTGGCGGACGCTAGGAACTCGAGCGTCGTTCCGACCAGCAGGATCAGGAACAAGACGCGGAGCGGGGTTACGACGAAGGTAGTCAGCAGTCGCGCCGAGTCGCTGACGGGCACGATGTCGCCGTAGCCAGTCGTCGTTATCGAGACGGTTGAGTAGTAGAGGCAGTCGAGCAGCGATACGGAGCCGTCGAGGTCGCGGTAGCCGCCGCGATCGGCGTAGGCGACGGCGGTGACGAGCGCGATCAGCCCCAGCGCGATCAGCAGCCGCCAGCCCAGTGCGCGAGCGGGCGATCCAGTCCGCGAGGGGAAGTGGATGTTCTCGGCTGACACGGGGCCCACGCCAGGGCGAAGCTACGGCCGCGGCCGGACAGCGACGCTGCGTCGTCGGCTACTCCGGCAGGTCGAGCGGGACGCTGAACCACGTAGTGGTTCCCATGCCGACGGCGCTGCTGCAGCCCAGGCGGCCGTCCATCAGCTCGACCAGCCGATGGGCGAGGCGCAGCGAGCCGGCGCCGTCGCTGTCGCTCGGGGAGAAGCGACCGCCTTTGCGCGGACCGAAGAGCCGCGCGAGGGCGTTGGTGTCCATCCCACACCCGGTATCCGACACCTCAGCGTGAAACAAGATCCGGTTTCCGCCCGTGCGGTCGGCTGTGAGCGAGGCAACGACCTCGCCGCTGTCGGTGAACTGCACCGCGTTGTCGACCAGACCACATAGGACTTCACGCAGCCAGTCCGCTTCGCCAAGTGCGAGTGACGGGACCGAGGCTGCTGTCTTGACCTCGAGTGCAAGTCCCTTCTCTTGCGCCGGCGCGGCGAAACGGGTCGCCGCGTCGTCGATCAGCCGGTGGACGTCGAAGACTTCAAAGGCGATCTCCGGAACATCGGCGAGGGCCATCGCCGCCCAGGCGTGGACATCTCCCCGCGGGATGCGGCTGTCCGTCCTCTTGTCCTCAGTGGCCTCCCGTGGACTCACCTGGCCCTCCTCCTTGTAACCGACCGTACCATGGGTGTCTTTCCGCGTGAAGAGTTTTGAGCTTCGGCGATTGGCGTGGTCCAGGTAGCCTCAGCGCCATGCCAACGTCTCTTGTCACCGGCGGCGCCGGATTTCTGGGTTCGAATCTCTGTGATCACCTGCTCGAGCGTGGGCATCGTGTGATCTGCGTCGACAACCTCGAGACAGGCAGTCTGCGCAACATCCAGCATATATGCAGGGACGATTTCGAGTTCAAGATGCTCGACATCACCGAGCACTATGAGATTGACGAGCCCGTCGATTTCGTCTTTCACATGGCGTCGCCGGCGAGCCCGATCGACTATGCACGGCTGCCCCTGCACACCCTGAAGGTCGGCGCTTACGGCACCCACAACTCGCTTGGCCTGGCAAAGGCCAAGCGCGCACGCTTTCTGCTCGCGTCGACGTCGGAGGTCTACGGCGACCCACTCGTTCATCCGCAACCTGAGAGCTACTGGGGCAACGTCAACCCGATCGGTCCGCGTGGCGTCTACGACGAGGCAAAACGCTATGCCGAGGCTCTGACGATGGCCTATCTGCGTCAGCAGGGCGTCAACACCTGCATCGTGAGGATCTTCAATACCTACGGTCCGCGGATGCGGCCAAACGACGGCCGTGCGGTGCCCACCTTCCTCAAGCAGGCGCTCAGCGATCGACCGCTGACGGTCTTCGGCGATGGCAGCCAGACCCGCAGCTTTTGTTACGTCGACGACTTGATCCGCGGCATTGTGGGGCTCGCTGAGTCGGACGTCCACGATCCGGTCAACATCGGCAATCCGAACGAGATGTCGCTGCTCGAGATGGCCAATCTGATCATCGAGCTGACCGGCGCCCGTTCGGACGTTCATTTCGAGCCGCTGCCGGTCGACGACCCGCAGGTCCGTCAGCCCGACATCACGCGTGCCGGCGACCTACTGGGCTGGGCGCCTCAGGTCGAGCTGCGCGACGGTCTGCGCCAGACGATCGACCACTACTCGCAGTCGCTCGGGCAGGCGACGCCGAGCTAGCTTCGCCGAGCAGCTCCGCCAAGCGCGTGTGGCGGCGGAAGGCGTCGGCGCGCTTAGCAGCGCGGGCGATCGCCTCGCGCTGGCCGACCAACACGCAAGCCTGCTTGGCGCGCGTGATCGCCGTGTAGAGCAGGTTGCGCGACAGCATCCCGCCATAGGCGGCGTGGACTGGAATCACCACAACCGGCATCTCGCAGCCCTGCGAGCGGTGCACCGAGATCGCATAGGCGGGACGTAGCCAACGCACCGCGCCAGATGGAATCTCGACGCGGCGGCCATCGTCGGCCTCGACGACCAGTCGCTCGTCGTCCTCGTCGGCGCCGGTGGCGATCGCGATCTGTCCGTTCATCAGGCCGGTCTCGTAGTCGTTGCGGGTCTGGATCAGCTTGTCGCCGACGCGGAAGTCGCCGTCGAGCAGCTCGGCGCCGTTGGGGTTGAGCGCAGCGCGCAGGCGTTCGTTGAGCGCGTCGATGCCGAGCACGCCGCGGTACACGGGCGACAGCACCTGGACCTCGCGGATCGGATCGACGCCGTAGTGGGTTGCGAGCCTGCCGGTCGCCAGGTCGACGACTGTGTCGGCGGCCGCGACGTCGGCGTCGCGGCGCATCACGAAGAAGTCATGCTCCTGGTCGGTCTCGGGCTTGGTCGGGGGCGGGTCGCCGTGGCGGACCGCGTGGGCGGCGCTGACGATCATCGACCGCGCCGACTGGCGGAAGACGTGGGTCAGCCGCGTCACCGGCACGGCGCCAGACTCGATCAGGTCGGCGAACGGCTTGCCCGCTCCGATCGGCGGCAGCTGGTCGGCGTCGCCGACCATCACGACGGCGGTGTCCTCGGCGACGGCGTCGAACAGCATCCGCGCGACGTCGAGGCTGAGCATGCTGGACTCGTCGACGACCAGCAGGTCGCACTCGATCGGGTAGCTCGGTCCGCGCAGTGGACCCTCTTGCGGAATCCACTCGAGCAGCCGGTGGATCGTCGTCGCCGGGTGGTCGGTCGCCTCCTCGAGCCGCCGTGCGGCGCGGCCAGTCGGCGCGCAGAGGGCCAGCGCCAGGTCGGCGCGGTCGGCGAGCTTGGCGATCGTCCGCACCAGCGTCGTCTTTCCCGTGCCCGGTCCGCCGGTCACCACCGACAGGCGCCGTGCGAAGGCGGCCTCGACGGCGGCGTGCTGCTCGACGGTCGCTCGGTTGCTCGGCTCGCCGTCGGCGGCCTCGCCCTGGGCGCCGGCGAGCCGGTCGACCGCGTCCGCGAGCCAGTCGGGGACGGGAGTCTCAGCCGCGTCGGCGAGGCTCTTGAAGTCGTCGGCGAGCGCGGCCTCCGACTCCCAGGTCGCGGGAAGCGCCGCACGGTCGCCGTCCACCGCCAGCGCGTGCGTGGCGCCGAGGTCCTCGATCAGACCGTCTGGAAGCGGGCCGACGAGCTCAGCGGCGGAGCGCTGCAGCTCCCCGAGCGGCAGATAGGTGTGACCGGCGCGGCGCTCGGCGGTCTGCAGCACGTGGATCAGCGCGGCGCGGTAGCGACCGGGGGAGTCCTCGGCGACCCCGTGGGCGCGGGCGATCGCGTCGGCGGTCTCGAAGCCGATGCCGTGCTCCTCGGTCAGCCGGTACGGATCGGTGCGCACGATGCCGACGGCGCTCGGCCCGTGGCGCTCGTAGAGCGGCGCGGCGAGCCAGCCGGTGCCGTGCGGGGCGAGCAGGACGTAGAGGTCGCGCAGCGCGCGACGCTCGCGCCAGGACTCGGCGGCCGCGACGGCCGCGCTCGAGCTCATCCTCGGCAAGGTGCTGAAGGCGGCATCCGGATCGGCGTCGATCTGCTCGAGCACCGTGGGTCCGTAGCGGTCGATCAGCTGCTTGGCGCGCCGCTTGCCGATCCGGCTGATCGTCGTCAGGTACTTGAGCGCGCCGGCCGCGTCGTCGGGGTCGAGCTCGTAGGCCGCCTCGGCCTGGACTTGGAGCCCGTAGCGGTCGTGCTCGGACCAGTGGCCGACGACACGCGCTCGGTCTCCCTCGGTGAGGTGGGCTACCGGTCCGGCGACCGTCAGCTCGTCGCCGTCAGGGGCCTCGACGGAGAGCACTGCGAAGCCGCCGTCCGGCGCCGCCCAGCGGACGTGACGGACGCGGATCTCCGCGTCGAATCCGTCCTCGAGCAGATTGGGCATACTCGAATGGTGATGAGTTCCCCGGAGGCGAAGAACCTCGAGGCGATCTCGAAGGCCATCGATCGGCACGAGCTCGCCTGCGAGTACCCGACGCTGGCGATCCTGATGAACCCGTTCGAGGTCGAGCGGCTCGGCTGGGAGGAGATCCGCGGCGTTCCGGTGCGTCCGGACGAGAAGATCGGCACCGGCCGCTTCGAGATCCTCTGCGCTGGAGACGGGGAGGAGCCCGGGCTGGAGGAGTCGGTCGAGGCGATCGCCGAGCAGGAGCATCCACTTGTCGTTCCGGTTGGTAGCCCCAACTAGCTCCCGTCCCGGCTAGTCTCCCCGGCCGTGGCGAAGCGGCGCGTCAACCCTCCCATAGAGCTGCTCCACGAGAAGCGGCACAAGATCTTTGCCGTGATGATGATCGGGTGGGCGATGAGCCTGCTCGACGTCTCGATCGTCAACGTCGCCGTTCCGGAGCTGCAACGCGAGCTCGACACCGACGTCAATTCGATCACCTGGGTCGTCAACGCCTACAACCTGGCGTTCGCCGCGCTGCTGATCGCCTCCGGCAAGCTCGCCGACCAGTTCGGGCGCCGCCGCTTCTTCATCATCGGCATGGCCGTCTTCACGCTCGGCTCGCTCTGTTGCGCGATCTCGCCGTCGGCCGACGTACTGATCGCCTCGCGCGTGCTCCAAGGCGCGGGCGCCGGCATTCTCGCGCCGCTCGGCTTCGCGATCACCGCCGCCGTCTTCCCGATCCAGGAGCGCGGCAAGGCACTCGCCACGATCGCGGTCGTGGCGCTAGTCGCCTCGGCCTCCGGCCCTGCAATCGGTGGCGCGATCGTCGAGTTCTTCAGCTGGGAGTGGATCTTCATCGTCAACATCCCGCTCGGCATCCTCGGGATCGTGCTTGCGCGCCGGATCTGGCCCGAGACCTACGACCTCGACGCCGACCCGCGGATCGACTACCTCGGCATGGTGCTGCTCGCGCTGACGGTCTTCTGCCTGACCTTCGGCCTCGCGGACGCCAACCACCGTGGCTGGACCGACGGCTTGACGCTCTTCCTGCTGCAGTCGTCGATCCTGCTCGGGATCGCATTCGTGCTCTCGCAGCGCCGCGACGGCGCGATGATCACCCGCAGCCTGCAGACCAACAAGCAGTTCGTCGGGGCGAACATCGCGATGCTGCTGTTCGCGGCGGGCGGGCTCGGCGCCCTGCTGCTGCTCTCGTTGACCTTCGTGAACCTCTGGGGCTTCACGATCTTCGAGGCGGCGCTGGCGTTGCTACCGGTGCCGATCACCGGCATCCTGGTCTGGCCGAGGGTCGCAAAGGCCGCCGACAGCGCGCCGCCGCGCGATCTGGCGGCGCCGGCGCTGCTGCTGATGGCGGTCGGGCTGCTCTGGTTCTCCTTCACGCCGTCGCTCTGGGAGGGCTGGGTCGACTATCTGACCGTCTTGCCGGGCCTCATCCTGATCGGCATCGGCATGGGCACCGGCTTCCCGACGATCAACGTCGGTGCGATGGGGGCCGTGCAGGGTCAGGAGCTTGGCCTTGCGTCGGGCATTCTCAACACCGCGCGCCAGCTAGGTGTAGCGATCGGCGTCGCGTTGCTCGTTGCGACGTTTTCGCAGACGCTGCACTGGCACACCGAGTCGGCGGTCGACGACGTCGCCGACATCGCGCAGGAGTACCAGGTGCCGCCCGCGATCTTCGGCGGCTTGATGCAACGCGACATGGCGGTCTTCGCCGGCGGCGCGAGCAACCGCGTCGATCCCGGTCCCGGCTTCGACGAGGAGGTCTTCCGGCGCACGGCAGGTGCCGCGCGCAACTCGTTCGGTTGGGCGTTCCGCATGGCGATGCTGCTCGTCCTGCTCGCGATTCCGTTCACCTTGACGATGCAGCGCTCGCCCGCCCAGGCGCGCGCGGCGGCGATGGCCGCGATGCAGGCGGCTCAGCAGCAACCCGCTGAACCCCGGGCCGGACCGGACCCGTCCGTCCGTCCCGGTCCTGCGGGACCCCAGCCAGCGGGCTAGGGTTCTCGCAGCACCGGGGGGCCGCACTCGCACCGCGTCACCACCCTCACGAGGAGGAACTGATGAAGCTGATCGGAGTTGGATTCGGCCGTACCGGCACGATGTCGCTCAAGGGAGCGCTCGAGCAGCTGGGGGCGAACCCCTGCTTCCACATGATCGATCTGATCATGGGGGAGAACAGGGAGCGCGACCTGGCGTACTGGAAGAAGATCGCCGACGGCGAGGACGTCGACTGGCACGAGGTCTTCGATGGCTGGGAGGCGACGGTCGACTGGCCGGCGGCGGCGCGCTGGCGCGAGATCGTCGACGCGTTCCCGGATGTTCCGGTGCTGCTCAACTACCGCGACTTCGACGGCTTCTACAAGAGCTGTCAGCACACGATCCTTGCGGTCAAGCAGGCGGCGATGGCTGGCGAGCTCGAGCAGGACGCAAACCGTGAGCCGCCGTCGCCGGTCCTCTGGGAGGTCATCGAGAAGCTGATCTGGCAGGGCGACTTCCAGGGTCGCTTCGAGGACAAGGAGTGGGTGCGGCAGATGTACTACGACCGCATCGAGACGATCAAGAACGAGATCCCGTCGGATCGCCTGATCGTCTGGGAGCTCGGCAAGGACGGCTGGGGACCGCTCGCCGACGCGCTCGGCGTGCCAGTGCCCGACGAGCCGTTCCCGCACCTGCACGACACGAACGAGTTCCGCGCCGAGTTCGGCCTGGCGCCCGTAGGCGCCTAGTCACTACCTCGCGAGATCCGGGATCGGGCCGAGGTTCGGCTCGATCCCGTGCGTCTCGTGGGCGCGGAAGTTGCTGAACAGGCGGTGGTCCGGGCCGTGGTAGTCCGAGGAGCCGGTCGCCAGTAGCCCCAGCTCCGCGCAGCGGTCGGCGAGCAGGCGGATCTGATCCTCGGTGTGGGTGACGTAGAAGACCTCGACACCCTCGACGCCCGCCTCCTTGAAGCGGTCGATCAGCGCCAGCACCTCGTCGTCGTCCTTGACGTCCCAGAACGGGTGCGCCCAGACGGCGATGCCGCCGGCGTCGTGGATCCAGCCGATCGCCTCGGCGACCGTCGGGTGCGAGCGCGCCACGTAGCCAGACGTGCCCTGGATCAGGTAGGCGGGAATGAAGGTGGAGACGTCGGCGCGGTTCTCGTCGGCGAGACGCTCGGCGTTTGCGGGGTGTGCGATCACGCCGGCTGCGAGGTGGGGGCGACCTACCGGCTTGCCGGCGGCGCGGCGCGCATCGACGTGGCTTGGGTCGATCTCGAAGCCCAGCTCCTTGAGACGGTCGGACATCGCCTCGGCGCGCCGCTCGCGATCGCCGCGCGCGTCGAGCAGCCGCTCCTGGAGGAGCGCGTCGTTCTGATCGACGCCGTAGCCGAGCACGTGCATGTCCTCGTAGGGGCCATCGACGGCCGAGATCTCCGTGGCTGTGACGATCGGCACACCGTGCTCACGGCCCGCCGCGAGCGCCTCGTCGACGCCGTCGACCGTGTCGTGGTCGGTCAACGCCAGCAGCTCGACGCCGGCGGCGGCCGCGTTGGCGATCACCTGCGCGGTCGGCAGCTCGCCGTCGGAGTGGATGGAATGCGATTGGAGATCGAAAGTGGGAGCGGTCACGGGCGGCGACAATACATGCGGCGGTCGGACCACCCTCAGCCGCCGACCGCCGCTTCGCGCCTGCGCGACGGCTAGTCTGCGCCCTCGCATATGGCCCTCCAACCTCGATTGACTCGGCGGCGTGCGCTGCAGGCCGGCGGCGCCGGAGCGCTCGCGCTCGGCCTTGGCGCCTGCAACGACGAGCTCGAGCCGCAGGTCAGCCACGCGGAGGACGCGCCGAACGTCCTGATGATCCTCACCGACAGCACGCGGCGGGACTTCGTCAGCGCCTACGCCGGCCACGACGAGCTGGCCGATACGCCGAACATCGACGCGCTGGCCAAGCAGTCGCTGCTGTTCGATCACGCGGTACCGGAGGCGATGCCGACCGGCTGCGTCCGTCGCGCCCTGATCACGGGCATGCGCTCGTTCCCGTTCCGCAACTGGCAGGTGACGCCGAAGCTGCCCGCCGAGCCGGGCTGGAACGACATCTACCCGTACCAGCCGATGTTCACCGAGGTGATGTCGGAGGCGGGAATCGAGACCGCCTACGTGACCGACAATCCGTTCCTCGTCGGCCCGCGCTTCACCAACTTCCGCCGCACGCTGAACATGGCGCGGCCCGACTACTCGCAGGCCTCGTACCGCGCCTTCAACCGCCCGTTCAAGCGGCCGGCCACGCGCAGCCAGATCGAGCGCTACCTGTTCCCGAAGCTGACCGACTCGATCGAGGTTCAGCGGCTGCGCGAGTACGTCGGCTGGAACAACCTCTATCGCCGCCGCGAGAGCGACTACTCGGCCGCGCGCGTGCTGCGCAGCGCGATGGACGTACTCGACGAGCTCAAGGACAAGCAGCCCTTCTTCCTCGGCGTCGACGCCTTCGACCCGCACGAGTCGCTCGACCCACCGCGCGTCTACATGTCGAAGTACGCGCGGGTGATGGGCTCGGAGAAGCAGGGGATCATCCCGATCCAGCCCTGGGACACCCCTTACAGCCGCGTCTTCGACATCGGCATCGACGAGGAGACGGTCGAGCGCGTGCGCCAGCTCTACGCCGCCGAGCTGACCTTCGTCGACCGCTGGATCGGCCGCCTGCTGAACAAGATGGACGACCTCGGTCTGATGGACAACACCGCGGTCATGTACTTCAGCGATCACGGCCTGACGCTCGGCGAGTATGGCCTGCTCGGCAAGCACGCCGCCTACCCCAACTGGCCGATCTACCGCGTCCCGTACATGATCCGCGAGCCCGGCGGCAAGAAGCTCGCCGGCGAGAAGAGCGAGTACTTCGCCTCGACCCACGACGTCGCCTCGACGCTGCTTGGCTTCCAGGGCATCCGCGCCCCGGGCCTAATGGACGGCGAGGACCTGTCGCGGCTGTTCGATGGCAAGAAGCCCTACGAGGACCGGCAGTACTTCACTGCTTGCTACGCCCGCTACCTGATCTGTGGCGACGGTCGCTACGTGCTGATCGCGCACAGCGAGAAGCGGCGGATCCGCCTCTTCGACACGCAGAACGATCCGGAGGAGGTCATCAACATCGCGGACCAGAATCCGGAGATCGTCGACCGGCTCTGGCGCGTGCTCGAGGAGGAGGCCGGGGGCACGCTGCCGCAGTTCGGCGACGAGAATGTGATGGGCGGATGAGCAAGCGACTGACGCGGCGCGGCCTGCTCGGCCGCGGCGGCGCGGTCGCGGGCAGCGCGGCGATCGGCGGGCTCGCCGCCGGCGCTCTGACGGCCACCGCCGCTCAAGCCCAGGAGGACGAGGACAAGCCGAACGTCCTGCTGATCGTCGCGAGTGGCATCCGTGCCGACAGCGTCGGCGCCTTCGACGGTGCGTTCGACGACAACCAGGTCGCGAACACGCCGAACCTCGACGATCTCGCCGGCGACTCGCTGCGCTTCGAGCGCGCGGTGCCGGAGGCGATGCCCGCTGTGATCTCGCGCCGCGCGCTGGTCACCGGCAAGCGCTCGTTCCCGTATCGCGAGTGGCAGCGCCGCGATGGCTTCGCGCCTGTCCCCGGCTGGAATCCGGTCTACACCCGCCAGCCGTTGATCAAGGAGGCGCTCGAGAGCGAGGGCGTCGAGACGGTCTGGATCACCGACAACCCATTCTTCTCCGGGCCGCGCTACGACAGCTGGGTCGAGCGGACGACCGATGTCGATCCCGACGACTACCCAGCGCCCGAGGCGATCGACGGCACGCTCGGCCGCGAGCAGACCCAGAAGGAGGTCGAGCGCTACCTGGTCGGCAGCATCGAGCGCAGCGCCGACGCGATGGACCGCGCCGTGGATGCCGGCGAGCGCCAGTTGGAGCGGCTCGACCGCGGCGGCAAGCAGTTCTTCCTCGCGATCGACGCCTTCGATCCGGCCGAGGCCTTCTACGCGCCGCGCGCCTGGACGCGCAACCTCGAGGTCAATCCCGACTTGGCGGCGCCATTCAAGAAGCGCGATTGGATCGTCGCGGCCGACATCGGCGACGAGACGGTAAAGACGGCTCGCGACGCCTATATGAAGGGCGTCGAGCAGGTCGACGGCGCCGTCGGACGGCTGCTCGACAAGCTCGACGACCTCGGTCTCGCCGACAACACGATCGTCTGGTTCGTCAGCGACGGCGGCACGATGCTCGGTGAGCACGGCTGGATCGGGCGCGGCGCACCCGGCACCTACAAGCACGCCTACTTCGTTCCGTTCCTGCTGCGCGACCCGAAGGGCCGTCGCTCGGGGAACTTCAGCTACTACTACGCATCGACCCACGACGTGGCGCCGACGCTGCTGTCGATGATGGGCATCGACCGTCCCGGCCGGATGGACGGCGAGGACCTGACCGCGCTGCTCGACGACGAGGATCCGCCGAAGCGGCCAGCGTTCATGTGCGCGTCGATCACCAAGATCGCCATTGGCGATCCGCGTTGGCTGATGCTGATGGACATGGAGGGCGACGAGCGCGAGCTGCACGACTTCGACAACGAGGACTCCGACAACGAGGACGACGACGAGGAGAACGTGGTGCGCAAGCACCCGCCCGTGATCGCGGCGCTCGAGAAGGTGCCGCTCGCAGCGGCCCAGGGGACCTACCCGAACTTCGGTGACGACGGCCCGATCCGGCCTGCGCCGGAGGACGACGACGCCGACGACGACGGCATCGAGGATTCCGACGAGACCAGCGACCAGGAGGCCGGCGAGACCCGCGACGCCGACCGCGACGACCTCGATTTCGACCAGGTTGGCACCCAGGACCCGAACGCGACCGACATCCCGGACTCCGCCGCGCCGCCGACCGACACGACGGCTGCCCCGGCTCCGAATCAGTAGTTCCCGCATCGCGCTGCGGGTTTTCACGTACTCCAATCCGCAGTCAGACGCGATGTGGCGGGCGAAAGCGTCGCCTACGCTGGGTGCAGATGGCCGCCTCGTTAGCTCAGATGACGCAATCTCGGCCAGCGGCCCGGTTGCGGGCCGATCACCCTCTTGCGGCAGAGAGCTCGCAGGTCTCCGACGGGGCGGTCATCGAGCGCCTGGTGCGCATGCGAACGGCATGCCAGGCGCTCGCACTTGAACTGGCCGGCGCTCGTCGCGAGTTGAAGTCGGTCCAAGCCGAGCTGCGCCGCTTGAAGCGCCGCCACGGCGAAGACTGACCACGAGCTGGACCGCCTGGCGGAGGGTGGCGCAAACCCGCATGGGTGCTAGTCTCGCTGCCTCCTGGCGGATGTAGCTCAGCTGGTAGAGCTCTCGGTTGTGGTCCGAGCGGTCGCGGGTTCGAGTCCCGTCATTCGCCCTTGATGAGCGACGCAATCGGTCAGGTGCTGTCGTTCGCGGTCGCGGCGGGATTGAGCCCGATCCCGATCGTCGGCGTCGTGCTGATGCTGGGCTCGCCACGGGGCCGTTCGAACGGGCCGGCCTTCGTCGCCGGCTGGGTCGTCTCGATCATGGCGCTCGGAGGCGTCGTGCTGGCCGTCGCGGGCGGCGCCGGCGCGGACGATTCCCTCCACGGTCCCGCCTACGTGAAGCTGGCGCTCGGCATTCTGCTGCTGCTGATCGCCCTGCGCCAGTGGCGCGGCCGGCCGAAGGAGGGGGAGCAGCCCGAGCCGCCCAAGTGGATGGCGGCGATCGATTCGTTCACCGCGCCGCGCTCCGCCGCGTTGGCCTTCGCCCTGGCCGTGGTCAATCCGAAGAACCTGGTGCTGGTCGTCGGCGCCGCGGTCGCGATCGCTCAGACAGGCGCCGCCACCGGCGATCAGGTCGTCGCGCTTGCGGTATTCACCCTGGTCGCCACCTTCGGCGTCGGCACGCCCGTCGCCGTCTACTTCGCGATGGGCGAGCGCTCGAAGGACCTGCTCGACGACCTGAAACGCTGGATGGGGCGCAACAACGGCGCGATCATGGCCGTCATCTGCTTGCTGATCGGCGCGAAGCTGATCGGCGACGCGATCGGTGGCCTGGGCGGATAGTCCCGCGAATTGCAGGGTCTTTCGGCCCGCGGTAGGCTAGCCGCAGTGTTCTGGGAGGGGACCACACTCGAGTCGCTCGATAGCGTCGACTCCCGGCGCTTCTTGCCCCATGCGCTGGTTGCGACCCTGCTGGTGATCGTTGCGCCGGCTGTCGTGGTCGTCGCGCTGTCGCCGCTGTCGGGAATCGCGGACCTGATCCTGTCGGCGCTGCTCGCGACCGGGCTGTCGGTAGCGGCGGGCAGCGCGGGCGCCGCGCTCTGGACGCGAATGCCGCAGTCGAGCGAGATCCCGTTCGGAGACTTGATGCTGTGGGCGTGGGCGCGCCGCGTACGGGCGGAGCGCCGGTTCGCCAAGACGGCGTCCGGTCAGGCGCAGCTCGAGGTCGAGCGCGAGCTGAGCGCCCTGCGCCGGCTCAGCGTGATCTTCGAGGCGCGCGACGGCTTCAGTCACGGTCACAGCGGTCGGGTGGCGCGCCACGCCGAGCGGATCGCGCGGCAGCTCGGACTTCCCGACGATGAGGTCGAGCGGATCGAAGCGGCCGCCGCCGTCCACGACGTCGGCATGGTCCGCATTCCCGGCTCGGTGCTCGCGCGGCGCGACGACCCGACTCCGGAGGAGAGCAGCCTGGTCGAGCGCCACGTCGTCTACGGTGCCGAGCAGGTCGCGGCGGTTGCCGATCCAGAGATCGCTGCGCTTGTCCGTCACCATCACGAGCGGGTCGACGGCGCTGGATATCCCGACGGCCTGGCCGGCGACGAGATCCCGCTCGGAGCTCGGATCATCGCCGTTGCGGACCGCTTCGACGAGTTGATCTCGCCAGCTCCCCAGCGGTCGCCGCACAGCCGCCGCAACGCGCTCGACGAGCTGCCGGCGCGCGCCGGGACCGAGCTCGACGCGACGGTCGTCGCCGCGTTCGTCGCCTACTACTCCGGCACCCGTTCGATCGCCGGTGTCGCCTTTGCCGCGACAGCTCCCCAGCGGGCGGTGCGCTGGATTGCCGCCGCGCCGGCCACGATCGGCTCGGCGGTCGGCACGCCGGCGGTCATCCAGGGCGTCTGTGCGGCGGGAACGCTCGCGCTCGCCGGGAGTTGCCTGACGGGGCTGCCGGCGATCGGTCCGGGGCGCGACGGCGATCGCCCCGCGGCGGAGCAACGCGCCGAGCGCGCGCCTGTCAGTTCCGGAACGGGCGATACGCCGCTGGCGGCTGCAGGCGCTCCAGGTAACGATGGCGCCGATCGTGGATCGCGGCGCGATCGCTCCGGCGTCGGCGGCCTCGGCGGGGGCGACGCCCCTCAGTCAGGCGGTCCCCAGTCGCCAGCTAGCGGAGGAGGCGGCACGCCTACCGCCCCGCAGACCGGCGGGACGGGGCCGGCCGGTGGCGGAGGCGGATCGTCGCCCAGCGAACCGGTCACGTCGCAGCCCACCAATCCTCCCGGTAGCTCGCCGGTTCAGATACCCGAGACGCCGAGCAGTCCCGTATCGCAGGTCGTCGACCCGGTCCTCGATGGTGTGTCCGAGGCGGTGCCGCCCGCGAAGCCGGTCACCGACACCGTAAAGGGGCTCGTCGGCGGTCTGACCGGCGGCTTGGGCAGCGCCGGGCGGTAGCGAACGACTGTCTCGCCCGGTCGCGGAGGAGTCGCCGACGTAGTGTCGTACTAGCCCTCCGTGGAGTACGCAGCACAGCCACCAGTCGCGTTTGCCGGCACGCAGGGCTTCCTCCAGCGCGTGTTCGGCTGGATGGTCTTCGGCCTCGTCGTCACAGCTGCCGTCGCGGCGATCGTCGGCGCAAGTGACACCTTCCTGACCGACGTCACCGACAACCCGCTGCTGCTGATCCTGATCTTCGGCGGACAGCTCGCCCTGGTGTTCACGATCTCGGCCGGCGTAAACCGGCTGTCGGCCGGCGCGGCGGCGGCGCTGTTCCTGCTCTACGCCGCGCTCAACGGCGTGATCTTCGCCTTCATCTTCGAGCTCTACACGGCCGAGTCGATCTTCACGACGTTCCTGATCGCCGCCGTGATGTTCGGCTCGCTGGCGCTCTACGGGGCGGTCACCAAGCGCGATCTCACCGGCCTCGGCCCGATCCTCTTCGGCGCGCTGATCGCGCTGATCGTCGCGACGTTCGTGAACATCTTCGTCGGCGGCAGCACGCTCTATTGGATCACCACCTACGCCGGCGTGCTGATCTTCGCCGGCTTGACCGCCTACGACATGCAGAAGCTGACGCGCTACGGCCAGGCGGCCGGCCCCGACGGCAAGGGGGCGATTCAGGGCGCCTTGATGCTGTACCTCGACTTCATCAACATCTTCCTGTTCCTGCTGCGCATCTTCGGCCGCGCCAGATAGACCGGCGGCCCTGCGCGGCGAAACTCCTGGCCCTCTAGCGTGTCGATGGTGAACGTGGCCCCTCCGCGCAAAGCGGCCGCGGCCTTCGCCGCGCTTGCTCTCTGCCTCCTCGTCGGTGTGCCCGCGGCCGAGGCGCAGACGTCACGCCCGAACGTCGTCGTGATCATGACCGACGACCAGACGGTCAACGACCTCGCCGCGATGCCGGCGACGCGGCGCGCCTTCGTCGGTCACGGAGTCCTGTTCGACAACTCGACCGTCTCCTACCCGGTCTGCTGCCCGTCGCGGGCCAGCTACCTGACGGGTCGCTACGCCCACAACCACGGCGTGATGGGCCTCTACCTGCCGACTGGTGGCTACGGCCGTTTCAACGATCAGGACGCATTGCCGGTCTGGCTGTCGCGCGCCGGCTACCGGACGGCCCACATCGGCAAGTACATGAATGGCTACGGCAGCGACCGCCCGGCGATCGTGCCCCCGGGCTGGGCCGACTGGTACGGCGCCGTCGACCCGACGACCTACCGGATGTGGAACTACACGCTCAACGAGAACGGGCAGCAGGTCACCTACGGCGGCCCGAACGACGAGGATCCGGCGAACTACCAAACCGATGTTCTGCGCAACAAGGCGCTCGACGTCATCCGCCGTGACAGTCACTCGGGCCAGCCGTTCTTCCTCTCGCTGGCGTTCCTGGCGCCGCACTACGAGGAGGGGGCAGTTCGTGCCCGGACGGGAGTCACCGTGCGTTCGGCGCCGCGCCACCGCGGCCGCTTCGCGACGCTGCCATTGCCACGTCCGCCGGGCTTCAACGAGCGCGATCGGTCCGACAAGCCGGGGTTCATGCGCCGCTTCAAGGCGCTCGACGGAACGGCGATCGGCCGGATCACGGCTGAGTTCCGGGCGCGGCGCGAGTCGCTGCTCGCTGTCGACGAGGCGGTCGCGGCGATCGTCCGCGAGCTGACCACGCAGGGCGTGCTGTCGAACACCTACCTGCTCTTCACCTCCGACAACGGCTATCTGCAAGGCGAGCATGCTGTTCCGAGCGGCAAGATGTTGCCTTACGACCCATCGACGAAGGTGCCGCTGATGATCCGCGGCCCCGGTATCCGTGGTCGCCGGATGAGTCGCGAGCCGGTCTCGAACATCGATCTGGCGCCGACGATCCTCCAGATCGCGGGGACCAGCGCGTTCGGCGGAGCGCCGATCGACGGCCGCTCGCTGCTCAAGTTCGCCAAGCGGCCAAAGCTCCGCTCCGAGCGGCTCGTCCTGCACGAGACTGGCGGGCTGCGTGCGACCTCGCTGCAGCCGGAGGAGTCCGACGACGGTCCGATCCCCGTCCGTGCCGTGCGCACCTACCGCGCCGTTCGCAACGACCGCTGGCTCTACGTCGTCTACCGCAGCGGCGAGCGCGAGCTCTACGACCTGGAGGTCGACCCGGCGCAGCTTCACTCGCGCCACCGCGACCCCCGCTATGCCGCCACCAAGCGTGCGCTTCAGGCAGAGCTCGACCGCCTCGCCACCTGCCGCGGTCGCGCCTGCCGGCTGCCGGGCAAGCCGATCCCCGATCCGCTCGATCGCGACACGCACACCCTGATCGCCGGCAGGAACTAGCGCAGCGCCACAGGCGAGCTGGCGCGCGCGACGAGACGGTGTGGACGGCCGCTTCCGTCGGCCGCGACGGCGTAGACGCTGCGGTCGTCGGAGTAGAGGACGGTGTCGTCGTCGAGCCATTCGGGTTGGTCGTCGATCGAGCGCCGCTCGGCGAGCGCGACGTCGCGCCGACTGCGCAGGTCGAGCACGTGTAGACGCCAGCGATCCTGCTTGCCGATTCTGCGCTTATAGGCGATCCGAGTGCCGTCCGGCGAGGGGGAGGGGCACTCCATGTGCTCGCCGATCACGCGCGCACGGCGGGTGCTGACGCGCGCCTCGATCAGGTAGTGGTCGCCGCCGCTGCCGAGCGTGGCGTAGAAGCGGTCGCCGTCGGCGAAGGCGACGCCCCAGAAGTTGGTGTCCGCGCGCTCGAACGGCTCGCCGTCGCGTGTCACCTCGAGCCGGTCGAGGTTGAACAGGGGCTTGCCGGAGCGCATGTCGACGATCGCCGTGTGGGTCGAGAAGCTGCGCACCCCCGCGCTGTAGGTATGGCCCGACAGAAACGTCGTGAAGCCGGCGTAACGGCCGTCGGGCGACACCCGCGCACGGTCCGGGACGCCGGGTAGCGAGAAGTGGTGCAACGGGCGGCGGGCGGGCCCGTAGACGACCCCTTGGTAGTCGAATCCGTGCGGCTTCGCGGCGAGGCAGAGGCCGGCGCCGGCGGCGTTCTCGTGCACCCGCTCACAGGCCAGGTCGCCGGCGGCACGGGGCGCTGTGTCCGCTTTCAGCGCGACCGTGAAGAGTTGTCCGTTGAGGCGAGGGTTGTCGTAGTCGACCGCCCGCACCAGGATCTCGCTGCCCGGCGTCACGGCCGCGACGCCCAACCGGTCGACGACGAGCCGCGGCTGTGCATCCGACGTCGTGCCATCGGCATTCAGCGCGGCGAAGGTGACGTAACCCGCGCCGCCCAGCACGCAGACGAACACGATTGCCGCCAGCGCGAATGTGCGCGACCTCACGGCGCTACCTCTGGCGAGCGCCGTAGGACGAAGGTCGCGGCGAGCAGGGCCAGCACGAGCAGAACCGTGAATCCGGCGGCCGCGACCTCGAGTCCGCCCAGCGTCCAGATCAAACCGAAGGCCACCGAGGAGGCGAGCTTTGCCAGGCTCGTTGCCGTGACGAGCAGCGCCAGTCCGCTCGCGCGCAGGTTGTCGGGCAGCGCGGCGCTGGCGATCGCCTGGAGGACCCCGTCGGTTGCCGCGTAGTAGGCGCCGAGCGCGCAGAGCGCAAGCACCAACCCGGCAATCCCGGTCGACGGGAGCAGCAGGACGGCGTAGACAGGCAAGAGGAGCGCGTAGCCGGCGACGAAGACAAGCCGGCGCCCGATCCGGTCGGCAAGTCGGCCGACCGGGATCGCCAACGCCATGTAGACCGCTGCCGAGCCGACGAACAACAGTGGGAATGCCGTCAGCGAGAAGCCGAGCGTGCGCTGTAGACCGAGGTAGACGAAGCCGTCGCTGAGCGTCGCGGCTGCCAGTACTCCCGCGGCGACCACGAGCGTGCGGAAACGCGGCTCGCCGAGCAGGGCGATCGCCTCGCGCAGAGTGGGGCGGGGAGGGGGCACAGCCGCGGTGGCCGAGTTGCGCTCGAGTGCCTGCACTCGCTCGCGCGGGCGTCCGTTCGCGAACAGCAGCAGCACGGCGAGCCCGAGCACGGCGAAGCACAGGCTCACGACGAAGATCGCGTCGAAGCGCGCCGGTGCGAGCAAGAGGAGGCCGAACGCCACGAGCGGCCCGAGCATCGCCCCGGCGGTGTCCATCGCGCGGTGAACGCCGAAGGCGGTGGCCAACGCGGCGGGCGCGGACGAGAGCGCGATCAGGGCATCGCGCGGCGCGGTTCGGATTCCCTTGCCGGTGCGATCGACCAGCACGATGCCGCCGATCGCCGTGACGCTGCTGCCAATCGCCACCAGACCCGCCTTGCAGGCTGCCGATAGGCCGTAGCCGACCGCGGCGACCTCCTTGTGGCGACGCCAGCGGTCGGCGAGAAAGCCGCTGGCGAGTCGCACCAGCGCACTCACGCCTTGGTAGATCCCGTCGATGATCCCGAACTGCAGGGGTGACGCGCCCAGGGCGAAGACGAGGTAGATCGGCAGGATCGCCGCGACCATCTCGGACGAGACGTCGGTCAGCAGGCTGACCGTGCCGAGCACGACTACGTTGCGTGAGACGCGGACGCCGCGCTGGCGTGCACCCGCAGCGGCTGGCTGGCCGCCACGCAGCACCGCTCCCGAACTCTCCGCTTGGTACATCGGAGCCCACCCTCCAAGGCTCGCTGTCCAGCCAACCCTAGCCGCTGGCGACTACCCCGTGTGCTCTACGAACAGCGTTCCCTCGGGCCCGACCGACAGTGCCAAACGCCCTTGGACCAGATCGCAAAGCTCAGCGCCGACCAGCTCACGCCGCCAACCGCTCAGCGCGCGGATGCTGTCGCCGTCCTCACCGGCGCGCACGGCGGCCACGAGCGCCGTCAGCTCCGACTGCGTCGCGATCAGCTCGGTCGCGACGCCGGCCTCTCGGGCCCGATGGCGCAATAGGCCCTGGGCCAGCGACGCGACGGGCTGATCGACGGGATCGCGGTGCGGTCCGGCAGGGGCGCGTGGCGGCGGCTCGGCGTCGGCGGCGGCAGCGATCACGTCGATCACCTCGCGTCCGCGTCGGTGCAGAGTCTGCTGTGGCAGACCGCGGATCTGCTCGAGCGCGTGCTTGTCGGCTGGCCGTCGGCGCGCGAGCTGGGTCAGCACCTGATCGGGCAGCAGGTAGGAAGGTGGGCGGTCGAGCTCGCGTGCGGCGGCGTCCCGCCACTCGCAGAGCGCGTAGGCCGTCGCTCGACGGACGCCGTCGAGCTGGCGAGTGTTCGGCAGCCGCTCGTACGCCTGCTGGGGCGAGCGGATGTCGCTCGACTGCTCGACTACTCGGCACTCCTCACGCGCCCATTCGAGCCGCCCGGCGGCCTCCAGCTCGCGGGCGATCGCCGCGCCGAGCGCAAGTAGACAGCGCGCGTCGTCGGCGGCGTAGGCGAGCTGACGTTCCGTCAGTGGCCGCTTGTCCCAGCGTGTGAAGCCCTCGCCACCCCGCAACTCGACGCCGAGCACGCGTCGCGCCAACGACTCATAGCCCTCTTGATTGCCCATACCGAGGAAGCCGGCGGCGACCTGGGTGTCGAAGACGTTGGTGAACTCGGCGTCCCAGGTACGGCGCAGGATCGCCACGTCTTGACGGCCGGCGTGGACGAGGATCTCGACCGCCGGATCACCGAGTACCGCGGCTAGCGGGGCGGGGTCGAACGGCTGGCTCTCGTCGAGCGGGTCGAGCACGTCCGTGCGTACGCCGCCTTCCTGCGACGGGTCCGGGACGGCGATCTGCACCAGGCAGAGCAGGGCCTGGTAGCGCCGCTCCGACACGAACTCTGTGTCGATTGCGAGCTGACCGTGCTCACGGGCCAGATCGGCCAGCTCCTGTGCTGCGGTTGACATCGCTGACGCCACTATGACCGGCCCGGCAGTCGTCGGGCGAGTGCTCGCATGGCATAGAGCGCCAAATCCACGACGACGCTGTAGAGGTGGCCGAGCGGCCCGGTCACCAACCATGCCTCGAGACGCTCGCGTGGAGTCCGCCGAAGCTGAGGAGAAAGAGCGCTCACGCCCGGCCACGCTATCGTCCTCCGCCCTCCAATGAGCCCTCTCAAGACAACGACCACGGACCTCGGTGATTCGCGACTGCGCGTCGACGTCGAGGTGGACCCCGAGGCTGTCGAGCGCGAGGTCGCGGATGCGGCCGGCGTGATCGGCCGTGACCTCAAGATTCCCGGCTTCCGCAAGGGCAAGGTGCCACCGCAGGTGGTCCTGCGCCAGATCGGCCGTGGTGCAGTGCTCGAGGAGGCGGTCCGCCGCGGCCTCGGCGACTGGTACGAGCAGGCGGTGCGTGAGGCCGGCATCGCGCCGGTTGGGGATCCGAAGCTCGACGTCGCCGATCTGCCCGAGAAGGGCGCCCCGCTGTCCTTCAACTTCGAGGTTGGTGTTCGTCCGTCAGCCGAGCTCGGCGACTGGCGCGGTATCGAGGTCGAGCGTGCGGAGCCCGTCGCCGGAGACGAGGAGATCCAGGCAGAGCTCGACCGCATGCGCGAGTCGCTGGCGTCGCTGGAGGCTGTCGAGCGCGCCGCCGCACAGGGCGATTTCGTAGTGATGGACTTCGTTGGCAGCGTCGACGGCGAGCCGTTCGAGGGCGGTGACGCCCGCGGCTTCCTGCTCGAGCTCGGCTCGGGACGGCTGATCGAGGGCTTCGAGGAGCAGCTCGAGGGATCGAGCGCCGACGATGAGCGGACCGTCGAGGTCACGTTCCCCGACGACTACCAGGCTGAGCATCTCGCCGGCAAGGATGCGAGCTTCGCCGTGACCGTCAAGGAGGTCAAGGAGAAGCAGCTGCCGGAGCTCGACGACGAGCTCGCGGTCGAGGCGGGTGGCTACGACACGCTCGAGGAGCTGCGCTCGGAGATCGCCAAGCGGATCGCCGAGGCCAAGGAGGGAACCGTCGAGCGCGATTTCCGCGAGGCGGCCGTCGATGCCGTCGCGGAGACCGTGACGATCGACATCCCGCATGACCTGGTTCACGCCAAGGCCCACGAGATGTGGCACCAGACGACCCATCGCCTGCAACAGCAGGGTCTCGACCCGGCGCAGTACCTCCAACTCGTCAACAAGACGTCCGAGGAGCTGATCGTCGAGTCCGAGCCGGATGCCGAGCGTGCCCTGCGCCGTGAGGCGGCTCTGGCGGCGATCGTCGAGACGGAGCAGATCGAGGTCGACGACGACGAGCTGTTCGAGGTTCTGCGCGAGGCCTCGACCGAGCCGGGCAAGCAGCCGCCGAGCGACAAAGCGCTGCAGCGCTCGCTGAAGAAGGCCCGCGCCCGTGGTGGGGACGTCGCGCTACGCGAGGACATAGCGATGCGCAAGGCGGTCGACCTGATCGTCGAGTCCGTCAAGCCCGTGCCGGCCAAGGCCGCCGCCGCGCCCGCGAGCACCGACTAGAATCGGCGCCAGTCATCCCTCCGTGCGTGCTTCGGTGCCCGTGCGGGAGGATTCCTGCCGAACACACGAAACAGAGCGAGAGCAATGAGCCCACTGGTCCCAATGGTCGTCGAGCAGACCTCTCGCGGAGAGCGCGCGTTCGACATCTACTCCCGGCTGCTGAACGAGCGGATCGTCTTTCTCGGGACGCCGGTCACAGACGAGATCGCCAACCTGATCGTCGCCCAGCTGCTGCACCTGCAGGCTGAGGACCCCGACAAGGACATCTCGCTGTACATCAACTCGCCGGGCGGCTCCGTCTACGCGGGCCTCGCGATCTACGACACGATGCAGTACATCAAGCCCGACGTGCAGACGATCTGCGTCGGCATCGCGATGTCGATGGGCGCGCTGCTGCTCTCCGGCGGCGCCGCAGGCAAGCGGATGAGCCTGCCGAACTCGAAGATCCTGATCCATCAGGTCTCGTCCAGCTTCCAGGGCCAGGCGTCGGACATCGAGATCCACGCCAAGGAGATCATCGATACGCGCAAGCGGCTCGACGAGATCCTCGCCGACCACACCGGGCAGCCGCTCGAGAAGGTCTCGCGCGACACCGAGCGCGACTACTTCATGACCGCCGAAGAGGCAAAGGAGTACAACCTCATAGACAAGGTGGTCGAGCCCGTCAAGTAACGGGCTCGCCCTTGGCAGAGGGAGGAGCGAGATGGCACGGCCGACAGACTCCAACGAGCAGCTTCTCTGCAGCTTCTGCGGGAAGTCGCAGCGCCAGGTCAAGAAGCTGATCGCCGGCCCCGGCGTCTACATCTGCGACGAGTGCATCGATCTCTGCAACGAGATCATCGACGAGGAGCTGACCGGAGGCACGACCTTCGACCTCGAGAACCTGCCGAAGCCGATCGAGATCAACTCGGTCCTGCAGGAGTACGTCGTCGGCCAGGAGACGGCGAAGCGGACCCTCGCCGTCGCGGTCTACAACCACTACAAGCGCGTCCAGATGATGCAGGCCGAGGGCGACCAGGAGCTCGAGCTCGAGAAGTCGAACATCCTGCTGCTCGGTCCGACGGGTTGCGGCAAGACGCTGCTCGCCCAGACGCTTGCGCGAATCCTCAACGTTCCGTTCGCGATCGCCGACGCGACCGCGCTGACCGAGGCCGGCTACGTCGGCGAGGATGTCGAGAACATCCTGCTGAAGCTGATCCAGGCGGCCGACTTCGACGTCAAGAAGGCCGAGACGGGGATCATCTACATCGACGAGGTCGACAAGATCGCCCGCAAGGCGGACAACCCGTCGATCACCCGCGACGTGTCGGGCGAGGGCGTCCAGCAGGCGCTGTTGAAGATCCTCGAGGGAACCGTGGCGTCGGTGCCGCCGCAGGGTGGGCGCAAGCACCCGCACCAGGAGTTCCTGACGATCGACACGACGAACATCCTCTTCATCTGCGGCGGGGCGTTCGCCAATCTCGACAAGGTGATCGAGCGACGCATCGGTCAGAAGGGCATGGGCTTCGGCGCCGAGGTCAGCTCCAAGCACGATCGCGACGCCGGCGAGGCGTTCGAGCAGGTGTTGCCCGAGGATCTCGTCGAGTATGGGCTGATCCCGGAGTTCATCGGCCGACTGCCGGTCATCTCGGTGATCCACCAGCTGTCGCGCGACGACCTGATCACGATCCTGACCGAGCCGCGCCACGCGCTCGTCAAGCAGTTCAAGCGCTTCTTCGAGTTCGACGGCATCGATCTGGTCTTTGCCGAGGACTCCCTCGCCTCGATCGCCAACAAGGCGCTCGACCGCGAGACGGGCGCCCGCGGACTGCGCTCGATCCTCGAGGAGACGCTGCTCGACGTCCAGTTCGAGTTGCCGTCGCGCCGCGACGTCAAGAAGTGCGTCGTGACCAAGGAGACGATCGAGAAGGGCCTCAGCCCGACGCTCGTCACCGAGGCGGCCGCCGACGACGAGCCAGAGCAGCCCGCCGCCGAGTCCGCCTGAGCGCCGTCGCTACTTGCTTGGCGTGGTGCTGGACTCCAGGCCGAGGTTGTCGTTGATCTGGTTGATCGTCGCGTCGAACTCCTGCGAGAAGTCCGTCGACGCCTTGCCGACCTTCTGAGCGGCGGCTGCGGCCTTCTGCGCATTGCCTGAAGTCAGCGCGCCCTTCTGCTGCTTGATCACCGTGCCGTAGGTGGTGAGCTGCTTGACCAGCTCGTCCTGCTCGGTCGTCACCTCGTCGGGCGGGACGATGTCGTCGAGCTGCTTGCGCAGCGTGTCGATCAGGCCGTTGAGCTCGCCGAGCGAGTCGCCGAAGTCCTTCGCCGACGACGGGTTGGCGAGGTTGAGCTTGGCGGCGTCGTTCGCGAACTGCGTCTGAGCGGCGTTGACCTGCTTCAGGTAAGCGTCTTTGCTCAGCGGTTCTTGGGCGCTGGTGTCAGAGCCATTGGAGTTGTCGTTGTCGTCGCTGGAGCCGCATGCGACGGCTCCCGCTGAGATCGCCAGGGTGGCCAGGATCGCGATGGCGCGCTGGATGAGTGTGGAGGGCATCCGAGAAGCCTAGGCAGGCGAACGGATGAAGGAGGTTGCGCGAGGCTCCTGGCAGACTGCTGGGCTGTGTCTACCGATCGACTGAAGGACCTCGAGGAACGGACCCGCTACCAGCCGGGTGACGTCGAGCCGCGCGTCTTCGAGCGCTGGGAGAGCGCAGGCGTCTTTCATCCCGACGCCGAGGGATCGGCGGACGAGAACTTCTCGATCGCCGTGCCGCCGCCGAACGTCACCGGCGTGCTGCATATGGGCCACGCGCTCAACGGCTCGATCCAGGATGCGCTGATCCGGCTGGCGCGGATGCGCGGCAAGCGGGCCAAATGGATCTTCGGCACCGATCACGCCGGCATCGCGACGCAGGTCAAGGTCGAGCAGGCGCTCGCTGAGGAGGGCAAGACCAAGGAGGACATCGGTCGCGAGGAGTTCGTCGAGCGGGTCTGGGAGTGGCGCAAGGACCACGGCTCGCAGATCACTGAGCAGTTCAAGCGGCTCGGCGCGTCGCTCGACTACGGCGACGAGCGCTTCACGATGGACGCCGGCTACGCCGAGGCGGTCGCGAAGGTCTTCGTCGCCCTCTACGAGAAGGGCCTGATCTACCGCGACAACTACATGGTCAACTGGGACCCGGGCACGCGCTCGGCGATCTCGGACCTCGAGGTCGAGCAGCGTGAGATGCAGGACACGCTCTACATGATCGACTACCCGCTGGCGTCTGGATCGGGGTCGGTCACGGTCGCCACGGTGCGGCCGGAGACGATGCTCGCCGACACCGCGATCGCGGTCAACCCGCACGACGAGCGCTACACGCGGCTGATCGGCGAGGACGCGATCCTGCCGCTCGTCGGCCGGCGCTTGCGGATCATCGGCGACGAGTACGTCAAGACCGATTTCGGCACCGGCGCGCTGAAGATCACCCCTGGCCACGATCCGAACGACTTCGAGATCGGCCGCAAGCACGGGCTCGAGGAGATCTCGGTGATCGGCGAGGACGGCCGCATGACCGCAGCCGCCGGTGAGCGCTTCGAGGGCTTGACGGCGGACGACGCGCAGCGCGCCGTCGTCAAGGCGCTACGTGACGAGGGCCTGCTTTCGGGGACCCAGCCCTACGTCCACGACGTGCCGCACTCGCACCGCTCCGGAATGCGGATCGAGCCGCTGATCTCGCTGCAGTGGTTCTGCGACATGGAGAAGCTCGCGGGCCCCGCGATCGCCGCCGTCAAGGACGGCGAGCTGCGTTTCCATCCGGAGAACCCCTGGACCGGCGTCTACCTCAACTGGCTCGAGAACATCCGGCCGTGGTGTGTGTCGCGCCAGCTCTGGTGGGGGCACCAGCTCCCGGTCTGGTACCGCGAGGGGGAGACCTACGTTGGCGCCGAGCCGCCGGAGGGCAATGGCTGGACGCGCGATCCCGACGTGCTCGACACCTGGTTCTCCTCGGCGTTGTGGCCGTTCGCGACGCTCGGCTGGCCGCACGAGACCCCCGAGTTGCGGTCCTTCTACCCGACCGACGTACTCTCGACCGCGCGCGACATCATCTTCCTCTGGGTTGCCCGGATGGTGATGTTCGGCGTCGAGTTCACCGGCGAGCTGCCGTTCCGCGACGTGCCGATCCACTCGGTGATCCAGGCGCCCGACGGCCGCCGGATGTCGAAGTCGCTCGGCACCGGGATCGACCCGCTCGAGCTGATCGACGGTGGCCCTCGTCCGCCGGTCTACAAGGAGGGCGGCGAGTTCCCGGCCTACGGTGCGGACGCCCTGCGCTTCGGCTTGCTGGCCTCGTCCTCGTCGCAGGACGTGCGTTTCAACGAGGAGCGCGTCAAGCAGGGCCGCGACCTCGCCAACAAGCTTTGGAACGCATCGCGGCTGATCCTGCTCGGCGTGCAGGAGGGGGTCGCGCCATCGCCCGACGAGGCTGCGACACCGGAGGACCGCTGGATCCTCTCGCGGCTCGAGCGGATCACGGAGCGGACGAGGAAGTCGCTCGACGCGTTCGAGCTCTCGGCGGCGGCGTTCGAGCTCTACGACTTCTTCTGGTCCGAGCTTTGCGACTGGTACCTCGAGCTGGCCAAGCCGCGCCTCTACGACGAGCAGGCGGATCGCACCGCAGTCTCGGCGACGCTGCTGTTCTGCCTCGATCGCACGCTGCGACTGCTGCACCCGCTGATGCCGCACGTCACGGAGGAGATCTGGTCGTTCCTGCCATCGGCCGACGGCGCCGAGCGTGGGTTGTTGGCCGTAGCCGAGTGGCCACACAGCGATGCCGCACGGATCGACACCGAGGCTGAGGAGCTCGTTGGTCGCTGTGTCGCCGCCGTCACCGAGTTACGCCGCTATCGAGATGAGGCCGGTGTCAAGCCCTCAGCGGTGCTGCCGGCTCGCTTCGCGGCGGAGGGCTACGACGGTACGACCGCACAGGTCGCTCGCCTTGCCCGGCTCGAGCTCAGCGACGGTGATGGTGAGGCTGCGGCCGAGGTCCCGGTTCCCGGCGGCGCCGTCCAGCTGCTGGCCTCGGAGGACTTCGATCCGGGCGCTGTCGCTGCCCGCATCGCCGAACGCCGCGACAAGCTCGAGGTCGAGATCGACCGCCTCGAGGCCAAGCTCGGCAACGACCGGTTCGTCGATCGCGCACCCGCTGACGTCGTCCAAGGCGAGCGCGACAAGCTCACCGGTTACCGCGACGAGCTCGCGCGTCTCGGCTGAGCCGATGGCTCGCTGGACGGAGCGCGACGCTGAGGAGTACCTGCTCGGCCTCGAGCTGTTCGGCATGCGCTTCGGTCTCGAGCGGATGCATCGGCTCACGACCGCGCTCGGGATGCCGCAACGCCGTTTCGCGCAGGTCCACGTCGTCGGCAGCAACGGCAAGTCGTCGACCGTCCGCTTCATCGCCGCGATCCTCGAGCGCCATGGCTTGCGCAGCGGCAGCTACACGTCGCCCCACCTGACGCGCTTCCGCGAGCGGATCGAGGTGGGGGAGGCGCCGATCCCGGCCGAGCGCTTCGCGACCGCGGTCGAGCGGGCCGCCGAGGCTGCGACGCTGGTCGAGCGCGCGGCGCCGGACGGCGACGATCGCATCACGCAGTTCGAGGCGATCACGGCGGCCGCCTTCCACGAGCTTGCCGCCACGCCCGTCGACGTAGCCGTCGTCGAGGCGGGTCTCGGCGGCCGCTTCGACGCCACCAACGTCATTCCGTCGAAGGTCCAGGTCCTGACCGGCGTCGGTCTGGAGCACACGCGCTGGCTCGGCCCGACGATCGGCGACATCGCGACCGAGAAGCTCGCGATCGTCCGCGACCACGCCACGCTCGTAATCCCCGCCGACCTGCATCCGGACGCTCGGCGGATCGCCGAGGCGGTTGCCGCCGAGCGCCACGCCGAGCTCGTCGTCGCACCCGGGCCGGAAGAGGCCGACGTCCCCGACGAGCTGCGCGCCCGTGGCGCCTTCCAGCGTCGCAACTTCGCCCTTGCGTGCGCCGCCGCCGAGGCGTTCCTAGAGTGTCGGCTGGACCGTCCGGCCG
>JBIOUS010000019.1:0-49534 GCA_044867325.1 Thermoleophilaceae bacterium | reverse complement strand
CAGGCCGGGATCACGTCGTGGCGCTCGGTCAGGTCCGCGTCCGCCGGGACGACACCGAGCTCCTTCTGCCGCGCGAAGATCTCTTCCCGCAGCCGGTCCCACCCCTGGTCGAACTGGCCACGATACTTGTCGGCCCACTCCTTGGGCACGTGGTGCGGCGCGTGCGTCGCGCCCGGGGCGAAATACACGAAGAACGGCCGGTCCGGCATCAGCGCCTTCTGCTGGCGGATCCAGCCGACGGCGCGGTCGGCGAGGTCCTCGGTGAGGTGGTAGCCCTCCTCCGGAGTACGGTCGGGCTCAACCGGAGTCGTGCCGTTGTAGAGCGCCGGCGCGTACTGGTTCGTCTCGCCGCCGATGAAGCCGTAGAAGTGCTCGAAGCCACCACCGCCCGACGGCCAGGCGCCGAACGGACCAAGCGGGCTCGTCTCCCAGACAGGGACCTCGTGGCATTTTCCGAACTGCGCCGTCGAGTAGCCGTTGAGTTTGAGCGTCTCCGCCAGCGGCGCCGCCGTGTTCGGCCGGATCGAGTTGTAGCCCGGCGCCGAGGTCGCGATCTCGGTGATCCCGCCCATCCCAACCGAGTGGTGGTTGCGCCCGGTGAGCATCGCCTGGCGCGTCGGCGAGCAGAGCGCCGTCGTGTGGAAGCGGTTGTACTTCAGCCCGTTCGCGGCGAGCCGCTCCGCCACGGGAGTCGCGCAGGGGCCGCCGAACGCGCTCGACGCGCCGAAGCCGGTGTCGTCGAGCAGGACGATCAGCACGTTCGGCGCGCCAGCCGGCGGCCGCAGCGGCTCGATCGGCGGGAACGACGTGTCGGGGTCCTTCGCGTCGTAGGTCACCAGCCCGGCATACGCACGGTCAGGGATCGGCAGCACGTCCCGCTTGATCTTGTCCGGCTCGCTCGGCATCTGGTCATTCCCCTTCGTCGTACGTCGCACAGTTCGT
The DNA here is from genome assembly GCA_044867325.1 of Thermoleophilaceae bacterium. GTDB lineage: Bacteria > Actinomycetota > Thermoleophilia > Solirubrobacterales > Thermoleophilaceae > JAAYBF01. The sequence continues at coordinate 48,592 of JBIOUS010000019.1, read as the reverse complement.
CGGCGCCTCGGCGGCTAGCCGCCGAGGCTCTCGCGCAACCGCTCCATCGCCTCGGTAAGGCGATCGTCGGGCACGGTCAGCGAGATCCGGAAGAAGCCCTCGCCGTTCGGGCCGTAGGCGCCGCCGGGCGACACGACGACGGCCGATTCCTCGAGCACGAGCTCGCAGTAGGAGGCTGAGGTGTGACCGTCGGGGACCGGCGCCCAGACGTAGATGGTGCCCTGCGGCGAGCGGACGTCGACGCCGATGGCGCGCAGCGCGTCGACGACGAGGTCGCGGCGACGGGCGTAGACGGCGCTCATGTCGCGCGCGATCTGGTCGCCCTCCTCCGACAGTGCGGCGACCGCGGCGAGCTGCACCGCCTCGAACATGCCCGAGTCGATGTTGGTCTTCAGCTTCCAGTAGGCGGCTACGGCCTCGGCGTTGCCGACGATCGCCGCCGTCCGCCAGCCGGTCAGGTTGTAGCCCTTGGAGAGCGAGAAGATCTCGACCCCGACATCCTTGGCGCCGGGCGTCTCGAGGAAGCTCGGCGCGACGTAGCCGTCGAACGTCGTCTCGGTGTAGGAGGCGTCGTGGACGACGAGGATGTCGTGCGCACGAGCGAACTCGACGACCTTCTCGAAGAATCCCTCCGGGGCCACGGCGCCGGTCGGGTTGTTCGGGTAGTTGAGGTACATCAGCCGGGCCGCCTCGCGCGCCTCGACCGGGATCGCATCGAGGTCGGGCACGAATCCGAGCTCCGGTACCAGCGGCATCAGGACGCTCTCGGCGCCGGCGATCAGCGGCCCGCCGGTGTAGACCGGGTAGCCAGGATCGGCCGCGAGCGCAACGCTTCCCGGATCGAGGAAGGCGAGGTTGAGGTTGAAGACGCACTCCTTCGCGCCGAGCGCGGGAATGATCTCCGTCTCGGGGTCGAGTGTGACGCCGAAGCGGCGAGCGTAGAAGTCGGCGAACGCCTGACGGAGCTCGGCGCGGCCGCGGTTCGACGGGTACTGATGGGTGCCCGGATCGGCAGCTGCCGCGGCAAGCGCGTCGACGACCAGCGCCGGCGTCGGCGTGTCGGGATCGCCGATGCCGAGGCTGATCACGTCGATGCCGGCCGCCTTCCTGTCGGCGATCTTCCGCTCCAGCTCGGCAAACAGGTACGGGGGCAGACGGTCCAGCCGCGCGCTCGTCTTCATGCCTCTTTCAATGCCTCCAGGAATTCAGGGCTCAGCTCACCCGCGTACACGGGCACCGCCCAGCCGGTCAAGTTGACGTGCAGGTCCTCCCCCACCTCGACCTCGAGGTCGCCGCCGTCGAGGTGGACGGTGACGGGACTGTCGAGGCCGCGCAGCACCGCTGCGACGGCTGCGCCCGTGGCGCCGGTGCCGGACGACATCGTCTCGCCGACACCGCGCTCGAAGATGCGGGCGGTGATCTCGCTGTCCGACTCGCGCCGCCAGAACGAGACGTTGGTGCGGTTCGGGAACAGCTCGTGGTGCTCGATCGCCGGTCCGATCGCCGGCAGATCTAGATCCTCCAGGCCCTCGGGCCATTCGATCGCGCACTGCGGGTTACCGATCGAGACGAACTGGAAGTCGTAGTCGCGACCGTTGGCGGTCAGCGTGGCGCGCCCGTCGTCGGGTCCGGACGGGAGATCCTTGGCGGCCAGCTTCGCGCGCCCCATGTCGACGGTGCAGGTCGTCGGACCGGTGATCCGCGGCCGGATCTCCCCGGCGGCGGTCTGGATGCCGAAGCTGTCGTTGTCGGTCCAGCCGGAGTGGCGCAGGTACATCACGGCCTCGCGGACGCCGTTGCCGGACAGCTCGGCTTCGGAGCCGTCCGGGTTGAAGATCCGCAACGAGGCGACGAAGCCCGGCTCCGTCGGCTGGTCGAGCAACAAGACGCCGTCGGCGCCAACACCGCTATGCGGCCTGCAGAGCGCCCGCACGCGTGCGGGAGTGAGCTCGAACGGCAAGGCCTGCGCCTCCACGATGGCGTAGTCGTTTCCGAGCGCGTTCCACTTCTCGAACTTCACGGCGCGGGACTCTATGTCAGGCCAGGGGCAGTGCTATGGCCGGCGACGGTGCCCGGCGAACGAGATCACCTGCTGGAAGGTCGGTCGGTTGGTCCAGCGCATCGTGTTGCTCGCGCCGAGCAGGCCCGGCAGGAAGACGATCCGCTCGGCGTTCGCATTGGAACGCCAGGCCGCGGGAATGGCGCCCTGGATCGCGGCAAGGCCGTCGGCTGCCTGCTTGACCGCCGCCCACAGCGATGCGCGGCAAACGGTCAGGTTGCCTCCACCGCAGTAACGGCGGCTGAAGCGGCCGTCGACCTTGCGCCCGAGCAGGTTGCGCAGGTCCTTGTCGACGTAGCCGTACCAGCCGGAGCCGTAGGCGCTGCCACGCGGACCGGGTGCGTTGTCACGCCCGATGATTCGTGCGAGGTCGGCCGTCAGCGGGCCGAGCACGGGCGTCAGGACAGCATCCGCGATGCCGGTCCAGGCGCGGTCGAGAACCGCCGCGCCCGGGTCGTCGATCATCCCGTCCAGATTCCGATCTAGCCGGCTTGCGCCGCGCCCCGCCCAGGCCGTGACGAGATCGGCCGCCTGCTGCGTTCGCGCGTCCGGCGCCGGCCCGCCGCGCAGGACCGCCGCGACCTGCGGCCACGCCTCGACCGCGCGCAGATCCTGCGTAGCCGCGCGGTTCATCACGCCGATCAACTGGTTCAGCCGCATCTTGCGCTTGAAGCCCTTGAAGAGGTCGACGCGGTGGACCGCGCCGTAGCTGAACTCGTCGTCGGCGGCTCCGAACCCGGCGGCCGGCTTGTTGTTCCAGTTGCGGATCACGCCGCTGCGCGGGTTGATCGCCTGCGGGTGGGCGGCCCGCGAGAGGAAGCCCCGCCACTCGTGACTGCCGGTACCGAGCGTCGGCAGGCTGGGATCGGTTCCGCGGGCGCGGACCGGCAGCCGGCCCGACGAGAAGAACGCGATGTCGCGGTTGTCGGCGTAGTGCCAGTTGAACGTGTACTCGACCTGGTTCATCACGCGCGAGAAGTCGCGCGCCGAGCGGACTCGGTTGGTGTTGAGGTCGGCGAAGCCGATCGCGCTCATCGGCTCGCGGCCGCGCGTCGAGCGCTTCGAGGTGACCGCATAAGGACGTCCGCCGACAGTCACCGTCCCGCTCACCGGGCCGTGGACCGTCTGACGGAAGGCGATCTGCCGTGCCGGCTCTCCCCCGCCCGCTCCGAGCGTGCCGGCGTCGAAGCTGCCCATCGGCCGGCAGCGGCCCTTGTAGACGTAGCCGGTCGAGGCGCGGGTCGCCGGGCTGCCGTTGGTGTTGCAGAGCTGCTCGACGTACTGGTCGATGTTGTCCGAGCCCGACGAGGTCGCGCTCCATGCGTAGTCGCGCCCGCGGCCGAGCAGCACATAGAGCGAGACGCCTGGGAACGCCGCGCCGCGCGCGTCGATCCCCCCGCCGTGGAGATCGAGCTCCATCAGGAACTGCGGGTAGAAGTAGCCGACCTGCGGCCCCATCACCGCCAGCGGACGGCCGTTGGCCGAGCGGTTGCGGCCGACCAGCAGCGCGTTCGACATCTGCTTGCGCTGCTGAGTCTCGACTGTTGCGGCCCGGGCGGCTGACGCACTGACCGAGCCTGCGTCGACAGCCCGCGAGCCGGGCGCACCGCCGCTGCCGCCGGACGGGTACGGGAACCGCTTCGAGAGCGTGACCGGCGTCTCGGGATCCTGCGCCTCGCGCAGATCGCGCCAGACACTTGTGCCGCCGCTTGCGCCCAGCCGTGCCCGCAGTGCCGACAACAGCTGCGAGCTGCGGACCTCGTTGCCACCGCCCTTGCCGAAGACGGCGCCGATCAGCGACGTCACCGCGAACAGGTCCGCCCGCTTCCACGGACGCGCCGAGTTTCCCGTCGAGCGGTAGTAGGCGTTGATTCCAGCGAGATAGGAGTCGATGTCGCGCAGCACCTGCCGTCCCTTGCGTCCCGCGCGCCGCAGCGGCGCCGCCTCCTTGTTGAGGAAGCGCTCTGTTGCCGAGCTCGGCGTGAACGGCCGCAGCGACGTCGCCAACGCGAAGGCGTCGAGCCCCGGCACGTCGAGCGCGGCGATCCGCGCCGGTCCGCGCACCGTCTCGATGAACAGCCCCCGGTCCTGCGCCGTCACCCAGCCGGCGCCGAACGTGACCAGGGCCCGCGTGCGCCCCTGAACGTGCGGCACGCCATAGCGGTCGCGCCTGATGCTCAGCCCCTTGCGTGGCCGCACCGTCCGACCCCCGCGCGGCATGTTGAACGCCGCCGACTTGAAGTAGCGCGTGATCGCCCCGGACCCGACGTTGCCCTGCAGCGGCGTCAGCCCGTCATAGAGCGAGATCTGATCGGTGCTGTTCGGCACCGCCGGCACCGCGCCCGACTGCCCTGGCGGCAGCACGTTGCGGACCGTCCCGCCGAAGTCGAGCGGGGCGGCGTTCGCGACCCCCGGCGCGACGGCAAACGCTGTCAGCAGACTGAGCAGGAACAGGGGTAGGCAAGGCTTGCGCAACGTGACGGTCTCCTCGAGTCGTTCACGACGCCTCTCCGCCGTTGCGAGTATAGGAGCGTCTACGTCTACCGCCCAAGGGCCGCTTGAATCTCCTCCGCCGCGTCGCCCGGCGTCCGCTCCGTCATGTCGATCCGGGTCACGTTCGGCATCTTGCGCATCCACGTCATCTGCCGCCGCGCGTAGTTGCGCGACCGCTGCTTCATCCGGTCGACGTCGCCTTCGAGCAGCTCCTTGAACCCGAGCGCCTTGCGCGCCGTGTGCGACGGACCGAGCTCCTCGGCACGCCGCACCTCCGCCTCCGCTCCTGCCGCCACGATCGCATCCACCCGCTCCTCGATCCGGCGGTAGAGCTGCTCCCGCTCCATCGTCAACCCGAAGATCGCCGTCGGATGCCGCGTCTCCGGCGACCACAGCTCCGAGGTCTCGGTGTTCGGCGGAACCTTCTCCAGCGATAGGTCCGCGAGCGCGGCGCGCAGGTAGAGCCCGGTACCGCCGAGCACGATCGGCCGCCGGCCCGCCGCCAGGGCGCCATCGATCTCCGCATGCGCTCGCGGCATGTAATCACCTAAGGAAAATGGCTCGGTAAGGGGAACGATCCCGACCATGCGGTGCTCGAGCCGTTGCTGCTCCTGTTCAGACGCGGTTCCCGTGAGGATCGAGAGGCCTTGGTAGACCTGCAAGGCGTCGCAGGAGATCGCGACGGGGTCCTCCCCTACTGCCCGCAACCGATCCGCCAGCTCCAGCGCGACTGCGGTCTTCCCGACTCCCGTCGGCCCGAAGAGCGCGACTACCTGCGTCAAGCGCCTACGCGGGCGAGTAGCGACTCGTGCCCAGCCAGCGTCGTGCTCGTCGCCGATGTCACCTCGACTTGGGTCAGCTCGCCCGGCCTGGCCAAGCCCTCGAAGTTGATCGTCTTCCCGTGCGCCGTCCGGCCGCGGATCCGCGACGGGTCGGTCCGCGACGGTCCCTCGACGAGAACCTCGACCGTCCGCCCGACGAACCGCTGCGCCCGCTCGGTGGCCAGCCGCTGCACGGCCTCGATCAGCCGCTCCATCCGCTCGCGCTTGACCGCGTGCGAAAGCTGCCCGTCGAGGTCGGCGGCTGCGGTGCCTCGACGTGGCGAGAAGATGAACGTGAACGCGGAGTCGTACTGGACGGCTTCGACGACCTCCATCGTCTCCTCGAACTCAGCCCCGGTCTCACCGGGGAAGCCGACGATGATGTCGGTGGTGATCGAGCAGTCGGGAACGATGTCGCGGATCAGCGCGACGCGGTCCATGTAGCGCTCGCGGTTGTAGGTCCGGCGCATCGCCTTCAGGACGCGGCTGGACCCGGACTGCAACGGCAGGTGGATGTGCGGGCAGACGCTCGGAAGCTCGGCGTGGGCGCGGATGACGTCTTCGCGCATGTCCTTCGGATGTGGGCTGGTGTAACGGACCCGGTCGATGCCGTCGATCGCGTCGACCATCGCCAGCAGCTCGGCGAAGGTCGCCTTTGCGCCGACGGGTAGATCCCGGCCGTAGGAGTTGACGTTCTGGCCGAGCAGCGTCACCTCGCGGACGCCATCGGCGGCAAGCCGCTCGATCTCTCGGACGAGCTCGTCGGCGGGCCGCGACACCTCGCGGCCCCGGGTCGACGGCACGATGCAGTAGGAGCAGACGCAGTTGCAGCCGACCGAGATCTGGACCCAGCCCTGGAAGTCGCGCTCGCGCTTCATCGGCAGGTGACCCGTGAAGCCCTCGAACTCGAAGTAGCCCTGCGCGGTCAACTGGTCGCTGTTGAGGAACTCGGCGAGCCGATGGACCTGGCCCGGGCCGAAGGCGACGTCGACGAACGGGAACTGCTCGAAGACCTTCTCCTTCAGCGATTGCGACCAACAGCCGCCGACCCCGACGATCCGTGTCGGATCCTCGGTCTTGAGCCGCTTCGCCTCGCCGAGATGGCCGATGAAGCGCGAGTCGGCGGACTCGCGGATCGAGCAGGTGTTGAACAGGATCAGGTCGGCGTCGGCCCGCTCCTCGGACTGCTCGTAGCCGAGCGAGTCGAGCATCCCCTTCATCCGCTCGGAGTCGTGCTCGTTCATCTGGCACCCGAAGGTGGTCAAGTGGTATCGCTTCTGCATATGAAGGACCTCGTGGTTGCGCCTCATGATGACATCGACGGAGACGCCGCCGCGCTGGCCGCCACGCGCGTAGCCGCGGTGCGCGATGACCCGGCAGGGCGCCTCGAGCTGATGGCGCAGGTCTTCCACGGGCCGACTGGCCACGCGCCGCGACACCTGCCTTTCCGGCGGGCGGCGCTGTCGTTCATGCGCTGGCAGGCGCGCCGCGGTGTGCTCAACCCGCTCGACGGGTCGCCGCCCGGCAGCGTCTGGTGGCGGGCGGTCAACGAGCGGCTGCTGCGGGACGGATGCGAAACGGTCGGGCTTCTCGGTGGGTTGGCCGGCGAGCCGTCGTCGCAGGCCGTGCGGCTCTGGCTGGAGTTCGGCGCGCGACCGACTGGCCGCAACTGGTACCGAGCGCACAACGCGAGCATCGTCGGCGCGTACCTCGACCATCTCGACCTCGCCGCCGACGAGAGCCGGACCGAGCGGTTCTTCCTGAACGTCGTGCTCGTCCGCGTGCTCTATGCGCACGCCCTGGTCGCCGCGCCGCGGCTCGCCCTCGGACGGATGGCGCTCTGCGGCCGCGTGCTCGGTGACCCGCGGCTCGGCATGGCGGGCATCTTCCTCTCCCTGGGGCGGGTCCTCCCAGATCGCTACCCCGCCGACGACCAGCTCGACATCTACCTCCAGGCCGAGCACGAGTTCGGCCGGACGCTCGACTACGCGGTGATCCTGCCGCGTCTGCGCCTTCTCTACGACTGGTCCGCACGCGAGCTCGACTGCCCCGAGGTCGCTGCGCTGGTCGTCGACGACACGCCCGCCTACGCGTGGTCTCGCGACGAGCGACGGGAGTGGGAGTCGCCGCCGCTACCGGCGCTGGGGAGAGCGCTGAAGGCCCTGAGCGCGCCGCAGTAAGCCCTAGTGGGCGATCTCGGTGGCGCGGCTCTCGCGGATCACCGTGACCTTGATCTGGCCCGGGTACTCGAGCTCGCGCTCGACCTCGCGGGCGATCTCGCGCGAGAGGATCGTTGCGCCGTCGTCGTCGATCTCCTCCGGCTTGACGATCACGCGCAGCTCGCGGCCCGCATGCATCGCGTAGACCTTCTCGACGCCTGTGTGACGGGCGGCAACGCCCTCGAGGTCGTGAATACGAGCGACGTACTGCTCGAGCGAGGCGCCGCGAGCACCCGGCCGGGCGCCGGAGAGCGCGTCGGCGATCTGGACGATCACGGCCTCGACGGTCTGGGGCTCGACCTCGTTGTGGTGGGCCTCGATCGCATGGACGACGGCGTCGGACTCCTTGTAGCGCCGAGCGAGCTCTCCACCGACGATCGCGTGCGGGCCGTCGACCTCATGCGAGACGGCCTTGCCGACGTCGTGCAGCAGCGCTGCGCGAGCGGCGATCTTCGGGTTGGCGCCGAGCTCGTCGGCCGTCAGCGTCGCGAGGCGGGCGCACTCGACCGAGTGGTCGAGCACGTTCTGGCCATAGCTGGTGCGGAAGCGCAGCCGCCCGAGCAAGCGGGTCAGCTCGGGATGGAAGGTTCCGACGCCGGCCTCGAGCGCCGCCTGCTCGCCGAGCTCGACGATTCGGCGGTCGAGCTCCGACTTCGCCTGACCGTAGGCCTCCTCGATCTTCGCAGGATGGATGCGCCCGTCGGCGAGCAGCTTCTCGAGCGTCAACCGCGCAATCTCGCGCCGCACACCATCGAAGCCTGAGAGCGCGACCGTGCCCGGGGTGTCGTCGACGATCACCTCGATGCCGGTGAGCGTCTCGAGCGCGCGGATGTTGCGGCCCTCGCGCCCGATGATCCGCCCCTTCAGCTCGTCGGAGTCGAGCGCGATCGACGTCACCGTCGACTCCGCGGAGTGGCTGCTTGCAATCCGCTGCATGCAGGTCGCGAGGATGCTGCGCGCGCGGCGGTCGGCATCGTGGCGGGTCTCGTCCTCGACCTGACGGATCAGCCGAGCGCGCTCATGACGCAGCTCGCCCTCGAGCTCCGCCATCAGCGCCCGGCGAGCCTCGGGGATGCTCATGCCGGCGGCCTGCTCGAGCTCGCGCAGCTTCCGCTGACGGCCCTGCTCGACGGCTACGGCGGTCTCGGACCCGTTGGCGAGGGCGGCGCGGCCTCGAAGACGCGGGGCGAGCAGTACCGCAGCCCCTGAGACGGTCGCGGCGACCAGTGCCGCCAACAGGATCTCCATATGCAATCTCCTAACGTCGGCCAGCCATTTGGCCGTCTGGAGATCAGGGTAGTGACGAAATCGTCACCCCGCAAACAGGGGCTTACCGCGTGGACAAGGCTCCGGCAACCGCTAGGCCGACTTGTCTATCTGGCGGTATGGGCACGCACCGCGTCGTAGGCGAGCTCGGGCGCGTAGCCCTTGCGAACCAGCATCCGCCAGGCACGGTCGCGCGCGCGGTCGTCGACCGGTGGCTCGCGAACCTTCTCGGCGAGCAGTGCCAGCGCCGAATCGAGCTCGCCCTCGCGGTCTTGCTCGGCAAGCGCCGCCTCGACCAGATCGGACGGAACACCGCGCCGCAGCAGCTCGCGCTCGATCCGCTCCGATCCCCACCGCTCGAGCGTCCGCTTGTCGTCGGCGAGCCGCTGCGCGAACCGCGCGTCGTCGAGGAAGCCGCCCTGCTCCAGCTCGCCGATCGTGGCGTCGATCGCAGCGGGCTCGACGAGCTTGCCCTCGAGGTAGCCGCGCAGTTCGCCGACCGTCCGGTCGCGCCGATTGAGCGCCTTGTAGGCGAGGTCGAGCGCCCGCTGCTCGTCCGTCATCGACTTCCTCAGGCCGCCTCGCGGACCTCACCGGTCTCCGGATCGACGCCGGCCGGCGGCTCGACGGCCGCGATCGGCGCGTCCTTGCCGAGCCCGACGATTGCGATGACCTTCTGCTCGATCTCACCCATCAGCTCGGGGTTCTCGCGCAGGTAGCCCTTGGCGTTGTTGCGGCCCTGGCCGAGTCGCTGGTCGCCGTAGGAGAAGAACGAGCCCGACTTCTGGACGATCTCGTGCTCGATCCCCAGGTCGAGGATGCAGCCCGCGGTCGAGATCCCCTCGCCGTACTCGATGTCGAACTCGGCCTGGCGGAACGGCGCCGCGACCTTGTTCTTGACGACCTTGACGCGGACTCGGTTGCCGACCGCCTCGGTGCCCTCCTTGAGCGTCTCGATCCGCCTGATGTCGAGTCGCTGCGACGAGTAGAACTTCAGCGCGCGGCCACCCGGCTGGGTCTCCGGCGAGCCGAACATCACGCCGATCTTCTCGCGGATCTGGTTGGTCAGCAGGCAGAGCGTGTTGGCACGGTTGAGGTTGCCGGCGAGCTTGCGCATCGCCTGGCTCATCATCCGGGCCTGAAGGCCGACGGTCTGATCGCCCATCTGACCCTCGAGCTCGACCTTCGGCGTCAACGCGGCGACCGAGTCGATCGCGACGACGTCGATCGTGCCGGAACGGATCAGCATGTCGGCGATCTCGAGCGCCTGCTCGCCGTAGTCGGGCTGGGAGACCAGCAACTCGTCGACGTCGACGCCGATCCGCTTGGCGTAGGCCGGGTCCATCGCATGCTCGGCGTCGATGAAGGCGCAGATGCCGCCGCGCTTCTGCGCCTCGGCGAGCACGTGGTAGACGAGCGTCGTCTTACCGGAGGACTCCGGGCCGAAGACCTCGACGATGCGCCCTTGCGGCATGCCACCGACTCCCAGCGCGATGTCGAGCGAGAGCGCGCCGGTCGGGATCGCCTTGACGCGCACGGCGGCGTTCTCGTCGCCCATCTTCATGATCGCGCCCTCGCCGTGATCCTTGCGGATCTGCGCCAGCGCGCTGTTCAAAGCGGCGTCGCGGGCCTTCGCGGCCTTCTCCTGGTCCTTGTCCATGACGTCTCCTCTGGTCTCCACGAATTCCCGGTATTCCGGAGACCAGAGGCTAGGACGACGATCGGACGACGAACATGCGTTCGTGCAACAGCCCTGTCACGGGAGGGTTACAGCTGACCCCTCCAGCAAGCGACGGAGCAGGTGCAGAGCCACGGTAGTCGAGCGATCTCGAACCTCTGCGCGATCGCCAGGCAGCCGGATACCACGCACGATCGCCTCGCCCCCAGCCTGCTTGACGCACCAGAAGACCGTTCCCACCGGCTTCTCCTCGGTCCCGCCATCAGGCCCCGCGATTCCGGTCACTGCGATCGCGAAGTCTGAGCCGAAGCGCTCCAGCGCGCCATCGGCCATCGCCTCAGCGACCTCGCCCGAGACCGCGCCGTGACTCTCGATCAGCTGCGGATCGACGCCGAGCAGCTCGGACTTGGCCTCGTTCGAGTAGGAGACCACCCCACCCTGGAAATGCCCGGAGGAGCCGGGCCGCTCGGTCAACCGTGCCGCCAGCAGGCCCGCGGTGCAGGACTCGGCGACGGCGAGCTGACGCTCGCCGAGCAGGTCGTCGACCCGCTCCTCGATCGAGGAGCCGTCTGTCGAGAAGAGCGCGTTGGCATGGCGCTCGGCGATCAGCGCCGCCAACGCATCCCATGCACCGACAGCGCCGGGCTCGTAACGCGTCACGACCTCGACCTCGCCACGACGCAGACAGGTCGTGATCTCGAGCGCATCGAACTGCTCGATCTCGCGCTCGGCGATGCGCAGCGTCTCGGCGATCTCCGACTCGGGGATCCCGAACAGCCGCAACATCGTCTGCTCGTAGTCCGTCGCGGCCGCGAGCACCGCCTGAAATGGCTCAGACGCCAGCACAGCCGGCCACATCGCGTGCAGCTCGCGTGGCGGGCCAGGCAGGACGACGACCGCCGGCAGGCCATCCGCGGCCGGAACGACCATTCCCGGGGCTGTGCCCGCCGGCTCGATCACGGTCGCGCCCGCAGGGACCTGGGCCTGCTTGCGGTTGGCGGCGCGGATCGCCTCCGCGTCGACGTTCGGCCAGCGCTTCATCAGCGGCGCGACGATCGCGGCTATCCGCTCCGACAGCGCTTCGTCGAGTGCCAACTCACGTCCGGTGAAGCGAGCGACGATCTCGAGCGTCAGGTCGTCGGCCGTCGGGCCCAAGCCACCGCTCGTGAAGATCACGTCGACGCCCTGATCGGCCATGAAGCGCAGCTGCGCCGCCATGTCCTCCGGCCGGTCGCCGCAAATCGTGATGTGCGCGAGGTCGACGCCGATCTCGCGTAGGCGGTCCGACAGCCACGGCCCGTTGCGATCACGCACACGCCCCGTCAGCACCTCGGTGCCGGTCACGACGACGCCGGCGCGGGCGCTCATGCGCAGGGAGCCTCGCCGGCGTCGAGCTCAGTCGATCCGTCGCGGCTCAGGTCGAGCGCGATCGGCTCGGCACTCTCCTGGACCGCCACCCGCTTGCCGTTGAGCGAGACCGTCGCCGACCGCTTGCCGAGATTGATCCGTACCTGCTGCGGATTGCGGAAGGTTCGCGCCGCGTCGAGCGTGTCCTCGAAGACGACCGGCGTACCGGGGCCGTTGTCGACACAGACGTATGTCGGCTCGACCGGAGCGATCTTGACGTTGACGCCGGTCGGGGCGGGCCGGGCTTGCTGCTGCTTCGGCTGCGACTGCTTCTTCTTGGAGGTGGTGGTCTGCGTCGTTGCCGCCTGCTCGCTGCCGCCACCTCCGCCCGAGTCGTCCTCGCCGCCGGTCAAGCCAAGCACCAACAGGAAGCCGACGACGACGAGCACGACCGCGCCCACGATCAAGCCTCCACGTCGTCGTGGCCGCTGCGGTGGCCGTCGGCCGTTGCGCGCCCGGTCTCGACTGCGATCGCGCGCCGGCATCGGCGTCAGCGCCTGGAACTCCGGTGGCTCGTTGCGCTCCTCGGTGAGGCGGTACTCCTCGACGAGCAGATACGGATCGACCCCGACCACCTCGGCATAGGTGCGTAGGAAGGTCTTGACGAAGGTCGGCCCTGGGAGCAGGCCCCACTCCTCGTTCTCCAGCGCGCGCAGGTACTTCGCACGGATCTTCGTGCGCTCCTCGACATCCGCGATGTCCAAGCGCTGGCGCATGCGCGCCTCGCGCAGGGTTTCCCCGATCGGAGGCATAGCAGCGGTCTATTCTGACCGACGCGCGACCGCGTGGTTACTGCGGGGTGCCGTCGTGCAAGGCAATCACGGGCTCAGCCCCGGCTGCCTCGCCAAGCGCGTCGAGAATGCGCGGCAGCTCAGCCTCGGTAATCAGCACCTTGCGCGCCTTCGAGCCCTCGTAGCCCGAGATCACGCCGCGGCGCTCGAGCATGTCGATCAGCCGTCCCGCACGGGTGTAGCCGACGCGCAGCCGGCGCTGCAGCATCGACGTCGAAGCGGTGTCCATCTGGACGACGGTGCGGATCGCCTCGGCGAGCAGCTCATCCTGATCGGGGTCGTAATCGCCCCGATCGCTCTCCTCTTCCTCGCTCTCGACCGCCTCGAGCAGCTCCTCGTGCAGCTCAGGCTCGCCCTGGCGACGCCAGTGGGCGGTCAGCTTCTCGATCTCGTCCTCGTCGACGAAGGCGCCCTGGATGCGGTTCAGCTTCGAGCCGTTGCCCGGCTTGAACAGCATGTCGCCCTTGCCGAGCAGTGACTCGGCGCCGTTCTGGTCGAGGATCACGCGCGAATCGGTCTGCGACGAGACGGCGAAGGCGATCCGTGCCGGCACGTTGGCCTTGATCATGCCGGTGATGATGTCGGCGCTCGGACGCTGCGTCGCGAGCAGCAGATGGATCCCGACGGCGCGTGACTTCTGCGCCAGCCGGATGATCGCGTCCTCGACCTCGCCCGGGGCAATCATCATCAAGTCGGCAAGCTCGTCGATCACGCAGAGCACGTAGGGCAGCGGCCGCTCGCCGTTGCGGACGCGCATCCGGTTGAGCTCCTCGAGCTTGCGCGTACGTGACTTGCTCATCAGCGAGTAGCGCTGCTCCATCTCGCCGATCAAGTTCTGGAGGACGTTCGCGGCCAGTCGGGGGCTGGTGACGACCGGGGTCAGCAGGTGCGGGATCTGCTCGTAGAGGTTGAGCTCGACCTGCTTGGGGTCGACGAGCACGAGCCGGACGTCGTTCGGCGACGAACGCATCAGGATCGAGGCGAGCATCGCATTGACCGCGCCCGACTTGCCGGCGCCGGTGGTGCCGGCCACGAGCACGTGCGGCTGCTGGGCGAGGTCGATCCCGATCGCGCGACCGTCGATGTCCTTGCCGAGCCAGACGGCGAGCGGCGACCAGCCCTCGGGCGGGTCCTGCGAGACGTCGCCGAGGTGGACCATGTGGCGGACGGTGTTCGGCACCTCGACTCCAACCGCGCGCTTGCCTGGGATCGGAGCGAGGATCCGGACGTCGTCGGCCGCGAGCGCATAGGCGAGGTCGTCGCGCATGTTCGAGACCTTCGACATCTTGATTCCGGGCGCCAGCCGCAGCTCGTAGCGCGTGACGTGCGGGCCGCTGACCGTCCCGACGACCTTTGCCTCGACGCCGAAGTGGCCGAGCGCCTCAACCAGGTGGACCCCAACCTTGTCGATCGCACCCTGATCCGCCTTGCGGCCGGCCGGCGAGCGCTTGAGGAACTTGTCGCTCGGCAGCTTGTAGTCGACGTCGTCGGCCTCGGTCACGCCGTCGGTACGACGATTGCCCATCGGAGTCAACGGCTCCTGAACAGCCTCGACAGCCGGAATGTCGGCGGTCTCACCGCTGGCATCGCCGTCGGCGACGGCCTCTACGCCTTCCGCGACCTCGAACGGCTCGTCGTCGGCCCACTCCGCGCCGGCGTCCTCGGCGGCATCGACTTCCTGCTCGTGGTCTTCGTCATCGCCGAAGAGGTCGGGGAAACGGTCCTCGGCATCGAGCGCCGGCGCCTCGACGTGCGTCGCATGGATCACCGGCTCGACTCCGGGCGGCTCGGGCGGCCCGTCGAGCGGAACCGCGACCTGGGCCGGAACGTCGCCGGGCTCGGCACGGCGCGCTGCGTGACTCAACGGTCCGCGCTCGCCGGAGAGGACGGCAGTCAGATCGGACGTCGACTGCCGGACGACACGCCCCGTCGTTGCGACGCCGGCGCCAGTGGTGCGCAGGATGCCCGCGAGTGAGGCGCCGGTCAGCAGCAGGATGCCGCCGATCATCAGGAAGAGGAAGAGGATGTGCGAGCCGATCTCGGAGAACAGCGTGCTCGAGCCCCAGAAGAGGAACTCGCCTAGGACGCCGCCGCGGTCCGACACGTAGGACGCCTCGAAGAGCGGATCGTGCGGCAGCGCGCCCGGGCCGAGACCGAGCGATCCAGCCGACAGGCCAAGCGCAAGGCCAAGCGTCAGGCAGATCGCGCCGGCGCGAAACGGGCGCAGCGACGGCAGCAGGTCGTCGACGACCAGCAGCACGCCCCCGACGACGAATCCGATCGGCGCCAAGTAGGCGACGCCGCCAAGCAGGAAACGCAGCGCGTCGCTGGTCGCCTCCCCCACCCGTCCGCCGGTCTCACCGCCGTAGAGCACCACCGCGAGGAAGCAGCCGAAGGCGACGAGCCCGAGCCCGAGCAGGTCGCGGTGATGCTGCTCGAGGACAGGCAGGCCAAGGCTGCCCCGCCGCCGCGCCGCGGGGCGCTTGCGGGCGGGCTTGCGCTTACCGCTCTTACGTGTGCTGCTGGCGCGTGCCATGACTGAATTCCGTCCTTCGACGGAGCTGGCCCGGCCCCTCCCTACTATCAGGCCCATGGAGCGCTCGCCGAGGGTCCTCGTCGTCGAGGACGACCGCGATATCGCGGACGTGCTGCGCCGCTCGCTGGACCTCGACGGCTACGAGGTTCGGCTGGCTGGCGACGGTGAGGCTGCGTTGTCTCAGGCCGCCGTGTTCGAGCCCGACGCGGTGATTCTCGATCTCGGGCTGCCGAAGCTCGACGGCGTCGAGGTCTGTAGACGGCTACGCGCCGATGGCGACGTGCCGATCCTGATGTTGACCGCCCGCGATGGCGTCGATGCCCGCGTCGACGGTCTCGACTCCGGCGCCGACGACTACCTCGTCAAGCCGTTCGAGCGGCGTGAGCTGCTGGCTCGCCTGCGGGCGCTGCTGCGACGCCGGCCGCCACGCGGCAGCGCGTCGCTGGTCGTCGGCGACCTCAAGCTGAACTCGGAGGCCCATGAGGCGTTCCGCGGCGACCGCGAGCTCGATCTGACCAGTCGCGAGTTCGAGCTGCTCGAGTACTTCATGCGCAACGAGCGGTTGGTCGTCTCACGTCAGCGGTTGCTCGACGAGGTCTGGGGCTACCACCCGTTTGCCGAGACGAACACGGTCGACGTCTTCATCTCCAACCTGCGCCGCAAGCTCGAGGCCGGTGACGAAGACCGCGTCCTGCACACCGTGCGCGGCTCCGGCTATGTGCTCAAGGCGGGCGCATGAGGGGTCCGATCGCAGGCGCCCGGCTACGGCTGCCGATCAGGCTCAAGCTGGCCGCGGTCTCCGGCGGGCTGACCTTCGCGATCCTGCTCGCGTTCGCGATCGTCGTCGGCGCCTTCACCGAGCAGAAGCTGCAATCGAGCTTCGACAGCGAGCTGCGGGCGACCGCCGCCGACCTTCAGAGCCAGTTCCAGGTCAACGGCTTCGGCTCGCGGATCGACACCGAGCTGTTCCGGCTTGCCGCCGCCGGCGGCGCGGTCCTACGGGTCCACGACCGTGTCAACAACCAGGTCTATGCGATCAAGGGCAGCCCGCGGCTGGGCCCCCTCTACGAGGGCATCCGCGACTTCGGCCGCTACCGCGTCGTCTCGCGACCGCTCTTCGGCCGTTCGCTCGACACGGGCAACACCTTCAGGTCGACGCCTGGCGCACTCGACGGAACAGTCGCCGCAATCCAGTACGGCAAACCGACCGACAACCTGCACGCGACGATCGACCGTGTCCGCTTCTTCCTGCTGCTCGGCGTGCTGATCGGGACGCTGTTCGCCTTCCTCGCCGGCTTCTGGGTCGCGCGGCGCGCGATGCGACCGATCTCGGGGCTGACGAAAGCTGCGCGCGAGGTCGCTCGCACGCGTGATCCGGCACACACGGTGCTGCCGCGGCCAGTCGCCAACGACGAGGTCGCCGAGTTGTCGACGACGCTCAGCGAGATGCTCGCCGAGCTGGCTGCGGCCCGCAGCGAGACCGAGGCGAGCCTCGAACGTCAACGCGAGTTCGTCGCCGACGCGTCGCACGAGTTGCGCACCCCGCTGACCAGCATCCTCGCCAATCTGGAGCTGCTGCAGGAAGAGCTCGGCCGGGCGGGCGGACCACGCGACAGCGCCGCGGCGGCCGAGATCGCCGACTCCGCGCTGCGCTCCTCGCAGCGAATGCGCCGATTGGTCGGGGACCTTCTACTGCTGGCGCGGGCAGATGCCGGGCGCCGTGAGCAGCCGCGACCGCTCGATCTCGGGGAAGTCGTACGCGAGGCGGCGCGTGAGGCGACCGCGATCGGCGGCGAGCATCCGCTGACGCTCGATCTACCGGAGGCGGACAACCGCGTCGTGGTCGAGGGCGCACGCGACGATCTGCACCGCATGGTCCTCAACCTCGTCGAGAACTCGTTCCTCCATACCCCGGCGGGAACGCCTGTCGTGGTCTCGGTGCGCGGCGCCGAGGACGCCGTGACGCTCGAAGTGGCCGACCGCGGTCCCGGCGTTCCCCTCGACCGCCGCGAGCGGGTCTTCGAGCGCTTCGCACGCAGCGCGGGCGACCGTTCGTCGGTCAGCGGCACCGGTCTTGGCCTGGCGATCGTGCGCGCCGTGGCCGAGGCGCACGGCGGTACCGCCACGGTCCGCGATGCCGACGGAGGCGGCGCGCTGTTCGAGATCCGCCTGCCGGCAGCGCTCCAATCGGCCCCAGAGAGTGTTCACGACGGAGATAGCAGCCAATCGACCGTCGTCAAGGGAGCCGCCCAACCGTGAAGCGCATCGCCGCCCTCCGCCCCTCACCCGCCCTCGTAATCGCCTGCATCGCCCTCTTCGTCGCACTCGGCGGTGTCTCCTACGGACTCGCCAGCGGTTCGATCGACAGCCGTGAGATCACCGACAACACGATCCGCAGCAAGGACGTCCGCAACAACAGCGTCTACACCCGCGACATCCGCAACAACGACGTTCGCGACATCGACATTCGCAACGGCACCGTCAAGGGCCGCGACCTCGCCAAGAGCACGATCACCGGCGACAACGTCAACATGGCCAAGCTCGGGCAGGTCCCCGACGCCGCCGCGCTCGGTGGCGTCCCGGCGACTCAGTACGCCCGACCGGCAGAGGCAGTTCGCCTTGTTGGGACTACGGGCGAGCCGACATACGAGTCGGGCTATGCCGCCGCGGGCGGGAGCGATCTCGCGCCTGGCTTCTGGAAGCTCGCCGGCATGGTCTGGCTACAGGGCAGCGCCGACGGACCCGGCGGCACCGTCTTCTCCCTGCCGGAGGGCTACCGGCCGGCGGGCGACGCCCACTTCGGCGCGGTCACCATTGAGACCAATGGCGACGTGACAGCGCCGGGCGACGTCGCGCTCGACGGGATCGCCTTCCGAGTCGCCGACTAAACCTCGACGACGACCGGCAGCACCATCGGGCGGCGCTTGCGCTTCTTGTAGACGAACGCCGCGACGTCGTCGTGGAGGCGCGACTGGATCAGGTCGATCTCACGAATGTCGTCCTGGGCGCTGCGCGCCAGTGAGCCGATCACCGCGCCGCGGAGGTCGACCATGAACTGGTCCTCCTCGTCGACGAACGGCACGCCGCGGAAGATGATCTCCGGCTCGGCGACCGAACGGCCGCTCTGCTCGGAGACCGTCGCGACGACGATGAAGATGCCGTCGGCGGAGAGCATCCGACGATCGCGCAATGCGACGTCCTCGATGTCGCCGACATCGAGGCCGTCGACGAAGATCATCCCGGCCTGCTCCGGCTCGCCGAACGCCGCGCCGTCGGCGTCGATCTCGAGCGGCAGGCCGTTGTCGCCGCTGAAGATCGCCTCGGGCTCGATCCCGACCGCTTCCGCGAGCGCGCCGTGCAGCTTGATCCGCTTGTAGTCGCCATGGACCGGCATCACGTAGCGCGGGTTGGTGAGATTGAGCATCAGCTTGATCTCCTCCGCGTAGCCATGCCCGGAGGCGTGGATCGGCGCCTCGCGCGGCGTCACGACGTCGGCGCCGATGTGGAACAGCCGGTCGATCGTGTCGTTGACCGCGCGCTCGTTGCCGGGCACCGGGGTCGCCGAGAAGACGACGGTATCGCCCTCGTGGAGCTTGACGTGCTGGTGGTCGCCATGGGCCATCCTGCGCAGCGCCGAAAGCGGCTCGCCCTGGCTGCCGGTCGACAGGATGATCAGCTTGTGGTCGGGGAAGTCCTCGATCTCGCGCGGCTCGACGAGCATCCCCTCGGGGATGTGGATGTGGCCGAGCTGGCTGCCGATGTTGACGTTCTTGCGCATCGAGCGGCCGACCAGCGCGACCTTGCGACCGAGCACCTCGGCCGCGTCGACGACCTGCTGGACGCGGTGGATGTTCGAGGCGAACGAGGTGACGACGATCCGCCCGTCGCAGCGCGCGAAGGTCTCCTCGAGCTTCGGGCCGACGAGCGACTCCGACAGCGACCAGCCGCTGCGGTCGGCGTTGGTCGAGTCGCCGCACAGCAGCAGGATCCCCTCACTGCCGAGCTCGGCGAGCCGTGCGATGTCGGCAGGCACGCCGTCGACCGGGGTCTGGTCGAACTTGTAGTCGCCGGTCAGCAGGACCGTGCCCAAGTCGCAGGTCAGCGCGTAGGCGTACATGTCGGGGATCGAGTGGGCGAGCTTGACCGCCTCGACCTCGAACGGCCCGGCCTTGCGGACGTCCCCCGGGCGCATGTACTCGACGTTGACGTCCTTGAGCTTGTGCTCGTCGAGCTTCGAGCGCGCCATCGCCATCGTCAGCGGGCCGCCGTAGATCGGTGGCGTGATGTCGAGCTCGCGCAGCACGTAGGGCAGCGCGCCGATGTGGTCCTCGTGGCCGTGCGTGATGAAGATCGCCTCGATGTCGTCGACGCGATCGCGCAGGTAGGCGAAATCGGGCAGCACGAGATCGATGCCGAGCTGGTCTGGCGCCGGAAAGCGCAGACCGACGTCGACGATCACGATCTTGTCCTCGTACTCGAGGACGGTCATGTTCTTCCCGATCTCACCCAGCCCGCCGAGCGGGAGGACGCGCAACTTTCCTGACAAGTGGCTAGACCCTCTCCAACAAGCCCTGGGACTCCAGGGCGCCGCGGATTGCCGCGAGCTCATCGGAAGACGCCTCGACCATCGGCAGGCGTACGCCTCCGACGTCGTGGCCCAGCAAGTTCAGCGCGGCCTTGGCGGCAATGCAGGCCGGCGCAACGGCGAGCGCCTCGTAGAGCGGCGCCAGGCTTGCCTCGATCGCATGCCGCTCGGCGGGTTCGTCGATCATCCGGCGCATCTCGCCTCCGACTAGATGCGACGCGACGAGGATGCCGCCGGTACCGCCCATGTCGAGCACGTCAGCGAGCATGTCGTCGTTGCCAGCCAGCAGGTCGAGTCCGTCGATCGGCGCCAGATCCTCAGCGCGCGCCTGCTTGACCGCGACGATGTTCTCGATCTGGCCAAGCTCGGCGAGCAGGTCGTTCGACATGTCGACGCCGGTCCGCGCGGGGATGTTGTAGGCGACGACCGGCAGGTCGGTGGAGTTCGCGACCGCCGCATAGTGCGCCAGTACCCCACGCCGGTTAGGACGGTTGTAGTACGGCGTGACGACTAGCGCCGCGTCGACGCCGGCGGCCGCCGCGCGCGCCGTCAGCTCGACGGCGTGGCTGGTGTCGTTGGAGCCGGTTCCCGCGATTACCGGCGCACCGGGGCGCTCGGCGCGCGAGACTTCGACGCCGATGTCCCATACTCGCGCCTTCTCATCGTCGCGGAGCGTCGACGCCTCGCCGGTCGTGCCGGTGAGGACGACGCCGTCGGAACCGTCCGCCAAAAGATGGCGGATGAGCTCCGCGGTCGGTTCTTCCGCCAACGCGCCATCGGCGTCGAACGGCGTCACCATCGCGGTGAGGATGCCCGAGAGCGTCACGCAGGCCACCTTACCGTGCGCGCCTTCGAACGGCATGGCGCTTGCAGACTGGTCAGACCGTCTGTCGGAAATGTCACAATGGACGGTCGAAAATGCCTGAGCGCGACTACAGCCACCGCACCACCGTCCAGAAGCTCGGCGTCAAGGAGGGTGAGCGGATCGAGGTCATCGGCGACGTCGGTCCCGGACTTCGTGACGGCGTCAAGGCCGCGATCGGCCGCGGACTCGTCCGCGCCGGCGAGCTCGACGGCGCGATCGTCCTCGTCGAGACGCTCGACGAGGCCAAGGAGACACTGGTCCGCTACCGCACGCGGATCAAGGAGTCGGGCTACCTCTGGGTGATCACACGCAAGCGCGGTCATGAGCGTTACGTCAACCAGATGCAGATCGTTCCGGTCGCCAAGCGGATCGGGATGATCGACAACAAGACCTGCTCGATCGATGACGAGCGCTCGGGAATCCGCTTCGTCGTCCCGCGCGCCCTGCGCAAAGACACCGCCGACGCCGCCTAGCGCCGCGCGCCGCAGTCCAGGAGCGGCCTGTTAGGCGCCGACGTAGGCGCTGAGGTGCTCGCCGGTGACGGTCGAGCGGGCGGCGACGAGATCGGCGGGTGTGCCCTCGAAGACGATCTGACCGCCGTCGTGGCCGGCGCCAGGCCCAAGGTCGACGATCCAATCGGCGTGTGCCATGACCGCTTGGTGGTGCTCGATGACTATCACCGACTTGCCCGAGTCGACGAGCCGATCGAGTAGGCCGAGCAGCTGCTCGACGTCGGCGAGGTGAAGGCCGGTGGTCGGCTCGTCAAGGACGTAGACGCCGCCCTTCTCAGCCATCTGGGTGGCCAGCTTGAGCCGCTGGCGCTCGCCGCCCGAGAGGGTGGTCAGCGGCTGGCCGATGGTCAGGTAGCCGAGCCCGACGTCGGCCAGGCGGGTCAGGATCTTGTGCGCCGCGGGCAGCTTCGCGTCCCCGCCTGTGGCCCCGGAGGGGGTATCGCCGAAGAACTGCTCCGCCTCGGTCACCGACATCGCGAGCACCTCGGCGATGTCCTTGCCGCCGAGCTCGTACTCGAGCACCGACGCCTGGAACCGCTTCCCCTCGCACTCCTCGCAGACCGTGGCGACGCCGGCCATCATCGCCAGGTCGGTGTAGATGACGCCAGCGCCGTTGCAGGCGGGGCAGGCGCCGTCGGAGTTGGCGCTGAACAGCCCCGGCTTGACGCCGTTGGCCTTCGCGAACGCCTTGCGGATCGGGTCGAGCAGCTTGGTGTAGGTCGCCGGGTTGCTGCGCCGCGAGCCCCTGATCGCCGCCTGGTCGACCGTGACCACCCCGTCACGCCCGGACACCGAGCCGCCCATCAGCGAGCTCTTGCCCGAGCCGGCGACGCCGGTCACCACGCACAGCACCCCGAGCGGGATGTCGACGTCGACGTCGCGCAGGTTGTGGGTGCTGGCGCCGCGTACCTCCAGCGCCTCCGACGACGTCCGCACCGCAGGCTTCAGCGCGGCGCGGTCGTCGAAGTGCCGCCCGGTGAGCGTGTCGCTGCTCCGCAGGCCCTCGACGGTGCCCTCGAACACCACCTCGCCGCCGTCGGCGCCGGCGCGCGGGCCGAGATCGACGACGTGGTCGGCGATCGCGATCGCCTCCGGCTTGTGCTCCACCACCAGCACGGTGTTGCCCTTGTCGCGCAACTGCAGCAGCAGGTCGTTCATCCGCTGGATGTCGTGCGGATGCAGCCCGATCGTCGGCTCGTCGAAGACGTAGGTGACGTCGGTCAGCGACGACCCGACGTGGCGGATCATCTTGGTGCGCTGCGCCTCGCCGCCCGACAACGTTCCCGCCGGCCGGTCGAGCGACAGGTAGCCCAGCCCGATCTCGACGAACGAATCGAGGGTCTCGCCCAGCGCCTCCAGCAACGGAGCGACCGACGGCTCGTCGAGGCCCCGCACCCACTCGGCGAGGTCGCTGATCTGCAGCGCGCAGACGTCGGCGATGTTGACGCCCTCGATCTTCGACGAGCGGGCCGCCTCGCTGAGCCGGGTGCCGTCGCACTCGGGACAGGTGGTGAACGTCACCGCCCGCTCCACGAAGGCGCGGACGTGCGGCTGCATCGCGTCGACGTCCTTGGCCAGGAACGACTTCTGGATCTGCGGGATCAGGCCCGAGTAGGTCAGGTTGATCCCGTCGACCTTGATCTTGGTCGGCTCCCTGTAGAGCAGGTCGTGGAGCTCGCGCTTGTTGAACTTCTTGATCGGCTTGTCCGGGTCGAAGTAGCCGCAGCCGCGGAAGATGCGGCCGTACCAGCCCTCCATGCTGTAGCCGGGGATCGTCAGCGCACCCTCCTCGAGCGACTTGCCGTCGTCGTACAGCGCCGACAGGTCGAAGTCGGTGACCGAGCCGCGGCCCTCGCAGCGCGTGCACATGCCGCCGGTGCGGTTGAAGGTCGCCTTCTCGGTCTTGGTCTTGCCGCCGCGGTCGACGGTGATCGCGCCGCTCGCCTTGACCGAGGCGACGTTGAACGAGAACGCCTGGGGCGAGCCGATCTGCGGCTGCCCGAGCCGGCTGAAGAGGATGCGCAGCATCGCGTTGGCGTCGGTGGCGGTGCCGACGGTCGAGCAGGGGTCGGAGCCCATCCGCTCCTGGTCGACGAGGATCGCCGTCGTCAGCCCGTCGAGCACGTCGACGTCGGGCCGTGCCAGCGTCGGCATGAGGCCCTGCAGGAAGGCGCTGTAGGTCTCGTTGATCAGCCGCTGCGACTCGGCGGCGATCGTGCCGAACACCAGCGAGCTCTTGCCCGAGCCGGAGACCCCGGTGAACACCGTCAGCCGGCGCTTCGGGAGCTTGACGCTGACGTCCTTGAGGTTGTTCACCCGCGCGCCGTGCACGCGGATCAGGTCGTGGCTGTCGGCAGCGTGCGACACCGCTCGGGTCTTAGTCGGCGAAGAGGAACTGCTCTAGACCGAAGGCAGGCGAGCGATCGAGCGAGCCGACCTTGCGGACGGCGAGCAGGACGCCAGGCATGAAGGACTCGCGCGAGATCGAATCGTGGCGGATCGAGAGAGTCTGGCCGAGGCCGCCGAAGACGACCTCCTGGTGCGCTACGAGCCCGGGTAGCCGGATCGAATGGATCGGCTGGTGGACATTGCCGCCGGCGGCCGAGATCAGGGCGGCGGTGCGCGCTGCGGTGCCCGACGGCGCGTCGAGCTTGCGGTCGTGGTGGAGCTCGACGATCTCGCACTCGGGCATGTGCGGGGCGATCAGCTTGGCGGCCTCCATCATCAGGACCGCCCCGATCGCGAAGTTCGGCGCGACGAAGAGGTTGGCGCTTCCGACGCCGGCGAGCTCGTCGAAGTCGGCGCCGGTGGTTCCCATCACGCAGTGAACGCCAGCCTCGAGGCACTGGCGGGCGTTGTCGAGCGCGGTGTCGGGACGGGTGAAGTCGACGACGACGTCGGCGTTCGGCAGGACGTCGGCGAGCGTCGTGTCGAGCGCTGGATCGGCGCGGCCGGTCAGCTCCATGTCGTCTGCGCCCTCGACTGCGCGGCAGACCTCCTCCCCCATCTTCCCGGCGGCGCCGGAGACGGCGACCCGGATCACGCTGCCAGAGCCTCGCTGACCGGCGCCAGGGCGGCGCGGAAGGCGTCCTCGCTGGCCCCCACTCCAGCGGCGGACAGCCGCTCCGGGGCGTACAGCTCGGAGGCGAGCGCGGCGACGTCGTCGAGCGTCACGGCGTCGAGCGCGGCGAGGATCTCGTCGAGCGTCAGTACCGGCAGACCCATCAGGACGGAGCTGCCGAGCCGGTTCATCCGCGCGAGCGTCGACTCCATCGACAGCGTCGTGCGGCCCTTGACGTTCTCGCGTGCACGCTCGAGCTCCTCGGCGGTGATGCCGTCGGCTGCGACGCGGGTCAGCTCGCGGCCGATGATCTCCATCGCCTCGCCGACGTTGTCGGGGCGGGTGCCGACGTAGATGCCGATCTGGCCGCTATCGACGAACTGGCTGGCGTACGAGTACACGGCGTAGGCCAGGCCGCGCTTCTCGCGCACCTCCTGGAACAGCCGCGACGAGGTCGACCCGCCGAGAACCGTGTCGAGAATCCGCAATGCGAAGCGGCGGTCGTCGCCGCGGGCGATCCCGGGACCGCCGACGCAGAGGTGGTACTGCTCGGTCTCCTTGGTGTGGAAGCAGCGGCGCGGGTTGACGTCCGCGGGCGCAGCCTCGGCCGGGCCATCGATGCCCGGCTCGGCGCGGCAGTCGAGCTTCTCCTGGGCGAGCTCCACGAGCCGCTCGTGGTCGACGTTGCCGGCCGCGGCCAGCACGAGGTTCCCACCGACGTAACGCTCGTCGTGGAAGGCGGCGATCTCCGGAACCGGGACCGACGACACCACGTCGGCGCGGCCGATGATCGGGCGTCCGAGCGGGTGGTCGCCGAAGACGGCCGTCGAGAGCACGTCGTGGACCTTGTCCTGCGGCTCGTCCTCGTACATCGCGATCTCCTCGATCACGACGTCGCGCTCCGAGTCGATGTCGGGATAGCTCGGGTGCAGCACCATGTCCGACAGCACGTCGAACGCCTGGTCGAGATGGCGGTCGAGGAAGCGCGAGTAGACCGACGTCGTCTCCTTGCCGGTGCCCGCGTTGACCTCGGCGCCGAGCGAGTCGAAGGTCTCGTCGATCTCGCGCGAGCTGAAGCGGTCGGTCCCCTTGAACAGCAGGTGCTCGAGGAAGTGAGAGAGCCCCGCCTGCGCGGGGCTCTCGTCACGCGATCCGGTGCGGATCCACAGCCCAAGGGCTATGGAGCGCACCGAACCGACGCCCTCCGTCACGACGCGAACGCCGGACGGGAGCGTGGTCAGCTGGGCGTCGTCGACGCTCAGCGCGAGTCCCTTCGGTGGTCGCCGCCGCCGTTGTCACCGCGACGTCCGCCACGGTCGCCACCGCGGCCGCGGCCTCCGCCGCCTCCGCTCGGGCGTCCGCCCTTGTCGCCGGTGCCGACGCCAGCCAGCTCCTCGGCGCTCTTGCCGGCGATGTCCGGATCGTCGGCGCGACGCAGACCGACGCGACCGCGCTCGCGGTCGACCTCGACCACGCGGACCTCGATCTCCTGGCCGCGCTCGAGCACGTCCTCGACCGCATCTACGCGCTCGCCGGGCTTGACGTTGCTGATGTGCAGCAGGCCGTCGTTGCCCTTGGTGAGCTCGATGAAGGCGCCGAACGTCGTCGTCTTGACGACCTTGCCGGTGAACTCGTCGCCGACCTCGACGTCCTTGGTCATCGAACGGATCCGGTCGACCAGGGCGTCGCCCTGCTCACCGTTCGACGCGAAGACGCGCACGGTGCCGTCGTCGTCGATGTCGATCTGAGCGTCGAACTCCTCGGACAGCGAGCGAATCGTCTCGCCACCCTTGCCGATGACCATGCCGATCTTCTCGGTGTCGATCTGGATCTGACCGATCGACGGAGCGTGCTTCGACAGCGCCTCGCGCGGACCCTCGATCGCCTCGGCCATCTTGCCGAGGATGTGCGTCCGTCCGACCTTGGCCTGGGCGAGCGCGTCGCGCAGGATGTCGAAGGTGACGCCCGTGATCTTGATGTCCATCTGGAGCGCGGTGATGCCCTCAGACGTTCCGGCGACCTTGAAGTCCATGTCACCGAGGTGGTCCTCGACGCCCGCGATGTCGGAGAGCACGATGTAGTCGTCGCCCTCCTTGATCAGGCCCATCGCGATACCGGCGACCGGTGCCTTGATCTGCACACCGGCATCCATCAACGCCAGCGACGATCCGCAGACCGACGCCATCGAGGACGAGCCGTTGGACTCGAAGATGTCCGACACGACGCGAATCGTGTACGG
Source organism: Thermoleophilaceae bacterium (assembly GCA_044867325.1). Classification (GTDB taxonomy): domain Bacteria; phylum Actinomycetota; class Thermoleophilia; order Solirubrobacterales; family Thermoleophilaceae; genus JAAYBF01. Next base: position 22,060 of record JBIOUS010000019.1, on the reverse strand, counting down.
GAAGTCGTCCGGGTCCGGCACGACCGGCACCAGCGCACGCTCGGCGAGCGCGCCGTGACCGATGTCGCGACGCTTCGGACCGCGCATGAAGCCGGCCTCCCCGACCGAGAACGGCGGGAAGTTGTAGTGGTGGAAGTAGCGCTTGGTCGTCTCGAGACCGAGCGTGTCGAGACGCATCTCGTCACGCGTCGTGCCGAGCGCGGCGACCGAGAACGCCTGCGTCTGACCGCGGGTGAACACGGCCGAGCCGTGCGTACGCGGGGCAACGCCGACGTCGATCGAGATCGCGCGGATCTCGTCGGCGGCACGGCCATCGGGGCGCTTCTTGTCGATGGCGATCCTGCGACGGATCGTCTCCTTCTCGAGCTTGTCGAACGCCATCTGCGCCGCCGCGAGGCGAGCGCTGTACTCGGGGTCCGACGGCTCGCCGGAGAGCTCCTCGAGCGCCTCGGTCTCAACAGCCTTGGTCGCGTCCTGGCGATCGAGCTTGTCGGTGACCTGAGTGGCCTCCGACAGCGCGCCGCCAAAGCGCTCGACCAGCTGGGCGAAGATGCTCTCGTCGACCTGTGGGACCTCGACGGCCGACTTCGGCTTGCCGGCCTTCTCAGCCAGCTCACGCTGCGCGGCACAGATCTTCTTGATCTCGCCGTGGGCGATGTCGAGCGCATCGAGGATCGCTGCCTCGGAGATCTCGTTGGCACCCGCCTCGACCATCAGGATCGCGTCCTCGGTACCCGAGACGACGAGGTCGAGCGGCGTCTCGAGCAGCCACTCCTCCTCGGGGTTGACGACGAAGTTGCCGTCCTCGTCCTGACCGATCCGCACCGCACCGACGGGCTGCGGGAACGGGATGTCAGACACCATCAGAGCGGCGCTGGCGCCGTTCATCGCGAGGATGTCGTACGGGTGGACGTGGTCGATCGACATCGGGATCGAGACGAGCTGCGTCTCACGCCGCCAACCCTTCGGGAAGAGCGGGCGGATCGGACGGTCGATCATCCGCGCGGTCAGGGTGCCCTTCTCACCAGAGCGGCCCTCGCGCTTGAAGAAGCTGCCGGGGATCTTGCCCGCGGCGTACATCCGCTCCTCGACATCCACCGTCAGCGGTAGGAAGTCGACGTCACGGAGATTTCCTGCGGTCGCCGTGCCGAGGACCATCGTGTCCCCACTGCGCACCACGACTGAACCGCTTGCCTGCTTGGCAAGCTTGCCGGTCTCAAAGCTGATCTCGGCACCGCCGACCTCAACTGAGACCCGGGTTACATCACTCATATGTTCCTTTCAATGCCGCCTCCGGTTGGCGGCTCGCTTCAATGACTTCTCGATAGGAGTCCCGCGCAGCGTAGCAGCGGCCCCCCTTTTCATCTGCTGAGCTGGGAAATCAGCTCGGGCGCCGGGACGCCCGGGTGCGCGACGCCGTCGACGAACAGCGTCGGCGTCGTCATGACGCCCGCGCGGACGCCAGAACGGAAGTCACGCGCGACACGCTCAGCGACCGCATCGGAGCGCCGATCGGCGTCGAAACGCGCGATGTCGAGACCAAGCTGCTCGCAGCGCTCCCAAAGGTGTGGGTCGTCGAGATGGCCCTGGTCGGCGAGCAGCGAGCCGTGCATCTCCCAGAAGCTCCCCTGCATGCCAGCCGCCTCGAGCGCATGCGCCAACACCCGCGCCCGCGGATGCTTGGAGACGATCGGGAAGTGGCGGAAGACCCGCCGCACCGGAAGATCGGTCAGCAGCAGGTTCGCCTTGGCGCAGTACGGGCACTCGAGGTCGGCGTACTCGATGACCAGGGGGCCGTCGTCGCCGAGCACATGGTCGTCCTCCCCTACCGGGGGGATCGGGCTGGAACTGAGGCCGTCAGGCCGCGACGGCGTCAAGCGCGTCGAAGATCAGGTTCGCGCCCGGGATCTCCAGCGGGCTCGGCGGCCGGTGGGCCCAGAGAACGTTCAGATCTGGCCCGATCAGGACCAGCGCGCGAGTGGCAACGCCACGGTCCGGCACCCAGACGTCATAGGCCTTCGCCATCTCACCCTTGGGATGGAAGTCCGAGAGCAGCGGGATCGTGGTCCCGATGCTCGCCTGGAACGCCTTGAGAGCGAACGCGCCATCGACAGAGACGCCGTAGAGCGCCGTGTTCCGGGCGCGCAGGTCTGGCAGGACCTCCTCGTAGACGCTCAGCTGGTCGGTACAGACCGGGCTGAACGCGGCCGGAAAGAAGACGAGGACGCTGTACTGCCCCTCGAGGTCCTTCAGCGAGACGGTGTCGCCGTCCTGATTGGACAGCGAGAAGTCGGGAGCAACAGCCCCGGCCTCGATCATCGGCGGAGGCCGAGCTCCTTGATCAGCGCGCGGTAACGATCGAGATCGGTGCGCTGGAGGTAGTTGAGCAGACGGCGACGCTTGCCGACCAGCATCAGCAGCCCGCGGCGGCTGTGGTGGTCCTTCTTGTGCGTACGCAGGTGCTCGGTCAGCTCGTTGACGCGAGCTGTGAGCAGCGCGATCTGGACCTCGGCGGAGCCGGTGTCCGTGGCGTCCTTGCCGTGCTTGGAGACGATCTCCTGTTTCTGCTCAACGGTCAGCGTCATGCGGCGGAGGAAGATAGCAGCCGGGCGGCTAGTAGCTAGTGGCGGCGCAGATCTGCTCGGCCTGACGGACGTCGGCTTGCATCTGCTCGACGAGCGCGTCGACCGACTCGAAGCGCTTCTCGCCGCGCATTCGGTCGATGAAGGCGATCCGCAGTGTCTGGCCGTAGAGGTCGCCGTCGAAGCCGATCAGGTATGCCTCGACGAGCAGGCCGCGACCGGTGTCGAAGGTCGGACGGACGCCGACGTTCACCGCTGCCGGATGGCCGTGGGCCCAAGCGGCGTAGACGCCGTTGCTTGGGCAGACGAGCGCGTCGTCGGGCACGAGGTTGGCGGTCGGCATTCCGAGCTCGCGTCCGCGCTGGTCGCCGGAGACGACCTCGCCCTCGAACAGGAACGGGCCGCCGAGGAACTCTGAGGCGGTGCGCAGGTCGCCTGCTGCGACGAGTCCGCGAATGTGACTGGAGGACGCGGTCTCGCCCGCTGCCTCGACGAGCGGCACGACGCGCGTCTCGAAGCGGCTATCGGCGGCGAGGAACTCTGGTGTGCCCTTGGCTCCGCGTCCGAAGCGGAAGTTCTCGCCGACCGAGACGGTCTCGGCCCCGAGCTGACCGACCAGCACGTCGTCGACGAACTGCTCGGCGCTGCGCGACGCGAACTCCTTGTCGAACGGGATCACCACTAGCTCCTCGACACCGAGACCGGCGATCAGGTCGCGCTTGATCGAGAACGGTGCCAGCAGCTTCGGCGCTGCCTCCGGGTGGATGACCGAGACCGGATGCGGGTCGAACGTGAGGACGGTGTCAGCGGCGCGAATCACCTCGCGGTGGCCGACGTGGACGCCGTCGAAGGTGCCGATCGCGACCTTGCGCCCACCGCCCTCGCCCGGCGCCAGGCGCGGCATGTCCGCCAGCGAGGTGACCTTCATGGCCCGAACACTACGACGGGTTGCAGCTCATCACCACGCCGCTCGGCGATTGCGACGACTTCTCCGGCGTGGGTAAGACGTAGGGCCACTCCGTCGTCGACGTCGTGGGCGGCAACGCGAATGCCGTTGAGAACGGCCTTCGCCTCCCCCACGTCGAGCAGCCGCTCAGGCATGAACGACAGCGCATCGTTGGGCCTGACGATCCTTTCGGGGTCGGCGTCGGCGAGCTTGAAGTCGCCGATCGCCGACCGTTCGAGCTCCTCGCAGTAGGCGTCGCCGAGATCGGCGACGAGCTGGCGGACGTAGGTTCCCGACGAGCATTCGATCTCGAACGCCGCACGGTCGCTCTCGTGCCAGAGCCGCTCGGCACGGTAGACGGTCACCGGGCGCGGCTCTCCCTCGATCGCCTCGCCGCGACGCGCCTTCTCGTAGAGGCGCTCGCCGTCGACCCGAACCGCGCTGTAGGCCGGCGGTCGCTGCATCAGCTCGCCGGTCGCGATCTGAGGGTCCGCCGAGATGTTGCCCGTCTCCTCCAGCACACCGTCACGGTCGCCGGTGTCGGAGCGCCAGCCGAGCTTGGCGGTCGCGACATAGGTCTTCGGCAGCGGCAGCAGCCAGCGCTGCGCTCGGGTCATCCGTCCCACCAGCACCAGCAGCAGACCGGTGGCGAACGGGTCGAGCGTGCCGGCGTGACCGACCTTCGTCTTGCGTGGCAGCGTGCGGCGGACGCGGGCGACGCAATCGTGGGAGGTGATCCCAGCCGGCTTGGGATAGAGAATGACCCCCGAGGTCACGCAGCGAGCTGGATGCGGACGCGCTCGCGGATCGCCTCGGTGAGCGAGTCGATGTCCAGCTCGGTCGTGGCGCCGGCCGCCTGCCGGTGTCCCCCGCCGCCGAAGCTGCGGGCGATCTCCGAGACGTCGACACGGCCGTCGGTCGCGCGTAGCGAGACCTTGCGCTTGCCTGCCCGCTCGCCGGTCAGCTCACGCACCAGGACCGCGACAGCGGTTCCCTCGACGGCGCGGGCGTGATCGATGATGCCCTCGGAGTCGTTCTCGACGGCTCCGGTCTGCTCGAAGTCTTCGGCGGTCAGGTGGAGCATCGTGACCGTGCCGTCGTCGAAGCGGCGGATCGTCGACAGGGCCCGCTGTAGCAGCGTGATCCGCTCGAGCGGCAGCGACTCGTAGATCCGGCTGTAGAGAACGTGCGGCTGGACGCCGGCCTCGATCAGCTCGGCGGCCATCGTGTGCGCCTCGGCCGTCGTGTTCTCGTACATGAAGCGCCCGGTGTCGGTGATCAGGCCGACGTAGAGCGCACGCGCAATCTCGGTCGTCAGCTCGGCGCCGAGCTCCTTGACGAGCCGCCAGACGATCTCGGCCGTACACGACGCGCGCGGATCGACGAGATTCGCCGTGCCGAAGCGCGTGTTGTCGTGGTGGTGGTCGATGTTGAGGATGTGGATGCCCTCGCGCTGCAGGAAGTCGACCGGCATCCGGTCGATGTTGCCGCAGTCGAGGAAGACCGCCACGCGCTCGTCCATGTCGGCCGGCGGAGCGCCGACGATGTCGCGGTTCTCCATGTCGCGGTACTCGTGCGGCAGCGGGAACTCGTCTGGCGAGAGGTACATCAGCGCGTCCTTGCCGAGCTGGGTCAGCACACCGTGCATGCCGAGCAGCGAGCCGAGCGCGTCGCCGTCGGGGTTCTCGTGCGTCGTCAGGAGGAACTTGTCCGCCCCGCGCAGCTCCTCGACAACCTGGTCGAGCTCGGTTCCCACGCCGCTCACGATTCTCGTTGCTCCCCGTCGACCTCGTCGAGCAACTGCGAGATCCGCATCCCGCGCTCGAGCGCTTCGTCACGCTCGAACACCAGCGCCGGCGTGTGCTTGATCCGCAACTCGCGGGCGATGCCCGCCTGCAGGAAGCCGCGCGACGACTCGAGGCCCTCCATCGTCTCGGCCCGCTCATCCTCGTCGCCAAGCACGCTCACGTAAACGCGCGCGTGGCGAAGATCGGGGCTCGTGTCTACGGCTGTCACAGTGACGAATCCAACGCGGGGGTCTTTGAGTCCCCCAGCGATTCGGGCGGAAAGGACCTCCCTCAAGGCCTCGTTCACGCGCCGCATGCGGTCGGCGGGCATCCTAGCGGCCCCCGCCCCTACTGAAGGGTCTTCTCGACCTGCCGGGTCTCGTACACCTCGAGCACGTCGCCCTCTTTGACGTCCGCGAAGTTCTCGAGCACGATGCCGCACTCCATGCCTGTCGTGACCTCACGGACGTCCTCCTTGAAGCGGCGCAGCGAGCCGATCCGGCCGTCGTAGACGATCGTTCCGTCGCGAACCAGGCGGACCGTGGCGCCGCGGCGCACGGACCCGTCGGTGACCATCGAGCCGGCGATCGTGCCGACCTTCGAGGCCTTGAAGGTCGCGCGAATCTCGACGGTGCCGACGGTCTCCTCGACATCCTCGGGCTCGAGCAGGCCCTCCATCGCGGCGCGTAGCTCCTCGACGACCTTGTAGATGACCGAGTAGCCGCGGATCTCGACGCCCTCACGCGAAGCAACTGCGCGTGCGTCGCCGACTGGCCGGACGTTGAAGCCGATGATCACCGCGTTGGAGGCCGAGGCCAGCATCACGTCGGACTCGTTGATGCCACCGACCCCGGTGTGAATCAGGTTGACGGTGACCTCCTCCTGCGGCAGCTTCGCGATCTCGTCGGCGAGCGCCTCGAGCGAACCCGCGACGTCGGCCTTGACGATCAATGCAAGCTCCTTGAGCTCGCCCTTCTGAGCACGTGCGAGGACATCCTCGAGCGACACCTTGACGCCAGCACGACGGGCCAGCGCCTCGGTCTTGAGGCGGTTGGCGCGCTCGCCGGCGATCCGCCGCGCCTCGCGCTCGTTGCCGACGACGCGGAACTGCTCGCCAGCCTCGGGGACGCCATCGAAGCCGAGGATCTCGACCGGAGTACCGGGCGTCGCCGCCTTCATCCGCTCGCCGAGATAGTCGTGCATCGCACGGGCACGGCCGGGGTGCTCACCGGCGACGATCGCGTCGCCGACCTTGAGCGTGCCACGCGAGATCAGCACCGACACCACCGGACCACGGCCCGGATCGAGGCGCGACTCGATCACGACACCAGATGCCTCGGCATTCGGATTCGCCTTCAGCTCCTGGATGTCGGAGAGCGTCGTCAGCGTCTCGAGCAGCTCGTCGAGGTTCGTGCGGGCCTTCGCGGAGACGTCGACGAACTCGGTGTCGCCGCCCCAGTCGGCCGGAGTCAGCTCGTGCTGGGCGAGCTCGCCGCGCACGCGCTGCGGATCCGCGCCCTCCTTGTCGATCTTGTTGACCGCCACGACGATCGGGACCTTGGCGGCCTTCGAGTGGTCGATCGCCTCGACGGTCTGCGGCATCACGCCGTCATCGGCCGCGACGACTACGACGGCGATGTCGGTGACGCTTGCGCCACGGGCGCGCATTGCGGTGAAGGCCTCATGGCCCGGGGTGTCGAGGAAGGTGATCGTGTGATCGCCGTGGTGGACCTGGTAGGCGCCGATGTGCTGGGTGATGCCACCGGCCTCGCCGGCGGCGACCTCGGCCTCGCGAATCGCGTCGAGCAGCGACGTCTTGCCGTGGTCGACATGGCCCATCACGGTCACGACCGGTGGGCGCTCGATCAGGTCCGCGTCGTCGTCCTCGAAGACGACGTCGTCGGTGATCGCGTCAGCGGCGCGAACGATCTGGATCTTCTTCTCGAAGCTGTCGGCGAGGATCTCGATCGCCTCGTCGGAGAGGGTCTGGGTCAGCGTCGCCATCTCGCCGAGCTCCATCAGCTTCTTGATCACGTCAGGAGCGGAGAGACCGAGCGACTCGGAGACCGCCTTGACGGTCGCGCCCGACTTGATCTCGGTGACGACGTCCTCCTGCGGCTTCTCCTCCTGCTGGCTGAAGTCGGGCTCGACCCACGGTGTGCGGCGACGGCGGCCACGGCGGCGCGGCGGCGTCTGCTGCTGCGGCGGCGGGCCCGGCGCGCGGCGCGACGCCTGGGAGTCGATGACGACACGGCGACGGCGTCCGCCGGCGGCGGCAGCTCCACCACCGTCGCGAGTGGGACGAGCGGGTCGCTGCGCTGCCCCGCCGCCCGACTGGCCCGCACCGGCTTGCGCCGGGGGGGTTGCCGGCTTTGCCGCGGGAGGCGGCGTCGAGGCTGCGGGCTTGCCGTTGCCCGGTCGTGCGGTACCGGACGGGCGTCCACCACGGCCCTTGCCACGTCCGTCCTCGGCAGGGGCTTTCTTGCCGCCGCTGAACGCGAGCTCGATGTCGGCCTCGTCGACGCTCGACGCAGCCGCCTTGACGTTCAGGCCGGCAGCCTGAAGCTTGGCGATCACCTCTTTCGAGGGGATCCCCTTCTCCTTGGCTATTTCATGGACGCGCTTCTTAGCCATCCACTGGTGCCTCCTCGACAACGTCAACGTCGACGACCGGCGGCTCGCCAGTCACGAAGTCGTTGTCGGTATCGGTGAGCGCCTGATGCGCCGGCAGGCCGCAGTAACGCGAGCCCGGGATCGAGGCGTTCGGACAGCGCTTGCCGTTCGACAGGATCGCCGCACAACGGCCCGCGGTCTCCTCCTCGTCGAGTCCGAGCGTGTCCTCCTCGTTGGCGAACTCCGTCTCAGAGCGGATGTCGACGCGCCAGCCGGTCAGCCGGGCGGCGAGTCGCGCGTTGAGGCCGTCCTTGCCGATCGCCAGCGAGAGCTGGTCGTCGGGGACGATCACAGTCGCCTGCTTGCCGTCGTCGTCGACGAGCACCTCACGCACACGCGCCGGCGACAGTGCCTTGGCGACGAAGCGGGCGGGCTCCTCGTTGAACGGAATGATGTCGATCTTCTCGCCGCGCAACTCCGACACGACCATCCGGACGCGCGAGCCACGCGGGCCGACGCAAGCGCCGACAGGGTCGACGCCGTTGGTGTGCGAGACGACAGCGATCTTCGAGCGGTAGCCGGGCTCACGCGCGACGTTCTGGATCTCGACCAGGCCGTCGGCGATCTCAGGCACCTCGAGCTCGAACAGCGCGCGGATCAGCTCTGGCGAGCGGCGCGAGACGATGATGCTCGGGCCCTTCGACTGGGCTGAGACGTCGGTGATGATCGCCTTGACGCGTGCACCATGGTCGTAGCGCTCGCCGGGCACCTGCTCGGAGCGTGGCAGCAGCGCCTCGACGCGCTCGCGCAGCTGGACAAGCGTGTAGCGCGAGTCGGACTGCTGGACGAGACCGGTGATCAGCTCACCGACGCGGTCCTGATACTCGTCGAACATCATGTCGCGCTCGGCCTCGCGGACACGCTGCAGGATCACCTGCTTGGCGGTCTGCGCGGCGATCCGGCCGAAGTCCTTCGGCGTGACGTCGCGCTCCTCGATCTGGTCGCTGTACTCGGCCAGGACGTCCGGATCGAGCTCCGGCTCCTCCGGCTCGCGCAGCTCGCCGGTCTCCGGATCGATCTCGGGCTCCTCCTGGGCCTCCTCGGCCTCGGCGAGCAGCCGCTCCTCCAGTTCGGGCGGCAGGATCAGCTCGTACACGGTGAAGTCGCCACTGTCGTGGTCGATGTCCACGCGGGCGTACTTCGCCGAGCCGGGGCTCTTCTTGTAGGCCGAGAGGAGCGCATCGGCGAGCGCGTCCATCAGCGTGTCCGTGGCGATGCCCTTCTCCTGGCCTAGCGCCCCGATCGCCTCGACGATCTCCTTGCTCATCTCAGTTGCCTCCGTTCCCCGTGTCGTCGGTTCGATCGCTTGCTGCGCCGGCGCCGTCCACGAGGTGGCTACGCGCGATCTCGGCGTACGGGATCGTCACTACTCCCGTTCCAGCGGCGACGGTCACCTCGTCATCCGAGGCGCCGACGAGCTCGCCGGTGAAGTTGCGGTGGCCGTCACGTGGCTCGCGAGTACGCACGCGCGCCCGGCGGCCAAGAAAACGGCGGAAGTGGTCGGGCTTGACCAGTGGACGCTCTGGACCGGGCGAGGAGACCTCGAGCCCATAGTCAGAGAGCAGATCGGTCAGCTCGTGGGTGGCGCGCTCGCAGAGATCGAGCGTCACGCCATCGGGATGATCGATCGTCAGACGCAGCCTGTCAGTGCCTATCTTCTCGCAGGCAAGCAGCTCGACAAGCGGCATCGGGCCTGCCAGGCGGGCCTCGATATCGCTCTGGAGTTGGTCTGTGTTAGTTGGCATAAGGTCGAAAAAAAGGTGGGCTGCGAAGCCCACCTCCAGGCGCGACCGAGGTCGCGGTACGTCTGAAAGTCCAAGCAGCGGACCAGTATAGACGGGCTTCTCACACGGCAGGGGCGCCTGCGAGCCGTGGCCCGTACTGTCCCGGATCATGCCTGTTGCAGTCGACGTCATAGACGCATACATCCAAGCCCTACCCGGCGAACGCAGGCGAATCGCGCATACCGAGTGGGGCTTGACCCTTTCGTCCGAGCATGCGGGCGGCTGGCCGCTCGACGTCGGATTGCGGATTGCCGATGGCCTGCTGACCGTCAAGGCGCATGCGTTGACCGACCCCGAGCAGATCGACCCGTGGATGCTGCTCTGGTGGAACCGCTCGACGCGGATGGTCAGATTCGGCGTGACCCAAGCGCGCGAGGTCTGGGTCCACGCCGACCTGCCGGTAGCGACAGTCGACGAAACCACCCTCGACCGCCTGCTTGGGCTGGTCGTCGAGGGCGCGATCGCCGTGCGTGACTTCCAGCGCGCTCAGCGCGAGCCGGCGCCCGACGGCGGCGACGGCTGGCTCACGCCGCGCGACTAGCTAGGCGGCGTTGCTCAGACGATCGCGCAGGTTGCAGTAGTCGGCGCGATCGGGTCGCATGCCGGCGGCAAGCACCGCGTGGCGACGGGCCTCGCGCAGGCGACCGGTCTTGACGAGCGCCTTGCCGAGACAGAAGTGGGCGAAGTCGTTGACCGGCGCCCGCTCGACGACGGCCTCGAACTCTTCGGCGGCGGGTCCGAAGCGGCCCGAGCGGAAGTACGCCCGGCCGAGCGCCTCGCGGATCGACGTCTTGTCGGGCTCCAGCTGGCGTGCACGCTCGAGGGGGATCGCGGCTGCCGCGAAGTCGCCACGCTCGAGCAACTCGCTGCCGCGCTTGTAGAGGTCGTATACGCGCTCGCCGCGCTCCTCCGGCGTCTCGCTCACGGGTTCACCTCGCTTGCCGTCTTTCTGAGCGACTCGACAGAGTCGAGTATGGCGGACGCCACGGCGGCCTTCGAGGCGCGCGGAACCGCCTGCTCACCGGCCGCGGTGATGACTGTTACCTCGTTATCGGTCGCGTCGAACCCGATCCCCGGCTGCGAGACGTCGTTGAGGACCACGGCATCGAGCTGCTTGCGCTCGAGCTTGCCGCGCGCGTTGTCGAGCGCCCCGGCGCCGTGCTCGGCCGCGAAGCCGACCAGCGTCTGACCGTCGCGCCGCTCGGCGGCGAGGCTCGCCAGAACGTCGGTCGTCGGTTCGAGCCGGACTGTCAGATCGTCCCGCTCGCCCTTCTTGATCTTGCCGTTGGCCGCGTCGGCCGGCCGAAAGTCGGCCACCGCCGCGGCCATCAGCAGAACATCGGCGGTCGCGAACGCAGCCCGCGTCGCCTGCTCGAGCTCGGCGGCCGTCGAGACCTCGATCAGTTCCACCCCGTCGGGCGCAGCGACAGCGAGGTTGGCGCCGACCAGCGTCACCTCCGCCCCGCGCCAAGCGGCCTCGGCTGCGAGCGCGACGCCCATCCGGCCGGACGAGCGGTTGCCGACGTAACGCACCGCATCGATCGGCTCGCGCGTCCCGCCAGCCGTCACGAGCACGCGCAGGCCGTGCAGCACGCTGCCGGCGGCGGTCTCGAGCGCGGCAAGCGGGTGGCTCGCGATCGCCTGTTGCCCGTCGGCGGGAGGCGCTGCGAGCACACGCTCGACCGCGGCGAGGATGTCGACCGGCTCAGCGAGCCGGCCCGTCCCCCACTCGCCCTTAGAGGCGAGCTGACCGGTCGCCGGATCGACGACGTGGGCGCCGCGGGCGCGCAGCGTGTCGACGTTGGCGACGGTCGCCGGGTTCTCCCACATCGCGCCGTTCATCGCCGGCGCCAGGACCAGCGGCGCCGTGCAGGCGAGCGCGGCGCTGGTCAGCAGGTTGTCGGCCTGCCCGGCCGCCAGCTTGGCGAGAGTGTTTGCGGATGCCGGCGCAACGACATAGACGTCACAGTTGCGCACCAGCTCCAGGTGCGAGATCGGATCGTGGTCCGGAGACGCATCGCCCGGGAAGGCCCCCCGCGCCGGGTCCGCCTCGAACTCGTCGACCAGTACCGGCGCGCCGGTCACGCCTTCGAACGTCGCGGCGCCGACGAACTGCAGGCTCGTCGGCGTCTGGACCACCCGCACCGCATGGCCCGCCTTGGTCGCGAGCCGCACCAACTCGACGGCCTTGTAGGCCGCGATCCCACCAGATACTCCGATCAGGATGCGTGCCATCTAGATCCCCTTGATTTGCGAATCGGCGCCGTCAGCCGTTCGAGGACCAAGCATGGCAAGGAAGAGGTTCCCGTGGCGTGCCTCTGGCACGTGAGGGGGCCGATGACGCAGCCAGGCGCCGGTCATCGGACGACTGACGGTGTCGATCAGTCGCGGTAGGTGTACTTGATCTTGCCCTGCGCGATCTCCTCGAGCGCGATGCCGAGGTAGTTCTTCGAGCCAGTCTCGACCATCGGCGGCGGGTACTCGTCGAAAGTTCCCTCACCGAGGTTGTGGTAGTAGCTGTTGATCTGGCGGGCACGCTTGGCGGCCACGAGAACACAGGCGTAGTGCGAGTCGACGTTCTCGAGCAGCGTGTCGAGGCGAGGGTTGATCAAGGTTCGTTCCTGACTTCGGGGACACACATGGTAGCGGCGAGGTCGATCAGCTCCTGTGCCGCCTGTTCGGCGTCGGTGTTGACGATCCTGTGGCGGAACTCGCCTTGGGCCGCCAGCTCCTCGCGCGCAACCGTCAGTCGCCGCTCGATCTGCTCGGGGCTCTCGGCCCCACGCGCGAGCAACCGTCGCTCCAATTCGCCGAGATCGTCGTTCGGAGGAGCGATGAACACCTGCTCGGCCTCGGGCATCGTCTCGCGGACCTGGCGTGCCCCTTGGAGATCGATCTCGAGCACGATCAGTCGAGCGGGCCGCTGCAGCTCGCTGCGCAGGGTTCCGTAGTGGTTGCCGGCGTACTCGGCGTGCTCGACGAACTCGCCCTGTTGCACCCGCTGATCGAACTCGGAGCCGGAGAGGAAGTGGTAGTCGCGCCCGTTGACCTCGCCGTCACGCGGCTTGCGAGTCGTAGCGGAGACTGACAGCTCCGCGCCCGAGAAATCGCTCAGCAAGCGGCGGATCAGCGTGCCCTTACCGACACCCGAGGGACCGGTGATCACGAGGACCGGCGGGTTCACGACGGTCGTCGCGTTAGCGCCTGAGGTAGGAGACCAGCTCATTGCGCTGGCGCTCCGAGAGGCCGCCGATCGTCTTGCTCGGCGAGATACGGCAGTGAGTGAGGATGCGATTCACCTTGACGCGGCCGTACTTCGGCACGGCGAGCAGCAGGTCGAAGACCTTGGCCGTGGCGACATAGTCGGGCGGATCGAGCAGCAGACCGTGGATCTGACTGCGTCCAGCCTTCAAATCCCGCTTGAGACGCGCCCGCTGAGTGCGGATCTCGTTCGCCCGCTTGAGTGCGTCCATGCGCTGCGTCAGTGAGCGCTCGGGGGTGATTCCGGCCTGCGCGCTTCTGGAGTCGCCGCCTGTCTGGGTTTGGGTTTTGGCAAGCGATTCGGGCGCGACCGGCATGGGCGGCGACTATACACACGGATCGCGGCCGTGGCGGTCCAAGAGGGCGTTTTTTGGGTGAATTCACCTTGACCTCAACTTGAGGTTTAGGAAGCTTGGCGCTGCTTGACCCTTTGAGCTGGCTTTGCAGGCACTTTGCCACTGCTCTGGAGAATGTCGTGCCCCTGGGGCGGGTGTAGCTCCTGGAGCGGGATCGGTTCGTCCTCCCCGGCGAGCTTTGCGCGGATCGCGCGCTGCGCTGCCGAAGCGCCGCTCATCGTCGTGATGCAAGGGATGCCGCGTCCAACCGCTGCGCGGCGGATCTCATAGCCATCGGCGCGAGCACCGGACCCGGTCGGCGTGTTGATCACCAGGTCGACCTCTCCCGCCTCGATCCGCTCGACGACGTTCGGCGAGCCTTCGCTGAGCTTCCGGATCCGCTCGACGGGAACGCCCATCCGGCGGATCGCCTGGGCGGTACCACCGGTCGCGAGCACCTCGAAACCGAGATCGTGCAATGACGCGGCGAGCTGGGTTGCCGTCGACTTGTCGCCGTCGGTGACGCTGATGAAGACCGTCCCACCACTCGGCAATTGAGCGCCCGCGGCGGCCTGTGCCTTGCCGAAGGCCGTCGGATAGTCGGCCGCTATCCCCATCACCTCGCCGGTCGACTTCATCTCGGGGCCGAGACGGGCATCAGCGAGCGGGAAGCGCCCAAATGGCAGCACCGCCTCCTTGACCGCGACGTGCCCCGGGTGTGCCGGCAGTGGCAGGTCCATGTCCGCCAGCCGCTCACCGAGCATCAAGCGGCAGGCGATCTTCGCGAGCGGCACGCCGATCGCCTTCGAGACGAACGGCACTGTTCGCGAGGCGCGTGGATTGGCCTCGATGACGTAGAGCTCGTCGTTGCCGAAGACCGCGAACTGGATGTTGATCAGCCCGACGACGCCGAGGCTGAGCGCGATCCGCCGCGTCGCGTCCTCGACCTGGGCGAGCATGTCGGGGCCCAGCGACATCGCTGGGATCACGCAGGCGGAATCGCCGGAATGGACGCCTGCCTCCTCGACGTGCTGCATGATCGCGCCGATCTGGGCGGTCTCGCCGTCGCAGAGCGCGTCGACGTCGACCTCGATCGCGTCCTCCAAGAAGCGGTCGAGGAATATCTCCCGGGGTGGCTCCGCGCCCCCGGAGCCCCCCTCCGTGTCGCCTGGCCGGTCGCTGGCGCCCTCGGCTCCAGCCTGCCGCGTCGGAGCGTGGCGCTTTAGGTAGTCGGCGAGCCCGTCGCGGGAATAGCAGATCTCCATCGCGCGGCCGCCGAGCACGTAGCTCGGGCGGACGAGCAGCGGATATCCGACCTGATCGGCGGCGGTCAGCGCCTCTTCCGTGGACGTCGCCGTCGCATATGGCGGGCCCTTCAACCCGAGATCCTCTAGCAGGGTCCCGAAGCTCGGGCGGTCCTCTGCGCGGTGGATCGACTCCACTGGCGTTCCGAGCAGCTTCACGCCGGCGTCGGTCAGCTGTTGCGCGAGCTTCAGTGGGGTCTGGCCGCCGAACTGGACGATTACGCCCTCCGGCTGCTCGATCTCGATCACGCCGAGCACGTCCTCGAGCGTCAGCGGCTCGAAGTAGAGCCGGTCCGAGGTGTCGTAGTCGGTCGAGACAGTCTCTGGATTGCAGTTGACCATCACCGCGTCGCGGCCCGACTCGCGCACGGTCATCGCCGCGTGGACGCAGCAGTAGTCGAACTCGATCCCCTGGCCGATTCGGTTCGGGCCGGAGCCGAGGATCACGACCGATGCGTTGTCTCCACGGCGGACCTCGTGGCGCGGGCCGTCGGGGCCGGGGCGCTCCCAGCCGGAGTAGTAGTAGGGCGTCGCGGCCTCGAACTCGGCGGCGCAGGTATCGACCGACTTGAACGTCCGTGCCAGGCCAGCCTCGGGGTCCTCCCCACGCGCGATCGCCGTCATCTCTGCCATGTACCAGGGATCGATGTTCGTACGGGTGCACAGCTCATCGTCCGAGACCCCCCGACGAACCGCCTCGAACAGCAGCTCGTAGCGGTCGTGACCGGGAATCTCGAGCGCTGCCAGCAGCTCCTCGGTGTCCTCGGGCGGCGTCGGCACGACGTCGATCTCACGTGAGCGCATCGCCTTGACGAACGCCTGCTTGAAGGTGCGTCCGATCGCCATCGCCTCGCCGACCGACTGCATGTAGGTCGACAGCTTGCCGTCGGCGCCGGGGAACTTCTCGAACGCGAAGCGCGGCCACTTGACGACGACGTAGTCGATCGTCGGCTCGAAGCTGGCCGGCGTGACGCGCGTGATGTCGTTGTCGATCTCCTCGAGCGCATAGCCAACCGCAAGCCGAGCGGCGATCTTGGCGATCGGGAAGCCGGTCGCCTTCGAGGCGAGCGCCGACGACCGCGACACGCGCGGGTTCATCTCGATCACGACGATCTCGTCGGTCTCGGCGTTGACGGCGAACTGGATGTTCGAGCCGCCGGTCTCGACGCCGACGGCGCGGATGACGGCGATCGCCTGGTCGCGCAGCAGTTGGTACTGGCGGTCCGACAGCGTCTGCTGCGGCGCGACGGTGACCGAGTCGCCGGTGTGGACGCCCATCGGGTCGATGTTCTCGATCGAGCAGACGATCACGACGTTGTCGTTGTGGTCGCGCATCACCTCGAGCTCGAACTCGCCCCAGCCGATCACCGACTCCTCGACCAGCACCTGCCCGATCGGGCTCGCGGCGAGCCCCTCGGAGACGATCTGGTGGAACTCGGCCTCGCTGTAGGCGATGCCTCCCCCCTCGCCGCCCATCGTGAAGCCCGGGCGGATGATCGCCGAGCGGCCGTCCCAGTCCTCGCCGGAGCCGGCCGCCGGCAGGCCGATCTGCGGCAGCGCGGCGAGCCCGTCACTCAGCGCCGAGACGGCCTCCGAGCGCGCGGTGCGCAGCCCGGCCGCGGCCATCGTGTCCTTGAACAGGTCGCGATCCTCGGCGCGCTGGATCGCGTCGTAGTTCGCGCCGATCAGCTCGACGCCGTAGCGCTCGAGCGTGCCGTCCTCAGTCAGGTCACGCGCCAAGTTGAGTGCTGTGCCGCCGCCGAGCGTCGGCAGCAGCGCGTCGGGACGCTCGCGCTCGATCACGCGCGCGACCGACTCCGGCAGCAGTGGCTCGATGTAGGTCGCCGTCGCGAACTCGGGGTCGGTCATGATCGTCGCCGGATTCGAGTTGACGAGTACGACCTCGTAGCCCTCCTCGAGCAGCACCTTGCATGCCTGTGCGCCCGAGTAGTCGAACTCTGCGGCCTGACCGATCACGATCGGCCCCGAGCCGATCACGAGGATCTTGTGGATGTCGTCGCGACGCGGCATCAGACGGTCTCCACCATGCGTAGGAAGCGGTCGAAGATGTGCAGGCTGTCGTGTGGGCCGGGACCGGCCTCGGGGTGGTACTGGACCGTCGCGCCGGGCACGTCGCGCAACACGAGCCCCTCGACGGTGCGGTCGTAGAGGTTGATCTGCGACAGCTCGGCGGCGCCGAAGTCGGTCTCCCAGCGGACCGGCTCGTCGGTCTCGATCGTGCTCGCCCCGTCGGGGCCGACGACCGCGAAGCCGTGGTTCTGACTCGTGATGTCGATCCGTCCCGTCTCGAGGTCCTTGACCGGGTGGTTGGCGCCGCGGTGGCCGAACGGCAGCTTGGTCGTCTCCAGACCGACCGCGCGGCAGAGCAGCTGGTGGCCGAGGCAGATGCCGAAGACCGGCCGCTTGCCGATCAGCTCGCGCACCGTGTCGACGACGTAGCCGAGCGCCGCGGGGTCGCCGGGACCGTTGGCGAGGAAGAAGGCGTCGGCGTCGCTCGCGAGCAGGTCGTCGGCGGAGGTCGTGCACGGGTGCAGCTCGAGCCGCGCGCCGCGCTCGCGCAGGTGACGAACGATCGAGTCCTTGATGCCGGTGTCGATCGCCGCGATCGTCGGCCCGGCCACGTCGGTCAGCGGATCGAGCAGGACGGGCGCGCCGGGAGTCACCTCGCGCGCCAGGTCGGCGCCGGCCATCGCCGGCTCGGCGCGGACGCGGTCCATCGCCTCTGACTCCGGCATGTCGCCGGGGAAGACGCCGCCGCGCATCGCACCACGGTCGCGGATGTGGCGCACCAGCGCGCGCGTGTCGACACCACAGATCGCCGGGACGCCGCAGTCGGCGAGCCAGGTCAACCAGCCGCCCTCGGCATGCGGCGCGTCCTCGCGGTCGATGCCCTCCCGCATGACGACGGCACGGGCGTGGATCGAATCCGACTCCATGTTCTCGGCGCAGACGCCGTAGTTGCCGATCAGCGGATAGGTGAAGACGATCACCTGACCGCGGTAGCTCGGATCGCTGACCGACTCCTGGTAGCCCGACATCGCGGTGTTGAAGACGACCTCGCCGGCCGCGGCGATCGGCGCACCGGCGGCGTCGCCGTCGAAGCGCGTGCCGTCCTCGAGCAGCAGGTAGGCGCTCACCGGACCGCCTCGATCGCAAACGAGCGCTCGCGGAACGCCACCGCGCCGGCGGCGATCGTCATCCGCACGCGGCCGGTCAGGCGCCGGCCGCCGAACGCGCAGTTGGCGGAGCGGCTCTCATAGCCGGCCTCGCCGACCTCCCAGACCGCGCTCAGGTCGACCAGGCAGACGTTCGCCGGTGCGCCCTTGGCGAGCGTCGGGACGACGAGACCGAACGGCTCCATGCCGGCGGTCATCCGCTCGACGACGAGGCCGAGGTCGAGCACGCCAGGCAGCACGAGGTCGGTGTGGATCGCCGCGAAAGCCGACTCGAGCCCGGTGACGCCCATCGGCGCCAGCTCGAACGGCTCCTCCTTCTCCTCACGCGAGTGCGGTGCGTGGTCGGTGGCGATGCAGTCGAGCACGCCCGCGCGCAGACCTTCGATCAGCGCTTGGCGATCGTCCTCGGTGCGCAGCGGCGGATTCATCTTGAAGTGCGTATCGAGCGAGCGGACGGCGTCGTCGGTCAACAGCAGATGGTGCGGGGACGCCTCGGCCGTCACCTTCACCCCCGCCGCCTTGGCGCGTTCGAGCACCTCGACTGTTCGCCGGGCCGAGACGTGCTGGACGTGGATCCGGCCGTCCTCGTAGCCAGCCAGCTCACAGTCGCGGGCGACCATCGTCGACTCGGAGACCGACGGGATGCCGGCGAGGCCGAGCACCGCGGATACCTCGCCCTCGTGCATCACGCCGCCGTCCGACAGCGTCGGATCCTCCTCGTGCAGCGCCAGCACGCAGCCGCTGAGCTGCTGGTAGCGCAGCGCGTGGCGCATGATTCCGGCTGAGCGCACAGGTAGACCGTCGTCGGTGAAGGCGGCTGCGCCGGCGTCGGCGAGCTCGGCCATCTCGGTCAGCCGCTCGCCCTGCATGCCGACCGTGATCGATGCGGTGAAACCGGTCGGGATGCGCGCCTCGGCACGCGCCCGCTCACGCAGCGAGCGCAGGATCGGGGCCGAGTCGACGACCGGGTCGGTGTTCGGCATCGCGAGAATCGCGCAGTAGCCGCCGGCCGCCGCCGAGCGCGTGCCGGTCTCGATGTCCTCCTCGTCCTCGCGCCCGGGGGTGCGAAGGTGGACGTGCGGGTCGACGAACGCAGGGAAGGCGTGCAATCCCTCGGCCTCGACGATCTCGGCGCCCTCGGGCGCTTGCAGCGAGCCGGGTGCGCCGATCTCGGCGATCTCGCCATCGCGGACCAGCAGGTCGCCAGGCTGGTCGAGGCCAGTGCGCGGATCGAGTAGCTGGGCGCCCCTGATCAAGACCGTGGCATCGGGCACGGGCGCCCGATCAAGGCGGCCCGCCTCAGGAGCTCGCGTCGTCGCATTGAGCTTGTTCATGCGGGCTGGCGCTCCGTCGGCTCGTCGGTGGGAAGCCGTTGACCGGCCGCCGGGCCGCCGCCCTGGCCGGCAGTCAGCAGCTCGTAGAGGACCGCCATCCGCACGACGACGCCTGACTCGACCTGCTCGGCGATCAGCGCCTGCGGCGAGTCGATCACCTCGGCCGACAACTCGACGCCGCGGTTGACCGGCCCGGGGTGCATCAACAGCTGCCCGGGCCCGAGCCGCCGTCCGTTGATCTGGTAGCGCGCCGCGTACTCGCGCAGCGACGGAACCAACGTTCCGTTCATCCTCTCCTGCTGCATCCGCAGCGTGTAGACGACATCGGCCTCGCCGAGTTCGTCGAGCGTGTGGCGAACCTCGCAGCCGAGCGCCTCGATCCCATGTGGGATCAGCGTCGGCGGACCGCAGACA
Organism: Thermoleophilaceae bacterium; assembly: GCA_044867325.1. Taxonomy (GTDB): domain Bacteria; phylum Actinomycetota; class Thermoleophilia; order Solirubrobacterales; family Thermoleophilaceae; genus JAAYBF01. Next base: position 2,443 of record JBIOUS010000019.1, on the reverse strand, counting down.
GTGACCTTGCAACCCATCCGCGCGAACGCGAGCACGCCGGAGCGCGCAACGCGGCTGTGCAACACGTCGCCGACGATCCAGACACGCAGACCGTCGAGCGTCCCGGTGCGACGGCGCAGCGTGTAGAGGTCGAGCAGCGCCTGAGTCGGATGCTCGTGCTTGCCGTCACCGGCGTTGATCACCGACGCCCGCGTCCAGCGAGCGACCAATGCGGCGGCGCCGACGTTCGGCGAGCGGATGACGATCGCCGCCGGGTCGTAGGCCGACAGCGTCTGGATCGTGTCCTTGAGCGACTCGCCCTTGTCGACCGACGAGCCCTGGGCCTTGATCGAGACGAGATCGGCCGACAGCCGCTTGGCGGCCAGCTCGAACGACGAGCTGGTGCGCGTCGAGGACTCGTAGAAGAGGTTGACGACGGTGCGACCGCGGAGTGTCGGAACCTTCTTGATCTCGCGCCCGGAGACCTCGGCGAAGCTCTCGGCGCGGCGCAGGATGCGCTCGATGTCCTCGCGGGAAAGCCCGTCTATGGAAAGCAGATGCCGCTTCACGTCTCAGTCCTCCTGATCGTGATGTCGGAGCCGGACACGATCGTCACTTCGTCCTCGCCGTCGAGCTCCTCGACGCGGACGTTGACGCGCTCGCTGCGTGCGGTCGGCAGGTTCTTGCCGACGTAGTCCGGGCGGATCGGCAGCTCGCGGTGACCACGATCGGCGAGCACGGCAAGCTGAACGCGGCGCGGGCGGCCGTAGTCGAAGAGAGCGTCGATCGCCGCGCGGACGGTGCGGCCCGTGAAGAGGACGTCGTCGACCAGGACGACGGTCGTCTCCTCGACAGGGAAGTCGACGTGCGATGCGTGAACGACCGGGCCAGTCGGATCGTCGTCGTTGGGGCCGCGCAGGCCAACGTCGTCGCGATAGAAGGAGATGTCGACATCGCCGAGCGGAACCGGCTCGCCGACCAACTCGGCGACCTGATCGCGCAGCCGGGCGGCAAGCAGAGCGCCGCGGCGGTGGATGCCGACGATCGCAAGTGGGTCGCCCCCGTTGCGCTCGACGATCTCGTGAGCGATGCGAACGATGGTCCGCCGCACGTCGTCGCGGTCGAGAACGACCTTTTGGCTCACTGCGATCTTGCCCCTTCCTGGCCTCACGGGACCGGGTTAAAGAGACTGCGCTGCGAATGTAGCAGTCTGCTCCGTCGCCCTCAGTCGCCGGGGGCGCGTTCGTGAACCGGCTCGCCGCGCTCAGGGAAGGGAATCTCGACGCGGTCGAAGTCGCGCGGGACGATCGTCCGCTCGAACTCGGCCCGTGCCTCATCACGCAACTGGCCAACCGGGTAGCGCGTCGAGACGTGCGTCAGCGCAAGCAGAGTCACGTCGGCATCGGCGGCGAGCATCGCCGCCTGGCGCGCGGTCGAATGGCCGGTCTCGCGGGCGCGATCGATGTCCTCGTGCATGAACGTCGCCTCGTGGACGAGTAGGTCAGCCCGGTGAGCCTCGCCGCGCGTCATGTCGCAAGGTGTGGTGTCGCCAGAGAAGACGATCCGCCGGCCGCGCCTCGCCTCGCCAAGCACCTGCTCAGGCCGTACCTCGCCGCCGTCGCCCGGCACGGCCTCGCCGTTCTGCAACCGCCCGAAGTCGGGTCCCGGAGCTACGCCGAGCTCGCGGGCACGCGCCTCGTCGAAGCGTCCGGGCCGGTCGTCCTCGAGCAGCGCGTAGCCGAATGCCGGCACCCGGTGGGCCACGGAGAACGCCTCCATGACGTACCCGTCGCGGTCGAGCTGATCGCCAGGATCGAGCTCGTCGATCCGCACGTCGAAGCCCGGCTTGCCGATCAGAGGCGCAAGTACCTTGAACAGCTGCCGCAACCCGGGTGGGCCGAAGACATGCAGCGGCCGCTCACGCCCTTGCAGCCCGAACGTCTTGAGCATTCCTGGCAGGCCGAGGACGTGGTCGGCGTGGAAATGCGTGATGAATACGTCATCGAGATCGACAAGGCCGACGGACCGAATCAGCTGACGCTGGGTCCCCTCGCCGCAGTCGATCAACAGCCGCTCTCCCCCGCGCCGGATCAGCGTAGCCGGCAGCCCGCGCCGCGCGGTGGGCGCCGAGCCGGCGGTGCCGAGGAAGACGACGTCGAGGTCCATGGAGGCGAGAGGCTATCCGTGCCTTCCATGGCGCAGTGAGACGGCGCCGCCCACCGTCGTGGCGGGCGGCGCCGACGTCACTTCCGAGATCAGGGCTTGATCGTCGCCTTGATCGAGTCTTGCTGGCCGCCCGACACGGCGTTGATCTTCACTGGGATCGGCCGCTTGTGCTTCCCGAGCGCCTTCAGCGTCGCCCGGTCGAACTTCAGCACGATCAGCTCGGCGCCCTCCGAGCCGAACTCGTCGTTGATCACGACGAGCTCACGCGACGGCAGGCCGAGCGCTTGCTTCTGCTTCT
>JBIOUS010000018.1:0-44403 GCA_044867325.1 Thermoleophilaceae bacterium | reverse complement strand
GCCGCGAGGCGCTCGCCGAGGGGGAGCAAGTTGCCGAGGGGGCCCGCGACGAGCGCCGCCTCGCCGAGCGGGCCGCCGAGGCCGCTCGCAACGCTGCTGCTGCGGCAGGTGCCGAGCTCGCTGCGGTCAATCAGTTCCTGCGTGCCGCCGAGGGCGCGCCCGGAGGCGCGCGCGCCCTTTCAGAGCAACTGCGGGTCGAGCCTGGTTACGAGCTCGCGCTCGCCGCGGCACTTGGCCCGCGTCTCGGTGCGGGTGTCGTCGAGAGCGTCTCCGACGGCGAGCGTCTGCTCGACGGCGCTGGCGACGAGGGTGGCTATGTGCTCGTCGCCGCGGCCGGCGATACGTCCGCAGGTGGGAAGGGGCCGACCGGCGACGCCGAGCGCTTGCTCGATCGCGTCGAGGCCGATGCGCCCGCCGCTCCGTTGGCCGAGCGTCTGCTGGCCGGCGTCTGGGTCGTCGACTCGCTCGCCGACGTGCCGAACGACTTCGACGGCCTTGCCGTCACCCGCGCCGGCCGTGTTTGGAAGCCCGGAGCCGGTGAACTGCGTCAGGCGCCCGCTGGCGGCGCCGAGCGTGTGCTCGAGCAGCGCAACCGCCGCGTCGAGCTCGTCGCTGCCTCCGAGCAGGCCGCCAAAGCCGAGGCCGAGGCGAGGGCAACCGTCGAGCGCGCCGCCGAGCAGGTTCTCACCGCCGACCGCGGCCGCGACGAGGCGGAGACCGCGCTGCGGGGAGCGGTCCGCGAGGTCGAGGCTGCCGGCGAGGCGATCCGCCGCGCCGAGTGGCTGATCGAGCAGCGCAGCGAGAGCCCCGATGAGGGTCCCGACGCGGTCCGCCGCGCCGAGCTGGCCGCCGAGGTTCGCGGTGAGCGCCGGATGGCCGAGAGCGCGTTGCGCGAGCACAACGAGCGCGTCGAGCGCGCTGCGCGCCTGCGTGGACGCATCGAGCGCGATCGCGACCTCGCTACGGCGGCCGACAGCGCCGCAGCGGCGCTCGACGATGCCCGCGAGGCCGTCGCCACCCGCGTCGCGTTGATCGAGGCCGAGCATGCGGCGGGCGCCGAGGCCGGCGACCGCACCGCCGCCGAGCTGCGCACCTGCGCTCATCAGGAGTCTGAGCTGCAGCGCGCGCTACGTGAGGCCAGCGAGCGCGTCACGGTCGCCGAGGTCACCGCTCAGCAGATCCGCGACCAATCGGCGGACGCTGCCGGCGAGCTCGCCGAGGTGGCCGAGCGCCTGGGCCTGCCCGCGGAGCCGGCCGAGGAGTCGCTAGACGAGGATCGCCGCACCGAGTTGGCTACCCGAATCGACCGGCTCGCCCGCCGTCGCGAGCAACTCGGCCCCGTCAATCCGCTCGCGGCGCAGGAGTACGACGAGGCGATCGCCCACGTCGAGGAGCTCGAGGGCCAGCGCAAGGACCTCGAGAGCGCGCTGTCAGAGCTCCAAGGCCTGATCCGCGACACCGACCGCCGCATCCGCGAGAGCTTCGAGGAGACCTACGAGGCGGCCGCGAAGAACTTCGAGGAGGTCGTAGCGCACCTCTTCCCGGGCGGCCGTGGTCGCCTACGGCTTGTCCAGCCCGACCAGGGCCCGCGCCCCGTGCTCGGCGGCCAGGAGGCCGAGGGGGAGGGCCAGGACGGCGACGGCGCCGCCGAGGCTGACGACGGGCCCGAGGAGTCGGCTGCGAAGCCGTCGGCCTCCGAGCCGGGCGTCGAGATCGAGGTCACCCCGGCCGGCAAGTCGACTAAGCGCCTGTCGCTGATGTCAGGCGGCGAGAAGTCGCTCGTCGCGCTCGCATTCATGTTCGCGGTCTTCCTCGCCCGCCCATGCCCGTTCTACGTCCTCGATGAGGTCGAGGCCGCCCTCGACGACCTCAACGTCGACCGCTTCCTCCAGCTTGTCCGGCGCTACTCCGACCGCGCCCAGTTCATCGTCGTAACCCACCAGAAGCGGACGATGGACGCCGCCGACCGCATCTACGGCGTCAGCATGGGCGGCGACGGCGTCTCGCGCGTCGTCTCGCGCCAGCTCAGCGGCACCGGCGAGAACCTCTTCGATCAGGCCAAGCCGGTCGTCGAGCCAGCCGCCGACGCATCGGCCGGCGCGGCTTAGCTAGTCCAGGATCGCTGCGGCGAAGTCGTCGGCGTCGAACGGGCGGAGGTCCTCGATGCCCTCGCCGATGCCGATCATCTTCACCGGGACCTCGAGCTCCTGAGCGATAGCCAGGGCGATGCCGCCCTTGGCGGTGCCGTCGAGCTTGGTGAGGACGATGCCGTCGAGGTCGACGGTCTCGCGGAACAGGAGCGCTTGGCGGAGGCCGTTCTGGCCGGTTGTGGCGTCGATCGTCAGCAGCGTGTGGTGCGGCGCGTCCGGCAGCTTCGAGGCGATCACCTTGCGGACCTTCGCCAGCTCGTCCATCAGGTGCTGCTGGGTGTGCAGCCGCCCGGCGGTGTCGCACAGGACGACGTCGTGGCCGCGCGCTGTCGCCGCCTCGATCGCATCGAACATCACCGAGCCGGGGTCCGATCCCTCGTTGGCGCGGACGATGTCGCAGCCGGCGCGCTCGGCCCAGACCTCGAGCTGCTCGGCGGCCGCGGCGCGGAAGGTATCGCCGGCGGCGAGTAGGACCGACTGCCCGAGCTCCTTTTGGAGGTGCCAGGCGATCTTGCCGATCGTCGTCGTCTTACCGGTGCCGTTGACGCCGACCATCAGGATCACGGTCGGCTTGGCCGAGAGATCGATCGTATCGTCCTCGACGCGTGCGGTCTCGGCGAGCAGCTCCTTCAGCCGGCGCGTCAGGTCCTCGCCGCTCTCCAGATCGCCGGAGGCCGCCTCGCCCTCCAACCGCTCGACGATCGACGCCGTGGTCGGTGCGCCGACGTCTGCGTAGATCAACGCCTCCTCGAGCCGCTCGAACGCCTCGTCGTCGAGCCGCTCGAACATCGTCGCCTGGATCTCGGCGCCGAGCGCCTGGCGCGTCTTCGACATGTTCTCGCGCAGGCGCTTGAAGAAGCGCCGCTTTGGCTTCTCCTCGCCGTCCTCGGCGACGGCCTCGGCCACGGGCGCCTCGATCGGCTCCCCAGCCACGACGAACAGCTCATTCCACTCACGTGCCATCGGCGCGGGAGAATAGGCCCCGGGTCAGGGATAGGATCACTGCATGGCTGCCTGGGTGATCTGGATCGTGGTCGCGGGACTGCTGGCGATCGGGGAGATCCTGACGCTGTCGTTCTTCATGGGGCCGATCGCCGTGGCGGCCGTACTGGCCGCTATCGCCGCGCTCTTGGGCGCCGGCACCGCACTTCAGATGGTGGTCTTCATCCTCGCGTCGGCTGCGTCGCTGCTGGTGTTGCGGCCGATCGCTCGCCGTCACCTGATGACGCCGGCGAAGATCCGGACCGGGACGGCTGCGCTGGTCGGCGCCGAGGCGCTCGTGTTGGACCGGGTCGACCGCGATGGCGGCACGGTCAAGCTCTCCGGCGAGGTCTGGTCGGCGCGGGCATACGACGAGGATGAGGTGATAGAGGTCGGGGCGCGTGTCCAGGTGATGCAGATCCAGGGCGCCACGGCGCTGGTTTCAGATGGGCTAGGAGGCTGATGTGGCGACGTTGATCGTTTTGGGAGTCGTAGCGCTGGTGGTGCTGTTCACCATCGCGCAGGGCGTGCGGATCGTTCCGCAGGCGCGGGCGGGCGTCGTCGAGCGGCTCGGCCGCTACCACCGCACGCTCGATGCCGGGTTGGCCCTGGTCGTCCCCTACGTCGATCGCGTCAAGCCGTTGATCGACCTGCGCGAGACGGTCGTCTCGTTCCCGCCGCAGCCGGTGATCACCGAGGACAACCTGGTGATCAGCATCGACACTGTCATCTACTTCCAGGTCACCGACCCGAAGTCTGCGACGTACGAGATCGCCGACTACATCGGCGCGATCGAGCAGCTCACGGTCACCACGCTGCGCAACGTGATCGGCGGGATGACGCTCGAGGACACGCTGACGTCGCGCGACAAGGTCTCGGGCGCCCTGCGGATCGTGCTCGACGAGGCGACCGGCCGCTGGGGCATCCGCGTCAACCGCGTCGAGCTCAAGGCCGTCGACCCGCCTGCGTCGATCCAGGAGGCGATGGAGAAGCAGATGCGCGCCGAGCGCGACCGCCGCGCCGCGATCCTCACGGCCGAGGGCGTCAAGCAGTCGCAGATCCTGACGGCGGAGGGCGAGAAGCAGAGCGCGATCCTGCGCGCCGAGGGCCGCCGCGAGGCGCAGATCCTCGAGGCCCAGGGCGAGGCGCAGGCGATCGAGACCGTCTTCGACGCCGTTCACCGTGGCGACGCCGACCAGAAGGTGCTCGCCTACCAGTACCTACAGAAGCTGCCGCTGATCGCCGAGGGCGACGCGAGCAAGCTCTGGATCATCCCGAGCGAGCTGACCAACGCGCTCGGGCGGCTGGGCAACCTGCTCGGCCCGGACGGCGTGTCGACGGACCCACCAAAGCCGCCTCAGCCACCGGAGCCGCCGCGACCCGTATAGGCGATGGAGCTGACGGAGGGACAGCGCCGCGCACTGGAGTCGATCTGCGACACCGTCTGTCCGGGCGGCGACGGCCTGCCCTCGGCGAGCGAGCTCGGCGTGCCGGAGGCGCTACTCGAGGCGATCGACCGCAACCCGCGTGCCTCCGAGCGGCGCCAGCTCGGGCAACTGCTGTCGCTGTGGGACAGCCAGCCGCTCACGGCGCTCGGCGGCGGCGGTTGGCGCAGGTTCTCCGAGCTGCCCCAGGACGCCCGTGAGCGGGTCCTGCTGTCGTGGTGCGATTCACGCCTGCCGCAGCGCCGCGCAGCCTTCCAGGCGCTCTGTCAGGGGGCGCGGCTCTTCTACTGGATGCTGCCGGCCGCGGACGGGAGTCCGAGCCCGGCATGGGCCGACATCGGTTATCCCGGGCCGCTCGGCCCGAACGAGGGCGCGCCCCCGAAAGCGATCGCGCCGCTGGCGATCGACCACGACACCGATCTGGAGTGCGACGTGGTCGTCGTCGGCTCCGGCGCCGGCGGTGGGACGGCGGCCGGCGTCCTGGCGGCCGCGGGACTGGACGTTGTCGTGCTCGAGGCAGGTGGCTACTACGACGACGCCGACTTCGACGGCTCGGAGCTGAACGCGATCCGCACGATGTACGCCGGCGCGCCGACGGCGACTGCCGACCAGAGCCTGTCGCTGCTCGCTGGGGCCTGCCTCGGCGGCGGCACCGTCATCAATTACACGACGTCGTTCCGGACGCCAGACGCGATTCGCGAAGAGTGGGCCGGCCACGGCGTCCACGCCTTCGCCGATCGCGACTTCGACGCCAGCCTCGACGCCGTCTGCGACCGGCTCGGCGTCAACCACGAGCACTCCTCGCCGTCGTCGCGTGACCGCACGATGCGCGACGGCTGCATGGCGCTCGGCTGGCACATCGACGCGATGCCACGCGACGTGCGCGGCTGCGACCAGGGCGAGATCTGTGGCTACTGCCCGTTCGGCTGCCGGCTCGGCGCGAAGCAGTCGACGGTCAAGACCTGGCTCGCGGACGCTCATGCCGCCGGAACGCGGATCCTGGTCGGCACGCGGGCGGGCAAGGTGATCGTCGAGAACGGAGCGGCGCGCGGGGTGGAGGCGATGACCGACACCGGACACCGGGTCACCGTGCGCGCACGCGCCGTAGTGGCGGCATGCGGCGCGATCCAGACCCCTGCGCTGCTGCGCCGCTCGGCGCTGCGCAATCGCAACATCGGTCAGCACCTCCACCTCCATCCGGTGACCGTCGCTTGGGGCGTCTTCGACGATGAGCTGCGGCCCTGGGAGGGCGCGATGCAGGCGCTCTACTCCGACCAGGACGTCGATCTCGACGGTGAGGGCCATGGCGTCAAGTACGAGACGGCGGCGATGCATCCGCACGTCGTCAACGGCTTCTGGCCGTGGCGTGGCGGTCGCGCCTACCACGAGCTGATGCGGACGCTTCCGAACGCGGTCGGCATCGGCGCCGTGCTGAGGGACCGCGATGCCGGCGAGGTGCGCGTCGGCCGCGACGGCGAGCCGATCGTCCGCTACCGGCTGTCGAGCTTCGACCGTGACAATCTGCGCACCGGCCTCGAGGGTGGCGCGCAGATGCTCGAGGCCGCCGGCGCGAAGCGGATCTTCAGCTCGCACTCGGACTGGGTCTCCTACGACCCTGGCGCCGACGGCGACCGCCACCGCTTCATGCGCGACGCCGACCGCTGCGGCTGGGGATCGGGCCAGGTCTCGATGGCCTCGTTCCACATCATGGGCACCGCGCGGATGGGCGGCACCCCCTCGACTTCGGCCTGCACGCCGACCGGCGAAACCTGGGACGTGCGCGACCTCGTCATCTGCGACGCGTCCGCCTTCCCGAGCGCCTCTGGCGTCAACCCGATGGTCTCGATCGAGGCCATAGCCCACATGAACGCCAGCGCCCTCGCCGCCCGGCTAGCCTGACTACGTGTTCGACACGCTCGCTGACCGACTCCAGGGCGCCCTCGGCGACGTTCGTTCGCGCGGCGCGCTGACCGAGGACGACGTCGCCAAGGCGATGCGCCAGGTGCGTTTGGCGCTGCTCGAGGCCGACGTCAACTTCAAGGTCGTCAAGCAGTTCACCAACGCGGTCAAGGAGCGGGCGACCGGCTCCGACGTGCTCGACTCGCTGAACCCCGGCCAGCAGGTCGTCAAGGTCGTCGCCGAGGAGCTGACCGAGCTGATGGGCGGCTCGGGCCGCGAGCTCGTCTTCTCGAAGAGCGGGACGACGGTGATCCTGATGGCCGGCCTGCAGGGCTCCGGCAAGACGACGGCCTGCGGCAAGCTCGCGCGCCAGCTGAAGGAGGACAAGGGCCTCGACGTCGCGCTCGCCGCCTGCGACCTCCAGCGGCCCGCGGCGGTCGACCAGCTGATCAAGGTCGGCGAGCGGGCCGGAGCGACCGTCTACGAGCAGGGCACGGGCCGCGACCCGGTCGACGTCGCCGAGTGGGCGCTCGGTCAGGCACGCGCCGACAAGCGCGACGTGCTGATCGTCGACACCGCTGGCCGCCTCCACGTCGACGACGAGCTGATGGACCAGCTCAGCCAGATCAAGAAGCGCACCAAGCCGCACGACGTGCTGCTGGTCGTCGACGCGATGACCGGCCAGGACGCCGTCAACGTCGCCGAGGCGTTCGCCGACGCGACCGCCTTCGACGGCGTGATCCTCAGCAAGCTCGACGGCGACGCCCGCGGTGGCGCAGCGTTGTCGGTCAAGGCGATCACCGGCAAGCCGATCCTCTACGCCTCGACCGGCGAGAAGCTCGACGCCTTCGAGCGCTTCCACCCCGACCGCATGGCCCAGCGGATCCTCGGCATGGGCGACGTGATGACGCTGATCGAGAAGGCCGAGGCGCGGATCGACGAGCGCCAGGCCCAAGACCTCGAGCGCAAGATCCGCAAGAACCAGTTCACGCTCGACGACTTCCTCGAGCAGATGCAGCAGGTGCGCAGCATGGGGCCGCTGCAGAGCATTCTCAAGATGCTGCCGGGAGTTGGGCAGCAGCTCAACGGGTTGAAGGTCGACGAGAAGGCGCTCGACCGCCTCCAGGCGATCATCACCTCGATGACGCCGGCCGAGCGCGCGAACCCGAAGATCATCGACGGATCGCGCCGCCGCCGGATCGCCCAGGGGTCGGGAACCAACGTTCAGGCGGTCTCGAATCTCGTCAAGCAGTTCGCCCAGATGCAAAAGCTGATGCGCCAGATGGCGCGCGGCAAGATGCCCTCGCTGGCGCAGATCGCCTCGGGCCGCTAACGTTCCCGGGCCGCAGCAACCGCTTCACCCCCGATCAGAGAGAGACCTTGGCCGTAAAAGTCAGGCTGACCCGCGTCGGCTCCAAGAAGAATCCGATCTGGCGAGTAGTCGTCGCCGACGGCCGCTCGCCGCGTGACGGTCGCTCGATCGAGACGATCGGGCACTACAACCCGCAGACGCAGCCGTCGCGGATCGAGATCGATCGCGAGCGTCTCCAGCACTGGCTCGATCGCGGCGCTCAGCCGAGCAACACGGTCAAGAAGCTGATCCGCGCCGAGAACACCGGCCACGAGATGCCTGCCCGCGAGGCCCCGGCGCCGGTCGCGACGCCGCCGAAGCCGAAGGCCGAGCCGGCCGCCGAGGCCGCACCGGTTGAGGCAGAGGCCCCTGAGGCAGAGGCCCCTGAGGCAGAGGCCCCTGAGGCCGAGGCTCCCGCCGACGCCGAGGCAGCAGCCGAGGAGGTTGCGGCCGAGCAGGAGACTTCCGAGCAGCCGGCCCCCGAGCCCGCGGCCGATGCCGAGGCCGACGCTGACGCGGCCGCCGAGGCCGACGCGCCCGCCGAGGGCGACTCCAGCGACGACTCCTAGCCGCTCGCGTGGAGGAGTTGCTCGCCTATCTGGCTCGCGCTCTCGTCGACGACCCCGACTCGGTGTCCGTCGACTCGTTCGAAGAGGAGGACGGCACGATCGTTCTCGAGCTGCACGCCCCGCCCGACGAGGCCGGTCGGCTGATCGGCCGTCGCGGGCGGACGATCTCGGCGCTGCGCACCGTCCTCAAGGCGAGTGCCACCCGGCGTGAGAAGCGCGTGCTGATCGACGTCGTCGACGCCGCCTGAGCTCCGTGGCGACCGAGACGCGCCTGGTGACGGCCGGAGTCGTCGGCCGGACGCACAGCCTCGACGGCAGCTTCTACGTAGAGCGGCCGGACCATCCGTTCGATCGTGGCACCGTCGTCCGTGTCGACGGCCGTGAGCACGTGGTCGATCGTCGCGCCGGCACGGACGACAAGCCGCTCGTACGGCTTGTCGGCATCGGCACCCGCGAGGCGGCAAGAGCGCTGCGCGGCGAGCTGATGTTGGTCGAAGCGTCGCTAGCCGAGGGGGAGTGGCTCGCCAAGGACCTCGTCGGCTGCCGCGTCGAAGGGCTCGGCGCCGTCGTCCAGGTGATCGACTCGCCGTCCTGCGACCTGCTCGAGCTCGAGGGCGGCGAGTTGGTGCCGCTGATCTCGGACGCGGTGCACAGCGTCGATCTCGACGCGCGGACGATCGAGATCGACCGCCGCTTCCTGCGTCTCGAGACGGAGGAGGGCAAGTGAACGTCGACGTCTTCACGCTCTTTCCCGGCTGGTTCGACTGGTATCTCGAGCAACGCCACGTGCGCAACGCGCTCGACCTCGGCCACCGGCTCGAGACGGTCGACCTGCGCGCCACGACGCCGCTGAACGCCGGTCAGGTCGATGACACGCCCTACGGCGGCGGCGCCGGGATGGTCATCCGCGTCGACGTCGTCGAGGCGGCGCTCGCCGCGCGCTGGGACGCCGATCCGGTCGACGGCCGCGCCGGCCGGCGGGTGATCGCGCTCGCAGCCGGCGGCCGTCAGCTCGACGAGCAGCTCGTCAACGAGCTCGCCGCCGAGGAGGAGATCGCGCTGCTCTGCGGTCGCTACGAGGGCTTCGACGAGCGTGTCAACGAGCATCTCGCGACCGACGTCGTGTCGATCGGGCCCTACGTGCTCGCCGGCGGCGAGCTCGCGGCGATGGTCGTCTGCGACACGATCCTGCGCAAGCTCCCCGGGACGCTCGGCCATTCCGACAGCGCGCTCGAAGAGTCGTTTTCGGCGGCGCTAGGCGGCGCGCCCGAGTATCCGCACTACACGCGGCCGGCGGAATGGCGCGGGCATGACGTCCCTGAAGTGCTGCGTTCCGGCGATCACGGGAAGGTCCGAGAGTGGCGCGCAGAGCAGAGCCGGCTACGGCTCCGCTAGGATTCGCCGTCGCGCGAAGCACCCCGTGGTGCTCGCGCCTTTTCATGCCATGAGCGGAGTCATCGAAACCATCGAGCGGTCGCAGCTGCGGCGCGTGCCCAAGTTCCAGGCGGGCGACCGTCTGCGCGTCCACTTCCAGGTCGTCGAGGGCACCCGCAAGCGCACCCAGGTCTTCGAGGGCGTCGTCATCAAGCGCCAGGGCAGCGGAGCGCGTGAGACGTTCACGGTGCGCAAGCAGTCGTTCGGCGTCGGCGTCGAGCGGACGTTCCCAGTCCACTCGCCGAAGATCGAGCAGATCGAGGTCGCCGGTCGCGGCGACGTCCGGCGCGCCAAGCTCTACTACCTGCGTGACCGCGTCGGCCGCAGCGCCCGCGTCCGCGAGCGCCGCTTCGGTCGCGACGACGACGAGCTCGAGGGCGTCATGCCGCCGCCAGAGACCGACGCCATCGTCGACGCGCCCGAGCCCGAGGCTCCCGAGGCCGTCGAGGAGCAGACGCCGGAGGCGGAGGCCGCTGCGCCCGAGGCCACGGAGGCTGAGTCGACCGAGGCTGACGCCCCTGAGGCGGAGACCGAGGCGCCCGCCGCTGACGCCGACGAGCAGGCCGAGGCTGACGGCGACGACGCCGAGTCCGGCGACAAGTCGGACTCCTAGCGGACGACGGGCCGGAGGGTTAGTGGCTCGCGATGGAAAGCAGAGCGCTGGCGGCTCGCTGATCGAGCTCGTCGTGATCGTTGCCGTCGCGCTCGGTGTCGCGCTCGGCATCCAAGCATTCCTCGTCAAGCCATTCCGCATCCCGAGCGAGTCGATGGTGCCGACGCTCGAGATCGGCCAGCGCGTGCTCGTCAACCGCATCGGCGAGCACTTCGGCGACCCCGAGCGTGGCGACGTGATGGTCTTCAAGCCGCCGAAGGGCGCCGACGACAACATGTGCGGTGTCAGTCACCCGGCTGAGCAACCGTGCCCGCGCTCGACGCCCGGCAAGTCGGAGACCAACTTCATCAAGCGCGTCGTCGGCCTGCCCGGCGAGCGCCTATCGGTCAGGGCGGGTCGCGTCTACATCGACGGCAAGCTGCAGAAGGAGCCGTTCATCAGGCCCGACGCGCAATGCCCGCTCTGCAACATGCCCGACCCGATCGTGATCCCCGCGGGCCAGTACTACATGATGGGCGACAACCGCGGCGCAAGCGCTGACAGCCGCGAGTGGGGTCCGGTGCCGAAAGACAACTTCATCGGCAACGCCTTCGCGACGTATTGGCCACCAAGTAAGTGGGGCGGCCTCTAACGCTCCGGTCGGGCGCCTATGATCGGCGCCGACGTGAGTGAGGCGAGCACAGCGCAGCCGCAGAGCAAGGCGGCGCGGCGGCGGAGGAGGAAGGCCGCGCACAGCGGTCGGCGGCTGTTCGCCTTCGACCGGGAGCTGGGCTCGCGGTTCGTCGCCGGCGCCGACGAGGCCGGGCGGGGCTGCCTCGCTGGTCCGCTGGTCGCGGCGGCGGTGCTGTTCGACCTCGATCGGCTGACGCTCGCCGACCGCCGCGCGCTGACGAAGCTCAACGACTCCAAGCAGCACAGCGAGGAGGCGCGCGAGGAGCTGTATCCGCTGGTGATGCGCGCCTGCGCGCGGACCGCCGTCGTGTCGCGGTCTGTGCGGGCGATCGACTCGCGGGGCCTGCACGTCAGCAACCTCGACGCGCTGCGCGCTGCGCTGCGGCGGGTCGCCGTGCCGGGAACGATCTGCCTCGTCGATGGCTTTCGCGTGCCGCCGTTCGAGCACGAGCAGCAGGCTGTGGTCGACGGCGACGCCCGCAGCGCCGCGATCGCCGCCGCGTCGGTGCTCGCCAAGGTCAGCCGCGACCGTTACATGCGCCGTGCGGCCGAGCGTCACCCCGAGTGGGACTTCGCCGCCCACGTCGGCTACTCGACGCCTGACCACCGGGCCGCGATCGCCGCGCACGGCGTCTCGCCGCTTCACCGCATGTCGTTCAACTCGACTGCGTACCAGCAGCTGACGCTGGGCTAGACGCTCGTTAGAAGGCGTCCTCGACATGGTCGAGGGACAGGAGATGCCCTTGACGGTCGACGACGATGCCGATCGCGTCAAAACGGATCCAGGCAGGGGAGGGGGATGGCGCGGGCCGGCTGCGGAGCCATTCGGCAGCCAGCCGGCGGATTCGTCGGCGTTTCGCGGGGCCGATCGCGTCGAGCGGGCCGGCGGGACCGGCTGAGCCGCCGGCGATGCGTGTCTTGACCTCGCAGAAGACCAGACAGCGGTGGTCACGCGCGACGATGTCGATCTCGCCGGTCCGCCCGCAGCGTCCGTTGCGCTCGATCAGCACGTAGCCGGCCCGCTCGAGATGGGCGCATGCGATGTCCTCGCCATGCGCACCGAGACGGATACGGGCGTTGCCAGCAGCCATCTGCGGGACGCTAGGCGGGGCGCGGTTACAGCGGTCATGCCTACGTGACAAGTCTGCCGCGGGAAGCGAAGAACGCGACGAGAGAGTTGTAGCTGGAGCGCTGTCACCGGTGCGAACGGTCCGCCTAGCGTGCTGTCCGTGCTTGCCAGCGTTCCCACGTTTGCCCTCGAGGGCGTCGATGCCCGGGAGGTGACAGTCGAGGTCGACGCCCGTCGTGGTCTGCCTGCGTTCACCGTTGTCGGACTGCCCGACACGGCGGTCCGCGAGGCACGCGAGCGGGTGCGGTCAGCGCTGTTGAACAGCGGGCTGGAGTTCCCGCTCCAGCGCCTGACCGTCAACCTCGCACCGGCGTGGGTGCGTAAGGCAGGCGCCAGCTTCGACCTCGCGATCGCCGTTGGCGTGCTCGCGGCGAGTGGGCAGGTTCCGCCCGAAGCGCTCGAGGGGATCGCAGTCTCGGGCGAGCTGTCGCTGGGTGGCGCCCTGCGCCCGGTTCGTGGAGCGCTTCCGATCGCTCTCGGCTGCCGTGCGGCGGGGCTACAGAAACTGGTCGTGTCGCCCGAGATTGCGTCGGAGGCGGCGCTGGTCGACGAGCTCGAGGTCTGCGCGGTTCCCGACCTCGCGCGGCTCGTGGAGCTTCTTCACGGGCGCTGGACTCCCGAGCCGTCGCCAGCAGGCGCGTCGCGTCCTACCGCAACCCCGGTCGAGCTTCCCGACCTCGCTGACGTGCGCGGTCAGGCAGACGCGCGACGCGCCCTGGAGATCGCTGCCGCCGGTGGTCACAGCCTGTTGATGATCGGCCCGCCCGGGGCCGGCAAGACGATGCTCGCCCGCCGGCTGCCGGGCATCCTGCCCTCGCCGACCATCGAAGAGGCGCTCGACATCACGCGCGTTCAGAGCGTCGTCGGCAATGGCGGCGGTGGTTTGGCTACCGAACGGCCGTTCCGAGCACCGCACCACACGATCTCCGCTCAGGGATTGGTTGGCGGTGGCGCTCGGCCGCGTCCCGGCGAGGTCACGCTCGCGCACCGCGGCGTGTTGTTCCTCGACGAGCTGGCCGAGTTCGCGCGACCGGCGCTGGAGGCCCTCCGCCAGCCGCTCGAGCACGGCAGCGTCGACATCGTGCGCGGGCAGGTCGGACTGCGGTTTCCGGCCCGCGTGTTGCTCGCCGCAGCGGCCAATCCATGCCCGTGTGGGATCGGCGGCGAGCGCTGCGAGTGTGGCGTGCTGACCCGTGAGCGCTACCGCGCACGACTCAGCGGACCGCTGATCGACCGGATCGATCTCGTCTGCCAGCTCGCGCCGCTGCCGGCGCTCGCGCTCGCCTCGGACAGTGCGGCTGGCGAGAGCTCCGTCGCGGTGCGTGCGCGGGTCGTCGCGGCGCGCGAGCGGCAGGCGACACGGCTGGTCGCCTCCCCGGCCACGTGCAATGCCGAGCTGACTACCGGCGCGACCCGGCTGCTCGTGCCGCTCACGACGCGCGCGTCTCAGCCGCTTGCGGCGGCGCTCGATGCCGGCGTGCTGACCGGCCGCGGCCACGATCGGGTACTGAGGGTCGCGCGGACGATCGCCGACCTGGCCGGAAGGCAGAAGGTCGAGCGCGACGATGTCGCCGAGGCGCTCGGCTACCGGGCGGTAGCGCCAGGACGGACGGCCGCGGTATGAGCGGGGCGTGCGACAGCTGCCTGCGGCGCGGCTACCTGATCGGGTTGTTGTCCGCTCGGATCGCCGGACTCGTCGGTCGTCCAGGCGCGCCCCGCGAGCTACTGGCGCTCGACGACGTCTCGCTGGCCTCTGCGGTCGGCGGTAAGGGCGAGCAGGAGGCGCTTGCCTTCCTCGGCCGCTTCGAGCCGCGCCGCGCTCGCGCCGACTTGCGCCATGCAGGCGTAGCGGCGGTCTGCCAGCACCACGAGAGCTATCCATCCTCGCTCGAGGATCTGAACGACCGGCCGGCCGTCCTGTTCTGCTGTGGAAGGGTCGAGCTGCTGTCCGCGGTCGAGGCTGAGCCGGCGGTGACCGTCGTCGGGACGCGTGACGCGACGCCGTACGCGATCGAGGTTGCGCACGACATCGGCCGTGGGCTCGCTGTCGCCGGGATCACGACGATCAGCGGCATGGCGCTCGGCGTCGACGGCGCCGCACATCGCGGCGCGCTGGGCGCTTGCGGGGCGACGATCGCCGTGCTCGCCGGTGGGCCCGACGTGGCCTATCCGCGCCGGCATGCCGATCTTCACACCCAGATCGCGGCGAACGGCCTCGTCGTCTCCGAGCTACCGCCGGGTCAGCGGCCCTATCGCTGGAGCTTTCCCGCGCGCAACCGATTGATGGCCGCGCTGGCGCGGCTGACCGTCGTCGTCGAGGCGGGCGAGGCGTCGGGCACGCTGATCACCGCCGACTTCGCGCAGGATCTGGGCCGGACGCTCGGGGTCGTGCCGGGGCGGGTGTCGACGCGCGCCGCCGCCGGCAGCAACCGGCTGCTGCGCGAAGGCGCCGCCGTGGTGCGCGACGCCTCCGACGTGCTGGACGAGCTGTTCGGCGTCGGCAGCGGCGCGACCGTTTCGGCGCCGCTCGCCGAGCCGGAGCTCGATCCAATCGAACGGCGATTGCTCGACGGCGTCGAGTCGCGGCTCGACATCGACGGGATCTCGACGTTCGCGGGGCTGCCGATCAACGAGACGCGCGCTGCGCTAGCGCAGCTCGAGACGCGAGGCCTGATCCGTCGCGACGGGCTGTTCGGCTGGGAGCGCGCGCGGCCGTCGCGCTGACGTCGAGGCGTGCCTATGCTGCGCGCTCGATGTCTGACTCGACGCCACCCCGCCTGTTGTCGATCGCCGGCTCGGATTCCGGCGGTGGCGCCGGCATCCAAGCCGACCTCAAGGCGTTCGCTCGCTGTGGCGCCCACGGCATGACTGCGATCACCGCGATCACCGCCCAGAACACGGTCACGGTCGAGGCGGTCTACCCGGTCGCCCCGGAGGCGATCGTCGCGCAGGTCCGCGCCATCGCCGCGGACATCGGCGTCGACGCGGTCAAGGTGGGCATGCTCGGGTCCAGCGAGACGATCGCTGCCGTCTCAGAGGCACTCGACCTGGTCGGCGACGCACCGGTCGTCGTCGATCCGGTGATGGTCGCCGAGAGTGGTGCCACGCTGCTCGATCCCGAGGCCCTCGACGCGCTGCGGCGGCTGATCCTGCCGCGCGCCGCGGTCGTCACGCCCAATCTGCCGGAGGCGCGCGTCCTGGCAGGGGTGGGGGAGGAGGTCGCGGCGCAAGACCTCGCACGCGCCGTCTACGCGCTCGGCCCGCGCGCGGTGGTCGTCACGGGCGGTCATGCCGACGAGATCGCCGACGTCTTCTTCGACGGTGGCGAGCCGATCGCGATCTCCGGGGAGCGTCACCCCGACGGCGCCGCGCACGGCTCCGGCTGTACGCACTCGTCGGCGCTCGCCGCACGACTCGCCTTCGGCGACTTGCCACTCGAGGCGGCTCGCGCAGCGCGTATCGTCGCGGCCGCCGCGGTCCGCGACGGATTGCGTGGGATCGGCGCTGGCGCCGGGCCGGTCGATGTCTTCGGTCTCGCAAGAGCGCCGGCCCATTAGGATTGACCCATCAAGTTCCTGCGCATGAAGCCCGGTCATGGTGAGGTCCTCTTGGCTGAGGGTGACCCAGACGTGCGTGAAGACGAGCAGGCGCTGATCGAGGAGTTCCGCCGCCAGCTCGACGAGGGCATGTGGGCTGCGGTTCCGACCGAACGGCCCGGCAGCGGTCGCCGTGAGGCCCAGATGGTGCGCGACTACGCCGACATCCCGCCAGAGGCGCAGCGAGTGATCTTCTTTCCGCGGGCATCTGGAGGCTGAGCCGGCATGCTCGCGCTGCTGACCACCGGACTGATGGCGACCGCGCTGGCGGCGTTCCTACTCGGATCGCCAACGCTGGCTCGTTTCCGGGGGCGTCGCAAGCGTCACGTCGCCGGCTCGCCGCAGGCCTTCGACCCGGGGCGTGAGCGGCGGGCCGAGCAGCGTGCCCGCGAGTTGTTGCGTTCCTGCGTCAACGAGGCCGAGTGGGCGATGTACCGCGACCTCGGCTTCATCCGCGTCGACGGCCGGCGGCTGCCGGACTCGCCGGTTGACGAGAGAGGGTCCGCGCCCTACGCCTATCTGATCTACCCGCACAAGCCGATCGTCGCCTACGTGCCTGCGAGCGGACGGCTGTTGAGCGAGTACTGCGTTGAGTTCCCCGACATGACTGGCGGCGGCCGCACACGGCTACCGGCCTCCGACGACGTGCTTGCGAAGTGGATGGCAATCACCTCCGACGAGGCGCGCGTGATCGGTCGCGCCAACATGCACCTCGTCGGTCGTCAGCACGATCCCGGCCACGTCCGGCGCGACATCTGGCGGCTGTCGGAGTGGGAGCGCCTCGGCGCCGGCGACATCGGGGCACGAGCCGCGTGACCAGAGATCTCCGCGAGCGCAGCCGGGCCCAACTCGACGGCCCGGACCGGGCCGCCACGCGCGCCTACCTGAAGGGCATCGGCCACGATGACGAGTCGCTGCGCCGCCCGATCATCGGCATCGCCAACACCTGGACCGAGGTGATGCCGTGCAACTTCCACCTGCGCCGGCTCGCCGAGAAGGTCAAGGAGGGCGTGCGCGCCGCCGGCGGGACGCCGATGGAGTTCAACACGGTGGCGGTCTCCGATGGCATCACGATGGGCACCGAGGGAATGAAGACCTCGCTCGTCAGCCGCGAGGTGATCGCCGACTCGATCGAGCTCGTCGCGCGCGGCCACCTCTTCGACGGCGTGATCGCGCTCTCGGGCTGCGACAAGACGATTCCCGGCTGCGTGATGGCGCTCGCGCGGCTCGACCTGCCGAGCATCATGCTCTACGGCGGGTCGATCAAGCCTGGCAGGTTCCGCGGCGAGGACGTGACGATCCAGGAGGTCTTCGAGGCCGTCGGAGCGCACGCCGCCGGCAAGATCTCCGACGACGACCTGCACGAGCTCGAGGGAGTCGCCTCGCCGGGCGCCGGCGCCTGCGGCGGCCAGTTCACCGCCAACACGATGGCGCTCGCCTTCGAGACGCTCGGCATCTCGCCGATGGGCAGCTCGATGGTGCCGGCCGAGGAGGGCAAGAAGGGTCAGGTCGCCGAGGACGTCGGCAAGCTGATCATGGACGTCCTCGAGCGCGACCTGCGCCCGAGCAAGATCATCACGCCGAAGTCGCTCGAGAACGCGATCGCAGCCGTGGCGATGACCGGCGGCTCGACGAACGCCGTCCTGCACCTGCTGGCGGTCGCGAACGAGGCCGGCGTCGAGCTGAACATCGACGACTTCGATCGCATCGCCTCCAAGACCCCGCTGCTCGCCGACCTCAAGCCGTTCGGCCGCTACGTCGCGCCCGATCTCTGGCGCGCCGGTGGCATGCCGCTCGTCGCCAAGCGGCTCGACGAGGCGGGGCTGCTCCACCGCGAGGCGCTCAACGTGACCGGCCTGACGATTGGCGAGGAGGTCGACGCCGCCGAGGAGGCCGAGGGCCAGCCGGTCGTGCGCCCGCTGTCGAACCCGCTCGCGACCAGCGGCGGCTTCGCGATCCTGCGCGGCAACCTGGCGCCCGACGGCTGCGTCGTCAAGCTTGCCGGTCATGGCCGTCGCGAGCACCGCGGCCCGGCGCGCGTCTTCGAGTGCGAGGAGGACGCCTTCGCGGCCGTCAAGGCAAGCTCGATCCAGCCCGGCGACGTCGTCGTGATCCGCAACGAGGGCCCATCTGGCGGTCCTGGGATGCGCGAGATGTTGGCGGTCACCGCAGCGCTGCAGGGCGAGGGGCTTGGCGACTCCGTCGCGCTGCTGACCGACGGCCGCTTCTCCGGTGCCACGCACGGCTTCATGGCCGGCCACGTCGCTCCCGAGGCGCCGCGCGGCGGTCCGATCGCCGCCGTCCATGACGGCGACACCGTGATCTTCGATGTCGACAGGCGCGAGCTCAACGTCGACCTGCCCGCCGACGAGATAGCCCGCCGGGTCGAGGCCTACGAGGCGCCGGCGCCGAAGTACACGACCGGCGTGCTCGGCAAGTACGCCCGCCACGTCGGCTCAGCCGCTCAGGGCGCCCTGACCAGCTAGGTCTCTCTCAGGCGGCGGTCGCGGAGTCGCGCTCGAGCTCGTCGGGCCTGACCGCGTGGCTCAGGAACTTCTCGAGCTCGTCGTTGAACGCCCCCGGCCGCTCGACCATCGCGACGTGGCCGGTGTCCTCGAAGACCGTCTTGCGCGCGCCGGGGATCAGCTCGACGTACTTGTCGGCGTCGCGGACCGGGATGATCGCGTCGTCCTCGCCCCAGACGACGAGCGTCGGGCAGGCGATCTCCGGCAGGCGGTCGCGGAAGTCGTAGTCGATGCAGGCGCCGAGCGCATCGACGAAGCCGGGCTTGTTGGCGCCTTTGACGAGCCCCTCGAAGGCGATGTCGGGCCGCAACCGCGTCGGGTGGCGGACGATCAGGCTGAGGATCCAGTGGCGCAGCGCCGGGCGCGCCATGTGGCGGCGTCGCTGTGCCGTCGAGGCGCGGGTCGCCAGCGCGAACAGCTTGCCGACGCGCAGCACCTGGTCGACCGAGAGCTCGCTCTGCGAGATGCCGGCGGCGGAGATCAGCATCAGCCGCTCGACGGTCTCCGGCGCGTCGATCGCCACCTCCGCCGCCACATAGCCGCCCATCGAGTTGCCGACCAGGACGGCGGGAGCGAGGCCGAGACGGTCGCACAGCTCGGCGACGACACGGCCGTAGTAGTCGATCGAGATCTGCTCGCTCGGCATCGGCGATACGCCGAATCCCGGCAGGTCGAGCGCGACCACCCGCCGCTGCTGGGCGAAGCGCGGAATGTTCTCGAGCCAGTTCTGCCACTGGCCGCTCAACCCGTGGACGAAGACGATCGGACGAGAGTCGCCCTGCTCGCCGATGTCGACGTAGTTGACCGGCGTGCCGCCGATCTCCATCGTCCGCAGGTGGCTGGGCCAATCGATGTCGCGCCAGTTCGGCTGGTCGCTGACCCCGTAGCCCTGCTCGGCGCGGGCCGCATCGCGCCGGCGGGCGGGTGGGGGCGGGATGTGCAGCTGCGACATCTAAGACCAACCGTATCCAACGCCTCGATCGGTGAACCATCGGCGCTCTCGGCGCGCAATGGAGGTTGCAGGACGGGCGAAGCCCTATGCGCAGGCCGACAGCCTGCTTACACTCAGTGAGTCGGCCACCGGGCCGGAGGGGAACCGCACATCTTGAGAAGCAAGGCATTCATCTTCGTCGCTGTCCTGGTGGTCGTGTTGATCGTCGGGTCGGTGGCCGTGTACGCATACGACTCGTCGCGCAGCGACTGGATCGCCGAGGGAGTGACGATCGCCGGCGTCCCGGTTGGCGGGCTCGACGCCGACGAGGCGCGCGTCAAGGTCAGCCGCCAGGTCGCACGCGGGCTCGAGCAGCCGATCGCCGTGACCTACGACAAGACCCGCTTCACGCTCTCCGCCGAGGATGCCGGCGTCCAGGCCGACGTCGGCGGGATGGTCGACGACGCGGTCGCCGCCAGTCGCGACGGCAACGTATTCGCGCGCGTATCGCGCGACCTGCGCGGTAAGGAGGAGGACGTCGAGGTCAGCGTCAGCGCGACCTACTCGCCAAAGGCCGCGCAGCAGCTCGTAGCGCGCGTCGGCGACAAGCTCGACCGTGAGCCCAAGGACGCGACGCTCGACTTCCCGTCGCTCGACGCGGTCGAGGAGCAGGACGGGATCGCCGTCAAGCGCGGTCAACTGCGGCAGGCGGTTGGCGCTGCGCTGCTCTCGCCAAGCGACCGCACCGTCGAGACCCCGGTCAAGACGACGAAGGCGAAGGTCACCCGCGACGAGCTCGCCAAGGAGTACCCGACCGTCCTGGTCGCCGACCACGCCAGCTTCCAGCTTCGCCTCTACAAGAACCTCAAGCTGTCGAAGACCTACACGGTCGCCTTCGGCGCGGCCGGCTATGACACTCCGCGCGGCCTGTTCAACATCCAGAACAAGCAGGTCGACCCGGTGTGGAGCGTGCCGAACAGCGATTGGGCCGGCGACCTCGCCGGAACCGTCGTGCCCGGAGGGACGCCCGAGAACCCGCTCAAGGCGCGCTGGATGGGGATCTCCGACGGCGCTGGCCTCCACGGCACCGACGACGTCGGCTCGCTGGGCAGCGCCGCCTCGCACGGCTGCATCCGGATGGCGATTCCCGACGTGATCGACCTCTACGACCGCGTCGAGGTCGGAGACCCGATCTACATCGGCTGACCGTCGACGCCGATCTGCTCGACCGGCGCCTCGACCCATCCTGCCGCCTCCAAAGAGGCTTGGCGCTCCGAGTGCCGAATGCACAGAGTGCCGATGAAGACGCCACGCTCACGCTTGCGCATCACCGCGTACCAGAGGGTCGACTCCTCGCCAGGCCCCTGGATCGGGTGCCAGGGAGCGAGCGGCTTGTCGTCCTCGTCGGTCTGGTCGGCGTCGACGAGCTGGGAGCGGGCAGCGACCCGCCCGTCCTGAGTGTTGACGAAGAACCTCGACACGGCGCCCAACCCTAGTTGGGCTCGCGCCCTGGGCGCGTTCGACACGGCATTACGTACGCGCGGCCTCGGCGAGCAGACCCGTCGCGCCTACGGTGTCGACCTCGGCCAGCTCGCCGAATGGGCGAGCGCTCAGGGGATCGAGCCGCAGGCCGTCGATGCTCGTGTCCTGCGCCGTTTCGCCGGCGTGCTGTCCGAGCGCGGCAACTCACGTTCGACCGTCGCTCGCAAGCTGGCGGCCTTCCGCGCCTTCTACCGCGTGCTCGTCGAGCGCGGCGACCTCGATGCCAGCCCGGCCGATCTGGTCGCCAGCCCGAAACGCGAGAGCAATCTGCCGACGGTTCTCAGCAGAGGGGAGATAGACCAGCTGCTCGACTCGCTGCCCGCCTCGACACCACTTCAGCTGCGCGATCGCGCGCTGTTCGAGCTCGCATACGCCGCCGGTCTGCGCGCCGGCGAGCTCGTCGACCTCGATGTCGAGAGTCTCGACCGCGAGGGCGAGCAGCTGCGCGTCGAGGGCAAGGGCGGCAAGACCCGGATCGTTCCGGCCGGCGAGCACGCCTGGAAGGCGATCGACGCTTACGTAGAGCGCGGACGGCCCGAGCTGGTCGCCGCCAGCGAGCGCCACGACCCGGCGCTGTTCCTCTCGCGCACCGGCCGACGGCTCGCCACGACCGACGTCCGTCGGCGTCTGAGGAGTGCGCTGCGCCACGCCGGAGTGCAGGCCGCAGCGTCCCCGCACGCCCTCCGGCACTCCTTCGCGACCCATCTACTGGACGGTGGCGCCGATCTACGCACGATTCAGGAGCTGCTCGGACACAGCTCCCTGAGCACGACCCAAACGTACACTCGGGTAGAGTCGAAACGTCTCAGGAAGGCATATGCGCAGGCCCATCCGCGCGCGTGAGGGGTACTAGGACGAGGTGGAGACAAACCTCAAAGCGATCGAGCTGAAGGATCTATGGAGCCGGTACAAGCAGGACGGCGACCAGCAGGCGCGTGAGCGCCTCGTTCTCGCGTACTCGCCGCTCGTCAAGTACGTCGCCGGCAGGATGTCGAGCGGCCTGCCCGCGCACGTCGAGGAGGCCGACCTCATCTCCTATGGGCTGCTCGGCCTGATCTCGGCGATCGAGCGCTTCGACCTGGAGCGCGAGATCCGCTTCGAGACCTTCGCGGTGACCCGTATCAAGGGGTCGATCATCGATGAGCTGCGCTCGCTCGACTGGGTCCCGCGTTCGGTACGAGCGAAGGCGCGCGAGATCGAGCAGACGAACGCAAAGCTCGAGAACAAGCTCCAGCGCGCCCCGACCGACGCCGAGATGTCGAGTGCGATGGGGGTGACCGAAGACGAGTTCCAGGCATCGCTGGTCAAGATCGCCAACTCGTCGGTCGTCGCGCTCGACGAGCTGTGGACGGTCTCGGACTCCTCTGGTGACCAGGTCTCGCTGCTCGACACGATCCCCGACCCACACGCCGCGGACCCTGCGCGCGAGCTCGACCTAACCGACATGAAGGACAGCCTCGCCGACGCGATCGCGCGGCTGCCCGAGCGAGAGAAGCTGGTGATCGCGCTCTACTACTACGAGAACCTGACCCTGCGCGAGATCGGCGAGGTCCTCGGAGTGACCGAGTCGCGCGTCTCCCAGCTTCACACCAAGGCCGTCCTGCGCCTGAAGTCGAAGCTCCAGGGAGACACCCTCGCCGAGGTGATGGACTAGCTCCCTTCCCCCGTGAGCACGACGGCGGACATCGCGATCGAGCGGCTCGGAGACTGGACGGTCGCACGGATCGGCGGTGAGCTCGACATGAGCAACTGCAGCTATGTCCGTGACGAGCTCACGCGCTCGATACCGGGCGAGGTCAATGGCCTGGTCGTCGACCTGAGCGAGACGATCTACCTCGATTCGGCAGCAATTGAGCTGCTGTTCGAGTTGGCGCGGCGGCTGGGACGCCGCCGTCAGGACCTACGCATCGTGATGCCCGGCAACTCGCCGCTGCGACGTGTGCTGGAGCTGACCGACGTACGTGCGGTGGCGCCGGTCCATCCGACGGTCGAAGCTGCGGTCGTCTAGCTGCAAGTGGGGTCGGTCGCGCGCGCTGCCAGTAGCATCGGGCTGGTGAAGAAGGAGCTCCGCCCGTTCCACGACAACGTCTCCTGCGACGTCTGTGGTCGGACCATTCTCAAAGGCGAGCGGACTGAGAACTACCTGGCGCCGGGCGGACACCGCAACCTCGTCTGCGAGCTCTGCTTCGTCCGCGCCGAGCACGCCGGCTGGATCCGCGAGTCTGCCGCCGACCAGATTCCGACTCGTGCCGGCCGCCCGCAGGAGCGCCGCCAGATCTTCGGCCGGCTGCGCCGTCGCCGCGACGCGCCGCTCAACGGCCAACGTGTCGAGCCCGGGTCGGCCAGCGGCTACGAGGATCTCGATTCGCTACCGCTTCAGGATGAGCTGGCGACTCCCTTCGACGCTCCGGCCGAGGAGCCAGTAGCTCCGCCGCGTCGCCGCGAGCCGCCGCAGGACCCGCGTCACGTTCGCGCCGTGCCGACCACGGCCGAGGTAAAGGTCGAGCGGGCGCTCGAGCTCTTCAACGGCTCCGAGCACCAGCGGACGGTCGCTGGTCTGACGCGAACGCTCGGCTTCCCGTGGGCGACGGCTGTGCCGGACAGCTCGGCGCCGAGCGCCGTGACGTTGGTGGTCGCCTGGGAGCTGTCGTGGTACCGCTACCGGATCGATCTCGGCGACACCGCCGATCCGGTTGCGCTGCAGGAGAAGGGCGACGAGCTGAACGACATCGACGAGGCGCTGCGGCGCTGGAACGCCGGACTCGACGAGGAGGGCCGGCTGGTGGTGGAAGGAGGAGCTGTCTCATGATCTATTGCGTGGTTCCGAGGGCGCTCGAGGACGAGCTCTACGAGAAGCTCGTCGAGCACTACAACGACGAGCCCAACGTCGAGGTGATCATCGATCGGCGTGCCCAGGGCGGGGTTCCCGGCACTCACGATCCGATGACCGACCGCCGCCGCGTGCGGGCGAAGGGCAGCTTCCCGGCGATCGACACGCCGGCTGGTCAGTGAAGGTCGTCGTCAACGTCGACGGGGGCGCCCGGGGCAACCCGGGGCCGGCCGCCGTCGGCGCCGTCGCCGCCGATCCCGACGGCAACGTGCTGCTCGAGCGCGGCGCCTACATCGGCGAGACGACCAACAACGTCGCCGAGTACCGCGCGCTCCTGCTCGGGCTCGAGCTGGCGCGTGAGCTGGGCGCCGACGAGGTCGAGGTGGTCAACGACTCGGAGCTGGTCGCCAAGCAGATCTCCGGCGCCTACCGCGTCAAGCACGCCGGTCTGAAGCCGCTCTACCTCGAGTCGATGGAGGCGCTGCGCGGGTTCGGCAAGTGGCAGGTCCGCAGCGTCCGCCGCGAGTCGAACACCCGCGCCGACGCGCTCGTCAACGCCGCGCTCGACGCCGAGCTGCAGGCGCGTTGACGCACCCCGCCCGCTCGCCTCACTAATCTCGTTGGGTTGATGGACTCGCTTGTCGACAGTCAGCCACTGCCCGGGTCCGGGCGTGTGTGGCTGCTGATTGAGGATCGATCGAAGCGCGAGCTGGTCTTCGACTTCCCGTTCGACGAGGATCTCAACGAGGCGGTCAAGGAGCTTCCGGGCCGCTGGTTCGACTGGCGCCGCAAGCACTGGCGGGTGCCCGCGGACACGGGTTCGGCGAAGGCGGTGGGGGAGCTGCTCGAGCAGTTCCCGGAGCTGGTCGTGGAGCCTGACGTAGTCGCTTGGCTGACCGACTCCGACCGTTGGCAGGCGCTCGTGTCGGTCGTGATCCACGCCGGGGCAGGCGCGTTCGTCGTTCGCACGGTCGCCGGCGATCCGCCGTCGACGGGGCTCGAGGGCGGCATCGTGACCGGTGAGGACCGTGTCGTCTTCCCGTTCGATCCCGCCACGGCGTCCCGGCTAGAGCGCCTGGAAGGCGCCCGGATCGACGACCTCGCCAAGGCGTGCATGCGCCAGCTCGCGGCTGGCGACATGCCTGCGCCAGCGGAGCTGGGGGTCGAGATCGGCGATGACGGCGAGCCCGAGCTGACGCTCTTCACCGTCTGGGATTCGACCGTCGCACGCGACTTCAAGCAGCTGCCTGAGGCGAAGCCCGTTCCGCGCAGCGCGCGCGTCTTCAACCGCGACTCCGCCTGGGGTGTCGCCGTTCCGGCCGACCCGGCGCTCGCGCAGGTCCTCGCCGAGTTCGTCGCCGCTCATCCCGATGTCCGGCTCGACGACCGCGCACGCGACATGCTCGACGAGATCGTCGAGGAGCACGAGCGCGCGTCCGAGACGGTCGCGCTCTCCTATGCCGAGGACGCCGAGCTCCAGGACCTCGAGCTTGGCGGCGAACTGCATCCCTTCCAACGCGCCGGCGTCCGCTACGCGCTCGCCCGCCGCCGGACCTTCATCGCCGACGAGCAGGGTCTCGGCAAGACGGTGCAGGCGCTGGCCGCGCTCGAGGCCGACGACGCCTTCCCAGCGATCGTCGTCTGCCCGGCGAGCATGAAGCTGACATGGGAGCGCGAGGCCGGCATCTGGCTGCCGAACCGCCGTGTCGCGGTCCTCGACGGCCGTACCGAGGCGACCTGGAGCGCCACGACCGAGCAGGCCGAGATCCTCGTGCTCAACTACGACATCCTCGAGGCGCACCTGCGCCGGCTGCTCGACCACGCGCCGCGCGCGCTGGTCCTCGACGAGTCGCACTACGTCAAGAACCCGCGCGCCGGACGGACCAAGGCGGCGCTCGAGCTCGCGGCCGGTCTGCCCGACGACGCGCTACGGCTGGCGCTGACCGGTACGCCGATCCTCAACCGTCCCGACGAGCTGATCGCCCAGCTGCGCGTGCTCGGCCGCCTGCGTGAGTTCGGCAGCGGCGCGCGCCTGTCGCGCCGCTTCCGCGCCGCTGGCGCCGACGACCGCCTGCACTGGAACCTGCGCGCCGTCTGTTACGTCCGCCGCACCAAGCAGCAGGTATTGCCGCAGCTGCCGTCCAAGCGCCAGGACACCGTGCCGGTGCTGCTCTCCAACGAGCACGAGTATCGGCTCGCCGAGGAGGACGTGATCGCCTGGCTGCAGACGCTGCCGCTCGACCTCGGCACGCTCGACGCGAAGATCGCGGCCGCGCTGCGCGCCGAGCAACTCGTGCGACTGAACAACCTGCGCCAGCTCGCGGCGCAGGGGAAGCTGCCGACGGCGCTCGCTTGGATCGCCGACTTCCTCGAGTCCGGCGAGCCGCTGGTGGTGTTCGCCGAGCACATCGCGATCCAGAAGGCCGTGCTCGAGCGCTTCCCCGATGCGGCCCACATCCTCGGCGCCGACTCGACTCACTCCCGCCAGCGCGCCGTCGATGCCTTCCAGGAGGAGGACGGGCCGCAGCTGATCGTCTGCTCGATGCGCGCCGCTTCGCAGGGCATCACGTTGACGCGCGCTTCGAACGTCGCCTTTCTCGAGCTCGACTGGACTCCGGCCCGCCACGACCAGGCCGAGGACCGCCTTCACCGCATCGGTCAGGACAGCGCCGTCACGGCCTGGTACCTGCTCGCGCCGGAGACGATCGACGAGACGATGGCCGAGCTGCTGCAGCGCAAGCGAAGCCTGATAGACGCCGTCACCGACGGACGGGTGCAGAACGAGGAGCGCCTCGTCGATGCGGTCGTTCGCGAACTGCGCGGGCGGCCGTTCCGCCACCTGCGCGTCGTCGCGTGAAAGGACCGCCTACTCAGCGCAGTGCTTGGCGGCGATCAGGTCGACGGTGCCCTTTGTGCGCATCGTCGACAGACCGCCGATCAGCTTGGCGATCGTCTTGAGGTCGAGGTCGGAGTCGAGTGTTCCACCGCTCGGCAGCCAGTAGATCTCGCTGCCATCGATCGCGAGCCTGTCCTTGTCGCTGGCATGGGCGAGAACATCCTTGACCGTCTTGGCCTTTGGCTTCGAGGCAAGCAGGATGACCTGCAGCTTGCCCTTCGACGCGCCGACCTGCTTGGCCGGAAACGGCTTCTGGGCGGCGATCGCGCGCGTCTCGGCGGCGTCGCGTAGGAAGACCGGGACGGCGTAGCCGAGCGTCTGCTCGAGGCCCTGCTCGATCCTTGCGGCGATGTCGTCGCGTCGATCGCCGTCGGCCGCGTCGAAGATCACGTTGCCGCTGGCGCGGAAGGTCGCGGCGTCGGGGAGGCCGATCTCCTCGAAGGCCGCGCACAGCTCCGCGTTGGTGATGCGGTGGCCGCCGACGTTCATCCCGCGCAGGAAGGCGACGTAGCGAGTCATGACGCCACGGGCGAGAAGGGGAGAGTGCACCTATCTGGCGCTAGTCAGCCCACCAATCGCGCTGGCCATCGACGTCATCGCGCGGATCCTCGCCGAGATTGGGCGCGCCGATGACGAGGATCTCGAGGCCCTGCGGCCCGGCCTCGTAGCCTCGCCACACACCGGGCGGGACGCGCACCGCGTCCCACTCCTCGAGCTCGACGATCTCGTCGTCGAGCTTCATCCGCCCGCCGCCGCGCAGAACCACGTACACCTCCTCCTGCTTCTTGTGCGTGTGGCCATACGGAAAGCGATAGCCGGGCGGGACGCGCTGGTAGCTCAGACCGGATTTCTCGAGCTCGAGCGCCCCGGTCGCCAAGCGGACCTCCAGGTCCGGCGCACCGTCGAACTTGGACCCGACGTCCTCCAGGTCATCCTTGAGGTTCCTGAGGGTGAACGGCACCGCGCAATCCTATGGCACCCTCAGCGGCAGACCTCCTAGCGCGTAACCGGATCATCGCCCGGCAAGCGTCGGTTCAATCGTCGAGGATCGCCACGGCGCGCGTCGGTCCGGCGCTGCCGCCGACGACCTTGAGCGGGAAGCAGGCGACCGTGAAGCCGGTCGGCGGCAGTTCGCCGAGGTTGAACAGGCGCTCGATCTGCGAGTAGGCGAGCCCGGCCTGGTGCGCCGCCCAGAAGATCCCCGGCTCGCCGCGCTGCTTCGCCTCCTCGGCTTGCATCCAGAGCGGCGCGTCCCAGCCCCACGCGTCGATCCCCATCACGCGCACGCCGCGGTCGTAGAGCCAGTGGGTGGCCTCCGCGGTCACGCCGGGGCCGAGTGCCATGTAGCCGGGCTCGTCGTAGAAGGCGTCGCGACCGGTCCGCACCAACACGATGTCGAACGGCCGCAGCTCGTGGCCGATTCGCTCGAGCTCCGTCTCCACCTCAGCGGCGGTGACGGCGTCCCCGTCGGCCTTGGCGGTCATGTCGAGCACGACACCGGGCCGGTAGAACCAGTCGAGCGGCAGCTCGTCGATCGACTGCGCGCGCTTGCCGTCGATCGTCGAGTTGTAGTGCCACGGCGCGTCGACGTGGGTCGAGCTATGGGTGCCGAAGTTCGTGAACGTCTCGACCGTCCAGCCCTCGCCGTCGCGCAGCAGGTCGGGCGTGACGCCCGTCAACGTCTCGACGTCGCGCGCTCCGCCGGCGTGGTCGGTGTAGGCGATGTCGGTCCGCAGCAGCTCCGGCAGCTCGGCCGGGTCCTGGCGGATCGGGGCGGAGAGGTCGATGATGCGTGGCATCGAAGTCCGCAGCATGGCATTCGTCTACCTGCTGCGCTGCGCCGACGACAGCCTCTACTGCGGCTGGACGACCGACGTCGAGCGCAGAGTGGGGGAGCACGGCGCGGGAACCGCGAGCCGCTACACGCGCAGCCGGCGGCCGGTGGAGCTGGCGGCCGTGTTCGAGGCGGCCGACCGTTCGGCCGCGTTGCGCGAGGAGGCGCGGATCAAGCGGCTGCCCCGTGCCGAGAAGCTGGCGCTGATCGAGACGGCGCCGGAGCGGGTCTAGCGGCCCAGGCGGCGGAGCAGATCGCGCGCCACGTGGGCGAGTGGGTCGATCAGCTCCCGCACCTCGGCGACGCCCTGGCGTAGCTCGACGTCGCCGACCTCGAGCAGCACCGGCGAGTCCTGCAGCGTCGTGAGCTTGCCGCCGGCAGCGGCGATCCCATTGACCGCCTCGCCGATGAAGCCGATCGCTCCGGTCGACGGGCGCCCAGCCTCCTGCGGCTCGAACGACTCGGCCTCCAATCCGGCGCGCTCCGCGAACGCGGCATAGGTCCGCTTGGCCCGGCCATAAGCGCGCTGAACCGGTCCGAACAGCTCTTCCTCGAGCTTGTCCGCCGACATCACGTCGAGCTGCTCGTAGGCGGCTCCCAACGCCGCGAGCGCAAATCCCAGCTCGTCGATCGCGTCGGCGAGCGACTCCAACAGCTCTTGTCGTCCCTCGGCGGTCGTGTAGGCCATACGGCGGACAATAGGCCCCGCCCGCGCCTCAGGAGTCGTCGCCCTGCGCCCCCGAGTGGTCGGCCTCGCCGTAGGTGCTGCCCGCGTCCTCCTCGTCCTCGCTGGCATCGCGCATCGGGTTGGCGCCACGGTCCTCGTGTGACGCGTTGCGCTCGAGCTGCTCCTCGGCGCCCTCGAACCCCTCCGCCCAGCCCTCGCCGCCCTCGACGACTGCACGTTGGGCTGGATCGACGCCCGGCTCAGGATCTGGACCGCCGATCTTCCCCGCCTCCTCGGCTGCGGCCTCTTCGGCGTCGTCCACCTGTGGGTCGTACTCGTCAGGCCGCTCGGTCATCTCGTCGCTCCTTGGTTTGCCTGCAAAGGCGATTACCCGGGGAGCGCCGGGCCGAACATCAGCGCTTCTTCGGCTTCGGCTTGGGCTCCGGTTTGAGCGTGATGGACTTCTTCTTGGTCGTCGCCTTGCCGCCGCCCGCCGGGGTGAAGGTGACCTCCAACGTGGCCTTCAGCTTGCCCTTGCCGGCGATCGCCTTCCGGGCTGCTTTCGAGACCGGCACGTTCAACTCGACCTTGCCGGCCTTGGTGGTCCGCACCGTCTTCTTCCCGATCGGATAGCGCTTCTTTTTCTTCTTCGAAGCCTTGGCGAACGGCACGTTGCCGTAGACCGTGACCGTCACCGTTCCGGCTGCGTCGACCCGCGTGACGACCTGGCAGGTCTGGCCGTTCAGGAAGAAGAGCGACGTACCGCGGATCGAGACGATCGGAGGCGGCTTTGGTGGGACGGGCGGCTTGGGCGGTGCGGCCGGGGGACCGCCCCCACCGGAGAGCGGCGGCGTGGTCGTCTCGGGATCGCCGACGAATACGGCCATCGCCAGGTCGATGGTGTTCATCCCGTAGACCTCCCACGTGCCGTTGACGTCCTCGTCCTTGAACGCCGTGCCCGCACACTGGTCGCCCGTGGACTGCAGGATCGAGAACCCGGTCCCCGCGACGCGCTTGACCGCCAGCGCGTAGAACTGGCCTGCGGTGACCTGCGCTCCGGGTGCGAAAGAGGCGTCGACGAAGTTGTCGGCAAGCGGAGTGAAGCTCACTGATGGCCTAGCCGGGATGTTGTTGAGGGTCGTTGTCGCGAGTGCTGGACCGGTCGGCAGCCCGCTCCCGTCAACCGCGTGTATCGAGACCTCGAGGCTGACCACGGAGTTCGTAGCGATGTAGAAGCGCGCTTTCGTGAGCGGGCCGGTGTGCTCTGCGGTGAAGGTCTGAGCCCAGGCGGAGACTCCACTGGTGAAGTTGATCCACTCGTCGCAGTGCGCGTCGGGAACCTGGGCGGCCTGGGCGGGTGCCGCCGTCCCGATCAGGGCACCGCAGGCGAGTAATACGGTCACGCCGCTTCGGAGAGTCATGGTCGGAACGTATATCGGTTCCGACGGCTCGCAAGTCTCGCTGAACTTGGCCTAGAAACGAGAAAACCCCGCCGGAGCGGGGCTTTCCGAGGAGCGGCTGATGGGATTCGAACCCACGACCTTCTGCATGGCAAGCAGACGCTCTAGCCAGCTGAGCTACAGCCGCGCGAGCGGCGAGTATAGCCAGGGGGCGGTCTAGCGCGCCGCCTTGCCCAGCGCCTTCTTGAAGGTGGTGGCGATCAGGCCGTAGCCCGTCTTGTTGGCGTGGATGTCCGGTCCCTGAGGTGCCGCGGTGCACATCCAGGTCAGACGGCAGATCTCGGCGACGGCAACCGGAGGCGTCCCGGTCGAGTCGCCGTCTGTCGGGAACGGCTCGTAGCTCTTGAACGCCTTCGCGACGTCGGCGACCTTGAAGCCGTGCGCCTTGAACGCCTTGACGATCACCGCGTTGACCTGATCTTTGGCGAGCGCCTGCGATGCCTTCGCAAGCACCTTGCCGCCCGAACCGTTGAACCACAGCGCTAGGAAGGGGTCGTAGAGGGTCATGACGGCCATCGGTGTGCCCTTGCCGGCGGCGGTGCGCAGGCGCTTGGCGATAGTCGGGGCATTGCGGCTGATTGCCGCTACGCCCTTCGACACGCACGGCAGGTCGATCTGCCCGCCGGCGCCGCACGAGGCCACGTCGTTGGCGCCGATGTCGATCGTCGCGAAGCCGGGGTTGCCGCGGTGGGCTTTCAGGAACTTCTCCGCCGCCGCCAGCTGCGAGGTCTTCGGCGACACGTTGCGGTAGCCGGGGTCGCGTGCTGGCAGGCAGGTGCGGTTGCCCTTGATCATCGATCCGGTGGTCGCGAAGCCGCAGCCGTAGTTGACGAGTCGCACCTCTCCGGCCGTGCGAGCCAGTTGGTAGGCGAAGCCCTGTCGGGTGTTGCGCGCCACGCCGTCCTTGCCGGGCTGCACGCCGGCGGCAAGCGAGTCGCCGAGCGAGAGGTAGTAAGGCTTCGGCGGCTGCTTCGCCTGTGCCAGAGCGGGGGCGGTGAGCGCGAGCAACGCCCCTGTCAACAGGCCCAGCACGCGGATCGGCTTCACAACGGCTCCTCTTCGATAGAGGCGCCTCCCACGGTCACTGTAGGGGGTTTGCCACAAACCGCACGCGGGTAGCCGCCCAGCCGCCTGACGGTCCGGTACCGTCTCCGGTCCCCCGCAGCGCCTGGAATGCCAGCCACCGAGGAGCAGACCCCCGTCGTGAGCCCCATGAGCGAGATGACCGCGCCCCCCACTCAGAACAAGAAGCTCGTAGCCTGGGTGGAGGAGATCGCCGCCCTCACCAAGCCGGACGCGATCCACTGGTGCGACGGCAGCGCCGAGGAGTACGACTCGCTCTGTCAGACGCTCGTCGACGCGGGGACCTTCGAGCGCCTCTCCGACGCCAAGCGTCCCAACTCCTACCTCGCCCTCTCCGACCCGGGCGACGTGGCCCGCGTCGAGGACCGCACCTTCATCTGCTCCGAGGACGAGGCCGACGCCGGCCCGACCAACAACTGGCGCGCTCCGGCGGAGATGCGCGAGAGTCTCAACGATCTCTTCGACGGCTGCATGGAGGGGCGGACGATGTACGTCGTGCCGTTCTCGATGGGGCCGCTCGGGTCGCCGATCGCCCACATCGGCATCGAGCTGACCGACTCGCCTTACGTCGCCGTATCGATGCGCGTCATGACGCGCATGGGCCAGGGCGCGCTCGACGCGCTCGGCGAGACCGGCGAGTTCGTCCCGTGCGTGCACTCGGTCGGCATGCCGCTGGCCGACGGCGTCGAGGACGTCACGTGGCCGTGTAACGCGGACAACAAGTACATCGTCCACTATCCCGAGACGCGCGAGATCTGGTCGTTCGGGTCGGGCTACGGTGGCAACGCGCTGCTGGGCAAGAAGTGCTTCGCGCTGCGGATCGCCTCGGTGATGGCGCGCGACGAGGGCTGGATGGCCGAGCACATGCTGATCCTCAAGCTGACGTCGCCGGCGGGGGAGAGCAAGTACATCGCCGCCGCCTTCCCGTCGGCCTGCGGCAAGACGAACCTCGCGATGCTGATCCCGACGCTCGAGGGCTGGACCGTCGAGACGGTCGGCGACGACATCGCCTGGATGAAGTTCGGCGCCGACGGCCGCCTCTACGCGATCAATCCGGAGGCCGGCTTCTTCGGTGTCGCACCGGGCACGGGCGAGAAGACGAACCCGAACGCGATGGCGACGATCGAGCGCAACACGGTCTTCACCAACTGCGCCAAGACCGACGACGGCGACGTCTGGTGGGAGGGGATGACCGACGAGGCGCCCGCCCACCTGGTCGACTGGCACGGCAACGACTGGACGCCGGACTCCGACACGCCGTCCGCCCATCCGAACGCCCGCTTCGCGGCCCCGGCCGCCCAGGACCCGGCGATCGCCCCGGAGTGGGAGGACCCCGCCGGCGTGCCGATCGACGCGATCCTGTTCGGCGGCCGCCGTTCGACCGTAGTGCCGCTCGTCACCGAGGCGCGCGACTGGGAGCACGGCGTCTTCCTTGGCGCCACGATGTCGTCGGAGACGACGGCCGCCGCCGCCGGTCAGGTCGGCCAGCTGCGCTTCGACCCGTTCGCGATGCTGCCGTTCTGCGGATACAACATGGCCGACTACATGGCCCACTGGCTGAAGGTCGGCGAGCGCGAGGGCGCCGTGCTGCCGAAGGTCTTCTACGTCAACTGGTTCCGCAAGGACGAGGGCGGCCGCTTCCTCTGGCCGGGCTTCGGCGAGAACAGCCGCGTGCTCGAGTGGGTCTTCCGCCGCACCAACGGCGAGGGCGACGCCGCGGACACGCCGTTCGGACTGGTCCCAGCGGCCTCCGACCTCGACACCGACGGCCTCGACATCGACGCCGCCGACCTCGACGAGCTGCTGCGCGTCGATCCCGAGGCGTTGAAGGCTCAGCTGCCCCAGGTCAAGGAGCACCTCGCCAAGTTCGGCGACCAGCTCCCGGCCGGCATCCGCGCCCAGCTCGAGGACCTCGAGCAGCGCCTCGGCGCTTAGGCCTCAGGGGGGCCAACATCTCAGCCACCGGCGCGCCTTGCGCGCGCCGGTAGGCTTCAGCCCGCATCACCTGGCGACGTGGCGGAGTGGCTACGCAGCGGCCTGCAAAGCCGTTTACACCGGTTCGATTCCGGTCGTCGCCTTTGAATCCGTTCGACGCAATTGTTGCCGTCGTGCTGGCTGGTCTGGGAATCGCCCTGGCGGTTGTCCTCGCGCTTGACGGCGGAACCGTCGTGGAGCTTCTACTTGTGCTGTTGCTCTTTGGCGGCATCACCCTTCGTTGGGCGCTGTATAGCCGTGGTTGGGTGAGGCTATGGCGTCGCTAAGCCGTCTAGAGCCCGCCAACTGGTCACGACGCGGTAGAACACCGGGACCAGCCAGAGGAGAGTGATGGAGACCAGCGCCGCGTCCAACGTCGACCAGCGAATCGCCGAGCTGCTTGACCAGGAGACCTTCGACCCGCCGGCGGAGTTCGCCGAGCAGGCGCTGCTGAGCGATCCCGCGGTCTACGAGGAGGCGGAGCGCGACCCGCAGGGCTGGTGGGCGAAGCAGGCCGAGGACCTGCACTGGTTCGAGCGCTGGGACACGGTGCTCGACGACTCCGAGGCGCCGTTCTACAAGTGGTTCACGGGCGGCAAGCTGAACGTCTCCTACAACTGCCTCGACCGTCACGTCGAGGCCGGCAACGGCGACCGCGTCGCATTCCATTGGCGTGGGGAGGAGGGCGAGGAGCGTGACCTCACCTACGCCGACCTGCTGCGCGACACCCAGCGGCTCGCCAACGCGCTCAAGGACCACGGCGTCGAGCCCGGCGACGTCGTCGGGATCTACCTGCCGATGATTCCCGAGGTCGTCGTCGCGATGCTCGCCTGCGCGCGGATCGGCGCTCCGCACAACGTCGTCTTCGGCGGCTTTGCGCCGGAGTCGGTCCGCGAGCGGATGGAGTTCTCCGAGGCGAAGGCGCTGATCACCGCCGACGGCGCGCGCCGCAAGGGCAAGACGGCGCCGGTCAAGCCCGGTGTCGACGCGTTCCTCGACAAGCTGCCGGCGATCGAGACGGTCGTAGTCGTCAAGAACACCGGCGACGAGGTCGAGATGCGCGACGGCCGCGACGTCTGGTTCCACGAGGCGCTGGAGCAGGCCGACCCGGACTGCCCGGCCGTGCCGCTCGATGCCGAGCATCCGCTGTTCGTCCTCTACACGTCGGGCTCGACAGCGGCTCCGAAGGGGATCCTCCACACGACCGGCGGCTACCTGACCGGTACGGCGTGGACGCACAAGACCCTGTTCGACCTCAAGCCGGAGCAAGACGTCTACTGGTGCTCGGCCGACGTCGGCTGGGTCACCGGCCACTCCTACATCGTCTACGGGCCGCTCGCCAACGGCGCGACGTCGGTGATGTACGAGGGCGCGCCCGACTATCCCGACAAGGACATCTGGTGGGAGCTGTGCGCGCGCTACGGCGTCACGCTCTTCTACACCGCACCGACGGCGATCCGCGCCTGCATGAAGTGGGGCGCCGAGTACCCGCAGCGTCACGATCTGTCGAAGCTGCGCCTGCTCGGCAGCGTCGGCGAGCCGATCAACCCGAAGGCCTGGGTCTGGTACCACGTCGTGATCGGCGGCGAGCGCTGTCCGATCATCGACACCTGGTGGCAGACCGAGACCGGTCACACGTTGATCAGCCCGCTGCCCGGCATCACGGCCGCCAAGCCAGGGTCGGCGACGAGGCCGCTGCCGGGCATCGACGCCGCGGTCGTCGACCAGGACGGCAACGAGGTCGACGACGCCCAAGGACTGCTGATCCTGCGCCGCCCGTGGCCCGGGATGCTGCGCACGCTCTACAAGGACCCCGAGCGCTTCAAGGAGACCTACTTCTCGAAGTTCGGCCCGACGACCTACTTCGTCGGCGACGCCGCCCGCAAGGACCCCGACGGCTACATCTGGGTGATCGGCCGCGTCGACGACGTGATCAACGTCTCCGGCCACCGCCTCTCGACGGCAGAGGTCGAGTCGGCGCTCGTCTCGCATCCGCGCGTCGCCGAGTCGGCGGTGATCGGCCAGGCCGACGACGACACCGGCCAGTCGATCTGCGCCTTCGTCACGCTCGAGGGCGACCAGGACGGCGACGACGAACTGATCGCCGAGCTGCGCGAGCACGTCGCCCAGCGGATCGGCAAGCTCGCCCGTCCGAA
Organism: Thermoleophilaceae bacterium; assembly: GCA_044867325.1. Lineage (GTDB taxonomy): Bacteria > Actinomycetota > Thermoleophilia > Solirubrobacterales > Thermoleophilaceae > JAAYBF01. Next base: position 8,666 of record JBIOUS010000018.1, on the reverse strand, counting down.
GCGCATCGTCTGGGCCGACGATCTGCCCAAGACCCGCTCCGGCAAGATCATGCGCCGCCTGCTGCGCGACATCGCCAACGGCAAGGAGCTCGGCGATGTCACCACCCTCCGCGACCCCGACGTCATGAAGCAGCTCGAGGACCGAGTCGCCGCCCGCAAGGACGACGCTGACGCGTAGTGGGCCGTGCTGGGCTCGAACCAGCGACCTCCGCCTTGTCGAGGCGGCGCTCTCCCAACTGAGCTAACGGCCCGTCGCGGCCGGGGAGGATAGCGGGAGGAGGGAACCGGCGAGGAGCTGAGGCGGAAGGAGAGTCGCCTCTCGCGCCCCTCGCCGGGAATGCCCTTGGAGGGCAGGGGGTCCTATGGGTCTCGTTGTGGGCCGTCCGTGACGATCGGCCGGGACCCGATGAGGTGTGTCGAAAAGAAAACCTACGCCGCCCCTTGACGCGCGTCATCGGGGAAAGCCACGCGTTCGCGATCGGTGGTTTCTACCGAGCCTGCGCACCGCTCCCGAAGGCCGTACGGTCGCCATCCTTTACAACTGCTAGCTTGGCCGCGCCGGCCATGCGACTCTCCAGCGTCATCGCCCCCCGTGACCGTGAGTTCTTCGACCTGTTCGAGGAGGCTGGCGGCAACATCGTCCGCGCCGCGGATCTGCTCGACCGAATGCTGCGGGCGTTTCCCGATCGCGGCGACGATCTGGCGCGCGACATCCTGATCTGCGAGCAGGATGGCGACCGGATCACCCACGACATCATCCGGCGGCTGAACGAGACGTTCGTCACGCCGATCGACCGCGAGGACATCTACGAGCTGGCCTCCGGCCTCGACGACATCGTCGACCTCACCGAGGAGGTCGCCGACTACCTGATCCTCTACAAGATCGAGGCGCCGATGGAGCAGGCGCAGCGGCTCGCCCACGTGCTGCTGCAAAGCGCGCGCCAGATAGCCGAGGCGATGCCGCGCCTGCGCGGCTTCAAGGACCTCTCGCACTACACGGTCGAGATCAACCGACTCGAGAACGACGGCGACCGGATCGTCCGTGAGGCGATCGCATCGCTGTTCGACAACGGGATCGACCCGATGGTCGTGATCCGCTGGAAGGACATCTACGAGCGGCTCGAGCAGGCGATCGACGCGACCGAGAGGGTCGCGAACATCCTCGAGGGCATCGTCATCAAGAACTCGTGACGCTCCTGTAGCGCCCGCCGCATGGATAGCGACATCATCCTGATCATCGTCGTCGTGACGGCGCTGGCGTTCGACTTCACCAACGGCTTCCACGACACGGCGAACGTCGTGGCGACGACGATCTCGACGCGGGCGATGCCGCCGAAGGTCGCGGTCGGCTATGCGGCGATCCTCAACTTCTTCGGCGCCTTCCTGTCGCTCGAGGTTGCGGCGACGATCGCCAGCGGGATCGTCGAGGCCGACCTGATCACGCCGCTGATCGTCTTCGGCGGTCTGATCGGGGCGATCGCCTGGAACCTCGTCACCTGGTACTTCGGGCTGCCGTCGAGCTCGTCGCACGCCTTGATCGGCGGTGTCGTCGGTGCCGCCTTCGTCGCCGCCGGCCCGGACGCGATCCTTGCCGAGGGCATCCTCGGCAAGGTCGTGATCCCGGCGATCGTCGCGCCAATCCTCGCGTTCGGTGTCGCCGGGTTGGGCATCCTGCTGATCTACCGGATCGTCGGTCGATTGCACCCGGGGCCGGTGACGCGCGGGTTCAGATTTGGCCAGATCGTCTCCGGCGGTCTGCTCGCGCTCGCGCACGGCACCAACGACGCCCAGAAGACGATGGGCGTGATCACGCTCGCGCTGATCGCCAGCGGTGAGCTGGGCGCGGGTGCCGAGCCGCCCTTCTGGGTCGTCGTGTCGGCCGCTTCGGCGATCGCCTTCGGCACCTACTTCGGCGGCTGGCGGATCATCAAGACGATGGGCAGCCGGATCATCAAGATGGACGCCGCTCAGGGCTTCGCCGCACAGGGCAGCGGTGCCGCGGTGATCCTCGCCGCAACCCACGTCGGCTTTCCGCTCTCGACGACGCACACGATCTCCGGGGCGGTCATGGGAGCAGGCGCGGCGAAGCGCTTCTCGGCGGTCCGCTGGGGCCTCGCGGGCAACATCGTGGTCGCCTGGATCCTCACGCTGCCCGCCTCGGCGATGATCGGCGCGATGACCTACGGCGTCACGCGCATCTTCGGAACGGGCGCGCTCGGCCCGATCGTCGTGTCCGCGGCGTTGGTCGCCACGATCGTTGCCGTCTTCGCCCGCCGGCTGCGTCAGGGCTCCCCGATCACCGCGGCGGAGGGCTAGCCGTGCCGCCGATCGCCGAGATCATCGACGTCGGAGACCTGATCAGCGTCATCTGGACGTCGATCGTCGCCGGGATCGCTGTCTGCATCGTCTTCTCGTTGGCGATCGTCGGCTTTGCGCGCGCGACCGACTCGCGCGAGCGCCGCGGTGTCGCGGTCGCCGGCTACTTCGCGATGGCGATCCTCGCCTTTGGCGCCGTGATGGCGCTGGTGGTGTTCGGCGTCATCGTGATGACGTCGAAGTAGCGACGGCGACCAGGCGGTCGATCTCGTCGTCGGCGGCCCAGCCGCCGATCGAGGCGCGCACGTAGGACGTCCCGGGCAGGTCGCGAACGAGCAGTCCGGCGTCGAGCAGGCGTGTCGCCTCGGCCTTCGGATCGGACGTCTCCCAAGAGACGAGCGTCGAGCGGCCGCGAGGAGCAACCGTCAGACCCGCGGTGGCAAGTCGCCGCGCGAGCGAGTCCGCGAGCGCAGCCGCGCGTTCCTGCACTGCGTCGAGTCCTGCCGCCTCCAGCACGTCGAGCGCAGCCAGCGACCAGGCGCTGCGGTGCGACGGCGCGAAGCCGTTGTCGAATCGCGTCGCGCCGTCGGCGAGCGGCAGGTCGAGCGGGCGCTGGGTGTCGGACAGCGTCCCGTAGCCGGGCCAGGCGGGGTGGAGGCCGTCGATCGCGTTCTCGCGCACGTAGAGGTAGCCGCTGCCGATCGGTCCGCAGAGCCACTTCTGGCCCGACGCCGCGTAGTACTCGCAGCCGAGCTCGCGCACGTCGACCGGCATTGCGCCGAGTCCCTGGGCGCCGTCGAGCAGGACCGGGGCGGAGGCGGCGGCGAGCGCCCCGACGTCGACGACGCGCCCGCTGACCCATGAGACGTGCGAGCAGGCGACCAGCCGCGTGCGCGGGCCGACGGCGTCGGCGACGGCGTCGAACGGCACGACCCGGATCTCGATGCCACGGCGCTCGCGCGCGCTGGCCAGCGGCGCCAGCAGCCCAGGGTGCTCCTCGTCGCTGGTCACGATCTCGTCGCCAGGCTCGAGGTCGAGCCCGCCCAGCACGGTGTTGACGCCGTCGGTCGTGGCGCCGGTCAGCGTCACCTCCCACGGGTCGCAGCCCATCAGGCGCGCGATCCGTAGTCGCAATCGGTCGGCAAGCGCCTGCGCGTGCTCGAAGTGCGCCTTGCCGCCACGCCCTTGGTCGAGTTGCAGGCGCAGGTCCGCGTTGGCCGCGTCCGCGGCTGTCCGCGCCAGCGGTCCGACAGACCCGGTGTTGAGGTACGCGATTCGCTCGAGCACCGGGAACTGCGCTCGCAGCGCGGCGACGTCCATGCCGCCGGATGCTACGGCGCGGGTACGCTCCTGCCATGCCGCCGACCATTGAACGCTCCATGCACTCGGGCTTCCTGTCCAACGCCTACCTCGTCTTCGACGAGCCGGGTGGGACCGCCGTGATCGTCGACTCCGGTGCGCCGCCGGAGCCGCTGCTGGAGTCGATCGAGCGCAACCGCGTCACTCCGACCCACCTGTTGCTGACCCACCACCACGGCGACCACGTCGAGCAGAACCACGTCTACAAGGAGCGCTTCGGCGTCGAGATCCTCGCCCACCCGCTCGAGGCGGCTCAACTGCTCGACGTCGATCGGACGATCGAGCCGGGCGACCTGGTGCTCGAGACCGGCGGCCTGTCGATCGGTGCGCTCCACACGCCGGGCCACACGGCGGGAATGCTCAACTTCGTCATCAACGGCGACGACGTCTTCACCGGCGACACGCTGTTCAAGGGCTCGGTCGGTGGCGTGAAAGCGCCAGGATCGACGAGCTTCGAGGACCTGAAGGCGTCGATCATGGACGTGCTGATGACGCTCCCGCCGGAGACGCGGCTACACCCCGGGCACACCGACCCGACGACGGTCGCCGACGAGTGGGAGAACAACGCCTTCGTCCGCGTCTGGCGCGGCCTCGATCCCCAGGGCGACGACCGCTGCACGGTCTGGGAGCGCGACGCCACACTCGTCCTCTGGGCGCCCGACTACGACGGCGGCCACAAGGCGTGGATCCGCTGGGACGACACAGGAGCAGACGACATCGTCCCCGGCTCTCAGGTCGTCAGGCTTTAGCCGCCCCAGTTACTGACTGCACACCGGCCACTGGCCGGGGCCTGAGGTGTCGTAGAGGATGACCGCGCGGCGGTCCTGCTCGGCCTCGGAAGCCGCGGCCGGGTCGCCCTTGCCGCCGACGGCCTGCCAGGTCGCGACCGAGAACTGGTACTTGCCGCGGTAGAGGCCGCCACCGCCGATCGCGGTAGGGTCGCCACCGGACTCGCACTGGGCGATCGCCTGCAGGTGCGCCGGCACCGCGACTGGCTTCGGCTCCGGGTTCGCGCGCTCCCTGGCGGCTCGCAGCTGGCGCTGAGCCTCCCGAACGGCGAGCCCGCCGTCGATGTCGTCTGCGACGAGCGTGGCTCCGGCTGAGGCTCCCGTTGTGTCCGAGCCGTCGGCAGCCATCGCAATCGCTGGCGCGGCGACAGCAAGGCAGAGTGTTGTCAGTAGGGCGAGCTTGCGCATATGGCGTGGACCTCCACGCGTCGGGGTCAGCTACCGGCCAAGCCGGCTCCCGCGTTCTTGTACGTCGCTTCAGACGTGCGCGGGGATGGAGAGCCGGCGGGACCGCGGTCCGCTCAGAACCGGCTCGACTTGGCCAGGGTAGGGACACCTGGCGACTGGTCTGTGACGAGCGTCACACTTCGCCAGCGCGTGTAGGTTCCAGGCCGCATGACGGTTCAGCTGCCTGACGACACCAAGCTCGACGTTCCCGAGGGGGCCAGCGGGCTCGACGTGGCGCGTGCGATCGGCGAGGGACTGGCGCGCGCGGCGCTAGGGATCAAGGTCGACGGCGAGCTGCGCGACCTGTCCGCGCCGGTCGAGGATGGCGCCAAGGTCGAGATCGTCACTGCGAAGAGTGGGGAGGACGCGCTCTGGCTGATTCGCCACGACGCTGCACACGTGCTGGCGACCGCGGTCACGGAGCTCTACCCCGGCGTCAAGGTCTCGATCGGCCCGCCGATCGCGGACGGCTTCTACTACGACTTCGACTTCCCAGAGGGCGTCAAGCTCTCCGACGCCGACTTCGAGCGCATCGAGCAGAAGATGCGCGAGCACATCAAGGCCGACGAGCAGTTCGAGCGCTCGGAGCTGCCGGTTGCCGAGGCGATCGAGCGCTTCAAGGCCGAGGGCCAGGACTACAAGGTCGAGCTGATCGAGGATCTCGTCCGGGATGCCGATCCCGCCCACCCCGTGGAGACGGTCTCGCTCTACCGCAACGGTCCCTTCACCGACCTCTGCCGTGGCCCGCACGCGCCCGGCACGAAGCGGATCAAGGCGTTCAAGCTGACCAGCGTCGCCGGCGCCTACTGGCGTGGCGACGCCAACCGTCAGATGCTGACCCGCGTCTACGGCACCGCGTTCCTGTCGAAGGAGGACCTCGCCGCCTATCTCGAGCGGCTCGAGGAGGCGCGCAAGCGCGACCACCGCAAGCTCGGCAAGGAGCTCGACCTGTTCATGTTCAGCGAGCTGTCGCCCGGCTCGCCGTTCTGGCAGCCGAACGGTGCCCAGATCTGGACCCAGCTCACCGACCTCTGGCGGACCGAGAACGCCAAGCGCGGCTACCGCGAGGTGCGCACGCCAATCCTCTACGACGTCGACCTCTGGAAGCAGTCGGGCCACTGGGACGTCTACCGCGAGAACATGTACTTCACCGACGTCGAGGGTCAGCCCATGGGCCTGAAGCCCATGAACTGCCCGGCGCACATCCAGATCTACAAGGACGACCGCCGCTCCTACCGTGACCTGCCGATCCGCTACTCCGAGGCCGGTCTCGTCCACCGTCACGAGCCGAGCGGAACGCTCCACGGCCTGCTGCGCGTCCGCCACATCACCCAGGACGACGCCCACATCTTCTGCGCTGAGGATCAGGTCAAGGAGGAGGTCCAGCGCTGCCTGGACTTCGGTTTCTTCATCTACGACATCTTCGGCTTCGAGCCGCGGCTCGAGCTATCGACCCGCCCCGACAAGCGTGTCGGCAGCGACGAGATGTGGGACCGCGCCGAGGGCGCGCTCGAGGCGGCGCTGGTCGAGAAGGGCCTCGACTTCGAGGTCAACGCCGGCGACGGCGCCTTCTACGGACCGAAGATCGACCTTCACATGACCGACTCGATCGGCCGCTCGTGGCAGCTCGGCACCGTCCAGCTCGACTACTCGATGCCCGAGCGCTTCGAGCTTGTTTACACCGGCGCCGACAACGCCGACCACCGCCCGGTGATGATCCACCGCGCCCTGATGGGCAGCTTCGAGCGCTTCATCGGCATCCTGATCGAGCACTACGCGGGCGAGTTCCCACTTTGGCTCGCGCCCGTCCAGGCGCTCGTCCTGCCGATCTCCGACCGCCACGTCGCCCAGGCCGAGCAGGTCGCCGCCGAGCTACGTGCTTCTGACCTTCGGGTAGAGGTGGACGACCGCACCGAGTCCGTCGGTCGCAAGATCCGCGATGGCGAGCTGCGCAAGGCCCCCTACATGCTGATTCTCGGCGACAAGGAGGCCGAGGCCGGCAACGTCTCCGTCCGCCGCCACGGCGAGGGCGACCTCGGCGCCGTCAGCGTCGCCGAGTTCGCCGAGCGCGCCGCCGCTGAGGTTTCATCGCGTCGGTAGGCGCGACCGACGCTATACTCGCCACGAATGCCGGGCACCGAAACCAAGCGCACCCTTTGCCGTTGACGCTCCGTGCCCGCTCCCGATCCCTCTCGCCTTTGACGTCTAGCCGAGCTTTCGCGTAGTGCCGGTTCCGCGTAGGTTCGACCGGCGTCCGCCGGACCGCGACGACACTCGCATCAACGAGCGCATTCGCGTTCGCGAGGTGCGACTGATCGGCGAGGACGGCGAGCAGGTCGGCGTGCTGGAGATCGCCAAGGCGCTCGCATATGCCCGTGAGCGCGACCTCGACCTGGTCGAGGTTGCCGCCGAGGCGCGCCCGCCGGTCTGCCGCGTGCTCGACTACTCGAAGTACAAGTACGAGCAGGAGCAGAAGGCGAAGGCGGCGCGCAAGCACCAGAAGCAGGTCAACGTGCGCGAGATCAAGCTGCGTCCGAAGATCGCGGACAACGACTACGAGACGAAGAAGAACCACGTCGTCCGCTTCTTGTCCGGCGACGATCGCGTCAAGGTCACGATCATGTTCCGCGGTCGCGAGCAGACCCACCCGGAGCGAGGGGTGGCGCTGTTGATGCGGCTTGCAGAGGACGTCTCCGATCTCGGCGTGATCGATCAGCGGCCGATCCAGGACGGCCGCAACATGACGATGCTGCTCTCGCCGGTGCCGAAGAAGGTGGCCGAGGAGGATGCTGCGCCCGCCTCTGACGCACCAGCTGAGACACCAGCAGCGGCCGCTTCAGATGCGGCTTCAGAGGCTCCTGCAGAGGCTCCTGTTGAGGCCCCTGCCGAGCCGGCCAAGGCCGCTGACGAGCAGCCCACTGCCTAGACCGCACGCGCGGTCTGCTTCAATACCGGCTCGTCATGCCCAAGATGAAGTCACATTCCGGCGCCAAGAAGCGCTTCCGCAAGACCGGCACCGGCAAGCTGAAGGCTCGCCACGGCATGACGAGCCACATCCTCGAGAAGAAGAGCGCCAAGCGCAAGCGCAAGCTCGGCCGTCCGGTCGAGATCGCGAAGGCCGATGAGGCGCGCGTCAAGGGGATGTTGAGCTAATGGCCCGTGTAAAGCGCTCACTGCACGCGAAGAAGAAGCGTCGCGCGACGCTCGAGCGGACCAAGGGCTACCGCGGCCAGGCGAACTCGAGCTACAAGCGGGCCAAGGAGGCTCTGCTCAAGGCCGACAGCTACGCCTACCGCGATCGCCGCAACAAGAAGCGCGAGTTCCGCCGCCTCTGGATCCAACGGATCAACGCCGCCGCACGCCGCGAGGGCATGACTTACGGCTCGTTCATGCACGGCCTCAAGCTGGCCGGCGTCGAGCTCGACCGCAAGGTGCTCGCCGACATCGCCGTGCGCGACCCCGAGACGTTCCGACGTTTTGCCGACACCGCCCGGGAGGCGGCCGCTGCCTGATTCCAGGTCAGCGGTCGATCGAGCTTCCCGGGGCGCCCAGAGTGGGCGCCCTTCGTCGTTCTATGACCCTTATCCGACCCCATCCCGACAATTTCCGCGTGTAACAAGTTTTGATCACATCTCGCGACAACAACCAGCTCAAGCAGATCCACAAGCTCCAGCGCAAGAAGGAGCGGGATTCCAGCGGCCTGTTCACGGCCGAGGGCGAGGACCTGATCGCGGCCGCCGAGGTGGCAGGCTGGAT
>JBIOUS010000017.1:0-49279 GCA_044867325.1 Thermoleophilaceae bacterium | reverse complement strand
TCGACAGATGGCGCTGAGGGCCGGCTACGCCGTGGCGGCGGCAGGCTCCTCCACGCGGCGCGGCAGCAGCGTCTCGCGGGCGATCACGAGGCGCTGGATCTGCGACGTGCCCTCGTAGAGCTGCATGATCTTCGCGTCGCGCATCAGCTTCTCGACCGGGTACTCCTTGATGAAGCCATAGCCACCGTAGACCTGGACGGCGTCGGTGGTGATCTCCATCGCCGAGTCGGCGGCGAAGCGCTTCGCGTGCGAGCTGACGAGCGTGTTGCGCTCACCCTGATCGAGCAGGTGGGCGGACTTCCACGTCATCAGACGCGCCGCCTCGAGCTTGGTCGCCATGTCGGCGATCATGAACTGGATCGCCTGGTGCATCGCGATCGGCACGCCGAACTGGACGCGCTCCTTCGAGTACTCGGTCGCGAACTCGAACGCCGCGCGGCCGATGCCGACGGCCATCGCCGCGACGCCGGGGCGGGTGCGGTCGAGCGTCATCATCGCGAGCTTGAAGCCCTTGTTCTCCTCGCCGAGCATGTTCTCGGCCGGGACCTCGACGTCATTGAAGGAGATCGTCGCCGTGTTGGAGGCGCGCTGTCCGAGCTTGTCCTCCTTCTTGTCGACACTCACGCCGTCCCAGTTGCGCTCGACGACGAAGGCCGACATGCCGCGGTGGCCTGCCTCCTTGTCCGTCTTCGCGTAGACGGTGTAGTAGTCGGCGTAGGTGCCGTTGGTGATGAAGCACTTCGAGCCGTTGAGGATGTACTTGTCACCCTGCTTGACGGCCGTCGTCTTCATGCCCGACACGTCGGAGCCGGCGTCCGGCTCGGTAAGGCAGAAGGAGGCGAGCTTCGGCGCCTCGGTCAGCATGCCGAGGTACTTCTTCTTCGTCTCCTCGGAGCCGCCGAGAACGATCGGAGCCGTTGCGAGGCCGTTGCACATGACGGAGGTGCCGATGCCGGAACAGCCCCAGCCGATCTCCTCCTCGATCACACAACCGGTGAGGAAGTCGAGTCCCGGGCCGCCGTACTCGACCGGAATGTGGGTGTTCATCAGGCCGACGTCCCAGGCCTTCTCGATGATCTCCTGCGGCCAGGTTCCGTCCTTGTCCAGCTCCCAGGCGACGGTCCGCATCTCCTTCTCAGCGAAGTCGTGCGCCATCGACTGGATGTCCTTCTGCTCATCGGTAAGCGTGAAATCGACCACTGTCGCTCCTTGAAGTCTTTTGGGAAGTTCGGGGGCGGCTGGGGGCAGGCGAAGAGGAAGCCTGTTCAAGCTCCCGATTGATTCGTCAGTCAACCCTCTTTGAAGGGTATCGAACCTGCGGCCGGAAAACCACCGGTTGGCCTGCGCAGCCGGCTGTCACCCTGTTGTGGGCATGGCTGAGTCCTTCGGCGTAGTCGTGATCGCGATAGCGGTGGTGGCCGCGCTGATCGCCTGCGCGAGCTACGTCGGCAGCGGCCGGATCTATCGCGGACTAGGCCGCGGCACGCTATCGCTCGACGAGCCGGACCTGCGTTCGAGCCCACAGCCGGGCAGTCCCGCCTGGCATGCCGAGGCCGAAGCTGAGTTGCGTCAGCTGCTCGACGCGAAGTCGGCGCGCAGTGAAGCCCGGGGCGAGGGGCCGATCGACGTCGAGGCAGAGCTCGTGCGGCTCAGGCCACAGGTCAGCGGCGCCGATCCCGAGCTGCGTGCCGAGGTCCGCGACATGGTGATCGCGAGCAACGAGCGGCGAGCACGGCGCGGCCAGCCGCTGCTCGACGTCGACGCCGAGGTCGAGCGGCGCCTGCGCGAGCACGGCGCGTAGTGGCCGCCCAGTGGGGTATACGTAGGCCATGGCAGACGGGCGGCGTTTCGAGATCGACGAGCTACTGGTACGTCCGGGGACGTACTTCAACCCCCAGACCGAGGTGCTCGTGGTCGTCGACGACTCGTCGTCGATGGACAACGAGATCTTTGCGCTCGAGGAGTTCGAGGGCGCCGATTGGGTGCTGATCGCCGACGACCTACCGGTCGACGAGCCGCAGCGCGACGAGCTGCTCGAGACCTTCCAGGCGACCTACCACGGCGGCGACGGCCGCCAGCCGCGGGCGCTCGAAGACCCCGAGGCCGACGACGATGGCGATCCGCAGGGTCAAGAGGACCATGAGCGGCACGGCTCGAGCATCGAGCACGTCGACGACGAGTAGCCGCCGGCGGCCTTAGAGTCCCGCCGCCAATGCGCCCCGTCCACTACCTCGCGATCTTCATCCCGGCGGCCGTCGCGCTGGAGCTGGCGCACGCCTCCCCCGTCCTGGTCTTCACAGCCGCGGCGCTCGGCGTGATTCCAACCGCCGCCGTCATGGGCGAGGCGACCGAGCAGATCGCCGCCAAGACCGGGCCCGGGATCGGCGGCCTGCTGAACGTCACCTTCGGCAACGCGCCTGAGCTGATCATCGCCTTCTTCGCGCTGCGCGAGGGTCTGCAGGAGGTCGTCAAGGCGTCGATCGTCGGCTCGATCGTCGGCAACATCCTGCTGGTGCTTGGCGCCGCGATGCTCGTCGGCGGCTGGAAGCGCGAGAAGCAGACCTTCAACCGCACTGCCGCCGCCGCCCAGTCGGCGATGCTGCTGCTGGCGCTGACCGCGCTGATCATGCCGGCGCTGTTCCAGCTGATCCACGGCGGCGGGTTGCCGAGCGTCGGCGACGAGCGCGTCGACTTCGGCTCCGACCTCGAGACGCTGTCGCTCGGCGTAGCGATCATCTTGATCGTCACCTACGCGCTCGGCCTGCTGTTCTCGCTGAAGACCCACCGCCGGCTGTTCAACCCCTACGAGGAGAACGCGGAGGAGCACGGCGGCTGGACGATGCGCCGGGCGTTGATCTCGCTCGGCGTCGCGGCGGTGCTCGTCGGCCTGATGTCGGAGATCCTCGTCGGCTCGATCAGCGAGGCGTCGCACGAGATCGGACTGTCGGAGTTCTTCGTCGGCGTCTTCGTCGTGGCGATCGTCGGCAACGCCGCCGAGCACTGGGTCGCCGTGCTGGTCGCGGCCAAGGACAAGATGGATCTCGCGGTCGGGATCGCGATCGGATCGAGCGCCCAGATCGCGCTGTTCGTCGCGCCGATGCTCGTGCTGCTGTCGTTCGTCATCGGCCCGGCGCCGATGGCGCTCGTCTTCAACGGCTATGAGATCGGCGGCCTCGTGTTCGCCGTCCTGATCGCCAACTTCATGACCCAGGACGGCGAGTCGAACTGGTTCGAGGGCGTCCAGTTGCTCGCGCTCTACGCCGTGCTCGGCGTCGTGTTCTTCTTGGCCTAGGAGGCGCTCTCGGAGGCGTGCTGCTGCTCGGTTCGCTGAGCGCGCTCCTGCTGCTTGGCGTCCGAATCGGGGTCGCGGCGGTCGGCAATGATCGAGGCGACGATGCCGATCGCGAAGAGGATCGCGATTATCGCGAGGCTGGCGAGCGGGCCGATGTGGACGACGTCCTCGATCAGCAGCTTGACGCCGACGACGCCGAGCACGACGGCGATCGTCTGGTCGAGGTAGCGGAAGCGGCGGATCAGGCCCTCGACGAGCACGAACAGCGCGCGCAGGCCGAGCAGTGCGAAGACGTTGCCCATCCAGATCAGGAACGGGTCGCGGGTGATCGCGAAGGCGGCGGGGATCGAGTCGATCGCGAACGCGATGTCGGCGAAGACGACGGCGGCCAGACAGAGGAACAGCGGCGTGGCGTAGCGGCGCTCCTCGAGCCCCTCCTTCAGCTTCACGAACCAGTGCTTGCCGTGGAAGTCGGAGGTGACCGGGTAGAAGCGGCGCACCACCCGCACGAGCAGGTTGCGGTCGGGGTCGACGTTGTCGTCGACGCCGCGGAAGATCCGGTAGGCGAGCACCAGCAGCGCCACGCCGAGCAGGTAGATCACGAAGTGGAACTGCTCGATCAGCGCGATCCCGACCAGGATGAACAGGCCGCGCAGCACCAGCGCCGCGACGATGCCCCAGAACAGCAGCCGGCCGCGCTGCTCGTACGGAACGCCGAAGTAGGCGAACAGCAGCAGGAAGACGAACAGGTTGTCGAGCGACAGCGAGCGCTCGATCAGATAGACCGTCGTGTAGAGGACGGCGTCCTCGGAGCCCTCCAGCGCCCACACCACCAGCGCCGCCGCCAGGCTGAGCACGAGCCAGCCGATCGACCACCAGACGGCCTCCTTGAAGTTCGGCTCGCGCCCGCGAGCGAAGAAGTGGAGATCGAGCCAGAGGAAGAACAGCAGCGCGACTATCAGCGCCAGCCAGGGAGCAATCTCCTCGAGGATCATCGGGCGGGCACGCTACAGACGCTCCGCTTACGGGAGCAGTGCGCGGCAGGCCGCGATCGCATCGGAGTCGTTCGGATCGGCCGCGTCGAGGCAATCCGAGTAGCGCTCGTCGCCGAGCCCGCCGGTCAAGTTGCGGAGGCTGCCGAGCTGACTCGTCAAGTCGGACAGCGGACGTGAGCTGCGCGGCGCCTCGATCTCTTGGTCGCCACCGACGTCGTCGAGCTGTGCCGAGAGGCGAATCGACGCGCTTGTGACGCCACCGACTCGCTTGCGGTCCTGCTCAGGGACCTCCAGGTCGATCCGCAGCGAGATACGTCGCACGATGTCGTCGTCCTTGCCGACGTAGATGTCGAAGCTCGGATTGTCGACCGACCTCGCCAGTCGCTCGACACCCTGCTTCCCGATCGGCTTGGCCGCCTGTCCGGCATCGCTGAGCGTGTCGGATGAGCTCTTGACCAGGCCATCGAGATCCGTCAAGGCCGCCTTGACTTCGAGCGTGCCCTTGACGTGCTCAGTCATGACTCCGCCGATCTCCTCCTCACCCTCGACCTGCGCGTCGACGACCCACTTGCGCGCGTCGAGACCGAGATCGGCGAACGTCCCGCTGTCTTTGCCGTCCTCGCGAGCAAGTTGGCGGTTGGTCCGCGCGACCTGCTCTGGCGGCTGCTCGTAGAAGGCACCGCCGAACTCGACGAAGAGACGGTCGCCCGTCGAGAGCACCCCTGCCTGGATCGCCTGACCAGCGCCCTGAGCCTCGATCGAGACATCGAGATCGAGCTTCGGCAGCGACTTCTCCGACCGCACGTAGGGCCCGGTGGCCCTGATCCGTATCGGGTCCTCAAAGCCAGGCCGACCCTGGATGTCGAGTTGGGCATCGACATCGACGTCAGCGCTGCCGACCGGCTCGCTGAATGCCTTGTCAAGCAGCGCGGTGGCGTCCTCGTCGTTGCCTCCCCCACCGCCGCTGCCCGAGCATGCGCCGAGGACTACCGACAACGACAGCAACAAGGCCGCGAGCAGGACGGCGGTCCAGGGCTGTCGAAGGGCTGTCCGGATGTTCAAGCGAATGGGAGCTGGAGGGGAATGGCGGAGCCTAGCGGGGGATTCGCCACATCACGCAACTTCGGCACTCTCCTACGGTTGGGTGATGAGATGACTCTCCGTGACAGCACGCTCTGGGCAGGCGTCGCCGTCGGCCTGGCGTTGGCAACAGCTGCGCCTGCGCAGGCCGGCGACCTGCTCGTCGTCGGTGGTGGCGAGCGCGCTCAGCGAGTTGACAACCCCTTCGTCCCTGCCGGTCCCGTCGGGGACCTCGGCCGCGAGCCGGCGGCGCGCAAGGGCATCGCGGTCACCGCGGCACGCCAGCGACCGCTGGCGCGCGCCTCGAAGATCTCGAAGCGCGAGCGGCGCGCGCGCAAGGCGACGAGCCGCGCGCTGACCCTCGCCTACAAGCGCAAGGCGATCTCACGCGCCAGCTACCGCAAGTACCGGCGCACCGTCACACGGGCGCGAACGGTCCAGCGGCGGCTGAAGGGCGCTCGCGGCGCCGAGCTGGGCAACGCAATCGCGCTCGTCGACGGGATCGCGTTGCAGCGCAAGTTGACTGCTAGCCGCCTGCCCGCGCTGATGCTGATCCTGCAGCGCAACACGCAGTACTGGCCGCGGCAGCCGTTCCCCAGCGATCGCGACCACATCATGTTCCGTGGCAGCCGGCTGATCTTCGAGTACTACGTTGGCGAGGGCCTCCAGGTCCAGCCGCTGGTCAACTTCAAGCAGGCGAACCTGATGCACGGCGCCTGCGTCAAGGACACCGGCGTCGCCTGCGACCGCGCCGGGCTCGAGAAGCTGCTCGCCGAGCTGATTCGCACCGCATCGACGCGCGGCGGCTTCAAGACGTGGGAGTACTACTTCGAGTTCGGCGGCGGCCGGCCACCGTGGATCAGCGGGATGGCGCAGGCGACCGCGATCCAGGCCTTCGCGCGGGCGTCTCAGCTGCTCGGCGACCCGAGCTACCTCGCGCAGGCACGAGCAGCGTTCGGCGCTTTCCGCAAGCCACCGCCTGTGGGGGTCCGTACCACCGGCCCGTTCGGCGGCACCCACTACCTCCAGTACTCGTTCGCACCGAGGCTCTACATCATCAACGCCTTTCTCCAGTCGCTGATCGGGCTCTACGACTACTCGGAGATCACCGGCGACAGGACCACGCGCAAGCTGTTCGAGGACGCCGAGCCCGAGGCGCGCAAGGAGCTGCCGGCGAACGACACCGGCGACTGGTCGACCTACTCGTACCGCGGCGCCGAGTCGACGCGCGAGTACCACGAGCTGTTGCGCGAGTTCTCGGCCAGCATGTGCAGCCGGCTGCACCGCGACAAGACGGCGCGCAAGCCGTACTGCGACGCCGCGCGCAACTTCCTCGCCTACACCACCGACCCAGCCGAGCTCGAGTACCTCGGGCCGGACTTCGTCACCAAGGGCGTCCCGGCCAACGTCCGCTTCTCGGTCTCGAAGCTGTCGGCGGTGCAGGTGACGATCACCCGTAACGGAGCGGTAGCGCTCGACAAGCTCGGCACCTACCGTCGCGGGACCTGGTCGTTGAGCTGGAAGCCGGGAGCCGCCGGCACCTACCGGATCCGCGTCGCCGCGAAGGAGCTGCGAACCGGGAAGAGCCTGCGCAGCAGCGTGACCGGCATCGCGGAGTCCTCCCTGCCCTAGGCGGCCGTACGATGCGCGGATGGCTCCGCGGACGATCCTCTACACGGGCAAGGGCGGTGTCGGCAAGACGAGCGTTGCCGCGGCGAGTGCGCGGCGCTGCGCCGCCGCCGGCCTGCGCACGGTGGTCATGTCGACCGATCCGGCACACAGCCTTGCCGATTCGCTCGAGGCGACGCTTGGCGGCGAGCCGACCGAGATCGCTCCACGGCTCTACGGCCAGGAGGTTCAGGCCCAGGCGGAGATGGAACGCCACTGGGAAGCCGTGTCGGACTGGCTCGGCGAGCTACTGACCGACCGCGGCGTCGATCAGATCTCGGCGCAGGAGCTCAGCGTCCCACCGGGGATGGACGAGCTGTTCTCGCTGCTGCAGATCAAGCGCCATCACGAGTCTGACGAGTTCGACGTGGTGATCGTCGACTGCGCCCCGACCGGCGAGACCCTGCGGCTGTTGTCGTTTCCCGACATCTGCACCTGGTGGCTGGAGAAGGTCTTCCCGTTCCGCAAGGGGCTGCTCGCCGCGGCGCGCCCACTGGCGAAGACGGTGCTCGACGTGCCGCTGCCCGGCGAGGCCGTCTTCCAGGAGGCCGAGCGGCTGGCGACCAACCTCGTCGCGATGAACGAGATCCTCCGCGACCGCTCGCGAACGTCGGTCCGCCTGGTCATCAACCCAGACCGGATGGTCGTCAAGGAGGCGATGCGGACCTTCACCTATCTCAACCTCTACGGCTACCTGACCGACGCGGTCGTGGTCAACCGGATACTGCCGCCAGAGGCATCCGACGGCTACTTCGCCAGCTGGCGCGCAAGCCAACAGGAGCACATGGAGCTGGTCCGCTCCGGCTTCGCGCCGATCCCGATCCTGACGGCGCCACACCTCCCAGACGAGGTGATCGGGGCCGAGACGCTCGACCTGCTCGGCGAGGAGCTGTTCGGCGACCACGCCGTCGAGGACATCCTGCACGAGGACCTGTCGCGCGAGCTGACCGCCGACGGCAACGGCCAGGCGACATTGCGGCTCCCGCTGCCGTTTGCCGAGCGTGGCGACATCGACCTCAAGAAGATCGGTCTCGAGGTGATCGTGCGTGTCGGCGGCCAGAAGCGGACGATCATGCTCCCCCCGGCCCTGGCAGGCTATGAGACAGGCGGCGCGCGTTTCCGCGACGGCGCGCTGGAAGTCATCTTCGAAAGGGCTTCCGATGAGCGAACCGCATCAAGCGGCTGACAACGACGATCTCTACGGCACTGGACCGACCGCCAACGGCGACGGCCAGAGCCCGCCCGAGCCAGATCCGGCGGCGCTGTTCGTCCTGCTCGACGCGCTTCGGTTAGCTGCCCCACCCGACCTCCAAGACCGCCTGACGGCGCTACTTCGCGAGGCTCTGCTGACCCTGCGCGCGCTGATCGACCACTACCTCGAGCGCCTCGACGCGCCGCCTGCGGATCGCAAGGTCGAGGACATTCCCATTGATTAAGGTGATCGCGAATGGCTGATCACAAGACATGGATCCTCACCGGATCGCCTGACAACTTCGCGGCGACGCGCGAGCACGAGTTCAAGCTGATCGGGATGAAGGAGCGGCGGCGGCGCCAGGCGGAGCTGTTCGAGCCCGGCGACGAGATCGTCTTCTACCTGACCGTCGTGCAGTCGTTCGGCGGGATCGTGCGTGTCACCTCGGAGATGTTCGAGGACCGGACGAAGGTCTGGCCGGGCAAGCCGAGCAACCCAGACCCCTACCCGTGGCGGTTCGAGACGGAGCCGCTGGTCGTGCTCGACGAGCAGCAGTGGATACCGGCCGTCGAGCTGGCGAGCGAGCTCGAGCACGTCGGCAAGTGGCCGATCGAGCACTGGCACCTGGCCTTCCAAGGTCAGCTGCGTACGGTGTCCGACGCCGACGCGGCCCTGCTGAACCAGCGCATCCGCGCTGCCGCTGGCGCGCCGGCGACGACGTGAGCGCGGCGGCAGGCCGTCCTGCGCGAGCGGCCGCTGCGCTGACCGATACCTGGCGTCAGCTGAACCTCGAGCAACGCGTCGCGGGCGTTGCGGCGACGCTGGTGATCGTCAGCACGCTCGGCCCGTTCTCGTTCGTCGAGGCCGCCGAGGTCCTGGCCGCGGGCGCCGTGCTGGTGCTGTTGCGGATGCGTGCCGAGCGACGCGAGTTCCATCTGCCGCTCGGCGATGGCACGGCGATCGCCGGCGCTGGCCTTTGGTGCGCCGTGCTGATCGCGACGCGGATGTTCGACCGTCCGCCCGGTCAGACCGTGCTGGCGCTGGTCTGCGCACTGCTGCTGGCGGCCGCTGGCGTGCGCGAGCGCGCCAAACGCGAGGCTGACGACCTGCCCGACCCTGCGGAGGACCCGACCGCGGTGCTACCGCGCCCCGCGGCGCCGCCTAGCTCAGACCTCTGAGACGGGACGCGGGCCGGGGCCCGTGTAGATCGCGGTCGGCCGAATCAGTCGGCCCTCGCGCTTCTGCTCGAGGATGTGCGCCGCCCAACCGCCAACGCGGGCGCAGGAGAACAGCGGCGTAAACAGCTCCGGCGGAACTTCGGCGAAGTCGAGCACGACCGCCGACCAGAACTCGACGTTGGTCGCGAGCACCCGGTCCGGCTTGCGCGCCTGCAGCTCGGCCAGCGCGGCCTGCTCGAGCGCCTCGGCAACCTCGAGTCGCGGCGCGCCGATCTCGCGCGCGGTGCGGCGCAAGACGCGGGCCCGGGGGTCCTCGGCGCGGTAGACACGGTGGCCGAAGCCCATCAGCCGCTCACCGCGGTCGAGGGCGTCCTTGACCCACTTCTCGGCGTCGCCGCTCTGCTCGACGCCGTCGAGCATCGACAGGACGCGCGAGGGTGCGCCGCCGTGCAACGGTCCCGAGAGCGCGCCAACGGCGCCGGAGAGTGCGGCCGACACGTCGGCGCCGGTCGAGGTGATCACGCGTGCCGTGAAGGTCGAAGCGTTCATGCCGTGCTCGGCGGCGGAGATCCAGTACGCGTCGATCGCGGCGACGTGGCGTGGATCGGCCTCACCGCGCCAGCGGGTAAGGAAGCGAGCCGGAATCGACTCGGCCTTGTCGATCTCGGACTGCGGTACCGGCGGCTGGCCAGCCCCGCGCGCCGACTGGGCGACAAAGGAGAGCGCCATGACGGATACGCGGGCGAGATCCGCGCGCGCCTGCTCGTCGGAGATGTCGATGACCGGCTTCAGCCCCCACTCAGGGGCAAGCATCGCGACGGCAGCCTGAAGGTCTGCACGCGGGTCGCCGGTGCGAACGGTCAGCGGATGCGGGATCGCCGGCGGCAGGCCGGGTTCGAAGGAACCGTCGACGAGCAGGCCCCAGACCTTCTCGAAAGACACCTCGCCGACCAGATCCTCGATGTCGACGCCGCGGTAACGCAGCGCGCCACCCTCTTTGTCGGGCTCGGCGATCTCCGTCGCGAAGGCGACCACGCCCTCGAGACCCGACTGCACCTGCGCCACCTCCGACATTCCGCTTCTCCTTGCTGGTCTCGGACGAGCGCCCGAGATTACTCAGTTGAGCAGCGCCAGCACTGCCGGGACGAAGACGGTTGCGCCGAAGACCAGCGCGATCCCGAACGCGACCAGGACACGCGACTGGATCACGTGGCCGGCGATCGCAATCAGGAAGCCCGCTCCAAGAATGGCGGCGAAGGTCCGGATCGAGACGCGGCCGGCCTCGTCGGAGCCACCTCCAGGGTCGAGGAAAGGAGCCTGCGCGAGCAACGTGGCAAGGGAGGACACGGCACGAAAGTATCCTTCCCCGGGTGACTGCGGAGTTCCAGTCGATCGACGAGACCCGCGCGGGCCTCGCTTCCGCCGGCTATCTGGCGGACGAGTCGACGGCGCTCGTGTCGTTTCTCGCCGGGCGGCTCGGCAAGCCGGTGCTGGTCGAGGGACCGGCGGGCGTCGGCAAGACGGAGCTAGCGAAGGCGCTCTCGCGCGCGACCGGCCGCAAGCTGGTGCGGCTCCAGTGCTACGAGGGACTCGACGAGGCGAAGGCACTCTACGAGTGGAACTACCGCAAGCAGCTGCTGCGGATTCAGGTCGAGGCCTCCGACGCCGGCTGGCAGGAGGTCAAGGACGACATCTTCGGCGAGGAGTTCCTGCTCCCGCGCCCGCTGCTGACCGCGATCTCCTCCCCCGAGCCGGTCGTGCTGCTGATCGACGAGATCGACAAGACTGACCAGGAGTTCGAGGCGATGCTGCTCGAGGTCCTCTCCGACTTCCAGGTGTCGATCCCCGAGCTGGGCGTCGTCGAGGCGAAGACCCACCCAATCGTGCTGCTGACCTCGAACGACTCACGCGAGCTGACCGAGGCGCTGAAGCGCCGCTGCCTCTACCTCTGGCTCGGCTACCCGACCGTCGAGCGCGAGCTCGAGATCGTCCGCCTGCACGCCCCCGACCTCAAGGAGGACGTCGCGCGCAAGCTCGTCGAGGTGATGCACATGGTGCGCGATCTCGACCTCAAGAAGCCGCCGTCGATCGCCGAGTCGATCGACTGGGCGCGGGCGCTGCTGCTGCTGGGCGCCGAGGATGTCGACCAGGAGACCTTGAAGCAGACGATGAGCGTGATCGTCAAGCACCGCACCGATTTGGACCTGGTCGCCGAACGTGTCGGGGTGAAACTGACCGATGGCCTCGTCCGCCCGCTCGGGTAAGCCGAGCCTCTACGGCGGTATGCCGCCGGCCGCCGGACCGGCGGGGATGGCTCCGCGGCTGCTCGAGCTCGCCGACGAGCTGCGGCGCGAGGAGATGAAGGTCGGCACCTCGGAGCTGCTCGACGCCTTCGAGGCGCTGCGCCACGTCGAGTGGACCGACCGCGAGGACTTCTTCGAGGCGCTGGCGACGACGCTCGCCAAGTCACAGGAGGACCGGCGCGTGCTCGAGGCGGTGTTCGACCGCTTCTTCTTCCGCGCCGCGGAGCGCGAGGCCGTCGAGCGCGGGGTGAAGGAGGGGCCCGGACGCGAGGGCGGCGCCAGCCCCGAGCCGGAGCTCGACTTCGACTCGCTGCGCGAGCGGATCCGCGACACGCTGCGCGACGCCAACGCGCCCGAGGGACAGCTGCGTGACCTCGCGCGGTTGGCGATCTCGGCATTCGGTCGCCAGGGCGAGGGCTCGGGCGTGATCGGTGTCGACGTCCAGCGAATCCGGCGCACGCTCGGTCTGCGCGGCGAGCAGGCCGGAGCCGAGCTGCCCGACCCGGATTCGGTGCCGCGCGACCGGCTACGCGAATTCGAGGCCCAAGTCCGCCGCGAGCTCGAGCGGGCGCTGATCGAGCGCACCGAGACGCTGCCGCCGAGCAAGCCGCTGCGCGAGCTCGACCGAGCACTGCCGACCGGCGGCGCCCAGGACCTAGCCCAGGTTCACCGCGTCGTCGCCCAAATGCGGCGGCGGCTCGCGACCCAAGGCCGCGAGAACCGCGGCCGCAACCGCTCGTCGGCGATCGACGTGCGGCGGACGATGCGCACCTCGCTGCAGACCGGTGGCGTACCGCTCGACCTGCGCTTCCGCCCGCGGCGGCCGCGCCGACCCGAGCTGTTCGTGCTTTGCGACGTCTCGACGAGCGTCACCAGCGCCAGCGTCTTCTTCCTGTCGATGCTCCACGCCCTGCACGACTCGTTCCGCAAGCTGCGCTCGTTCGTCTTCGTCGAGCGGATCTCCGAGGTGACCGAGGTCTTCGAGCGCGAGCGCTCGTTCGAGGCCGTCTCGCGTGCGATCTCCGGCGACGCCGGCGTCGCCGACGTATCCGGCTACACCGACTACGGCCGCGTCTGGATCGAGTTCCTCGACCGCGTCGTCGACGATCTCGACCCGCGTTCGACAGTGATCGTCCTCGGCGACGCGCGCACCAACGGACGCGAGCCGCACGCCCCCGCCTTCGGACACATCGCCGAGCGCGCCGGCCGCACCTTCTGGATGAACCCCGAGCCGAAGCTCTACTGGAACTACGGCGACTCCGTCATGCAGGTCTACGAGCCCTTCTGCACCGGCGTCTTCGAGTGCTGGACCACCAAGCAACTCGAGGGCTTCGTCAACGCGATCGCCGATCTGCGGCCGGTCGCGTCCTCCGCCTAGCGACTACTTCTTCTTCGCCTTCTTCCCCTTGCGCCGCTTCTCGCGCTTCTTCGCCTCGGCCTTCAGCCGCACTGGGCAGCGCCGGCAGCGTGGGCTGGACACGCAGCACTTCTTCTTCGGCTTGAGCTTCTTGGCGGTCTTGGACATGGAGAGGAGCGGCTGCGAGCTGCCGTTAGGGCAACCTAACAAATGACCGGCGCTAGAGTCTCCGCCACGACAGGGGAGCTCGCGGGCAGCGGGCTGAGATGGCGCCCTTGGAAGCGATTCCACCCGGCGCCGACCCTTTGAACCTGTGGGGTAATGCCCGCGAAGGGAGCAGATGTCCGAAACGAGTGCCGAAGTCGCGTTGGCAGGTGTGGCGCGACGCTATGAGAGCCGTCGCGGGAGCGACGTTGTTGCGCTGGACGGGCTGGACTTGGCGGTTCGGCCGGGCGAGGTGCTCGGCGTCGTGGGCCCATCGGGCTGCGGGAAGTCGACGCTGCTCGAGCTGATCGCCGGCCTGCAGGAGCCCGACGGCGGGACCGTCGAGGTCAGGGGTACTACGGACACGACGGCGCGACTTGCGGCCTGCGCGCTGATGCCGCAGCGTGATCTGCTGCTGCCGTGGCGCGACGCGCTCGGCAACGCCGGGCTGGCGCTCGAGGCTCAGGGCGTCGGCGGACGTGCCGCCCGTGAGACGGCGGCGCCACTGTTCGAGCGTTTCGGCCTCGCCGAGTTCGAGCAGGCACGCCCGGCCGCCCTGTCTGGCGGGATGCGCCAACGGGTCGCATTCATCCGCACGCTGCTGGCCGGCCGGCCGGTGCTTCTGCTCGACGAGCCGTTCGCCGCGCTCGATGCGATCACGCGCGCTGAGATGCAGCAGTGGCTCGCCGACGCGCTGACCGACGAGCCGCGGACGGTCGTGCTCGTGACCCATGACGTCGAGGAGGCCCTCTTCCTGTCCGACCGCGTCGTCGTGCTGTCGCCGCGACCAGGTCGTGTGGTTGCCGAGCTCGACGTTCCCCTCCCCCGTCCCCGCAACCGCCGCGCGGCCGTGACCGACCCGCTGCTCGCCCGGCTGCGCGCCGAGGCGCTGGAGGCGCTGGCATGAGGCGAGTGGCGCTCAGCGCGCTGCTGCTCGCCGGCTGTGTCGCCGTCTGGGCATGGCTTGCGTCGCTCGACGCGGTCGACGACCTGACGCTCGCCTCGCCGCGCGAGGTTGCGCAGGCGTTCGAGGACGACTGGTCGCTGCTCTGGGACAACGCCTGGGTGACGCTGAAGGAGGTACTGCTCGGATTGGCGATCGCCGTCGTCGTGGGTCTCGCGTCCGCCATTGGCATGCATCTCAGCCGCACGCTGCGCGACGCCGCCTACCCGCTGCTCGTCGGCTCCCAGGCGATCCCGATCGTCGTGCTGGCGCCGATATTCGTGCTGGCCTTCGACTATGGCATTGGCCCAAAGCTGGCGATCGTCGCGCTGATCTGCTTCTTCCCGATCACTGTCAACGTGCTTGACGGGCTGCGCGCCGTCGACCCCGAGCAGCTGAAGCTGATGCGCTCGTTCGGAGCCTCGCGACTGCGCACGCTGTGGTCGGTCGAGTTGCCGGCCGCACTGCCCAGCTTCTTCTCCGGGCTGCGCGTTGCATCGACGGTCTCGGTGATCGGCGCGGTGTTCGGCGAGTGGGCCGGCGCCGACTCCGGCCTCGGCCGCCTCGTGCTGCTCGGCAACAACCAGCTTCAAACTCCGCGTGTCTACGCGGGGGTCGTGATCCTCACCCTGATGGCAGTCGCACTCTTCGCGCTGGCTTCGCTCGCCGAGCGGCTGGTCTGTCCCTGGAATCGAAAGGATGTACCCGCATGACCCGCACCCGTCCGCTGATCGCCGTCGCCGTCGCACTGTTGCTTGTCGCGCTCGGCACCGGCTGTGGTGAGAAGGAGGACGTGCTCGAGCCTGGGGAGCCCCAGCAGCTGACGCTGATGCTCGACTACTTCCCGAACGCCGACCACGCGGGCATCTACACCGCCGAGGCGAATGGGGACTTCGCCGCTGCCGGTCTCGACGTCACGATCCGCCAGCCGCCCGACCCGGCGGCTCCGATCAAGCAGGTTGCCGCCGGCCGTGTCGACCTTGCGATCTCTTACGAGCCGGAGGTGCTGCGCGCACGCGATCAGGGGCTGCGTGTCGTCTCGATCGGCGCGGTGGTGCGCAAGCCGCTCGCGTCGATCATCTCGCTGCCGAAGGCGGGCGTCCGCACTCCGGCGGATCTCGCCGGCAAGACCGTCGGCACGGCGGGGATCGACTACCAGTCGGCCTACCTGAACACGATCCTGACCGACGCCGGCGTCGACCCGAGCAGCGTCACCGAGCGCAACGTCGGCTTCAACTTCGTCCCGGCGTTGCTGACCGGCCGCGTCGACGCGACGCTCGGCGCGTTCTGGAACTACGAGGGCACGCAGTTGCGGCTCGAGGGCCGTAAGCCACGGATCATCCGGATGGAGCAGGCCGGCGTCCCGACCTACGACGAGCTGGTCCTGGTCGCCAACGAGTCGGCGCTCGAGCGCGACGGCGGCAAGCTCCGCGCCTTCATCGCGGCGCTCTCGCGTGGGACACGCCAGCTCGCACGCAATCCCAACCGCGGCGTCCAGGCTTTGCTCGACGCAAACCCCGATCTCGACCCCAAGCTCCAGCGTGCCGTGGTCGAGGTGACGCTGCCGCTGTTCCTGCCGGCTGAGGGACGACCGTTCGGGTGGCAGGCTCCCGCCGAGTGGCAGGCTTTCACCGCCTGGATGCGCGAGAACCGTCTACTGACGGAGATCCCGGACGCCGGCGGGGCGTTCACGAACGAGTTCCTGCCGGGGCAGGGACTGTGACATTCCGCGCATGAAATCCCTATAACCCGGCTTGATGCGTATGCGTCGTCCCCTCT
Organism: Thermoleophilaceae bacterium; assembly: GCA_044867325.1. Classification (GTDB taxonomy): domain Bacteria; phylum Actinomycetota; class Thermoleophilia; order Solirubrobacterales; family Thermoleophilaceae; genus JAAYBF01. The sequence goes on along the minus strand of JBIOUS010000017.1, from coordinate 33,288 downwards.
TGCGGCCGTTGGCCGCCGCCGTGATCGCCTGCACGCTGGCCGCCTTCGGCGCCGGCTGCGGCGGTGACGACGGCGGCAACGCCGACCCGAAGACGGTGCTCGGCGAGGCCGCCGCGAAGAAGATCGACAGCGCCGAGGTCCGTCTGAGCACCACGGCCGACATCCCGGGCTTCCCGATCCTCGGTAGCAAGATCGCGATCGAGGGCCACGGCCCGTTCGTCGCCAACGGTCCCGACGCGCTGCCGGAGTTCGACTGGAACGTCGTCATGCGCGCCGGTGGCCAGACCTTCCCGGCACGGGTCAGCGGCCTCGACGGCAAGGTCTACGTCGAGTTCATGGGGCAGTTCTACGAGGCCGACCCGAAGCAGCTCGAGCAGATCGGGCTCGACGACGGGGCCGGCAAGCCGCAGCCGACGAGCTTGGCCGAGTTCGGCATCAACCCGGACGACTGGGTGACCAACGTCAAGGTCTCCGACGGCGACGACATCGGCGGCGACTCGACCCAGGTCGTCACCGGAACCGTCAACAAGCAAGCGGTGCTGGACGACCTGCTGGAGCTAGCGCCGACCGATGCGCTCAGCGGTCTCGTCGGAGACGTCGAGGGAGCGCCCGAGGCCAACGACGAGAACGTCGAGAAAGCCGCCAAGGCGATCGACTCGGCCAAGGTGGAGGTCAACGTCGACGACGACGGCTACCCGCGCCGCGTCTACGCGAAGCTGCGTTTCACAGTTCCCAAGGACGTCAAGGACACAGCGATCAAGAGCGGGACGATCGTCTTCGACCTCACGCTCGAGCAGATCGGCGACGTGACGGTCAACGTCGAGCCGCCGTTCGATCCCGACCCGCTGTCAGACCTTTTCGACTTCGCCCGGACGATCTTCGGCATCGAGAGCGTCTCCGACCTCTGGCAGAAGCCGTAGCCGCGGCTACTGGCCGTCGTCGGCCGGCTTCTCGTCGAGATCGAGGGCCAGCGAGTTGATGCAGAAGCGCTGACCGCCCGGTCCGGGGCCATCGGGGAAGACGTGGCCGAGGTGCGAGCCGCAGCGGGCGCAGAGGACCTCTGTGCGACGCATGAAAAGGCTGTTGTCCTCACGCAGCTCGACGGCCTCGGCGAACGCTGGCTCGGTGAAGCTCGGCCAGCCGCTACCGGAGTCGAACTTCGTGTCGGAGCCGAACAGCTCGTTGCCGCAGGCGCCGCAGCGGTACATCCCGTCGGCCTTGGAGTGCGTGTAGGAGCCGGTGAACGGCGGCTCCGTGCCCGCCTCACGCAGGACGTGGAAGCGCTCTGGATCGAGCTCCTCGCGCCACTCCGCATCGCTCTTGCTCACCTTGGCGTCCATTCACGCTCCTTGCCGTTGGGGTCCCCTCCAATGTTAGGCGGGCGCGTCAACCACGCCAGGCGGGCAGAGGCGAGTGGAGCGCGTACATGCCCGCCAGTGCCTGATAGGGCGCATACGGCTCGAAGAACGCCCGCACCTCCTCCTCGGTCGCCCGCCGCCCCAGCCCGGCGGCACGGCCGACCAGCTTGACGAACGCCAGATCACCCGCCGGCAGCTGGTCGTCGCGCCCCTGCCCAAGGAAGGCCAGGCACTCCAGTGTCCAGGAGCCGATGTTGCGCACCGTCCGCAACCGCTCCCAGGTCGGCTCGTGGCGCGACAGGTCGGCGCGCCCACTGGCGATCTCACGCGCCGCGCGGATCAACGCGATCGACCGCTTCGGCGCCAGCCCGCACGCGTCGAGCTGCGCCGGCGACAGCCGCGCCACCGCGGCGGCCGACGGCACATCGCGCAACCGCCCGCACGCGCTTCGCGACCCATGCCGCCCGACCAGCGCCCGCTGAATCCCGAACGCCCGCTCGACGTCGATCAGCTGCTCCGTCACAGCCCACGCAAACGCCTCGAACGGCTCCGGCCGCCGCCGCGGCCGCAACCACGGCTGCCGCCGAATCACCGGCCCAAGCAGCCGGTCACGACCAAAGGCACGCTGAAACGGCCGCAAGTCATGATCGACACCCAGCGCAAAGCGCATCCGCTCGATCCCAGCCGCCGCGACGTCCTCACTTGCAGCCTCGCCCCTCAGTCGCACCGAGCCGCCGGTGACCCAGGCGCGAACGGTCACGGGCTCGCCTTCGACATGCAGCAGACGCTCGAGTACGCCGTCGCGGTTGCGCAGCACGCCGTCCACGCCCCCACCAGGCATCCGGTACGGCCCAACCGGCACCGCATCGACCTCGACGGCCGCGACCGTCGCCCCTGGCGCCTCGACGGCTGCCAGCGCGGCGTTCAGCGCTTCAGCAGGTGGACGTCGACCAGGAACGACCGCGACGCCGCGACCTCAACGCCCTGGCGCTTGGCCTGCATCCGCTTGCGGCGCTTCGCAACCGACCGTGCGGCGTTCGGACGCCGCAGCACCCGCAGCAACATGAACGCGGCGATGCCAAGCACCATCCCGCCCCCAGCCGCCGCAACAGTCGCCGGAACCGACACCTTCCGCGTCGCAATCGCCGTAGTCGGCTCACCCTCAGCTACGACCGGCAGCACCCGCGCCTCGACGACCTGCTCGTCCTCAGGGACCAGCTCGCCGTCAATTCCGACGTCGTCCGCCTGGCTGTCGCCCAATTCGGACACGAACGCCGAGTGTAACCGCCCTGCGGACGGCCCCCGCGGGTGGCGACGCATTTTGCGTTTGAGGCGGAGCTTGCGAGCACTCAAACCAAAATCGGAGACAGGACCCGCGGGCAGCCACGTCCGGGCCCGGCCCCTACAGCACCCTCTCGTAGATCCGGTACTTCTTCACGACCTTCCCCCCCATCCCCTCCATCCCCCGATTCATCGCGTCATTCGTCTCCAGGATCCACCCCATCTCCCCCCACTTCTGCGGCGTCACCTCAGCCATGTCGAAGTGCTCGATGTAGAAGCCCGCGGCGACGCCGGTGTGCTGGTACTCCGGCTTGACGCCGAGGAAGCCGACCCGCACCCGATCCACGAGCTTGCGCCGGCGCAGATAGCGCGGGAGAAATCGCAACAGCCGTCCGTTCGTCCCCTTCAGCACCTGGTTGACGTCCGGCACGGTGATCGCGATCCCGACCGTCTCGCCGGTATCGACCTTCTCAGCGATCATGAACCAGTTGCGGTCGTAGACGAGCTGGAGGTCGATCGCATAGGTGTCGAGGTCGGCCTTGGTGTAGGGCGTGAAGCCCCAGTTGTCCTTCCATGCCTCGTTGTAGGTCTCGGCGAACAGGTCGAGGTCGCGGCGCAGGTGGCGACGCGACATCTTGCGGATCCGGATTCCGTGGTCGGGCTCGAGGCGGTCGGCCATCTCGACGATCCCCGGGACGATCTTGCCGCGGTCCTCGATGTAGAGCTCCCACATCCAGAGGTCGATCGCCTTGTCGAGTCCGTGCTGCTCGCAGAGCCGCTGGTAGTACGGGGGATGCCACGGCTGCCGAACGAAGGGCTCGCGGTCGAAGCCCTCGACCAAGACGCCCGACTCCTCGTTCATCGAGAAGTCCATCGGGCCGACCATCCGGTCGCGGCCGCGAGCGCGCAGCCAGCCGGCTGCTGCGTCGAGCAGCGCGCCCATCGCCTCGCTGTCGTCCTCGAGCTCGAGGAAGCCGAACATCCCCCACTCGTTGCCCTGGTAGGCGTTGAACTCGTGGTCGATCTGCGCGCTGATCCGGCCGACGACGCGCCCGTCACGGCGAGCCAGAAAGAGCTCGCCCTCGCCGTGCTTGAAGAACGGGTTCAGCCGCTGGACGATGAACAGGTGGCGCTCCAACCGCAGCGGGGGAATCCACTGCTCGGCGTTAGCATGCAGCCGGTAAGGCAGCTCGACGAACTCCCGCCTATCGCGCCAGGAGCGCACGGGAGTCACCTCCAAGGCCACGTCGCGGCACCCTAGTCAATGGCGATCGAAACCGACCTCTTCGCGAAGGCGCGCAACCACGATCGGCTCGAGCAGCTGACGGCGGCGCGCGAGCACGACCTGCTGCCCTACTTCCGCGTCGTCGAGGCCGAGCCCGGCCCGATCGCGCTGATGGAGGGCAAGGAGCGGATCACGCTCGGCTCGAACAACTACCTCGGCCTGACGGGCGACGAGCGCGTCAAGCAGGCGGCGCGCGACGCGCTCGACACCTACGGCACCGGACTGACCGGCTCGCGCTTCATGAACGGCACGACGCCGCTGCACCTCGAGCTCGAGCGTGAGCTCGCCGACTGGATGGGCACTGAGGACGCAATCGTCTTCACCGCTGGCTACCTCGCCAACGTCGGCTGCATCGCAACGTTGCTCGGACCCGACGACACGGTGATCTGCGACTCCGGCGACCACGCCTCGATCCTCGACGCAGTGTCGATGTCGCGTGCCCGGATCCGGCCGTTCCGCCACAACCGGCTCGACAAGCTCGAGCGGATGCTCGATCGTGCCGGCAGCGACGGCGGCGGCGTGTTGGTCGTCGTCGACGGCGTCTTCTCGATGGAGGGCGACCTCGCTCCGCTGCCCGACGTCGTCCGGCTCTGCAAGCAGTACGGCGCCCGCCTGATGGTCGACGAGGCGCACGGGGTCGGCGTGCTCGGCGCCAACGGCACCGGCGCCTGCGAGCAGCTCGGCGTGGCCGGTGACGTCGATCTGCGGATGGGCACGTTCTCGAAGTCGCTGGCGTCCTGCGGCGGCTTCATCGCAGGCCCGGCCGAGGTGATCGACTTCCTGCGCGTCCAGTCGCGTGCCTTCATGTTCACGGCCGCCGCTGTGCCGGCGGCGGTCGGCGCGGCGCTTGGTGCACTGCGCATCATCCGCACCGAGGAGGGGCGAGACCTGATGGCGCGCCTGCTCGACAACGCTCGCTACCTGCACGGCGGGCTGTCCGAGCTCGGCTTCGACGTCGTCGAGCCGGCGACGCTCGCGGACGGCTCCGAGCTGATCACCCCGATCGTCCCGGTGACGATCGGCGACGACTGGAAGGCCGTGCTGTTCTGGAAGGCGCTCTACGAGGCTGGCGTCTACGCGAACGTCGCGCTCTACCCGGCCGTCCCGCGCGGCGGCGCGTTGCTGCGGACGAGCGTGATGGCGACTCACGAGCGCGAGCATCTCGACCGCGCGCTGGAGATTTTCGAGCGTTCCTACGCGGTCCTCCCGGAGGACCCCGACGCGGCCGTCGAAATCCAAAAAGCCCGCTCTTAGCGTACGAGCCGGACAAACCGCTGTTGACGGTCGGCGGCTGCTTCGATTTATTGCGTCCTCGGCTTCGATCCCTCCAAGGAGGCCAACGGCGCGGACGTTGGTGGTGAGAGCCCGGAGCCTTACAAGGGGAACTGCATCCGCTGTCAAGTACGCACTTAGTGCGGGGAGGACGTATGGGCAATATCGCTGCGTTCGGTGCCGGTCAGGCTCAACACCTACAGGCGCTCGAACATGCAAACCGGGTGAGGCTTGCGCGCGCCGAGATGAAGCGCCGCATCGCAGCTGGGGACCTGCCGGCCGCCGAGGTGATCCTGAGTTGCCCGTGGGAGGCGGAGAGCATGTCGATCAGCGACGTGCTGATGAGCCAGAAGCGGTGGGGCCGCGCCCGCTGCCGGCGGCTGCTGACGTCGATCGCGATTCCCGAGAACAAGCGCATCGGCACGCTGACCGAGCGCCAACGGGCGATCGTCGCGTCCACGCTGTCGGGCGAACGCTCGCTGGCGTTCGCCTAGCGGGCTATCGAAACGAGACGCCGCCGGAGCGGCTCCTGAAGAGGCGGCGCAGCGCGAAGATGGAGCCGGCGAAGGCGAACAGCGCCGCGACCAGCAGCGGACCGAGAACAGTCACGCCAGCGGCGAGGTTGAGCGCCAGGATCGTCGCGATCGCGATCACCCCGGAGAGCAGGGTCGTGTGCGAGCGGAAGCCGGTCACGTGCTCGCGAACCGCCAGCTCCAGGCCAGCGAGCGACGCGACCGCGAGACCGGCGGCGAGCTTCGCGTTGGCTGCCTGACCTCCCCCCTCGAGAAAGCCCCAGACCATCAGGACGAGCCCCGCGAGCACCAGCAGCTCAGTCAGCGGGAAGGGCGCCCAGAGCGGCGGTGGGCGCTCGTCCAGCTTCGGCCGCCGGGTCGGGTCGGGTCGGCGGGCAGGCTCGGGCAGTCCCTTGCGCATCCGCTCGGCGCGTGCGCGCCGGGCGGCGTCGCGCTCCGCGCGCGTGCTGCCGCTCGTCTCCGTGACGCCCGTGCCCCCACCGTCCGCTCGCTTGCGGCTGCGCTTGCCCACCTTATGACCTCACCTTCAGGTGGCTAAGGGACAACCCGAGGAGATCTTTACTCGCCACCAGTTGGCGAACATCCCGATCAGCCCCCAGCGCGGCACGACGTGCCAGTGGTGACAACCGGGCTCGCCGATGTCGGCGTTGCCGACACGGACCCAGCGGTGATCCTCCGGGCGGCGCAGCATGTCCTCGATCAGGCGGCGATTCGCATCCTCGACCGCATGGCGCTCGCGAAGATCGCGACGGGCGTCCTCGACCCGCTCCGCCAGCGCATCGCGAATCCGCTCGAGCTCACCGAGATCGCGAATCCGCGGCCGCCCACTTGGGTGATCGACGCCGAACTCGAGTCCCTTGCGTGGCCAGGACGCAGCGAACAGCTTCGTCAGGTCGCGCTCCAGCCGCTCGATCTGGCCGTGCAAGGCACGCCGGGCGGGTCGCTCGTCGGGTGCGGTGGCTGGCTGGAGCGGCTGTCCTACTGCGCTCGAACGCTCGAGTACCTCGATCACTGCGTCCTCCCCGGATTGGACTCCTTCAGCGTACCACCGGCCTCCAGCATGTCGGCGGCGATCCAGAGCGCCTCGTCGATCTCGATCTGTGAGACGGCTGGCGCGGCGAGCGCGCAGACGGCCATCGCCGTCGTGTCGTCGTCGACCGCGTAGTCCGCCGCCATCTGGCCGTCGAGACGTGCAAGCGGCGCCCGCTCGTCGGCGTAGACGACCTCGCCGGCGCGCAGCATGCCCTCGACGCCGCCAAGCGTCTCCCCCGTTACCGCCGGCCGCAGCCCAGGACTACCGGACAGCTTTGCCGCGTCGGCGACGAAAACCGGCACGCCGGTCTCCAGCGTCGCCACGACCATGGCGTCGGCCGGCATGCCGCGGCTCGGCAGGCCGCCGTACTCCAACCGCTGGACCATCAGCTCCTCGACCGGTGTGCGGTCGGTGTCGGGATCGACGCCGAGCCGGCGCCACAGGACGCGATACGACCACGGCACCGTGTCCTGGCGCGACTGGACGACGGTGGCGCCGGTGATCCGCCCGGCGAGCACGCGCATCCGCTCGCGGACCGCCTTGGCCGTCTTGCCGGGTCGTGCTTCGACGGTCAGCCAGTAGACGCCGAGGGCGGGGAACTCCGACGCGAGCTCATCGGCGACCCAGCCTTGCCGTATCGCCTGCGCAGCCACCTCAGATCACTGGCTCTCAGAGCGCGCGACCAGCTTGCGGATGCTCGCGCGCAACTGGTCCTCGGTCAGGTTGCCGAGCGAGACCCGGCGGACGATGCCGCCGGGCGTCGAGAAGACGGTCGTCGGGCAGACGCCGATGCCGTAGAGGTTGACGACCGCGCCGTCGTGGTCGACGGCGACCGGCATCGTCCAGCGGCGGCGAGTGACTATCTGCTCGACCTCGTCGCGCTCGTCGCCGCTGACCACCGCGGCGAACTCGACCTGGGGGAACTCGTCGCGCATCCGCTCGACGCGATCGACCTGCGGCTCGCAGTCGGCGCCACGGGTGACGAGGAAGGTCAGCACGAGCGGCTTGCGGCGCAGCTCGCAGACGTTGACGACCTCCTCGCTGATCAAGTCGCAGGCCGGCACCAAACCGGCCGTGTCGTTGCCGCCGCGGCGCTGGCGAACGTTCGCGTCGTCCGTGTTGTCGGCGTTGCCGGTCGCCGACGGGGCGGCGAAATCCGGCAGCTGCGAGCCGATCGCCGGACCGCGCAGCCCCTCACCCTTGTTCGGCAGCGAAGAGGTCACCGCGAAGATCCCGATCGCCATCAGCATCAGAATTCCAACGACCCAGGCATAGCGATTGCTCGCCCGCGGGACCTCCGGCCGCCGGCGCGGGTCGTCGGGCTCGGGGTTGATCCGATCCTGCTCCTCGAGCCGCTCGGCCGCACTGCGACGGTCGGGCGCCCCGAGGTCGCCGAAGCGGTCGTCAGACATTGCTACCCCGTCGGGCAGCCCAGACGAGAGCGGCCGGCAGCACGAGCATCACGCCGAGTAGTGAAACAGTCAGATCCACGACCGTCAGGATCCCGAAATCACGCAGCATTCGGATGTCCGAGGCCGCCAGCACCGCAAATCCGGCGATCGCCGTGACGCCCGATGCCATCACCGCGGCGCCGGTCGAGGCATAGGTCGTCTCGAGCGCGCGCCCCGCCGAAGCACCGGCTTCGCGCTCCTGGCGATAGCGAGCCGACAGCAGCACGCTGAACTCGGTCGAGATCGCGATCACCAGCGCGCCGAGTGTCACAGACATCGGATTCAGCTCGACCTCGAACGGACCAGGCAGCAAACCGAGCACGAACATGATCCCGCCCGACCAGCCGGTCGCGAGCGCGATTGGGATCAGCGGGATTGCCGCCTCGCGGAAGCTGCGCCGTACGACGAGCAGGACCAGGAAGACGGCGAGCAGTGCCGCGATCAGCGTCAGCGCCCGCCGCAGCGGCGACGAGAGCTTGTCGTTGGCGTCGGCGGCAAGCACCGGCAGCCCGACGACGGCCGCCTCTACGCCGTCCGGCGGATCGAGCTGCTTCTCGATCTGCTCGACGACCTCCTGTTGGCGCTCGAGCGACTGCAGCCGGATACCGAAGGCGAGGTTGGCCGTCTTGCGATCGGCCGTCAGTAGTCCTTGGGAGAGGTACGGCGGGATCGAGTCGAGCAGCGCCTTCACCCGTTTCTGGTTGCCCGAGCCGACCGCGGCGAGCAGATCCGGCAGCGACAGCGCTGGGCAGAGCTCAGGCGGATCCTTGTCCTGGGTGCAGCGCTCGCCGCTGCGGTAGCCCGCCTCGTCGAGCACGCGCTGCTGGAAGTCCGACATCCAGGCGAGCACCTTCGGGTCGGTGACGTCATCGGCGCGAACCGTGACGTCGATCTCGCCCGAGACGCCGGTCTTGTCCTGGAGCTCGTTGATGTCCTGAAGCGCCTGGAGGTCGCCGGGCACCAGCTCGCGGACGTCGGAGACGACGGTCGACTGGGTGTCGGCCGCCCAACCCACGGCGGCCAGTGCGAGCGCGATCGCGAGCACGCGCCGCGGCCGCGCAATCGAGTGGGCCAATGCCCGCTCGCCGCGCTCCACCGTCCACAGCCGCAGCTCGCGCCAGCGCCGAGCAACAGCTCTCCCCAGGCCGGAATCCGCGACTCGGGTGCCGAAGTCGGCCAACACGGCGCGCAGACGCGGCAGTGGCGGCGGCACCCCATCCGGCCGCGAGCGCGGCGTGCCGAAGCGAACCAGCGCCGCGAACCCGGCCAGCAGCGCGCAGGCGAGCGCGATCGCGATGCCGACGACCAGCAGGCCGCCGAAGCCGCGCACCATCGGAACCGGCGACGTCAGCAGCACCAGGAAGCCGACCGCCGTCGCGATTCCTGCGCTGACGATCGTCGGTCCGCCCGCCGCCGCGGCCGCCGGGGCCGCTTCCGCGGGCGCTGCGCCGGTCCGCGCGCGCACCTCGTCGTAGCGCGCCTGAAACTGGATCGAGTAGTCGACCGCAAGCCCGATCAACACCGGCAACACGGCGATCGACGCCATCGTCAAGTCGCCGCCGACGAGCGCCAGCACGCCGAAGGTGATCGCCGATGCCGCCAGCGCGAGCGCCAGCGGCAGCAGGCGCAGGCGAGTCCGGAAGACGACGGCGAGCGTCGCCGCCATGATCAGGATCGCCGCCGCAAGCAGCCAGGGGATCGCGTCGCGGACGGCATCGCCGAGCCCGTCGACGACGACCGGCACGCCGGTCACCACGTAGCGGCCGCCCTGCTCCAGCTGGAGTTGCGGCTCGGCGACGGCCTCGCGGACGAGATCGACCGTTCGGCTGCGCTCGGCGTCGGAGAGATCGGGCCGCAGCCGCATCTGGATCAGCGCGGAGTCGTCGCTCGGGAAGAGGTACGAGAACTGAGGCTTGGGCGTCTTGCCGTCGTTGCCGAACACGAGCGCCGACACGAAGCCGGGGCTGTCGACCGACGGAATGTCGGTGATGCCGTAGCGCAGCGCGAGCGACAGCAGTTGGCGCTTGACCTTCTCGGCCGCCTCCGGGCCGCCGTCCTTGGCTCCCGCGAGCAGACCGGTCAGGCCTTGGCCGATCGCCTGAACCGAGGTGTTGACGAACGTGCCGGGGCCGAGGACGACCTTCGCCGGCTTGTATGCCGCGAGCTCACGACACGGCTGCGGCAGCGAGCGCAGGCCCTCTGCGGGAACGTTGCCGGACAGGCAACCCTCGAGCTGGATCAGCTTCTGCAGATCCGAGGTCAGCATCGTCCGCTGGAGATCGCCCTCGACGAGCACGACGATCGCGTCATCGCCGAAGTCCTGCTTGAAGCGCTCTGTCTGCTCGAAGGTGTCGGACCCTTGCGAGACGAGCGAATCGGTCCCGGTGCTCGGCTCCAGGCGCAGCGCCAAGAGGGCGCCAGCGACCGCGATGACCGCGACCGCTACCAGTGGCACCAGCGGGCGACGCGCGACCGCACCCACGATCCGCTCGAAGATCTTGCCCGACGGCACGGGCTCAGCTTAGGCTAGGGAGCCGGTATCGGTTGCAGGCTGGGGTAGCGACCGCTCTGCCCGACGACACGGCCAAGTGGCGCCTGCTCGCGGCAGGGAGGCGCCGGGACGGCGCCCGTGGTGCTGCCGGCGAAGGCGAACTCCTCCAGCAATCCGCGCAGCTCGGCCGGCAACAGCGGTCCAACTGGACCGAGGAAGCTCGCCGGTCCGGCGATCTCGCAGAGGTAGCGGCCGAAGACCGGCAGCCCGCCGCGCAGCTGGTCGGAGGCTCCCGGCTCGACGTACGGATTCGAGCGGTTGCTCGGCAGGCGGCGCGGGTAGGCGGCGAGATTCTCCGGGTTGAGCGGATTGGTCGTGCGCAGGTAGTGGAGCGGTCGCGAGCTGCCGGGCGGACGGTCGGTCACCTGCGTCGAGGCGGCATCGAGCGCGAAGAAGGCAGCGATCTCGCGCTTGTAGAGCCCGAGATAGCTGAACACCGGCTGCAGGTTGCGCAGGAACGGCTCGAGCCTGGCGAGCAGCGGCTTGGTGTCGTTGAGCGAACGCTCGAGCGCCGGCAGGCCCGTGCGCGAGACCTTGATCAGCGGGTTGAGGTCCTTGAACAGACCGCGGAGATCGGGGGCAAGCCCCTTGAGACTGATCAGCGTCGGCGACAGCTCGCGCGCCGCTGGCCGCAGCTGAGTCACGAGCGGATCGGTCAGCTCGGCGAACTCCGACAGGCGGACCGTCGTCGTGCGCGTCTCGCGCAGGAAAGTCGGTAGCGCGACGAATGTCTCGGCAAGCTCCTGGTTGCGCGCGGCGGTCGTCTCGAAGACGCGGTTCGAGTTGCCGATCAGCGCGCGCAGCTGGCCGCGGCGCTCGCTGAGCGCGTCGAAGACCTCGCCGGTGTCGCGCACGAGCGAGCGCGTCGCGACGCTTTGACGCTTGAGGATGCGGATCACGTCCTCGCTGTCCTGTGCGAACGGCGTCAGATTGGCCAGCGCTGCGTTGAGCGCGGCGCCACGGTCGCCGACCGCCCGCCCCTGCTCGTCCATCCAGTTGCTGAACGCACGCCGCGTATCGGGATCGAAGGCGCGGAAGATCTCGTCGAGCTCGACCGTCGGCGATACCGCGCCCGCCGGCAACTTCCCGCCGTCGGCCAGCATCCGCGAGCCGCCAACGCCCGGGGTCAGCTCGACGTAGGTCTCACCGAGCAACGTCTTCTGGCGCAGGATCGCCTTGGTATCGACGGGAATCGGGGCGAACTCGTCCTGCAGCTCGATCGTCGCGTCGGTGACGCCGGTCTGCGGGTTTGCCTGCTTCGTCTTGACCTTGCCGACGTTGACGCCGGAGATCCGCACGTCGGCCTCTTGGGTCAGCTGACCGGCCTCCGAGAACTCGACCTGGAAGCGGTAGCCCTCGGCGCGCAACGGGATCGGGCCGCCGAAGGTCAGCCAGAGGTAGAGCAGGATGCCGACGCAGGCAGCCGTGAAGCCGACCATCGCGAGCACGCCGTATCTCGAGGTTTGCTTGACCATGGGCTTACGGCACCGCCTCGGGACAGACCTCGCTCTGCCGCGGCGCGTTGAGCAGTTGGATCAAGACGTTGAGTGACGGCGTCGTGGCGCCGATCTGGTCGAGCACCCCAAGGCCGCTGCAGGAGATCAGCACCAGGCCGCGCCGGATCGGCCCATGGGCGTCCTGGGTGCCGAAGAGCGTCGCGGCGTTGTGGTTGGCCCACGAGCCCCAGAAGAGGTAGCCCTCCTCCCGCCCCGGTGGGTTGTAGGCGATGGTGTTGAGCAGCGAGTTGACGACGCGCACCGTCTTGGTCAACCGCGGCGTGACGACGGCGAGATCGGCGGCCGCGCTGCGCAAGTCGCGCACCGTCGGCTGGACGTCGCGCGCGAACGGCCTCAGCTCGTTGCGGATCACCGGCGTCGTGGTGCGCAGGAAGGGTCGCGCCTCGGTCAGCGACGGGCCGAGCGCCCGCGCGCCCGGCCGCAGCTCCTGCAAGGCCGGACCGAGGTTCGCGGCAAGCGCGTCGACGCCCTGCAACGTCGAGGCCGTCTGGTCGAGCGTCCCGGGGAGCTCACGCAGCGCCGCGCGCAGGCTGGTGTCCTGACGTGCGATCGCTGCGAAGTTGGCGTTCGCCGAGTCGACGAAGCCGGCGAGCTGGGTGTCCTTGTCGCCAAGCTCGTTGGCCAGCAGCTGGAAGTTGTGGACGACGCGTCGGAGGTTGCGGCGACGGACGATCAGCCGCTTGGTGATCCGCTCGGTGTCACGCGTCGTCGGCTCGAACCGCTTCAACGTCTGGCGCAGGCGCGCCGGGCTGTTGCCGGAGAGCGCCTCGGCGCCCGAGTTGAGCAGGATGCGCAGGTAGTCGCGGGTATCGCCGTCGAGTGACGCGAGGATCTCGTCGGGGTTGACGTCGGGCAGCGTGTTGTCGACCGGCACGCGACCGCCCTCCGGGATCTCGCCGGCTGCCGGCGTACCTGGATCGAGACTGAGGTACATGTCCTTGAGACCAGTCTTCGGCCGCAGCAAGATCGTGGCGTCCTCGTAGATCGGAGCGTGCTCGCGCTTGATCTTCATCTCCACCAGCGCGCGTCCGTCCTCGAGCCGCACGCTGCCGATGTCGCCAACCTCGACGCCCGCGATCGCGACCGTCTGACCCTGGCCCGGGACGACCGCCTGCGAGGTCTGCAGCTCGGCGTCGACGGTGTAGAAGTCCGTGCCAACCACTGGCACCCAGGCCGGCAGGTAGAAGCGTTGGTTGGACAGGATGTAGCCGCCGATCGCCAGCCCGACGACTATCAGGAAGACCAGCGCCGCCAAAGAGCGCGCGTGCTTGCGCAGCTGGATCATCATGGTCCGCCCCCCAGCCGCGTGTCGTTGAGGTTCGGCCGTTGCTGCTTCGAGCAGACTGCGGTCCGGTTGTACGGCGGCCGTTGCGACGGCCGCGCCGGGCGGGTGCCGAGCGGCGGGGCGACGGCGTTGCCGAACAGCGGCCCGACACCCGGCAGCGACCCGGTCGAGACCGTCTGGGCTCCGCCGCCGGGCTGGAAGCGCGTGTAGGGACCGTTGCCGTCGAAGTTCTGCGACTCGCCTGACAGCCCGACCAGTCCTTGGAAGAACTCCTTGTAGTTCTCCACCCCGGTGGTCAGCGGCGGGTCCTGGATCACGACGTCGCCGGTCGGCAGGATCGTGTTCAGCAGACAGCGATCGACGAGGTCGACCTGCGGCAGCAGCTGGACGCTGCCGTCCACTGCCTCGGCGAGGTCGGCGGTCGCCGGCTTGAGCACCTTGACGAGCCCCTGCAACTCCGGCGGCGACACCAGCTTGCGCGTCTGGCGGACCCACGGGAACGCGGCGTCGATCGTCGCCGCGGTCTGGTTGACGCCCGGCAGGATCTCGCGGGCGAAGGCGCGTGTCGGCGGGAAGGCGGCGTTGAGGCTGTCGAGTGCGGGGTTGGCTGCGTCGAGCAGCTGCGGCAGCTCACGGATCGTCGCGCGCAGATCGCCCTGCTCGGAGGCGAGCGCTCCAGTCGTGATGTTGAGGTTGACGATCAGGTCCTGTAGCTCGGCCTCGTGGCCCTCGAGCTCACGTGAGACCCGCGCGCCGCCGCGCACCAGCTTCGACAGGTCGTGAGGCTCAATGCCGAGCAGTGCCTGATTGACCACGGCCAGCCCGCGCAACGCGCCCGGCGCGTACTTCAGCGACTGGTTGCCCGCCTCCGCCGCCGTCTGACCCTGTACGTCGGGATCCTGGGTCGCATCCTCGGCGGCCGTCGGCTCGCCGGAGATCGCCTCGCCATAGCCCTGGACGAGCGTTCGCAGGTCCTCGCGCGCATCCGTCTTCAACACACCGAGCACCTGGTCGAGCTGGACCGGCGCCGCGGTCTGGGTGATCGGGATCGTGTCGCCCTCGTCGAGCTGCTCGCCCTCCGGAGTTCCGGGCTCGAGATCGACGAAGAAGTTGCCCTCGAGGAAGATCCGCGGCCGGATCTTCAGCTCGGCGTCGGAGCGGATCGGCAGCGCCTCGTCGTCGAGCTCCATCGTCACGACCGTGGCGGTGGAGTCCTCGCTGGCTGCCTCGACCTTGGTCACCTTGCCGACGTCGACGCCAGCAATCCGCACCGGTGAGCGCAGACCAACGTTGGCTGTATCCGCGAAGACCGCCTTCAGCTCGTATCCGGAGCGGAATGGGATGCCATTGAAGGCGAGGAAGAGCCCAGCGAGAACGACCGCCGTCGTCAACACACCGGCGACGACCTTGGAGACGCCATGGCGGTTCCAGGGGTAACCCTCCTTCATCGCGTGTCACCCCCAGTCGAGGACAGCGACGGACCGCTCTGGCCGCTGGTCTGGGTGCCCTGGTTGCCGGACACGTTGCCGATCGTCGTCCTGCCGACGACGTAGTCCTCATTGCCGGCCTCGCACTCGCGCGGCTGGCCGGGGGCCGCGGTGTTCGGGTAGGGGTTCGAGTGGAGGTGGTTGTCGACCCCGGGGCCGTTCGCCGGCGCGTTCGACGGGAAGCCCTCCGAGTTCGGCCCGACCGGCGTCGCGACGATGATGAAGCGCTGCCAGGTGCCGTTGCTGTCGCCCTCCGAGAGCAGGCTCGAGATGTTGCGGAACCACAGCGTCGGGTAGTTGCAGACGGTCTGCGCCGGCGTCAGGAAGGCGACCGTCGGCTTCAGGACCTTGGTCGTGTCACGCAGCCGACGCACACCGAGTGGAACCAGCGGGTCGTCGGCGAACTCCGCCAGCGCGTCGAAGACGCTCGCGAGCTGGCGGTTCAGCGGTGGGGTCTTCGGCAGCGTCTGCGTTCCGATCACGAGCGCATCGGCAAGCACCGGCGCGGAGCTCGGCAGCGTGCGGAACCCCGGCCGCAGCTCGCGGAACAGCGCGGTCGAGTTGCGGACGAACGGTCGCTGCTTCGGGAACTCTGCCGTCCCGACGGCGAATGTCCGTGGCGACTCCGAGATCGTCTCCTGGATGAACGGCCGCGCGACGCTGGCGAGCGCCGCGAACGTCGTATCGAGGTTCGCGAACAGCGCCGCCTGGGTCTCGGCGACCGGCGCAACCTCAGCCGCGGTCGCCCCGAGCGCGCGGAACAAGCGATCGAGCCGCGTGCGCGGATCGGCAAGGTTCGCCATCACCGGCTCGATGTCGGTGACCAATGGCCGCAGGCTGGCGATCGCCTCGTTGAGGTCGGGGCCACGCCCCGCGAATCCCGTCCCGAAGCCTTGCAGCGAGAGCTGGATCCCGCGCCGGGTGCGCGTGTCGAACATGTTGAAGAGCTCGTCGAGCTCGACTGGCGTCGGCGTCGCCTGACTGACCGGCACCGTGGCGCCCTCGTCATAGCCGGCGCGCGAGCTGCCGGGCGTAAGCGCGACGTACTTGAGGCCGAGCGCCGAGACCGGCCGCACGACGAACGTCGAGTCGATCGGCAGCGGGTCGAGGTCGTTGTCGAGCTTCATCTCGATTTGCGCCACGCCCTTGCCACCGTCGTCGTGGACGGCAGTCACGTCGGTGACGGCTCCGACGCGCGCGCCGCCGATTCGCACCTCGTTTCCGGGCACCAGATTGGCGGCGTTCGGCAGCCGCGCACCCAGCTTGTAGGTCGGTACGAAGGGCAGGCCCGAGTTCGCGTTGTAGGAGAGGAAGATCGCGACCAGCACGACGAGCAGCGTCACCGAGCCGACGAGCACGGGGTTGGCGGCGAGGCCCTGACGGCGGCGGTCGTTCATCGGCCGTCCCCCAGCAGGTAATCGAGCAGCGGGTCGGCGACCCCGTCGAGCCCGGGCGACGGGCCACCGGCGCCCTCACGGATCCGGTCGACGTTCTGCTTGCCCTCGGCGATCTGCTCCGCCAGCGTCTGTGCTGCCGGATCGCCGCCCGGCGGCACGCTGCCGGTGGTGGAGTCGTCGTCGCTCTTGGCCCCCAGCTTCGCCAGCTCGGCGAGTGCCGGGGCTAGATCGTCGTTCGACGTGCTCGTCGCCTGCGTCTGGGTGAAGTTCGAGTTGCAGCCGCCCGCCGGCCGGACCGTGTAGAGCGAGCAGAGGTTGACGCTGAGCCCGGCGCGCAGGTAGTGACCGATGCCGTCGAAGCCGTTGATCGCGAGCGTCTGGAAGAACAGATAGTCGGCCAGCCGCTCGATCCCACCGGTCTTGTCGAACGAGGCGGTGAACTTGTCGAGGTTCGTCGAGAGCGGCTTGGCCTGGCGGGCGAAGTCGCCGAGGTCCTGGATCAGCGGACGGGTCTCGATCAGCGCCGGACGGCCGGTCAGCGCCGCCTTGCCGAGGCTGACCAGCGACGGCGTCGCCGCGCTCGAGAACGGGCCGATCTGCTCGATCAGCCGCGACAGGTCGGGCCCGGCGATTCGCAGATCGCGTGCGACCGGGGTTCCCTGGTCGGTGAATCCCTCGAGGTCGGCCATCAGCGGACGCAGCTGGCGTAGGAAGCTGGGCAGCCGTTGGATGCCAAGCTCGATGTCGGCGCTGCGCTCGGCAGTCGCCTGCCCGGTCGAGTTGGCGTTGCGGATGAACCCGGACACCCGCTCCTTCTCGCGCGCCAGCGGCGCCAGCGCGGTATCGGAGTCGCTTGCGAGGTTGGCCAGCACACGGTTCTGGCGAGCCAGGATCGCCAGCACACGATCGGTCTCGCGCAACGCGGGGTTGGCCCGGCGGATCAGCACGTTGAGGTCCTCACCGCGCCCCGCGAGCCCAGCGCCGAGCTCATCGAGCAGGATCGTCAACCGCTCACGGAACGGCAGCCGCATGATGTCGTTGATCAGGTCGAGATCGACCGGGGAGCTCGTGTGCGAAAGCGGCAGCAGATGTTGCCCCTCGCCCTCCCCCTGCTCGATTTCCTGCAGCTCCGGCGAGCTGGAGTCGCCCGGATCGCACTCGACGTACTTCTCGCCGATCAGCGACTGCGGGCGGATCGTGCAGCGCGCGTCCTCGTGGAACGGCGTGAACCCCTCCTCCTCGATCGCCAGGACGGCGACGGCCTTGTTGTCGTCCGTCACGTCGAGCGACTCGATCGTCCCGACCGGCGCGCCCGCGACCTTGACCTCCTCCCCGGGAACCGCCGAGGAGACGTTGTCGAAGATCGCTCGCACTTGGTAGCCGTCGTCGTCGCCGCCCGCGGCCGCGAACACCAGCGCGACCAGCACGAGCGCCGTCAGCAGCAGGGCTGTGACGATCCGCCGCATCAGCCGCCCGGAGGCGTCGTCGAGGGATCGCAGCCCGGAGCGGCGACGGGCGCCGAGCCGTCCGGGGGCGGCTGCATCGCGCCGCCGGGACAACGACGGAACTGCAGCTTCTCGAAGCCGTCGAGCCGGTTCGCCGGAGTCACCGGCGTCAGCAGGCCGGTGACGTCATTGACGCTGAACGGGCTGAAGATCGGCTGGATGCGGGCGTAGTGGCCGTTGGCGTCGTAGGCGGCCGCCGACTGCCCGAACTTCGTGAACCAGCCAGCGAGGTCGGGTGTGTACTGGCGCAGCGTGTCGACGAAGTTGCCGGAGCGATTCATCGTCCGGATCGCCCGCGGGAAGACCGTGCCGGTGAGCTGCGCGAGCCGCGGCAACTTGGCCGTCAGGTTGATCAGGTCGTTGTTCGGTCCGGGCTTGCTGATCAGGATGCGCAGATCGCGGATCGTCGGCTCGGCATCGGCGACCAACGGACGTACCTTGCGCAGGAACGGCGCCAACTCGACGGTCGCCGGCTTGCTCGCCGCAACCAGCGGATCGAGGTCGTCGAGCGTCGAGCGCAGGTTCACGAACGTCGTATTGGCCTTGCGCAACGTGCCCGGCAGCACCGCAAGTGCGCTCGACAGCGACGAGTTCTCGTCGCCGATTGCGGCCGCCGTCGTGTTCGCGTTGCCGACCAGGCTCGCCAGATCGCCACGCCGTTGCGCGACGGCGCGCATGATCCGTGACGTGTCGACCAGGAAGCGGTCGAAGACACCATCGTCGTAGACCAGCTCACGTGTCAGGCGGGAGGTCGCGCTGAGCGCCGGGCTGAGGTAGCGCAACGCCTCGTTGGCCTGCTTCGCGCGACCGCCGTAGTAGGTCGCCTGCCCCGCGATCAGCTGTTGCAGACCACGCCGGGTCTTCGGGTCGAAGGTGTTGAAGAGATCGTCGAGATCGACCGGCGCGGTCGTCTCGTCGACGCCGATCCGTCCACCGTCCGGGATCTCGGCGGCGTTGTTCGGACCCGGCTGCAACGCGACGAAGCGGTTGGCGATCCCCGACAACGATGGGGCCCGAATCGTCGCCGTCGTTCCCTGATGCAGCGGGACGAGCTCATCGTCGACCTTCAATTCGACGACTGCCTGCGAGCTGCTGTTGAGGCCGATCTTCTCGATCGTGCCGATCGGCCGGCCACCGACGCGCACCTGATTGCCCTTGACAAGCTGGCCGGCGTTGTCGAAGACGGCCGTCACCCGGTAGCCGCCACCGCCGCCGAACATCAACAACACGATCAGGACAGCTGCTCCGATCAGAGCGGCAAGTGCGATGAAGCGCGCTGGACCAATCCCGCGATCTGCGGAATCGGTTGCTGGGGTGAGCTTCGCTCCCTCGCTAGTCAAATAACGGTCCCGGAAAGATCGGCACCGCCCGCAATGGGCAGTATGAACGTTCCCTTACCCGTATGCGCCAGTTCGCACTCGCTGAGGCAAAGCTATGAGCGCCCCTCCGGGGCGCGAGGATTACTCCATTCCCAACGGTCCGCGAGCCTCACCGGAGAGGAACTGGCGGACGAACTGGTTCGGCGAGTTGAACAGCTCGCTGGCCGGACCAGACTCGACGATGCGGCCCTTCCAGAGGACCGCGAGGTAGTCGGCGACGCGACGCGCGCTCATGATGTCGTGGGTGATCACGACGTAGGCGCCGCCGTTCTCGGCGTGGACCTCTTGGATCAGCTCGCAGAGCAGCGCCGTACGGACCGGATCGAGGCCGGAGTCCGGCTCGTCGAAGAGCACGATCTGCGGGTCGAGCACGAGCGCACGGGCGAACCCGGCGCGCTTGCGCATGCCGCCCGAGAGCTCGTTCGGCATCTTGTCCAGCGCACCGGCGAGACCAACCTCGCGCAACCGCCGATTGCAGATCTCGGCGATCTCCTCCTCACCCTTGTCGGTGTGCTGACGCAGCGGGAAGGCGACGTTGTCAAAGACGTTCATCGAGCCGAACAGAGCGCCGTCCTGAAACAGGACGCCGAACTTCTTGCGCATCTCGAACAGGTCGTCATCGGCCATGTTCGGCACCGACTCGCCGTGGACGAGGACATCGCCCTCATCCGGATAGAGCAGGCCGACCATGTGCTTGATGCAGACCGACTTGCCGGTGCCTGACGGACCGATGATCATCGAGATCTGGCCCTCGGGAATGCCGAAGTTGAGACCGTTGAGAACGGTGTTGCGGCCGAACGACTTCTTGACGTCGATGAACTCGACGGCATCGGTCGAGCCGTGCTCGCGGTTGACGCCCTCGTGCCACTGGTAGGGGTGCTCGCCCTCACGCGTCTGATCCATGATGTTCGCGGGGATCTGGTCGGCAGGCTCGCTCGTCATCGGCGAGCGGCCGGCTGCCTCCTGCGCCACGGCGTCGTCAGAGCGTCCGTCGGCCGCCGGCGCAGGAACCGGATCGGCACCCGTCTCGGCCTCGACCCCGTCGATGTACTCGTCGTCGCGCTGATCGTCAGACATCTGCAACTCCTCCTCGGCCCGTCATCCGCCGATCGGCGCTCGCGGGTTGGTACCCCAGAATACCTGCGTGCCGAGCATGCCCACGACGTGCACGAGCACGGTGTTGAGCACCATCGACTTCGCCGTTGCCGTGCCGACACCGACCGGTCCGCCGCCCGCGGTGTAGCCGTAGTAGCAGCCGACGAGCACGATCACGGTCGCCATCGCCATCCCCTTGATCGTGCTGTAGAGCAGATCGGGAGGGTTTTGGAACATCCAAAAGATCAAGAAATAGCCGCCCGACGAAACCTCGCCTATCTGCTCGACCACGGCCAGGTAGCTGGCGAAGAAGCCGGCGCCGACGGCCGCGATGTACATGAACGGGAGCACCATCCAGGCGGCCAGCAGGCGCGTCGAGCAGAGGAAGGTCAGCGAGCTGATGCCCATCACCTCGAGCGCGTCGATCTCGTCGGAGATCCGCATGGCACCGATCTCGGCGACCAGCCCGGTGCCGACCTTCGCCGACATCATGTAGCCGAAGGCGTATGGCAGGACCTCGCGTAGCTCGCACCATGCGCCGAAGAAGCCCGCGTAGGCCGGCGCGCCGAGTGCGCGGTTGAAGTAGGCGGCCTCGATGCCGCAGGTCAACCCGAGGATGAACGCCATCCCCCAGATCACGATCGCCGAGCCGAGGATCAAGATGCCCGCCTGGCGCAGCGTCTCGCCGAAGAAGTGCAGCGCGCGACCCTGGAAGACCTCGGCCATCACGCGCCAGGAGAACTTCGCGATATCGCCGAGCGACGCCATCCAGTCGCGCGGGACGTCTAGCCACGAGGAGCCCATTACTTGATCACCGAGATCTCAGGATGGGTCGCCAGCAGGGTTTGGGTGAAGACGTAGTTGAAGGCGAAGATGCCCAGGAACTCGACCACGACTCCCTGGTTGACCGCCTTCCCGACTCCCTCGGCGCCTCCGGACGCAGTCATCCCCTTGTAACAGGAGACGATGGCGATGATCGCGCCGAAAAGGGTCGTCTTGAGCACGGAGCCCCAGAGGTCGGTTGTCGTCGCGTTGGTGAGCAGCGTCGCGAAGAACGGGCCGAGCGGCGCGTCGAAGGTCAGCGTCGCCAGCACGCCGCCGAAGATGCCGAAGATCATCGCGAAGATGTTGAACAGCCCGGTGACGATCATCAGCGAGAGGAAGCGCGGCACGACGAGGTTCTTGATCGGGTCGACGCCGAGCACCTGGAGCGCATCCAACTCCTCACGGATCTTGCGCGCGCCGAGATCGGCCGTGATCGCGGTCCCGCCGACGCCGGCGAGGATGATCGCCGTCACGAACGGCGCGAACTCGCGGATCGAGGCAAGCACGAAGAAGCCGCCTAGCCGGTCGACGGCGCCGAAGATGACGAGCGCGTTGCCGGCTTGCAAGCCCGGCGCGCCGTAGCCGAAGGCGACGGTCGAGATCAGCAGCGGCAGCCAGCAGAGCCGCAGCATGAAGAGGAACTGCTGGACGAACTCGGTTCCGTAGGGATACGGAGGCCGCATCGCCGACAGGAGCGTCTTCCCGGTCAGGATCATCATGTCCCCGACCTGCTCCAGCAAGTTCTTGGTGGGCAGGAAAGCCCTGTCGGCTGCGGCTCGAACCACTAAGTGCTCCCTCGGTGTCGGAGTTCCCGCGCCTCATGCGCGGCAAACCCCTGTCGACACGGAACACTACGCCATGCAATCGGGGGGTGCCAATAGGGAACCAACTGCGTCAGGAGAGCTAAGCCCCGTGCTATGTTGCGCTCGCTTTGATGCTGAGGAGAGGCCATGCGGTGCTGGTCGGCATGTGCGGCCTGCTGGCCGCCGTCGCTATCGGCTGTGGTGGTGGCGAGCGTCAGGACGCCAACGAGACCGACGCTTCCTACGACGTGACCGTCGTCGACGCGAAGTTCCCCGTGAATCAGCGGCTCGCCGAGGAGTCGAACCTCACGATCACCGTGCGCAACGACGCCGAGGAGACGATCCCCAACGTCGCCGTCACGCTCAAGGGGCTCGAGACCAGAAGCGCTAACCCCAACCTCCAGGACCCCAACCACCCCGTGTTCGTGATCGACGGCGACACGGCGGAGATCGGCGGCTACCAAGACGTCAAGCTGGCGGCGCCCGAGGGCGGCCAGACGGCGCTGGTCGACACCTGGACGCTCGGCAAGCTGGCGCCTGGCGCCAAGAAGACCTTCCGTTGGCGCTTGACCGCGGTCAAGCCGGGTCCCTTCGAGCTGAGCTATGCAGTTGCCGCAGGGCTCGGCGGCAAGGCCAAGGCGGTTGGCCCCGGCGACGCCCAGCCGCAGGGCTCCTTCAAGGGCACGATCAGCGCGAAGGCGCCGGTCAGCCGTATCGGCCCCGATGGCCGCACGGTCATCGTCGAGCAGCCCTAGGCTCCTCCCCTTCGCCGTCGTCCCGTGGCTCGAAGCCCGGGCACTCCAGCACCGGCACGCGCGGGTACTTCGGATAGCGCGGATCGGTCTTCGACCGCTCACAGAGGCTGAACACGCTCCCACGCGTGTTGCGCACGACGCGCTGGTGGCGGCAGCTGTCGCAGAGGCCGTGGCGCATTGCTCAAGTATCGCGCTGGCGGACGTCCGGCTAGGGATCGGCCGCGTCCCCCGCGGGTCCTGTCTCCGATTTTGGTTCACGTGCTCGTTCCTGCGCGCGCGAACGCAAAATGCGTCGCCACCCGCGGCGGCACGACGTCGGTCCCCGTACAACGGGATGGAGCGGGGTTGGGAGCGCAACGGCCTCGAAGGTCGGAACGAGCTAGTCAATCGCAGCGGGAACGGACTCGCGCCCGTTGGATCGCTCGATGCGATCGAGCCGTGCGATGACCTCGTCGAGTTGCTCGCGCATGTGCCGCTCCTCCTCACGCTGGGGCCGCATGAAGCGCTCTGCTGCAGCAGCGGTGAGGATCGCGACGAAGCCGATCCCGACCATCATCACGCCGACGGCAATGGCGCGGCCCGGCGGTAGTGGCTGGCTTGATGTCGCCATAGCCAACCGTCGTGACCGTCGTTATCGCCCACCAGACGCCGTCCCAGGCGCTGAGACCCTGGTCCTTCTCGATTGCCGCGAAGGCCGCGCCCCCCGCCAGAATCGTCAGCAGCGCGAGAATCGCAGCGTCCTTCACTCCCTCGGCCGTAAGCAACCGGCGGGCCAGTACTCCGGCCTTCAAGAGCCGCAGCAGGCGAAGCAACCGGAATACCCGCGTCGCCTGCAAAGCCGGGGGTAGAAACGGCGGCGTCAAAACGACGATCGCGATGTCGAGCGGGTGAGTTCGCACCCACTCCCAGCGGTTCTCGACGACCGACAACATGATCGCCACCTCAGCAACGAAGGCCAGCCAGATCGACCAGTTCAGGACATAGGCGATCGAGTCGTACGGCTCGCCTAGAGAAGACTGCTCCAGGAGGATCACCGGGATCGTCAACAGCGCGAAGAACAGCAGCGGAGCCTCAAGCTTCGCCTCGATCGTCGCTGCGCGTTCGTCTTTCATCGCCGCCCCTCCCGTCAGCCCGCCAGTACGGCCGCGACCCTATCGCCGTTCGACCTTCGAGGCCGCTGCCCAGGCGATCGGCCGAGGGCGTGGTACGGGAACCGACGCTGCGCCGCCGCGGGTGGCGACGCATTTTGCGTTCGCGCGCGCAGGTACGAGCACGTGAACCAAAATCGGAGATAGGACCCGCGGGCAGCCACGCCCAGCCCTAGAACGACGAAAGCCCCGCCGAGGCGGGGCTTTCGTTTCTGAATGTGGTGCAGCCGCCGGCTACTTGATGAACAGCATCTCGGCGTACTTGGGGAGGGGCCAGAGGTCGTCGGCGATGACCTTCTCGAGCTTGTCCGCGACCTGGCGGACGTTGGCCATCGCGGCGAGCTGGCTGTCGCGGGCGTAGACCGCGAGGTCCAGGCCCTCTACCCCGTCGGGGTAGAGATTGGCCGTCGCCAACTCTCCGAGTGCCGCGACGAGGTCGTCGACGAGCGTCCGCACCTCGGGCGCGAGCGAGTCGACGCCGGACGCCGAGACCATCGCGAGATGGCGCAGCGCGGCCGGCAGGATCAGGGTGCGGGCCATCGACTCGGTGGTCTCCGACTCGATGTTGGCGCGCGTGACGTACTGCTCGGTCCAGACCTCGAAGCGCGACTCGAGCTCGCGCTTCGACAGCACGTCGTACTTCTCGAACGCCGCCACGGTGTCGTCGGCGAGCACCTCGGGCAGCGCGTCGGGCGTCGTGCGCAGGTTCTTCAACCCGCGCTGCTCGGCCTCGGCGTGCCACTCGTCGGAGTAGTTGTCGCCACCGAAGCAGACCTGCTTGTTGGCGTCGTAGGCGTCCTTGACGACCGCCGTGACCGCCTCGGCGAGGTCCGACCCGCCGTCGAGCTTCGACTGCAGGGAGTCCGCCAGCTCGTCGATCGACTCGGCGGCGATCGTGTTCAGGACGGTGTTCGGGAAGGCGAGCGACATGCTCGACCCGAGCGCCCGGAACTCGAACTTGTTGCCGGTGAAGGCGAACGGCGAGGTCCGGTTGCGATCGCCGCCGTCCATCGGCAATGCCGGCAGCACCGGGGTTCCGAGGCCAAGGAACGAACCGGGCGTGTGCGGGTCGCCCTCGCCCGACGAGATCGCCTCGAAGACCTTCTCCAGCTCAGCGCCGAGGAAGATCGAGATGATCGCCGGCGGCGCCTCGTTGGCGCCGAGGCGGTGGTCCTGGCCGATGTTCGCGACCGACGCCCGCAACAGTCCCTGGTGCCTGTTGACGGCCTGGATGACCGCCGCGCAGAAGAACAGGAAGTTGATGTTGTCGGCCGGCGTGTCGCCCGGGTCGAGCAGGTTCGACCCGCCGTCGGTGCCCATCGACCAGTTGTTGTGCTTGCCCGAGCCGTTGACACCCGCGAACGGCTTCTCGTGCAGCAGGCAGACAAGGCCGTACTTGCGCGCGACCTTCGGCAGGATCTGCATCGTCAGCTGCTGGTGGTCGGAGCCGACGTTCGAGTTCTCGAACATCGGAGCGATCTCGTACTGACCGGGCGCGACCTCGTTGTGACGCGTCTTGATCGGCACGCCGAGCTTGGCGAGCTCGAGCTCCGAGTCCATCATGAACGCGAGCACGCGCTCCGGGATCGAGCCGAAGTAGTGGTCGTCGAGCTCGTGGCCCTTCGGCGGCTGGGCGCCGAACAGCGTGCGATCGGTGTTGATCAGGTCAGGACGCTCGAAGTAGTACTGCTCGTCGATCAGGAAGTACTCCTGCTCCGGGCCGACAGTCGTGAAGACCCGCTCGGTCGACTTGTCGCCGAGCAGTCCGAGCGCACGCACCGCCGAACGCGACAACGCGTCCATCGAACGCAGCAGCGGGATCTTGCCGTCGAGCGCCTCGCCGGTCCACGACGCGAACGCCGTCGGAATGCAGAGCAGTGCGCCGTTCGGGTTCTCGAGAATGAACGCCGGGCTGGTCGGGTCCCATGCGGTGTAGCCGCGCGCCTCGAAGGTGGCGCGGATGCCGCCGGTCGGGAACGACGAAGCGTCGGGCTCGCCCTGGATCAGCTCCTTGCCCGAGAACTCGGCGAGAGCGGTGCCCTCGCTGGCCGGGTTGAAGAACGAGTCGTGCTTCTCGGCCGTCAGGCCGGTCAGCGGCTGGAACATGTGCGTGTAGTGCGTCGCACCACGCTCGAGCGCCCAGTCCTTCATCGCCGCTGCGACGGAGTCGGCGAGCGACGAGTCGATCGCCTCGCCCTTGTCGAGCGTGCGCTGCAGGCGCTTGAAGACGTCCTTCGGCAGCCGCTGGCGCTGGACCGGGACGGAGAAGACGTTCTCTCCGAACGGGTTGTTGCCGGGCTGAGATAGGTCGACCGCTCCGAGTGCGGCCCCGTTGGGGCTCCACTGAGCGGCGGTTACGTTCTGCTGGCGAATCCTTGCCATGTGAGTTCGGGGCCTCCTACGGGGGTTGTAGTGCGGACTCTAACCCGCGAAGTGCCGCGGCTTCGCCCGGCGGGCGCGCCCCCGTGCGCGCCCGCCGTTGTGGCGAAGCCCCGGCGTAGGGTGGGAGAGGGAGCTAGGCCCCCGCCGGGATCTCCTCCGAGCCGTGGACCTGCAACACCGGATCCCCGTCCTCGCCGGTGCGGATGCGAATTGCCTCCTCCACCGGGATCACGAAGATCTTGCCGTCGCCGACCTGACCCGTGCGGGCGTGCTTCAGGATCACCTCCGTCACCACGCCCACGTCTTTGCCCTCGACCACGATCTCGAGCTTGAGCTTCGGGCGGAGGTGGATGGTCATCTCGGAGCCGCGGTAGTGCTCCGTGATGCCCTTCTGCCTGCCCGAGCCCTTGTACTCCGCGATGGAGAGGCTTGGGAAGCCCTTCTCGAGCAGCTCCATGCGGATCGGCTCGAAGGCCTCATGGCGTATGAACGCCTCGATCTTCTTCATGTCTGCCAGCCTCCTATCGTGACTCGGTAGACGCGGTCATCGGAGTGGCTGGGGCCGCCACAGGCGTTCCCAGGCCAACACCGCCCGGCATGCCGGTCGAATACTCCGGCTGCGGGATGAACTGCTCGGGGTAGCCATACATCCCGTGCGAGGAGATGTCGAGCCCTGCCTCCTCCTCCTCGTCGGAGACGCGCAGACCGATCGTCGCCTTGATCAGCGCGAAGGTCACGTAGGAGAGGACGAACACCACCACGAACGTTAGGACGACGGCCAGCGCCTGAACGCCGAGCTGACCGAACGCCGCGCTGGCGCTGGCATCGCCGAACAGCGCGTACCAGACACCGGGACCGGCGCCGTCGACGATCAGTCGCTCGGAAGCGAAGATGCCGACCGCGAGCGTGCCCCAGATGCCGGCCAAGCCGTGTGCGGACAGTGCACCGACCGGGTCGTCCAGCTTCTTGTCGAACGCGAGCACGCCGTAGACGACGATCACACCGGCGATCAGGCCGATGACCGGGGCCGCCCAGTACTCCACGAAGCCACAAGGCGCCGTGATGCCGACGAGACCGGCGATCGCACCGTTGCCGGCCATGCCGACGTCGAGCGACTTGGTCTTCATGTAGATGATCGCGCTAGCGCCGATCACACCAGCTGCCGCGGCGAGCTGGGTGTTCAGCATGACCTCACCGAAGAACGACCCGGCGCTCTCGAACGTCGAGCCACCGTTGAAGCCGAACCAGCCGATCCACAGGATGACCACGCCGAGACCGACGAGCGGCATCGAGTGACCTGGGATCACACGCGGCTTGCCATCGGCGCCGTACTTGCCCTTACGCGCACCGAGCAGCAGCAGCGCCGCCAAGGCGCCGGTCGCGCCGGTGAGGTGGACGACCGAGGATCCGGCGAAGTCCATCACCGGCTTGCCGCCGACGTCGGACAGCAGGCCACCGCCCCAGACCGCATGCGCGATCAGCGGGTAGATCAGCGCACCGAAGACGATCGCGTAGATCACGTACGCGCCGAACTTGATCCGCTCGAGCGTGGTGCCCCACACGATTGCCAGCGACACGGCCGCGAAGGCCAATCCGAACAGCATCAGCATCGTGTCCGACGCCGCGACGACCGTCGCCTCTGCTCCGCTGCCGATCGTCTGACCGAAGTGGAAGAAGAAGCCATCGTTACCGAAGTAGTCGTTGCCACCGCCGTTGATGCCGAAGCCGATCGCCCACCAGGCGATCGTGACGACCGCGAGGTTGATGAAGATCTTCGCCACGCCGGTGCCAGCGTTCTTCTGCCGCGAGAAACCGATCTCGAGGAACATGAAGCCGGCCTGCATGAGGAAGACCAGAACGGTCGCGACGGCGACCCAGACCATGTCGAGCTCGGCGGCTTTCGCCTCCACCTGCTCCAACACGTCGGCCTGGGCGAACGCCGCCCCTGGCAAGAGAAGGGACGCGAGCGCGGCCACCAATACGGCCAGCGCGCCGGTCCTCAGGAAACTTGATCTCATCGTGTGAGGCTCTCCTTGGGCCGGCGGCGCACAACGCCGCCGGATCGGGGGAATCGGACTTCATCAACCTAAGATCGCCCTCGCCAGGGGTCTTTATCCAGATGGCGAAGATTTAGAAGACGGCCTTCTCACGCCTGTCCGAGGCGATCTCTCCAACGTGACATTCCCAACAATCGAGTTCGCGACCTTCTTCACGGTCGTCCTGTTCCTGTCCTGGCTGCTGATGCCGCACCCGCGCGCGTGGCGGCCGTTCATCCTGGTCGCGTCCTGGGTCTTCTACGGCTGGCTCGACTGGCGCTGGGTGCTGTTGCTGATCGGCTCGACGGTCGTCAACACGCTGCTGGCGAATGCCGTCGCGCGTGCGGACGGTCAGGTCACGCGCAAGCAGTGGGTCACCGTCGCGGTGGTGCTCAACCTGGCGCTGTTGGGCACCTTCAAGTACCTCGGCTTCTTCGTCGGCTCGGTCGACGACGCGCTCAGCGGGATCGGCCTCGGCGGACTGCCGGTCCTGCAGATCGTGCTGCCGATCGGGATCTCGTTCTTCACGTTCCAGTCGATCTCGTATGTCGTCGACGTCTACCGCGGCGACCAGAAGCCGGTCGCGCTGATGGATTTCGCCATCTTGCAGGCGTTCTTCCCGCACATCGTCGCGGGGCCGATCGTCCGCGTCGCCGAGTTCGTGCCGCAGCTCAAGACCCCGCGCGACCCGCGCAAGGTGCTCGCCGGGCCGGGGATCTTCCTGATCGCCGGCGGCCTGCTCAAGAAGACGGTCGTCGCCGACGAGTTGGCGCGGCGGATCGTCGACCCGGTCTTCTCGGACCCGAGCGCGCATTCCGGGCTCGAGACGCTGCTCGCGATCTACGGCTTCGCCGCCCAGATCTACTGCGACTTCTCCGGCTACACCGACATGGCGATCGGGCTCGCACTGCTGCTCGGCTTCCGGCTGCCGCAGAACTTCGACCGCCCCTACCTCGCGACCAGCCTGCGCCTGTTCTGGCACGGCTGGCACATGACGCTGTCGCGCTGGCTGCGCGACTACCTCTACATCCCGCTCGGCGGCAACCGGCGCGGAACACGCCGCACGTACATCAACCTGATGCTGACGATGCTGCTCGGCGGGCTCTGGCACGGCGCCGCCTGGACGTTCCTGATCTGGGGCGGCATCCACGGCAGCGCGCTGGCGGGCGAGCGCTGGCTGGGCGAGCGCTACCCGCGCGTCCACCTGCCGCGCTGGCTGGCCTGGGTGATCACCTTCAACATCGTCTGCCTGGCGTGGGTGTTCTTCCGCGCCCCGGACCTCAGCACCGCCTTCGGGGTGCTCGGGCAGATCGGCGCGGGCGGACCGTCCCCGCTGGTTACGCCCGTGCTGGTAGCGCTGACGGTCGGCGCGGTCGCCATCCAAGCGGTGCCGCGTGACTTCTGGCAGCGCGCCGAGCAGTGGTTCGTGCTGCGACCGGCCGTAATGCAGGGCGTGGCGCTCGGCGCGCTGATCGTGATCTCCGACGCGGCTGTCGGGCAGCAGGGCGTAGCCCCGTTCATCTACTTCCAGTTCTGACATGGACGACCGCCGACGACAGAGACACGACGCCGAGCGCGAGCACCGCCGCGAGCAGCTCTCCGACCACGAGCCGATCGGCGGTCAGCCGAACGTCCACGACCCCTCGCACCCGGGGATCGGCGACCCGGGTGACCCGTCCTTGACGATGCCCGCGGGGCGGGTCTTCCTCGTGGTGCTGGTGGCCCTGCTCACCGCCGCGATCTTCAACGCCGACGCGATGGTCCGCGCCGGCGAGGGCATGAAGCTCGGCACGACACGCGACATCACGCTGTCGGTAGCTCGGCCGCTGGCCGACGTGACCGGCTTCCTCCAGCTCAACGAGCCGCGCAAGGGCTTCGACGCCGCCTTCGGCCAGGAGAGCAAGACGGCCTCGGGCACCGAGCTCGAGACCGGCTCGGCAGCGATCCTGAAGAAGAAGGCGAAGCGCGAGGCGAAGCCCGTCTGGCGCCAGCCGACGCCGGGCCAACCGCTCGACCTGCTCGTGACCGGCGACTCGGAGGCCGACCTCGTCGGCCTGAAGATGGCCGACCTCGACACCGACGACCTGCTCGACGTCGAGACGGTCGCCCGCAACGGCACCGCCCTGACCAACCCCGGCTTCTTCAATTGGGAGCTCAACGCCCAACAGGAGATGTCCGCGCGCGATCCCGACGCCGTCGTGATGCTGATCGGCGCCAACGACGGCTTCAACGTCGAGGTCGACGGCGAGCTGTTCGCCCCCGGAACACCGGAGTGGGAGACTGAGTTCGCCCGCCGCGTCGCCGTCGTGATGAAGACGCTCAGCGGCGACGGAAAGCGCCCCGTCTACTGGGTCGCCCCACCGACCGCCCGCGACCAGACCTACAACGAGATCTACCGCTCCCAGAACCGCGCCGTCGAACGCGCCGCCGAGTCGGTCGATGGCGCCCGCTACGTCGACATCTTCTCCACCATCGGCAACGGCGAGTACTCCGACCAGGTCGACGTAAACGGCCGCAAGGTCCTCGGCCGCCAATCCGACGGCATCCACTTCAACCGCGAGGGCGCCGAGGTCCCCGCCGGCCTCGTCCTAGCCGCCATGGCCGAGGACTACCCAGCGCTGAAGGACGCCGCCCCTGACCCGCCGAAGACCGACGGCCGCACCAAGCTCGGCGAGTAGCTGAGCGTCGCCGTCACCCAACCGTCGCTGTCAGACGGTCTGCTGTCGCACAGCCTGTCCTAGCTTCGGGGAATGCCACGTGAGTGCCTGCGGACTCGTGCCGACCTAACCGTCCTGGACCTGCTGTTCGACAGTGACGCGATGCTTCTCATCGGTCGTCTGCTGATCGTCACGGCCGCAGTCGTCATGCTCGCCTGTGCCCTCTTCGTCCTAGGCTCGATAGCTGTCCGGATACGACATGGTCACTGGCTCAAGCGCGCGGGCCCATTCGAGGTCTCGGAAACAACGGCTGGCCAAGTCGGTCGAGAGATGAAGATGCTTAAGCGCACGATCGACGAACAGCGGATGAGGACCTCGGAACTCGAGACGCTCCTGCAAGCCCTAGCCGAAGGGGTCGTCGTTGTCGACAACGAGAAGGACAGCTAATATGCAGGTTGAGATGGCGACGGCTCAAGACACTGAAGAGGGGCGGCAGCCCGAACTCGATGCTCTAATCGAACAGACCAGAGAGTTGCTGAGCACCTCTGAGGAGTTCCGCGAGCGCATAGATCGAACGGTCAACGAGTCGATTACCAAGATCTACGCGCTGCTGCAGATCCCTCGCGACTAACGATTCGCTCGTACCTTGAGGCCGCTGCTCAGACGATCCGCCTAGGGCGTGGTAAGGGAACCGACGTAATGCCGCCGCGGGTGGCGACGCATTTTGCGTTCGCGCGCGCAGCTTGCGAGCACGTGAACCAAAATCGGAGACAGGACCCGCGGGGAGCGCGGCTGATCCCTAGCGGATCTAGGCAGGCGTCTCGTCAGGAGCGCGGTCGACGGCCTCGGCCTCGACGGCTCCGTCACGGGCCTCGTCCTCAGGCGGGAGCTCGCCGCCGCGGTCGGTGCCGGCGATCAGCTCGTCAGGGGCCTTGTCCTTGGGGATGAAGCCTGACTTCATGCCGAAGTAGACCGACTGTGGGTGGTGGGCGACGATCGCCACGGTCGACTGCTCGGGCATCACGGCGAAGCCGTCGGAGAGGTACATGCCGATCTCGTTGAGGTCGAGTAGGCGCCAGACCTTCTCGTGCTCGGACTGGTCCGGGCAGGCGGGGTAGCCCCAGGAGTAGCGGCGGCCCTGGTCGGGGTCGATGTCGAGGGCGGAGCGCGCCTGGGCGTGCGACCACTCGGCGAGGCCCTCTGCCGACTGGACGGCGAGACCGTGGACGAACAGCTGCTCAGCAAACTCGCCGGCGGCCTCGAGCTCGGCCATCCGCTCGGTCGACTTCGGCCCGACGGTTACGCCCTGGAGCGCGACGACGTCACGCTCGCCGGAGTCGAGCGGCCGGTAGAAGTCGGCGAGGCAGATGCGGTCATGCTTCGGCTGGCGCGGGAAGGTCAGCCGCTCGATCTCGCGGTCGTGGTCTTCGGGGTCGAAGATCACGAGGTCGTTGCCGTCGCTGTTGCAGGGGAAGTAGCCGATGCGCGCCTTCGGCTCGAGGTAGTCCTGCTCCTGCCACATCCGCTCGAGCTTCGGCCGGAAGCCCTCCTCGCCGTCGTGGCCCTCGACGATCTGGCGCCACTCCTCGCCCTTCTTGCCGCGCCCGCCCCAGTGCAGCTTGAACAGCACGTGGCGGTCGAGGTACGGGAAGACCTCATCGAATGGGATGTCGACCTCGCGCGCGCCCCAGAACGGCGGCGCGGGGATCGGCGTGTCGGTGCGCGTCTTGGAGCGCACGCTGGCGTCGGTGACCGGCGGCGAGTCGTCGACGACGACCGGCTTCTCGCGCAGCTCCTTGGCCTCGCCGCGGATCCGCTCGACCAGCGCGGCGCGGGCGTCGCCGTCAATCAGCGCGTCCATCGTGTCGAGCCCCTGGAAGGCGTCCTTGCAGTAGAAGACGCCGGGGTCGTAGATGTCGTCGGAGGTCCGGCCACCCGGGTAGAGGATGCGGCGGCCGAAGTCGCGGTTGATCGCGGCGCCGCCGACCAGCACCGGGAAGTCGAGCCCGCGCGAGTGCAGCTCCTGGACGCAGATCGGCATCTGCTTCGAGGTCGAGACGAGCAGCGCCGAGAGGCCGATCGCGTCGGCGTCGTTCTCGACCGCGGCCTCGATGATCGTGTCGACGGGGACCTGCTTGCCGAGGTCGATCACGGTGTAGCCGTTGTTGGTCAGGATCGTGTTGACGAGCGACTTGCCGATGTCGTGGACGTCGCCGAAGACGGTCGCGATCACGACCTTGCCCTTGGTGTGGC
>JBIOUS010000016.1:0-21019 GCA_044867325.1 Thermoleophilaceae bacterium | reverse complement strand
CGGATCGACGTTGATGTACGGATCGAACTTCTGCAGCGAGACCGACAGGCCCCTGGCGACCAGTAGCTGACCGATCGACGCGGCAGCGATGCCCTTTCCGAGCGACGACACGACGCCGCCTGTCACGAAGATGAAACGAGTTCCTGCCACGCGACGACCTTAGCGCGCGCCCAAGACGAAGCTCATGCAGCCAGCAACTCCTTCGCATGGCGCCTGGCCCCGGCGTCCGAAGCGTCGGCGCCGAGCATCCGGCAGAGCTCCTCGACGACCGCCCCGTCCTCCAACCGCTCGACGCGCGTCAGCGCCACCTCCTCGCCCGGCGACTTCTCGATCCGGAAGTGGCGATCGGCCAGCGCCGCGATCTGCGGCAGGTGGGTGATGCAGAGCACCTGACGCCCCGCGCCGAGCGCGCGCAACCGCTCTCCGACGGCGCGCGCCGTCTGACCGCCGACGCCCGAGTCGACCTCGTCGAAGACCAGCGTCGGCGAGCCGCCGGCGCCCGCAACGGCCATCAGCGCCAGCATCACCCGCGAAAGCTCGCCGCCGGAAGCGCTCTCACGCACCGGCGCCGCCGGCACGCCCGGATTAGGCGCCAGCATCAACTCGACGCGCTCGGCGCCCGTCGCCGCGATCTCGTCGCGCGGCTCGAGCACCACCTCGAACGAGGCGCCGTCCATCGCCAGCGCAGCCAGCTCGGCGACCACCCCCTCGGCGAGCCGCGGCGCCGCCTCCCGCCGCCCCTTCGTCAACTTGGCCGCCAGCTTCGCCCGCTCCCGCTCAGCCGCAGCCAGATCGGCCTCGGCCTGCTCGACCACCACCTCGGCGTTCTCGAGCCGGTCGCGCTCCTCACGACAACGCTCGGCATGCGCCAAGACGGCTTCGACCGTCCCGCCGTGCTTGCGCGTCAAACGGTCGTACTCCGACAGCCGCGCCTCAACTTGCTCCAGACGCTCCGGATCAGCGTCGATTCCGTCGAGATAGCGCCGCAGCTCCCCACCGAGGTCCTCCGCCTCCAGCCGCAACCCGCGCAGCCGCTCAGCAAGCGCATCCAGCGCCGGATCCGCCCCATCGACCGCATCAGCCAGCCGCTCAGCAGCAGCCATCGTCTGCACAGCGCCACCATCGCCATCGGCCGGCGCCAATGCCTCAGCGCCGCCGGCCGCCGCGGCGCGTAGACCGTCGACCTCACGCAGCCGCGCCCGCTCTCCCGTCAGCGTCTCCTGCTCCTCGACAGTCGGTCCGACCTCGTCGATCTCCGCCAGCTCGAAGCGCAAGAGGTCCAGATCGCGATCACGTGTGCCAGCCCGGCCACGCAGCTCCTCCAACTCGGCACGCAGACCACGCACGCGCCCGTGAGCCTCGGCAACCTGCGCGCGCACCGCCATGTGCGCATCGCCGCAGAACCCGTCAAGCAGCTCCAGCTGTGCCGACGCCACAGTCAGCTTTCGATGCTCGTGCTGCCCGAAGAACGACACCAGGCGCCCGCCCAACTCACGTAGATCCGCGGCCGTCGCGGATCGTCCCTGGACATAGGCCCGCGTACGACCCTCGGCCGAGACACGGCGTGCAAGCACGATCTCGCCATCCCCATCGCTGACACGCTCACGCAGATCAGCCAGCTCCTCACCGTCCAGGAGACCGTCAGACAGCTCGAAGACCCCCTCGACATACGCCTCCTCGGAACCCGGCCGCACGATCCCCGACCGCGGCTTGCCACCAAGCAACAGATCAAGCGCATGCGCCAACACCGTCTTCCCCGCGCCTGTCTCGCCCGTGATCGCGTTCAGCCCCTCCCCAGGCCGCACCTCCGCCCGCTCGATCAACAGCAAGTTCTCGATTCTCAACTCCAACAGCACGCCACTGGTCTACATCCGCGCTCGGACGGACGAACACGAACATGCATTCGCGTTTGGCCTCCGCGGGTGGCGACGATTTTGCGTTCGCGCGCGCAGCTTGCGAGCACGTGAACCAAAATCGGAGACAGGACCCGCGGGGAACGCGGCCGATCCCTAGCGCGTCAAGCGGCCAAACTTGTCACGGAGCCGGTGATAGAAGCTCGCCCCCGCGACCTGCGCCAACAACGCCATGTCGTGCCTGAACCGCACCTCCACCTGCTCCTTCGGCCCCAGTGTGCAAACCGTGCGCCCGTCGGTCGTCACATCCACAGGCTCGTCCGCCGACCGGTTCGTCACCTGCAGCACGTCGTCGGGCGCCACCACCAAGGCGCGTGCCGACAGCGTGTGCGGCGCGATGAATGAGACGACGTAGCCCTCGACACCCCAGGCCATCACCGGCCCACCGTTGGCGAGGTTGTAGCCGGTCGATCCCGCCGGCGTGGCGATCACCAGCCCGTCGCAGCGGACCCGGCCGACCTGCTCGTCGCCGACGCCATAGCTCAGCTCGGCAACGCGCAAGTCGGGCCGTCGGTGGAACGAGATGTCATTGACGCCCAGCCACGGGCCGGACGAGGCCTTGACCTCCAGCGCAGGCAACGGCAGCACCTCGAAGTCGCCGCGCAACGCGGGCGCGATCGCGCCGTCGAGCCCATCGCGCTCGACGGTCGACAGGAAGCCGATCTCGCCGAAGTTGATCGCGAAGACCGGAACCTGGCGGCCCGCGTACTGGCGCAGGGTCGCGAGGATCGTGCCGTCGCCGCCGAGCGCGACCGCAAGATCGGTCGGCCCGTCGGGGTCGGCGCCGAGCTCGACGCCGGGCAGCGGCTCGAGTCCGTGCTTCTCGACCTCCGCCGGCGGGACGCGCAGCGTGATCCCTGCCTCGTGAGCTAGCTCGGCGAGCCGCCGTAGGCCACGGCCGGGCTCTCCTCCCGGGGTGTGGCGGGTGAAGACGGTGATCGACTTCGGAGCGCTCACGGCTCCACCGTTCTCGCCGCTGCCTCTAGGTCCTCCACCGCGCCTGTCCTTCCCGCCTCGACGATCCATACAAACGTCTCCTGGTTGCCTGCCGGTCCCGGCAGGCCCGATGACGCGTAGCCAAGCACCGCCGCCCCAAGCTCGTCGCGGGCATATTCGCCGACGGCGACTAGCGCCGCACGGCGGTCGGCGGCCTCGTGGACGACACCCCCGCTGCCCACCAGCTCGCGGCCGACCTCGAACTGCGGCTTGACCATCGCCAGGCAGTCGAACCGCTCGGCCGCGCAGGCGAGCACCGCCGGCAGCACCTTGCGCAACGAGATGAAAGACACGTCGATCGCGATCAGCTCCGGACGGAACGGCAGTTGCTCGGCTTCGACCGAACGGGCGTTGACACGCTCGATCACGGTCACGCGCGGATCCTCGCGCAGCTTCCAGCTCAGCTCGCCATAGGCGACGTCGAGCGTCACGACCTCGGCGGCGGCGTGCTGCAGCAGGCAGTCGGTGAAGCCACCGGTCGACGCGCCAACGTCCATGCAGCGCCGTCCGGCCGGGTCGATCGCGAAGCCCTCGAGCGCGTTCGCCAGCTTGACCCCGCCGCGCGAGACGTAGCGCGGTCCCTCGGCGACGACCAACTCGGCGTCCTCGGCGACGAGCTGCCCTGGTTTCTCGGCGCGGCGCCCGTCACTGCCGATCGCGACGTCCCCAGCCATCACGGCCGCAGCCGCACGCGTGCGCGACTCGTAGAGCCCGCGCTCGGCCAGCAAGGTGTCAAGCCGGCGCTTGCCCATCCGCAGAGCGTATCCGGGCCAGAAAGAGAAACGACCCGCCGAGGCGGGCCGCTTCCGAGGGAGGAGTGATGCGTATGTGGATCTGGAACGAGAAGCTTGGTGACGAGCGGCGCTTGGTCAGCTGCCGGCATGTCTGTAGTGATCAAGGTACGGGCTGAACAGTGGGTTCACTGTGAGGCTGATCACATAACCGCCTCCAGAAAGAGAACCGCCCGCCCGGTAGACCGGACGGGCGACTCGGAACTCGCTCCTCCCCAGGACGCGGCCGAGGAACCGAAGCCTAGGGGAAAGTGACGATCGGTGCTTGCTTACGCGAGCGCGCCGCGCGGCGACAGCAGAGCCGCGGCGACCTTGGCGGCCACGTCGCTCGAGGTCAGGCCGACCTCCTCGCGCAACAGCGCCGGCTTGCCGTGCGTGACGTAGCGGTCCGGCAGGCCGATCCGCAGCACGCGCACGTCGCCGAGCAGGTCGCGGTCGGCGAGGTGCTCGAGCACGCCGGCGCCGAAGCCGCCGGCGAGCACGTTCTCCTCGACCGTCACGAGTACGTCGTGGTCGGCGGCGAGGCGCTCGACGAGCTCGGCGTCGAGCGGCTTCGCAAAGCGCGCGTCGGCGACGGTCGGCTCGACTCCATGCTCAGCAGCAAGCTCATCCGCGGCGCCGAGCGCGACCGGAACGCCGTAGCCGTAGCCGAGCAGCGCCACTCGCTCGCCGTCGCGCAGCAGCTCGCCACGGCCGATCTCGAGCGCTTCCGGCCCCGCCGGCAGCACGACGCCCTCGCCCTCGCCGCGCGGGTAGCGCAGGCCGACCGGTCCCGGGTGGGCGATCGCGGTGTGCAGCATGTGCACCAGCTGGGCCTCGTCGCGCGGCGCCATCAGCGTCATGTGCGGCAGGCAGCGCAGGTAGGAGATGTCGAAGACGCCGTGGTGGGTCGGGCCGTCGTCGCCGACCAGCCCGGCGCGGTCCATCGCGAAGACGACGTCGAGCTCCTGCAGCGCCACGTCGTGGACGATCTGGTCGAAGCCGCGCTGGAGGAAGGTCGAGTAGATCGCGGTCACCGGCTTGGCGCCCTGCAGCGCCAGGCCGGCGGCGAACAGGACGGCGTGCTGCTCGGCGATGCCGACGTCGTAGTAGCGGTCGGGCAGCTCGCGCTGGAGGATGTCGAGGCCCGTGCCGCTGTTCATCGCGGCGGTGATGCCGAGCACGCGCTCGTCGCGGCGCGCCTCGGCGACCAGGGCGTCGCCGAAGACCTTCGTGTACTGCGGCGGCGCCGTCTTGCCGTTGGCGGGCTTCGGGGCGGCAGCGGGCTTTGGCGCCGGCGCGCCGTTGACGATCGACGCCGGCTTCGCGGCGTGCCAGCGCTCCATCCCCTCGAGGCCGCCGTCCTCGGCGGGCGCGAAGCCCTTGCCCTTGACGGTCGCGCAGTGGACGACTACCGGGCGCTCGGCGGCCAGCGCCTCGCCGATCGCCTCGCGCAGCGCCTTGACGTCGTGGCCGTCGACGACCCCGATGTAGGCGATGTCGAGCTCCTCCCAGAACAGCCCGGGCGCCCAGTAGGCCTTCAACGACTCCTTGAAGATCGGCCCGAGCCGCTCGAAGCGCTCGCCGATACCGGCAGGAAGCTTGGTCAGGCTGCTCTCGACGTCCTCGCGCGCCTTGTGCAGGCGCGGGTTCATCCGGATGCGATGGAAGTAGCGCGACATCGCGCCGACGTTCGGCGCGATCGACATGCCGTTGTCGTTGACGACGATCACGATCGGGATGCCGAGCCCGCCCGCGTGGTGCAGCGCCTCGAACGAGACGCCACCGGTCAGCGCGCCGTCGCCGATCACCGCGACGACCTTGCCGTCCTCGCCGATCCCGTCGCGCATCGCCTCCTTGAGGCCGACCGCGTAGCTGACCGAGGTCGACGCGTGGCCGGCGCCCATGATGTCGTGCTCGGACTCCTCGATCGCGCAGAACGGCGTCAGCCCGCCGTACTTGCGGATCGTGTGCAGCTCGTCGCGGCGGCCGGTCAAGACCTTGTGCGGATAGGCCTGGTGACCGACGTCCCAGAGGACCTTGTCGCGCGGCGAGTCGAGCAGGCTGTGGATCGCCACCGCCAGCTCGCAGGCGCCGAGATTTGCGCCGAAGTGGCCGCCGATCTCACCGATCGTGTCGATGATCTGCTCGCGGACCTCTTGGGCGACCTGCTGGAGTTGGCCGTCGTCGAGATCGTGGAGGTCGGCCGGGCCGTCGACGCTGTCGAGCAGGCGCTTGTCTGGGTCGGAGGACATCAGGAGGGTCTCTAAGTCTGCCTGGTCAGGATGTAGTCGGCGATCTGCTCTAGCCGGCCGCCTCCTCCACCTGCCTTCTCGAGCGCCGCACGAGCCTCCGAGTGAGACTCGTTTGCCAGCTCACGAGCGCGCTCGAGCCCGAACACGCTCACATATGTCCGCTTGCCGTGGCGCTCGTCGGAGCCCTGCGGCTTCCCGAGAGAAGCCTCGTCGCCGGTCACGTCGAGTATGTCGTCGACGATCTGGAACAACACGCCGAGCTCCGCGGCAAAACGGCCGTAGTGAATTGTCGCAGGTTCCTCCGTCCCCACCAGCAGCAGGACCGAGTTGACGGACGCGGCGATCAGGCGGCCGGTCTTCAACTCGTGCAGGCGCCGCAGCGAGGCCGCGTCGAGGTCGTCGGGCGCTGTGATGTCGAGGAACTGGCCGCCGACCATGCCATTGACACCCGCGGCTGCGGTGATTTCACGCAACGCGGCCAGCACGTTCGCCGGCGGTCCGGCCTGGTGGGCGAGCGCCAAGTGGAGCGCCTCCGCGAAGAGGCCATCGCCCGCCAGGATCGCGACGTCTTCGCCGAACGCCTTGTGGCAGGTCGGCTTTCCCCTGCGGAGATCGTCGTCGTCCATCGCCGGCAGGTCGTCGTGGATCAGCGAGTAGGTATGGATCATCTCGAGCGCGCCGGCGAGCGGCAGCAGCTCTTCGGGGTCGCGTCCGAGCGTCTCGCCGGTCGCCAGCGCAAGCACCGGGCGGATCCGCTTGCCGCCTGCGAGCAGCGAGTAGCGCATCGCCTCGGCGAGCCGGTCGGTGCCGGGTCCGTCGCTGAGGTCGAGCGCCTCGAGGTAGACGTCGACGCGCTGCTGAAGGTCAGTCGGGTAGGCGACCGTCACAACAGGCGCTCTTGGCCGCTCGACGGCGCGTCGCGCTCCGCCTCGCGACCGACGCGATCGAGCTCCTTGCCGATCTCCGCGGCGATCTCGGCGCAACGGTCGACCAGCTCGGCGGCGCGGGCGGCATCGACGTCAGGGGCGCGCAGCTCACGCGCCGCCTGCTCGAGCTCACGTACCGCGGCCTCCAGTTCGGCGCTCACTTCGACGCCACCTCCTCGCGCTGAACCGCGCCAAGGATCCCGTTGACGAAGCCCGGCGCATCGGCGCCGCAAAGCTCCTTCGCCGTTTCGACCGCCTCGTCGATCGCGAC
The DNA here is from genome assembly GCA_044867325.1 of Thermoleophilaceae bacterium. Classification (GTDB taxonomy): domain Bacteria; phylum Actinomycetota; class Thermoleophilia; order Solirubrobacterales; family Thermoleophilaceae; genus JAAYBF01. The sequence goes on along the minus strand of JBIOUS010000016.1, from coordinate 13,888 downwards.
CTCGGCCGGGATGTCGGAACGGTGCAGCAGCTCGTAGAGCGCGACCCGCAGGATCGAGCGCTCGAGCGGCGCGATCCGGTCGAGCGTCCAGCCGGTCGCGTGGCGCTCGATCAAGGCGTCGAGCTGCTCGCGTTCCCCGTCGACACCCGCGACGAGCTCACGGCTGAAGGCCGTCGCTTCGCGTGGCAGCAGCGTGTCGAGCGGCCGGCCGGTGAGATCGGCTTGGTAGAGGGCGAAGATCGCCGCGCGACGCTGATCGGTACGCCGCATCGCGGCCCTAGGCGCGCGAGACGTAGTCGCCGGAGCGGGTGTCGACGCGCACGCGGTCGCCGACGTTGACGAACAGCGGCACGCGGATCGTCGCCCCCGACTCGAGCGTCGCCGGCTTGTCGCCGCCGCCCGAGACGGTGTCGCCCTTCAGACCCGGCTCGGTCTCGGTGACCTCCAGCTCGACCGCGCTCGCGACCTGGACGTCGGACGGCTGCTCGTCGACGTAGAGCACGTCGACCTCCTGGTTGTCGACGACCCACTTCAGCGAGTCCTTGAGCTGGTCCTCGGGGATCGGCAGCTGCTCGTAAGTCTGCGAATCCATGAAGTGCGCGTCAGTGCCGTCCGAGTAGAGGTACTGCATCTTGCGCGTCTCAGTTCGGATCGGCCGGAACTTCTCGCCGGCGCGGAACGTGCGATCGATCGCCGCGCCATCGGATAGCCGCTTCAGCTTCGTCCGAACGAAAGCCCCACCCTTGCCGGGCTTGACGTGCTGGAAGTCGACGACCTTGAAGACGACACCGTCGACCTCGATGTGCGTTCCGTTCTTGAACTGGTTTGTGGAAATCACGGCCAGCGAGGGTACCGACTCAAAGCGTCAGGTCGTCGGGCAGGCGGTCGTCGTCACGCAGCTTCTCGAGGTGGGCGCGGAGGCTGAGCGCGGCGATCGGTCGGAGTTCGGGCGGGGCGTCGGCCCAGGCGCGGTCGAGTAGGTCGTCTGTCTCGCGGGCGCCGGCGTCGAGAGCTTCGAGCAGTAGGCGCTCGCGTTCGAGGCGGTGGGCGATGTACTCGTCGAGCTTCGCGGCCGGGTCCCAGACGTAGGGGCCGTGACCGGGACAGAGGACGTCGAGGTCGAGCGCGCGGATGCGGCGGAGCGAGTCGAGGTAGGCAGACAGCGAGCCCTCGCCGGGCATGATGAAGACGCTGCCTGTGCCCATCACGAGGTCGCCGGCGAAGCAGACGCCGTCGAGCAGCAGGCAGACGTGGTCTGGCGCGTGGCCGGGCGTCAGGACCGCCTCGAACGGTCCGACCGGCCCGTCCGCATCCGGGAGCACGACCGGAGCTCCGCCGGCGAGCTCGGCGAGCGGCTGGGCGCCGTCGGCGTGATCCGGATGGGTGTGGGTCAGCAGGACCCCTTCGATCTCTCCCCCCGCGGCGGCGAGCACGGCCTCGAAATGGCCTTGGTCGTCCGGCCCCGGATCGATGACCCAACCGGCAGCGATATAGGTGTTCGTACCGTCAAGCGTCATCGGCGACGGGTTCGGCGCACGGACGCGCAGGACCCCGTCGGGATGGCGCTCGGCGTCCATCGTTCAATCCTCCCAGGCGTCGTGTCGCGTTGTGGCTCACGACAGCGCGCACAACCGGCCGGCGCGATCTTTGGACGCCGGGCGAATGGCTTTCGACTCGCCGCCGGCCACCATTGTGGGGGTGCGAGACCCCGACCGGATCAAGCGCTACACGCTCGTTCCGCGTTCACCCGCGGGCGCGAAGCCCGATGGCGTAAAGCGCTTCACGCTCGCCCGCGTCGGCGCCACCCCCCGCTCCGCCCTAGGCGCCGACCGCCTCGAGCGAATGGAGCAGATCGCCGATGCCGAGCGCGAGCAGCAGTCCCGCAACGGCGGCGATCCAGCCAAGCAGGAACGCCTCGCCGACGGATTGGACGATCAGGCGGCGGAGTGATGCGACGAGTCGATCAGGCGGTCGACCTCCAAAGAAACCAGCAGCTTGGAAGTCGGCTCATTGTCCGCGAGCCACTCGGCGATCGCGGCGCGCTGCTCAGCCAGCCCGAGATCACGGATTCCCAACTTTCCGATCAGCTGAACGGAGCTGTAGGGACGCCACTCCGGGAAGTCCCCTACTCCATGAAGGTCGTCATTGAACCTACTCATCGAGCACCACTCTTCCTAGTAGGACCGCCACCGCGCCGACAGCCTGAACATGACTATATACATCGACCTTCATATCGACTCCAAGCAGCAGCTCACCTTGGTGACGGAGGGTGTCATTGCCAAGTCCGGCGACCCATAGTGCAGGTGTCCCCGGAGGAATCCGAAGGTCGAGCAACACGCCTCGCGGGGCCGTGAACTCGCTCGCCGCGACGTGTCGAAGGACCGTGGTGGCGCAAAAGCCGGGAAGGCCGATCCGACGCCCCGGGAGATGCGACGGATGCGATACCCCGAGACTGACCTCGACGTCGCGCAACCCCCGGAATACTCGTAGCTCGAAAGGCGCCCGCCCGCTTTGGACGGCTAGGTGCAGATGCTCCGTCAAGTTGCGCGCGACTCGCGCTTGTGATGACTTGAACGTGCTCAGCGGCTGACCCCGCACCAGCTTCTGCACCAGCGCATAGGTGCGGTCGGTCTGCTGCCAGGCGTGCACGCTTGCGAGAACGGCGGGATCGAGGTTGCGCTGATGAGGGAAGGCGCGGTCCAGGCGAGCAAGCAGTCGTTGCTCCGCGTGGGTCGTCTCGTCGCCTCCCGCCATTGGCGGGCGACGCTAAGACGACTAGCGGTACAGCTGGCGTAGCGAAAGCGACTGTTCGGTGACGGCTACGAGACAGGTCAGTTACGCGAGCCGCAGCTGACCGTCGTCGGGCGGTGGGCTGGGGTCCTGGCCGAGAAGGGCGCGGAAGCGGCGGGCGGCGCTGGGGGCGTCGTCGTCGCGGTTGTTGTTGAAGAGGACGTGGACCTCGGCGGCCTGGTCGGCGAGGTTATGGGCGCGGCCGGCGACCTCTTCGAGCTCCTCGTCGCCGTAGACCCAGCCGAAGCGCTCCGCGACGGTCTTGCCGGTCAGGTAGCCGTGCGTGTCGCGGCCGTGGAGGCGGACGTAGGCGAGGTCGTCGCGGGTGACGGCGTCGACGGCCGGCATGATCGAGAAGTGGTCGCCGGGCGGCGCGTCGACACAGACGAAGGCGACGCCGTGCTCGGAGCACCAGGCGAGCGTCTCGGACAGCTGCTCGCCCTCGACCCAGTGGCGGTTGCGCAGCTCGAGCGCCAGCGTGCGCGGCGCGACGGCCGCTACGAGTGGCTCCAGCTCGACGAGGCGGTTCGGCCCGGGCTCGTCATCGGCGGCGCCGGCACGGTCACGCGACGGCTTGAACGCAGGCGTGGTCTGGAGCAGCAGCGCGCCGAGCTTGCCAGCCGTCTCCAACGGCTCGATCGAGTCGAGCAGCTCCTCGACCAGCGCCAGCTCCAATCCCTCCTCGAGCACGACCCGCCCGCGCGGCGTCGTCCGCGCCCGCTCGCGCAAGCTCGGCGGCAGCGAGTCGAGGCTGGCACTGTGCCGTGACAACAGCTTGTGCAGCTTGACGTCGAACGTGAACCCGTCAGGAGTCACGTCGACCCAGCGCCGCACGGTGTCGCGCTCCGGAACGGCGTAGAAGCTCGCGTTCAGCTCAACGGCCTCGAACCGCTCCGCGTACCAACCGAGGCGCTGCCCGGCCGGCATCTTCGGCGGATACCAGTCCTTGATGAACCCTGGATCCGCCCAGCTCGATGTCCCGACGACTATCCGACCAGCCATGACCGCAAGCTACCCGCGCCGTCCCCAACGATGCCCCGCCGGAGCCACAGCACGCAGCTCGCTCTCGACGTTCTCGTCCTCCCGAGGCTGATGCGGACGGCGATCGTCGAGGCTGAGCACCTCAGCCTGCGGCAAGTCACTGCGCTCCAGCCTCCGGATGTCGTGCACCAGCACGTTGGTCACACCCTCCCGGTGCTCCACCCGCCCATCGGCAACGACCAACGGCTCCCCCCGAACCACCATCCGGCACTCGTCATGCACCGCCGGCGGCACGATCAGGTTGATCGTCCCCAGCTCGTCCTCCAACAACATGAACGTCACCCCCTTGGCTGTCTCCGGCCGCTGCCGCGCCACCACCAGCCCCGCGACTCTCACCTGCGCCCCATGCCCGGCCCGCTCCAGCTCCTCACTGGAAATCGTCGCCTCCGGCAGCGCCGGCCGCATCAGCTCCATCGGATGCTCCCTCAACGTCACCCCAGTCGACCCGTAGTCCGCCAGCAACCGCTCCCAAGCCGTCAGAGCCCGCAACTCCGGTCCCCCGTGCGGCTCCAATGGCAGCGCCAGCTGATCCCCCACCGTCCCGAGAGAAACAGCCGGCGCCGCCACCCCCAAATTCCACAGAGCCATCCGCCGCCGCTCCTCCTCAGGTCCCTCGACCAAAGCGTCACAGGCGCCAGCCCATGCCAACCGCCCCAAAGTCTCCATCCCCGCCCCACTTCGCCCAGCCAAATCACTCACCGAGCTCCACCCGCCGCCCCGCTCCCGCTCCCCCACCAGCGCTCGAATCTCACGCTCCACCACTCCGTTGACGTAGCCGAGACCAATCCGCACCCCCAGCGCAGTTCCAGAGGAAGCCGACGCCTCTTCCACAGGACCCGTGGCCGCAAGCCCCCCGTCAACCACCTCAACCGAACACTCCACACCGCTAGCAGCAACACAAGGCGGCAAGACAGTCAACCCCCGCCGCTGCGCCTCATGCACCAAAGCATCGGGCGGATAGAACCCCATCGGCTGCTCGTTCAGCAACGCACACAGAAACTCCGCCCCATAGTGCACCCGCAACCACGTCGACTGATACGCCAGCAACCCAAAAGCAGCCGAATGAGCCTTCGGGAACCCGAACCCCGAGAACCCCACGATCTGCGAATAAACCCGCTCGGCAACGACCCGCTCGACGCCCTTCGCCACCGCGCCATCGACGAACTCCTGCTGATAGCCGCGCATCAGCTCCTCAGAGCGCCTGCGACTCATCGCCCGTCGTAGTCCCTCCGCCCGGCTCGCCGAGAACCCCGCGAACGCCATCGCGACCTCGATCACCTGGTCCTGGAAGACGATCGCGCCGAGCGTGTCGCGCAGCACCGGCTCTAGCGACGGGTGCTCATAAGGCACCTCGTAGTCGGGGTCCTCGCGTAACGCCCGCCGCCGCTCGATGTAGGGGTGGACGGCGCCGCCGAGGATCGGCCCCGGCCGCACGATCGCGACCTGGACGGTCAGGTCGTCGAGGTTCTCGGGCCGCGTCCGCTTGAGCATCTGCATCTGGGCGCGGCTCTCGATCTGGAAGACGCCCATCGTGTCGGCCGCCTGGATCTCGGCGTAGACGCGCTTGTCCTCGAAGTCGATCCGCGACAGGTCGATCAGCTCGTTGCGTGTGCGGGCGATCGTCTCGACGCAGCGCTCGACGGCCGACAGCATCCCGAGGCCGAGCAGGTCGATCTTCAAGAAGCCGGCGTCGTTGCAGGAGTCCTTGTCCCACTGGACCATCTGACGGCCCTCCATCGCAGCCGGCTGGATCGGGCAGAGCTCGGTCAGCGGAGTGGTCGAAACGATCATTCCTCCGGGGTGCTGGGACATGTGACGTGGCAGCCGGCGGGCGTCGCGGACAAGCTCGATCAGCGCCTGCCAGCGCGGGTTGGCGGCGTCGATCGCGCGTGTCTCGGCCACGTCGGGCGCGATGTCGTTGCCGGACCGCCAGGGATCGACGGTGCGGGCGATCCGCTCGACCTCGGCGGACGGCAGTCCGAGCGTCTTGGCGAAATCGCGCACCGCCGATGGCGCCTGATAGGTAGGGAAGGAGGCGACGAGCGCCGAGTGGTCATGGCCGTAGCGCTCGTGGACGCGCGGGATCAGCTGCTCGCGGATGTCGCGCGGGAAGTCGAGATCGATGTCGGGCATCGCCTGGAGGTCGTCGTTGAGGAAGCGACCGAGGTGCAGCTCCTTCTCGACCGGATCGATGTGCGAGAGCCCGGTCAGGTAGCAGACGAGCGACGAGACGCTGGAGCCACGCCCGCGGCCGGGCGGCAGTAGCCCCCGTGCGGTGTCGGGCCCGCGGACCTCGGCGGCGACCTCGCGTGCCAGCTCGAGCATGTCGCGGTGGAGCAGGAAGAAGCCGGAGAGGCCGAGCTTGCGGATCACGTTCAGCTCCTCGTCGAGACGCGGCTCGGCGGCGGCGCGCTCGCCGCGCTTGGGGTAGCGCTCGTCCATCCGCGCCCGGCAGACGGCCGCCAGCTCGCGGTCGGTCTCGGGGTCGCCCTGGCGCGGGTAGGCGTAGCCGAGGTCGCGGCGCAGGTCGAACTCGATCCGCTCGGCGATCCGCAGCGTCTCGGCGACGGCGTCGGGGTGATCGGCGAAGCGGGCCGCCATCTTCGCGGGACCGGCGAGCACGTGTGAGCGGTTGCCACGCCGCTGCGCCTCGCACTCGTCGAGCGTGCGACCGAGCCGGACGGCGACGAGCGCGTCCTGGAGCGCGGCGCGTGTCTTGTCGTGGGCGTGGACGTTGCCCGTCGCAACACACGGCACGCCGATCCGCTCGGCGAGCTCGGCGAGCAGGCGGTTGCGGCGACGGTCGTGGCGCGCGAACGGCCGCTGCAGCTCGATCCGCAGGTGGTCGGGGCCGAAGATCGACAGCAACCGCCGCGCGGCGCTGGCGGCGTCGGCGTGGCGCCCCTCCTCGACGGCGCGCGCCGCTGCGCCGTGACTGGCACAACCGGAGAGGCAGATCAGCCCGACGGCGTGCTGCCCTAAGTCGACATAGGCAGTCGACGGCGGCAGTGGCTCGCGGCCAGGGTGCGGCCGCGTATTCGCATGCGCCTTGGTGATCAACTGGCAGAGGTTGGAGTAGCCCTCACGCGTCGCGCAGAGCAACGTCAGATGGGATCCGTCCTCCAGCGTCAGCTCGGCGCCGGCGATCGGGCGTAGGCGCAGCTCCGTGTCCTTGACCGTCGTGGCCAGCTCCATCGCCCCATGCAGCCCGTCGTGATCGGTCAGCGCAAGCGCGCTGTATCCGAACTCCTCTGCCGCCAGCGCCAGCTCGTCTGGCAGCGACGCCCCGTCGAGGAACGAATACGCCGAGTGACAATGCAGCTCCACATACGCTGACACGAACACATGTTCGCATCAATTCGGTACCAAGGCCAGCGCCGCACGGCCCCCGGGGAGGCACCAATCGCCGAGCGAAGCATTTTTGGGGTCAGGGGCCTAACGATCCTTCGGCGAGCGCCCGAGAGCGATCAGCTGCGCTGGGTGTGCCAGGCGCGGGTCTTCAGGTTGCGGAAGACGACGATGTTGCGGCCATTCTCGAGCACGAGCTCGAAGTAGCGACGCTGGAGCGGTGCGGAGGTCCACCAGCGGTCCTCGACGACCCAGTCCTCACGTACGGCCTCAACGCGCAGGCGGCCGACACTGATCGGGCGGCCGTCGAGACCGACCTCGACGCGGGCAGGCCGTGGCGCCCCCAGCCTGCGCGCCTCGACACTCGTCTTCATCGGTCAGGAAAAGGCGCGAGGACGGCGCGGCGCTCGGGCACTCTCGACCCCGGGTCGACGTCGAGCACGCGCAGGGCGGCGCCCTCCCCCGCTGCCTGGCGGGCTTGGTGGACGGCCTCGGTCAGCCGGCCACGGCGCTCCGCCTCACCACCGTCGAGCATCCGCGTCTGGGCGAGCGCGGGCGGACCGAACGCCTCGACCTCGATCGCCAGCGACTCGGCTGGGGCCGGCAGCTCGCTGAGCCGTGGGGTCAAGACGATCCGTAGCCGCTCGGGCTCGGCGCTGGCGTGGCGCAACGTGACCTCGGTCCGCCAGGTCCCGCCGGCGACGAAGCGCGCCGACAACGCAACCGCGCGCAGCGCCCGGCCGCGCCGCTCACGGCGCGCCAGCATCCGTGCGATCAGCAGCTCCAGCGTCCGCTCGAGCTGCTGACCGGAAACCCCCTCGGGAAGCTCGACACGCTCGGTGACCGGCTCCGGCGGTCGGCGCGGCCGCAACGGCAGATCGCGGCCGTGCGCCAGCTCACGAGCCAAGAGCCCCGGATGACCGAACCGCTCGACGAGTGCTGGCGTCGGCAGCGCCGCGAGCTCGCCGAGCGTCCGGATCCCGAGCCGCTCGAGCACCTCCGGAACCTCCTCGAGCTCCGACCGCTCGCGCAACAGACTGACCGGCAGCGGGCCGAGGAAGCGCTCCAGCCGACGAGCATCCACCTTCGACGTCGAGCGCCGTTGCGCCGTCTCGCTGGCCGCGCACCAGGCGGCGAAACGGCTCGGCGCGACGCCGAGCCGCGCCCGACCGAGCTTGTCGCGGGCGGCCTGCAGAACACCGTCGAGACTGCCGCCGTGGATGCCGCGCAACCCACCGGCGTCGAAGAACGCGACCCCGGCCCGCGCCGACTCCGGCGCGCCGCCGATCGCCTCGATCCGCCCCAGCACGACCTCCCATAATCCGCGCACCCCTTCGGGGTCGGGAGGCACGAGCCTCAGCTCGGGACAACGCGACAGCGCCTCGCCGACACGCATCCCGACGACAACGCCGAACGTCTCGGCGCGCGGCGAGACCTCGCCGATCGCCTGCTCACGCCCTGGCTCCGGGCCGAGCACGACCGCCTCCTCGGCCAGCGCCCGCCGGTCTCCCAGCGCCGCGAGCAGCGAAAAGCGCGGAATAAGGACACAGACGACCATACGAACGCATGTTCGCATGAGCTCAGGACGGCATCCCATAAGATCGGGCCGGATGACACAGCGCACCCGCTCCGGCACCTCCCTGCGCACCCGCGTCTTCCTCGTCAACGCCTTCGTCTTCGTCATCGCCGGCACGCTGCTGGCGCTGACCCCCGCGACGATCAGCGTCCCGAGCGACCTCAGCGAGACGCTCGTGCTCGCGGTCGGCCTGACCGCCACGGTGCTGTTGAACCTGCTCGTCGTCGGCCGAACATTCGCCCCGCTGAGCCGGCTGATCGAGGCGATGGAGCGGTTCGAGCCACTGAACGCCGACTACCGCGTACCGGTCTACGGCAACGAGCGCGAGATCGTCCAGCTGACGAAGGCGTTCAACGAGATGCTCGACCGGATCGAGCGCGAGCGGCGCGAGAGCGTCCAGCGCTCGCTGGCCGCCCAGGAGCGCGAGCGCCAGCGCGTCGCGCAGGAGCTGCACGACGAGATCGGTCAGAGCCTGACGGCGCTGCTGCTGCAGATCGAGGGGCTCGAGCGCTCCGCCGCCGGCGAGGAGCGCGACGAGCTCGCCGAGCTGCGCCAGGCGACGCGCGACACGCTCAACCAGGTCCGTGGTGTCGCCCAGCGACTACGTCCCGAGGTGCTCGACGATCTCGGGCTCGGCAAGGCGATCTCCGCGCTCTGCGAACGGCTCGGCGAGCAGAGCGGGATCGCGATCGGCTGTGACATCGACCCCGAGCTGCCGCAGCTCGCGCCGGAGGCCGAGCTGGTCACCTATCGCGTCGCCCAGGAGGCGCTGACCAACACGCTGCGCCACTCCGGCGCCGAGCGCGCCGCGGTGACGCTGGAGCAGGACGGCGAGGACGTTCTGTTGACAGTCGCCGACGACGGCCGTGGCCTCGGCGATGCCGATCCCGGCGCCGGCATCCAGGGCATGCGCGAGCGGGCGCTGCTGATCGGCGCGCGCTTCCGGATCGACCCCGGCGAGGAGGCCGGCGCGGTCGTGCGGCTACGCGTCGACGGCCGTCCGTGGACGGCCCGTCCGGTCGTGAATACTGGAACCGGGATGACAGGGACCCCACGATGATCCGCTTGCTCGTAGTCGACGACCACGCGGCTGTCCGCGCCGGCCTGTTCGGCCTGCTGCGCCGCGAGCCCGGACTGGTGCCACTCGCCGCCTGCGGCAGCGTCGGCGAGGCGCTGCGCGAGGCGCGCAACCTCGAGCCGCAGGTCGCGCTGATCGACTTCCAGCTCCCCGACGGCGACGGGCTGACGCTCTGCCGCGAGCTGAAGCTGCTGCCGAAGCCGCCGCGGGTCGTGATCTATTCGGCCTTCGCCCGCCCGGCACTCGCCGTCGCGGCAACGCTGGCCGGCGCCGACGGACTGGTCGACAAGGGCGTCGAGGTCGACGACCTCTTCGACGCGATCCGTGCGGTCGGTCGCGGCGAGCAAGCGCTGCCGCCGCTCGAGCCGGAGATGATCACGCGCTGCACCGCGCGGCTCGCCCCCGACGACGTCTCGGTCTTCGGGATGCTGATGAGCGGTACGTCGATCGCCGACACGGCCTCTGTGCTCAGCACCGACGAGCAGCAGATCGAGGACCGCCTACGCGCGATGCTCGGCGACCTGCTGGCGGACTCGCCTAGATCTCAGTCAGCGCCTTCGTGAAGCTCGTCAGCACGCGCGGGCCGTCGTCGGTGACGACGGCGAGGTCCTCGATCCGCACGCCGAGCTCGCCGGGCAGGTAGACGCCCGGCTCGACGGTGACGACGCTGCTGGCGACGAGCGTCCCCTCGGCCCCCTTCGCCAGCCGCGGGCCCTCGTGGACCTCGAGCCCGACGCCGTGGCCGAGGCCATGGCCAAAGCGATCGCCGTGGCCACCGGCGGCGATGATGTCGCGTGCGATGCCGTCGATGGCTGCGCAACCGGTTCCCGGCGCGACGGCCGCCAGCGCCTCCTCCTGGGCGCGCAGCACCAACTCGTAGACCTCGCGCCCGCGATCGCCGACGGGTCCGCTGGCAAGCGTGCGCGTGCAGTCGGAGCAGTAGCCGTCGAGTCGAGCGCCCCAATCGATCGTGACCAGGACCCCGGCGGGGATATCGACGTCGCGCGGCTCGGCGTGCGGCAGCGCGCCGTGCGGGCCGGCGGCGACGATCGACGGAAACGACGGCTCCTCCGCTCCCGCGATCCGCATCTCCTGCTCGAGATCGAGCGCCAGCGCACGCTCGGTGCGGCCGGCCAAGCCACGCTCGATCGTCCGCTCGAAGGCGGCGGTGGCCAACTCCGAGGCGGCGGCGATCCGCTTCAGCTCGCCGGCGTCCTTGACCTCGCGCAACTCCTCGATCAGGCCGCCGGCTTCGACCAGCTCGGCGCCGTCGGTCGCCTTCTCGACCAGCCGGGCGTGCGCCTTGACGGTCACGTGTGCCTCGTCGAATCCGGCACGGCCAGCCGGCAGGCGACCCGCCAGCTCGCCAAGCAGATCGCGCCCGGCGCGGACGACCTCGAAGCCGTCGCCGACCTGGTCGGCGGCCTGCTCGGTATAGCGGAAGTCGGTCAGGAAGAGGCGCTCGTCGTCCGTTACGAGACAGGCGCCGTTGGTGCCGGTGAAGCCGCTCAGCCAGCGGACTCCGACGATGTCGGTGACGAGCAGCGCGGCCAGCTCGCGCTCGCGCAGCCGCTCGAGGACGCGATCCGCTCGCGTCGCGCTCACTCGCCCAGCTCGCGGCGCAGGATCTCGAGCGCCTCGCGGTAGCCCTCGGCGCCCTCGCCCTGCACGCGCCCGACGCAGAGATCGCGGATCACCGAGATGGCGCGCCAGTCGTCGCGGCTGTCGACCTCGGAGATGTGGATCTCGACCGCCGGCAGGCCGCAGACGTCGAGCGCGTCGCGGATCGCGTACGAGTAGTGGGTCCAGGCGCCGGGGTTGAGCAGCAGGCCGTCGGCGCGATCGCGGGCCGCGTGGAGCTGCTCGCAGTACTCGCCCTCGTGGTTGGTCTGCCAGAAGGTGACGTCGAAGCCGAGCTCGTCGGCGAAGCCCTTGATCTTGCCCTCGAGCTGGGGCAGGTTGAAGGTCCCGTAGATCGCCGGGTCGCGCTTGCCGAGCTGGTCGAGATTGACGCCGTGGAGGACGGTTATGCGGTGCTTCTTCACGGCTTGAACCTAGCGTCAGGCATGGATCTCCTCGACGGCGGCGCGGAGCGCATCGGGTGTGATGGCGTGACCGGGCGTGACCTCGCCGGGAGCTTGCAGCAGCACGAAGGGAACGCGGCCGCCCTCGCGCTTCTTGTCGCGCTCGGTCAGAGCCACCACCTCGTCGACGGTGGCCCCGTCGAAGGTCGATGGCAATCCGTGCTCGACGAGCAGGGTTGCGACCTCGTCGTGGAGCTTGTCCTGCCCCGAGAGGCGTAGTGCCGCGAGCAAGCCGATTGCGACGGCCTCGCCGTGGCGGTAGCGGGCGTAGGACGTCGCGGACTCGATCGCGTGGGCGATCGTGTGACCGAGGTTGAGGACCTGTCGCCGGCCGCCGTCACGCTCGTCCTCGGCAACGACGGCAAGCTTGGTCCGCAGGCAGCCGAGGATCGTCTCGTCGTCGACGTCTCCCCCGCGCCGGACGCGTGCCCAAAGCGGTCCGCCGGCGATCAAGGCCGTCTTGACGACCTCGGCGTAGCCGGCGGCAACCTCCTCCGCGGGCAGCGTCTCGAGCACTGCCGGGTCGCAGATGACGGCGGCCGGCTGGAGGTAGACGCCGGCGTAGTTCTTGCCCTCGGGCAGGTCGACGCCGGTCTTGCCGCCATAGGCGGAGTCGACCTGTGCCACGAGCGTCGTCGGGATCTGGACGTGGCGAGCGCCGCGCTGGTAGACGGCGGCGCAGAAACCGGCGAGGTCACCGACGACGCCGCCGCCGACGGCGATGACGAGGTCGCCGCGCTCGGCGCCCGCAGTGGCGAGATCACGCAAGACGATCTCGGCGGTCGAAAGCGTCTTGTGGCGCTCGCCGGCCGAAATCGTGACGGTGTGGTCCGCGGGGACCGTGTGGTGCGCCGCGACCTGCTCATCGGTGACGACGAACCGGCGCCCGTCGGTCGGGTACGTGAACCCGCTGGCGACCAGGCCGCGCCCGAAGAACACCGGGTAGTTGCCCGACTCCGTCTCGGTCCAGATCAAGCGGATGTCGGCGATGCCGTCGGCGCGGGCCTCGCGGAGGGCGTTGAGGGCCGACAGGGCGCGGCGAGCGACGTCGCGGCCATTCGGCGGCAGCAGCGCGTCGGCGACGGACTCGTAGAGCGCGCCGCGCTCGGCGTGGAGCTGCTCGAAGCGGACGCGGTCGCGCGCGAGCGGGCGGCCCTTGCCGGCGGCGCGGCGCCAGGCATCTTCGGCGCGAACATCGAGGTGGACGACGGTGTGGTCGCGCAGCGCGTCGCGGACGCGCTCGGAGCCGAGCGCGCCGCCGCCGAGCGCCACGACCTCGGCGTCGTCGCGGGCGAGCAGCTCGAGGATCGTCTGCTCCTCGCGCTCACGAAAGGCAGCCTCGCCCTGGCGGTCGAAGAACTCCTCGATCGGCTCGCCGAGCGCGGCCTCGAGCAGCTTGTCGGAGTCGAGCGCTTCGCAGCCCAGCTCAGCGGCGAGCTTGCGCGCGCCGCTGGACTTGCCGGCGCCCATGAAGCCGACGAGCACAAAGGCGCCGCCAGGGCGACGCCGGCCTCCCCCCTGCGTGCTCAGCGCCTCCACCCGATGCGCTCCTCGTAGGCGCGCAGGGCGGCGACGGCGTCGTCGACGTGATCGCCGCCGAACTTGTCCTTGTAGGCGTCAGCGAGCACGAGCGCAACCATCGCCTCGGCGACGACCGCAGCGGCCGGCACGGTGCAGGAGTCGGTCCGCTCGCGCAGCGCCGCGGCCGGCTCCTTGGTCTCGATGTCTACCGAGCGCAGCGGCTTGGTCAGCGTCGGCAGCGGCTTCATCGCGCCGCGCACGACGACCCTGTCGCCGTTGGTCATGCCGCCCTCGATGCCGCCGGCGCGGTTGGTCTCGCGCTGGAAGCCCTGCTGCTCGGCGTAGAAGATCTCGTCGTGGGCCTTCGAACCGACGCGGCCGGCGAGGTCGAAGCCGTCACCGATGCCGACGCCCTTCATCGCCTGGATCGACATGATCGCCTGGGCGAGG
>JBIOUS010000015.1:0-53109 GCA_044867325.1 Thermoleophilaceae bacterium | reverse complement strand
GGGAGGCGGGCCCTTGGGGCCCGCCTCTTCCATTTCTGGGGGTCGTCTCCGCGCAGCAGCCGGGCCGCCTCCCGGGGACGCTCCTCGAGCGGGTTGAGCCGTCTGGCGATCGCGAGCTGCGGGCGCGGGTCGAGGCCGGCGGACGCGCGGACGAGCGCCAGCCCGTAGTGGGTCTCCCAGCTGTCGGGATCGCGTGAGACCGCGTTGTCCATCGCCTGCAAGGCGAGCTGCGGCTGGCCCTGACGGACGTCGCAGAAGCCGAGGATCTCGAACGGCTCGGCACGGACGCTGACGGCGTCGAGCGAGTCCAGCGCCGCGTTGATCGCCGTCTGGCAGTCGCCGCGCTTGAAGGCCGCCACGGCGGTGTCCAGGTGCCCTTGCGAGATGATCGTCGCCACTGGCGTCACGGCCAGCACGAGCACCCCGAGCGCGGCGACGATCCTCACGATCTGGGTCGGCCCGTTGCCCCGAGACTGGTCCTCAGCCACTTCCTCCCCACGACGGCAGGCGAGCGATAGGCCAGCCATGGCAAAGAGCCAGACCGTGACGACGGGCATCTCCCAGTCCCAGTCGATCCCGGCGTGAACCATCCAGATCGCGATCAGCGCAAGCACGGCGGCGTGGACGTCGCGCTCCGGACCACGGATTCGCAACGCGACGCCGACCAGGAACGACAGCAGCACTCCCCCCAGCAGGAGGATCCCGGCCAAGCCGAACTCGGACATCACCTCGAGATAGAGCGAATGGCCGTCGTTGACGGTGAAGTCATATGGCCTGTCACGGGCCCATAGGAGCTGGTAGGTGCCCGCCCCGTTGCCGATTGCCGGCTCATCGCGGAACCCGTCGATGGCGATTCGCCAGTGGTCCAACCGACCGTTGTTGCCAAAGTCGGTCAGGCGCGCTCGCGTATCGCCCCGATCGTCCACCACGTCGCCGGCGACGAAGCGGTCCCATTGGTGACTGACCCTGCCTGGAGCGTCGACTGCGACCGCGGCGATCACCAGTACGGCGGCGGACGCCGCGATCACTGCCCCGATCGTCTTCCCGCTGGGGTTGCGCACCGGTCGGGCCGCGAATCGCTCGTCGAGGCCGAACAGCACGGCTCGCGCGGCAGCGGCGGCGACCGCACAGAGCACCAGCACCAGCGCGAGGTCGTGCCCCTGAGCGATCGCGGCCGCACTGTCGAAGCGCTCCGCGGCGAGCAGGTCCGCCCGGTAGGCGAAGACAAGCGCTATGACGGTTGGCGGCACCGTCGCGATCAGGCCGCCGAGCAGCGCGCGCGGGCGGGCGAGGACGATGTAGATCAGCACGCCGACAACCGCCAGCGCCAGCGAGGCGCGCGAGAAGGTCAGCAGCAGCGTCGCGGCTAGGAGCGGCGTCGCGGCCGCCGCGAGTACCCGGCCGGCGCGTGGCTCGCGGCCGCTGGTCGTGAGCTGAGCGCAAGCGACGATCCCCAACGCCGCGAGCAGACCGAGCGCGTTCCAGTAGGTGACGGGGAAGCTCAGGCGATCGTCGTGGACGTTGGCTGCAATTGGCCAAACGTCCGCGGCGACCCTCGTCACCAGTCCGCTGACGCAGACGATCGTCGCCGCGCCAGCTAGCGCCCGGATTCCCCAAGCGACCCTGCGCCCGCTGGGCGTGAGCATCCCGAAGAACGCCAGTGCCAGCACATAGAGCAGCGCGCGATCGAACTCCAGCAGCGCGCGAGCCGGCGAATCCGACCATCCCGCCGACGCAAGCGTGAGGACGGCGAATGCGACCAGGAGCGCGAGCGGCAGGCCAACAGCCGCACCGAGACCCGCGAACGGGTCGCGGGCGAGTGTGATCCTCAGCACGAGCGCACCGCAGAGCATCAGCGCCGCGAAGGCAGTCGCAGCCGGAAAGAAGCCGCCACCGCTGAAGCCCAGGAAGACCGTCAGGCCTCCGAGCAGGAGCACGATTGCGGCCCCGGTCCAGTCGGCCCCACGCAGCCGCGTCCCGGCGCTCGCCGGGCGGGATTGTTCAGGCGCCGTTAGCGCGATGGCGATTTCACCATTTCCGGGTTATGGTCGTTGTGGTTTCGCGCTAAGCCCTTAGAACAAGCGTTCGCGAGGGCGATACAAGCAGCCTCGAACGCAAAATGTCCTCGCGCCCCAGGAGCCTGGCCGCCTTGGCCCTCAATCGAATCGACAAACATGCCTGATCTGGTCTCAAGCCGCGAGCGCATCGTGCCGACAGGAATACACACGATCATGGACAGCTTCGCCTACGAGTCCACTGCCTCACTCGATCTGCCGACGCAGCTCGAGACTGCCCGTGCCGGCGACGGCCGGTCGCTGGCGCGTGAGCGTTCGATCGTCCTGCGCCGCCTGCTGCTGCTCGCGGACGTGGTCTCCGCCGTCCTCGGCGGCCTTCTGACGTCATTGATCTTTGGACTCGCGCCGTCCACCGGAGCGCTTCTCACGGCCGCCGTCCTGGCGGGATCGGTGACGCTCGGCTTCTTCTTCGGCCTCTACAACGACGGCGGGCTGCGCGGCTGGGCCAGCGGGCTCTCCGACGCACCGCGGATGTTGGTAGCGGCACTGCTGCTCTCCTGGCCGATCTTCGGCGTCGCCGCGCTCGCGAACCTCGAGCACGCCGCGCTCGTGGCGCTCGTCGCGACGACAGCCACCGCGAGCATCGACAGCCTGGCGCGCTCGCTGAGCCGCGGCTGGGTCCATCGCGTCACCCCCCTGCGCCAGCGCACGGTGATCGTCGGATCGGGCATGGTCGCCGAAAAGATCGTCCAGCGGTTGGAGCGTCACGACGAGTTCGGCCTCGAGGCGATCGGCCTCGTCGACGACGAGGTGCACGCCCTGCACGGAGTCGATCTGCCGAAGCTCGGCTCGCTCGACCAGCTGCATGCAGTCCTCGACGCCTACGACGTCGACCGGGTGATCATCGCCTTCTCGCGCGCCACTCACGACCAGCTGCTCAGCTGCATCCGCGTCTGCCGCGACCACCGGGTGGCAGTCGACGTGGTGCCGCGCCTGTTCGAGCTGCTCGACGGAGCGCGCTCGCTGAGCCAGATCGGCGGCCTGCCGATGCTCTCGATCGGCGCACCGCCGCTGAGCGCCTTCTCACGAGCCGCGAAGCGCGTGCTCGACATCGTCATCTCCGCACTCGCACTGATCGTCCTGAGCCCAGTCCTGATCGTGGTCGCGATCCTGATCAAGATCAACTCACGCGGTCCGGTGCTCTTCAAGCAGGTACGCGCCGGGCGCGGCGCAACGCCGTTCAAGCTGCTCAAGTTCCGCTCGATGTACCGCGACGCCGAGGAGCGCAAGGCGCAGTACGAGCAGCAGAACGAGGCCAACGACGGCGTGATGTTCAAGATCAAGCGCGATCCGCGCATCACCCGGATCGGCCGTGTGCTGCGCCGGACCTCGCTCGACGAGCTGCCCCAGCTGATCAACGTCCTGCGCGGCGACATGAGCCTCGTCGGACCGCGGCCGCTGATCCTCAGCGAGTCCGAGCATGCCGCGCAGACCTGGCACGCCCGCCGACTCGACCTACGTCCCGGAATGACCGGCCTGTGGCAGGTCTCCGGACGCTCGGACCTCCCGTTCCAGGAGATGGTCCGCTTCGACTACCAGTACGTCGCCGGTTGGTCGCTTGCACGCGACCTCGAGATCCTGCTCGCGACGTTCCCAGTAGTGCTGTCCGGCCGCGGCGCATACTGACTTCCGTGCAGGTAGGCAGCTCGGGCGCTCACGCCTCCACCCTGAGGAACCGCTCGCGGGATGCGGCGTTCCTCTGCTACCACTCGATCCACCCTGACGGACCGGACTGGACGTCGGTGCCGCCGAACCACTTCGAGAGCCATCTGGCCAAGCTGCACAGCGCCGGCTGGCAGACCGGCGGCCTGGCGGAGCTGCGCGCGCTAGCCGCCGGCGAGCGACTGCCGCGCCCGACCGCCTTCCTGACCTTCGACGACGGCTACGTCGACAACTACGAGATCGCCTTCGCAGCGCTGCGCGAGCACGACGCCACCGCACTCGTCTACCTACTGCCGCCGTTCGTCGACGGCGGTCTCCCGCTGGAGTGGCCGGAGGTCGCCGACCGGGTGCGCGATCATCCCGACGTGATGCGCTCACTCACTTGGAAGCAGGTCGAGACGATGGCCGAGGGCGGGATCGGGTTCGGCAGCCACGGACTGCGCCACCCCCACCTGCCCGACGTCTCCGACGAGCAGCTCACCGAGGAGCTGCTCGACTCCCGGCGGGCGATCGCCGACAAGCTCGGCAGCTGCGAGACCTTCGTCTACCCGTTCGGCGAGTGGACCGACCGCGTCGCCGCCGCGGTCGAGGCCGCCGGCTACTCCTTCGCGTTCACGCTCCCGCGCTCCTACCAAGCGGCCGTTACGCCATTGTCGATCCCACGGATCGCAATCGACCAGCGTGATGACGCCCGGCGCTTCGGGATGAAGCTCAACTCCGCGTTTCGGCGCGCCTACCTGTCGCGAGCGAAGGCGCGACTGCGTCGCGGATGAGCAGCCTCGGGTTCCTCTTCGCCGGCGATTCGCGGCGGCCATCGGCGTGGTCGGGAGTTCCGTACGGCCTCGGCCAGGCGTTTGCGAGCCTGGGTGTCGAGATCGAGCACATCGGCGCCGTTCCGGGCCGCGTCGGCCGGCTCATGGAGCGGGTCACGGGCGGCCCGTCCGACAGCATCGAGCAGGCGGAGCGCGCCAGCGCGCTGCTGGCGCGCAATCTGAGCCGCGCCCGGTCGGTCGACGCCCTGATCCAGCTCGGCACCGAGTTCGTCGTGCCGCCCACCGACACGCCGATCGTGACCTACGACGACATGACGGTGATCCAGGCGCGCCGGCTCGACCACCCGCTGATGCTGGAGTTCACCGCCGCCGAGCTCGACGCCTGGGTCGAGCGCCAGGCCGAAGCGCTCGAACGCGCGACAGCCTGCTGCGTGATGACCAGCTGGGTCAAGGAGTCGATCGTCGCGGACTACGGAATCCCGGAGTCGCGCGTCCATGTCGTGGGGCTCGGGCGCAACCTCACCCCCAATCCGGTCGAGCGCGACTGGTCGACCCCGCGCTACCTGTTCATGGGCCAGGACTGGACGCGCAAGAATGGCCCAGCGGTGGTCGAGGCGTTCCGCAAGGTCCGGGACCAGATCCCGGCCGCGACGCTGACTCTGCTGGGAGCGATTCCGCCGTTCGACGAGCCGGGCATCACGGTCGCGAAGCCGCTGTTCCTCAACGATCCCGCCGAGCGGCGCAAGATGGAGCAGCTCTATGAAGGCGCGACCTGCCTGGTGTTGCCCTCACTGGTCGAGCCGGGCGCTATCGCCCACCTCGAGTCCGCGATGGCCGGAGTGCCGAGCATCGGTACGAAGGTCGGCGGCGTCAGCGACCTGATCGGCGACAGCGGTCGCCTGGTCGATCCCCACGACCCCGACGCGCTCGTGCGGGCGATGCTGGAGCTGGCCGACGGCGAGCTGGCACAGCGGCTCGGCTCGGCGGCTCGCGAGCGTGCCCAGTGGTACACCTGGCCTCAAGCCGCCGCGCGGATCGCCGATACGATCGGCGTTGAGCACGGCGAGCCCGACCGCGCGGCTTAGAGCGGCAGGCGCTCGAGCGCCGCGCCGATTTCGACGAGCGCGATGGCAAGCGGCCTGAACGCCTCGCGATCGGCGTCGGTGACCTGAACCTGCTCCGGCGGAACGAGACGGATCTCGGGCCGGGCCGGCGGGGCCGCTTCGCGCTCCTTGCGAGCGATCACGACGAGATCGGCGCCGCCGACGAGATGGACGTGAGCGGAGGTGATCAGCGGCGGCCGGGAGCGACCCGCCGCCAGCGCGCGCGACGCCCACCGCTTGATCCACGCCGTGACACGCGAGCGCCCAGGGCCGTAGTACTCGTAGCCGCGGCGCACGATCGAGAATCCCTGGTCGCGCAGCGCGTTCAGGTACTGCTTGGGCCAGTCGATCCGGTGCGACTCGTGCGGGTCGGGGTGGCGGATCTCGCGCAGCCGCTTGACGACGCTCATCGTCGGATCGACGAAGGCGAGCGTCCCACCCGGCTTGAGCAGCCGGTTGACCTCGGCCAGCAGCGAAGCCTTGTCCTCGAGGTGGTGGCTGAACTCCTTGCAGACGACGAGGTCGAAGCTGGCGTCGGCAAACGGGGCGTAGCGCCCGTCAGCGACGATCCGCTTGCCGGGGCCGAGCCCAGGATGCTTGTAGAGCAGGCCGAGCGACAGCGAGTTCGGCTCGAAGTCGCACATCCAAGTGTCGAAGCCAGCCTCCGCCAGCAGCCAGGCGACCCAGCCGGAGCCCGATCCGAGGTCGAGCGCCTTCGCCCCCGGGCCGAGGTCGGCCACCTGCTCCACGTCGTTGATCAGCCGCACCGCCGAGGGAGCGCTCTCGCGCAGGAACTGGAGGTCGCGGGCAACGGTCTCGGCAGTCCCCTGCCAGACGCGCTCCTCCTCCATGAAGTGCTGAACCGCGTCGTGCTCGGCGGCGGGATAGCCCATGAACACCAGTCCGTCCTCGACCGGGTAGCTCAGGCGCGCCTGCTCGCTCTCCAGCGCATCGGCACCAGCGCTGAGCGGCTCCAGGGTCTGCTGACAGCGGAGCTGTGCGAATGCGGCGTCGCGATCGTTCATCGAGCAAGCCAGAGTACTCCGACCCCGGCTAGATTGGCAGCGTGAAGACGATCCTCGTCTGCTCTCCCGGAGGGCACTTACAGCAGATGCTGGCGCTCGAACCCGCCTGGCGGGACTCCGAACGGCTCTGGGTCACCCTGACCGGCGCCGACGTCGGCTACCTGCTCGCCGACGAGCGCGTCCAGCTCGGCCACGGACCGACGAACCGCAGCATCCTCAACCTCTTCCGCAACCTCGCGCTCGCCTGGCGCGTCGTCCGCCGCGAGCGGCCCGACGCGATCCTCTCCACCGGGGCGGGGCTCGCCGTCCCTTTCTTCCTCGTCGGCAAGCTGCTGCGCTGCCGGATCGTCTACGTCGAGAGCGTCACGCGAACCGAGACGATCTCGCTCAGCGGCCGGCTCGTCTATCCGCTGGCGAGCCGCTTCTTCGTCCAGTGGCCAGAGGTCGCCGAGCACAAGCGGCGCGCCGAGTACGCCGGGAGCGTGATGTGATGATCTTCGTCACCGTCGGCACCCACCACGATCCGTTCGACCGCCTGCTCGAGGCGCTCGGGGCTCTTGACGGCCAGGATCTCGTTGTCCAGTACGGACCTGGCGAGCCGCCGCCTGGCGTCAAGCACGCGAAGGCATTCATGCCGTTCGACGAGATGCTGTCCAACTTCAAGGCCGCCGACGTCGTCGTGACCCATGCAGGCGTGGGCAGCATCCTCTGCGCGCGGCGCGAGGGCCACGTCCCGCTCGTCGTGCCGCGCCAGCATGTGCTCGGCGAGCACGTCGACGACCACCAGGCGGAGCTGACGCGGGCGCTGGAGCGGCGCGGCGGCGTGATCGCCGTCTGGGACACCGCCACGCTCGCCGAAGCCGTTGCCGCTGCCCCCCCGCGAGGCTCCGGGCTGACGGTCGGAGACCCGGCGATGTGCGCCGCCGTGGGCGCCGCGTTGCGCGGCGAGCCCGCGCCTCAGTCGAGCCCGGCGTAGATCGCCGACAGCCGCTCGGTGACCTCGACGGCGTCGAGACGCTCCGCGCGGTCGCGGGCCGCACGGCTGAGCCGCGTGCGCAGCACTGCGTCGCCAGCCAGCGCACGGAGCGCATCGGCGAGCGCCTGCGGATCTCCTGGCTCGACCAGCAGCCCGTCGTCGCCGTTGGTCGTCACCTCCGGGATGCCGCCGACGGCGGTCGTAACGATCGCCAACTCGTAGGCCATCGCCTCCAGCAGCGCGACTGGCAGGCCCTCGGAGAGTGACGACATGACGAAGATCTCGGCCGCGCGCAGCTGCGCGTCCTTGGCCCGCTCGTCGAGCCAGCCGACCCAGGTCACCTGCGGGTGACGCTCGACCAGCTCGGCGCCGGCAGCCGGCAGCTCTCCCGGTCCGGCGAGCGAGACGCTCAGCCCGGGCGTGTGTGCAAGGGCGATCTCCAGGGCCTCGAGCAGCACGTCTCCCCCCTTTACCGGGTTGGCGAAGCCGCCGAGGTAGACCGCACGGACTCCCCCGCCGTCGGACTGCGGCTCGCGGCGCTCGGGCGGGCCGGGCGGGGCGGCGTTGGGGACGACCACGACGTCGGTCAGGCCATATGCCTGGTCCAGCGCCCCCGCACTCGCCGCCGATACGGCGAGCACGACGTCGGAGGCCGCAAAGGCAGCTCGAAACAGCGCCAAGCTCGGGCGGCCGAGACCCTCCCGGAACTTCGCGATCTCCGCGGCGCCGGAATGGACGTGCAGAACGACTTGGCGACGCAGCATTTTGGCCAGCAGGACGCAGACCGACTTGCGGTACATGCTGCCGCGCACGGTGACGTGGACCTGGACGATCCGCCCGCGGCCGCGCAGGCTCCAGACGGCCAGCCGCAGCAGCGCGACGCAGTAGACGGTGAGCCGCTGCAGCGGCTCAGGGCCGCGATAGGTCGGCACGACGTCGAGCTGGTAGCGCTCGGCTAGCGGCGAGGTCAACAGGCCGCGCAGGACAGCGGCCATACCGCCGCTCATCTCAGGGTCGGGCCCAAGCTGGAGGATCCGCGGACGCTCAGGCATTGCTGACGTCTCCGAGGCCCGGCAGATCGGCAGGCGGCGGACCCCAACGGCGGCGCACGAAGTCGATCGCGCCGCGCGCCGTGCCGATGGCCAGAGGCCATGTCTCACGCGGATCGCCTGGGCGCAGCCGGGCAGCCCGCAGCAACGTACGGGCGAAATAGGAGGCGACCAGCCCGGTCTTGCGCAGTAGGCCAGTCACGGTGCCGCGTACGCCCGCCGCGCGGCGGGCGTACTCGAGCCCGTTGCGGGTCAGCAGGTAGGACCATGCGCCAGGACGCTTGGCGCCGCCCGGCGCCTGGTCGGCGACCGCATCGAGAACCACACCGACGGTGTAGCCGGCCCGGCGTGCACGCAGGCAGAGGTCGGCCTCCTCGCAGTAGGCCCAGAGCCGCTCGTCGAAGGCGCCGATGCGGTCGAGCATGTCGGCCCGTACGAGCAGCGTGCCGCCGTCGACCCAGTCGCAGTCGTTCACGGCGCCGGCGCCTGCCGGCGTCTCGCGGACGTGCGAGTTCGAGCCGTTGGCGTCGGTGACGCCACCGAACGAGAACGGAGCGCCGGAGTCGCTGAACACCAGCGCCGGTCCGAGAACGCCGTAGTGGGGCTTGGCGCGAGCGGTGTCGAGCAGCGCCGCGAGCGCACCGGTTCGCAGGCGGGCGTCGTGCGTCAGCAGCAACAACCGGTCGAAGCCGCGGCCGAGCTGACGCTCGATCCCACGGTTCATCGCACCCGCATAGCCGAGGTTGGCATCCATCTGTACGACCTCGACGCCCTCGGGGACCGCCGGCGGCGGCTCGCCCGGAGACGCGGGGTTGTGGACCACCAGCACGCTCTCAGGTGCGATTCCCTCCGCGCGCAGCGACTCGAGCAGCGGTCCGTGCTCTCCACCGCTGCCGTAGGCGAGCACCACCACGCCCAGCTCGTATTCGCTCACTCTCCTGCCTCCTCGGCACGCGCGGCGCGACGGTCGCGCAGCGCACGCGCCTGGGACTCGGCGACGGTCCGCGCGGCGGCCGCGAGCGCCACTGGGTGGCGACGGCGACCGAGGACCCAGCTTGCCGCCTCACGGCGCGAGGTCTCGAAACGCGCCTTATAGCCCTCGTCGCCCCACATCATGTCGTAGACGGTCGCCCCCTCGACAGCGGCCTGCTCGATCGTGTGAGCAAGCATGACTGTCCCGAGCCCGAGCCGGTCCCAGCCGTCTCCGAGGCCCGAAAGGGCGTAGCAGTAGCGGTCGCCGATCCGCCAGCCGTACCACGCGGCGGCCGGCGCCCCGTCGGCGTCGGCCGTCCAGAGCCGCAGCCAACCGCGCTCGAGCGCGGCGGCTGCGAAGCGGCGCTGCAGCTCACGCGCGTCGTCGGTCCCCGAGGAGGACCCTCCGCGCTCGCGCCAGCGCTCGTCGTGCAGACGGAAGAAGACGTCGAGATCGTCTCCGAGCTCGTCCTGGGCGGCGGTCAGCCGGAACTGGAGGCCGTGGTCGCGTTCGAGCTTGCGGCGACGACGGCCGAGCTGGCTGCGGAAGTTGCGGCTGCGGGCCGACAGGTAGTCGTCGTAGCCGCCATCGCCGAAGTGAATGCAGGGCAGCACGTCGGTACGGCGCGGGCGGGCCGCGGCAATCCCGCCGGCGGCATCCCAGAGCGCCTGCGGCCAAGTGCTCGCGCGGTCGACGCGGTCGAGCTCGATCAGCTGCCAGCGCCGCCGCTCGCGCGCCAGCAGCTCGGCGCAGGCCGCCGCCATCGCCAGCTCGTCCTCGGGCCGGCAGGCCGGCGTGAACCAGTCGCCGCGGCGCGCCCCGGCGAAGCGCAGCACGTGGATCCGTCCGCTCGCTACACGCACCAGCGGCAGCACGCCGCGCAGCTCCCCGTCACGGCGCCAGAGCACGACGAACGGCTCCTCGGACGGATAGGTCGCATGCCATGCCTTGAACCACTCCGGCGTCAGGAACGGGTTCTCGCGCACCTCAGCCAGCGCACGCCAAGCGTCAACCAGTGGCGCGTCGAGCGCCGTCGGGTCGCACAGCTCCGCGAAGTCCGTACCGCTCACGCGGCGCTACCGACCGATTCGCTGTGGCGCAGCGGCGGGAACTCGAGCTGGCGCGGCAGAAAGCCGCGTCGCGTCGCGATCAGCCAGTAGGGCACCACGTAGACGATCCCGACGACGGCGAGGCCGAGAACGGCGGTCAGCCGGTTGCTGGGGGTCCCAACGAGCAGGGTGAATATCGCCGGGGGGATGGCAAGACCGATCGCAAGCGAGCCGCTCGGCAACACGCCGCCGAGCAGATCGCGCAGCGGGAGCTTGAACAGCTTCAGGAAGCGCGCGTTGAACAGCGCGCCGCCGAACGAGACGGCGACGAACGTGCCGGCGACGATCCCCCAGAGCCCGAACGGACCGGCCAGCGCCAGCGTCAGCACTACGTTCAGCGCCGCCACCAGGACAGCGTTGACCGATACCAGCCCTGGATGACCGGCGCCGATCGCGATCGTCGACCCGGCGCCGGTCGTGATGTTCACCAGGTAGGCGAGCGTCAGGAACGGAACCAGCAGCTCGGAGTCGCCGGGCGCCTCGCCGAGCCAGGCGATGAGCAGAAATGGCGAGCTGACGGCCACGAGCATGAACAGCGGGAAGGCCAACGCGCAGGAGCGCAGCAGGTAGCGACGGTAGAGGCCGCCGATGACCTCGCGGCCGGCCATCGCGATCTCGGCAGCGGAGGTGGTGATCATCGCCGAGACGCTCATCACAGCCGCGCTGCGGACGCCCATCACGACGCGCGACGCGATCTCGTAGACCGCCGCCGCGCGCACGTCGACGACCATCGCGATGATGATCTTGTCGGTCTGGAAGTTGACCAGATCGGCGATCCAGCCGACCTGGTTCTTGACGCTGAAGGTCAGCACCTCCTTGACCAGCTCCCATGACGGGATCGCGAAGTACGGCGCGTGCCAGAGATAGCGCATCGCGAAGAACGTTGGGACGATCCCGATCAGCGAAGCCGCGGCGTTCGCATAGGCGTAGACCACGAGGCTCGAGCTGAGCGCCAGCGCGATGATGCTGAGCACGAAGTTGAGCGTCACGGTGATCGTGATCGCGACGTTCGGAGGGACCATCCGGCGCTTGCCGAAGCCGACGGCGCCAAGTGCGCTGTCGTAGCCGTTGAACGTCCAGATCGCGACCGCCGCGAGCACGATCACACGCATGTCGTCGGCCGAGAAGACGCCGAGCTGGTCGCTGAGCACCGGCGCGAGTGCGGCTGCGGCGAACGCCGCCGCGATGCCGACGATCGTGACGGCGATGATCCCCAACCCCACGCATTGCCGAATTCGGCGCTCGTCGCCATCGGCGTCGAAGACCGCTATGAAGCGGGCCAATGAGCGGCCGATGCCTAGATCGAGCAGGCCCGCATAGGTGGCGAAGGCGCCAGTGACCGCCCAGACGCCGAACGCGTCGAGGCCGAGCCGGCCGATCATGATCGGCGCCAGCAGGAAGCTGAACAGGTAGCCGACGAAGTGGCTCGACGACTGAGCGAGGGTGTTCTTGAAAAGCATGGAAGCCGCCTAGCGAGCCGTCGCCGGCCCTATTCTGACGCGGTGCCCACGCCCGGCGGGAAAGCCCTGCGGATACTGCTCGTCGTCAATCGACTCGATTACGGAGGGGCAGAGTTTCAACTGATTCATCTTTCCAAAGGACTTGCGGGGTTGGGGCACGAGGTCACCGTCTGCTGCATCGACAGATCGGTGATGGACCTTCAATCGCTGCGGGAATCTGGCGTGGCGGTCGTCGAGTTGCACGCCGAAAGCCGACCCGCGCGCCTCAGAGCGGTCCCGCGCATCGCGCGGCTGACCCGCCGCGCCGACGTCGTCCACTGCACGATGTGGGATGCCAGCCTGTGGGGCCGCCTGGCGGCGATCCTGGCTCGTCGGCCGGTCGTGGTCGCCGACCACGCGACCGACCGCTCGGTCCAGGTCGCGGCCAATGGCGCTGGGCGTGGCTCCTGGATCGCGACACACAACCGGCTGCTCGATCGCTTCACCTTTGCAACCGTCGCCTGTGCCTCTACACAACGGCCGGTTCTCGAGGGCGAGGGCGTCGCGCCGCAGAAGATCGTCGAGATCGCCAACGGCGTGCCGATCGACGAGCTGGTCGCCGCCGCGGACAGCGGCCTGACGCGCTCCGACCTCGGCATCCCCGAGAACGCCAAGGTCGCGGTCCACGTCGCCGGCTTCCGCGCCGAGAAGAACCAGATGGGTGCGCTCGAGGCGTTCGTCGGCGTCCGCGAGCGGGTCGGCGACGTGCACCTGGTCTTCTTGGGCAGCGGCCCGCTGCGACCGGCCGTCGAGGCGCGGACCGCGGAGCTCGGCGCTGGGGACTGGGTTCACTTCCTGGGCTTTCGCGACGACGTCCCGGCTGTCCTCTCGCTCGGCGACATCATGATCCTGCCTTCGACCTCCGATGCGATGCCGATGACCGTGCTCGAGGCGATGGCGCTCGGCGTGCCGGTGGTGGCGACCGACGTCGGCGACGTCAGCGCGACGCTCGAGGGCGGAGGCGGCATCTGTGTGCCGGTCGGCGACCAAGCGGCGTTCGAGCTTGCCTGCGTCGAGCTGCTGTCCGACGACGATCACCGTGCCGAGCTGGCCCTCGCCGGCCGCGAGCGGGCACGTGGCTTCGACGCCTCCGCGATGGCCGAGCACTACTCCCAGCTGCTCACGGCGGCCGACGAGGGTCGGTCGCCGCAATCCGCGGCTCAGCTGGATCCCGGGATCAAGTACTCGCGGTAGGCCGCGAGCGTCTGCTCGCCTACCGCGTCCCAGCCCGCCTCGCGCTCCGCGGTGGCAGCCGCGGCGGCTCCCATCCGCGCGGCTCGCTCGCGATCCTCGAGAACCTCCGTCAGGGCCTCCGCCAGCCGCGCCGGGTCGTCGGGCGGGACGACGAAGCCGGAGCCGTCGGCGACCAGCTCCGGCAGCCCGCCGACCGCACTCACGACGAGCGGGCGCGCGTGGCGCTTGGCCAACGACCCGACACCGCTCTGGCTCGCCTGGCGATAGGGCAGCGCGACACAGCTCGCGGCGGCCAACAGGGCGGGTACCGCCTCGTCGGGCACGTGCTCGGCGCGAACCGTCACGCGCGGGTCCGCGAGCGCCGGATGGTCCTCGATCTCGCCCGAGCCGGCGACGGTCAGGGTGGCCTCGGGCAGCCGGCTCCAGACCGCTCCCATGGCGTCGAGCAGCGTGTCGAGGCCCTTGTAGCGCGACATTCGCCCGAAGAACAGCACCGAGGGCCGCTCCGGCGGTGGCTGCGGCGTTCCCGGATCGACGCCGTGTGGGACGACGACGATCGGCGCCCGCGGGGCGGCGAGCTCGACCAGCTCGTCGCGCAGCGCCGCGGCGTGGACGAAGATCAGCCCGGCCTCGCGGACCAACGCACGGTTGCCGAGCGCGCTGGAGCGCGAAACGGCATCGCCGGGGTGACGGACCGGGTCGTGCACCGTGAGGGCGAAGCGCCCGCGTCGCGCTCGCGCCGCGACCAGCAGCCGCACGTCGTTGGTGATCGACTCCTGGACGTGCACGACGTCCGGCGCGAAGCGGCGCAGCTCGCCGCGCAGGCGCAGCGCCTGCTCGAAGCCGCGCGGCGAGCGCACCCGGCCGGCCAGCCGATGGTGGGCGACGCGGCCACCGGTAGCGCCATCGACGAACCGCGCGGCCGCTCCGGAGTGGTCGCCGAACTCACGGTCGTGGTCACGCGTCACGAGCGCGACATCCGCCCCGGCGGAGTCGAGGCCGCCCGCGAGCATCGCGGTGTAGCGCAGGAAGAAGTCGCAAGCGAGCACGACGTGCGGCGCAGCGCGGGCGCTCATCCGCTCAGGCCGGAGTCACGGCCGTCGGCGGCGCGGGTGTCGGCGTCGGCGACGATTGCTCCGGTCAGCAATCCGAGCGCCACGGTCATGTCGACGGCGGTGAAGTAGATCGCCACCGCTGAGCTGATCATGATCAAGACGACGCCGACCCCCAGGCTGACGATCGGGAGATCCCGCGGCTTGCGGCGGAAGGCCTTCAAGACGGGCAATCCGAGAAAGGCCAGGAACGCCAGCAGGCCGGGGATGCCGGCGATCAGCAGGAGATAGAGGTACTGGTTGTGCAGGAACAGCTGCGGGATACGCACATAGCTGTTCTGGCCGAGCCGGTCGTCGAAGAAGACGCCGAACGTCGCTCCGGCGCCGACGCCGAGCGTCAGGTTCTGCTTGGCGGTCGCCCAGGCCGCCTCGGTCTCGAGCTGACGATCCTTGTAGGAGCCCTCGCGCTTGACCTCGCTCGGGTTGACGATCGTCGACCCACGCTTGACGACCGGGTCGATCAGACGGTCCTGTCCCGCCGGCGAGACGGCCGTGATCAGCGCGATCCCGGCCGCGCCGACGGCGAGCGCCGCGACCATACGGCTGCGCACGAGCGGGCCGCCGAGCAGCAGCACCAGCGCCAGCCCGATGACCAGGCCCGACCACATGTTGCGGTTGAAGCTGACCAGGATGTCGAGCGTGATGCCGGCGAGCACCGCCGTCCAGCCGGCGCGACTCGATCCGCGGCTTGCCACGACCTGCATCACGACGTACCAGAACAACGCGTAGCCGATCGACAGTCCCGGCAGACGGACGCGCTGGATGCCGCCGACACCCTCCTCCTCGCGCACGATCTGAGTGCCGGCGTCCTTGAGCATGTCGCCGACGCCCGAGCCAAGCGCCACCATCAGCGCCACGACTCCCGTGATCGCGGCCAGCACCGCGGCCGCGGTCAGCAGCGTTCGCCGCTGCTCCGGCTCCGGGAACAGACGCACCACGACGTAGAAGACCGTCAGCAGGCCAAGCGGGCGGGCCCAGTTGAAGACGTCGGTCAGCTCGGCGCGCCCGTCCCCGACCGCGACGATTCCGGACACGGCGACGAGCACCAGGAATACCGCCAGCGCCGCACCGGCCGTACCGCCCCATGTCCGGCGCCGCGGTCGCACGGCCGCGACGACCAGCAGCGCACCGAGCGCCAGCTCGTAGCCGTCGACGCTAATCGGACCGACGCCGAACGACGGGAAGAACTCCGAGTGGAAGACGAAGTCGGTCAGCCCGAAGAAGGCGACCAAGGTCGCCATCGGGAAGCGGAAGACGAGCGCCAGGCCGCCGAGCCCGACGACGAGCATCAGCAGCCGCCCGAGGCGTGCCTCGACGATGCTCGCGCCGATGACTACCTCGGCCGCTAGGAAGGCGAGCGCGAGGGCAGCGACGCGTACCGGCGCCGGTACGCGGCTAACCAGTGCGGGCAGGCTGACGTGGCCGGCGGTAGTAGTAAGCGGAGTAGCCACGCTCAACCTCCGTGAAGTTCGCGACGATGCCCACCGGCCGTGTGCTGATCAACGAGAGCTGCTTGTTGAACCGCCGTGCAGCGTCGCGTGTCGTCTGACCGAGCCCGCTGACGACCACCACGCCATCCACCTCGGGAATCAGCGCGAGCGCATCGCCGACGGCGCCGAGCGCCGGGCTGTCGACTACGACGATGTCGAAGCGTCCCTGCAACTCAGCTAGCAGCGAGCGCATGCGGCCGCTCTCCAGCAGCTCGGATGGGTTCGGCGGCACCGGTCCGCTCGGCAGCACCGTCAGGACACGCGAGTCCTGCGCCCCGTCGATCGAAATCGCGATGTCGAAGAGCGCGTCGTCGAGTGGCGAGCCGGAGAGCACCGACGAGAGGCCCTCGGCGTCGGCGCCGGCGACCAGCCCGCGCAGCGACCCGCCCTTGTGCAGGTCCGCTTCGACGAGCACGACCTTGTCGCCCATCTCAGCCATCGTCGTCGCGAGGTTGCGGGCGATCGTGGACTTGCCGTCACCGGCCGACGGGCTCGCTACGAGGATCGAGCGCAGCTCGCGATCGACGTTGAAGAAGCGCAGGTTGGTACGCAGGACGCGGAACGCCTCGCCCTCCGGCGTCGTGGCGTTGGCGTCAGCCGCGCTGCCCTTGGCGAGCGAGCGCGCGCGCGGCACGCGTGCCAGAACCGGCAGCGCGAACAGTTCCTCGAGCTCCTCGACGGTGCGAACCCGGCGGTCGAAGCGATCGCGCAGCGCGGCGAGCCCGAAGCCCAAAAGGCCGCCGAGCACGATCCCGATCGCCACGTTGAACGCCGGCTTGGGCGACGAGCGGCTGGTCGGCGGCGTGGCGCGCTGCACCAGCTCGGCCTTGCCAGTCTGAAGCGCCTGTACGAGCTGAAGCTGCTCGATGCGGTCGTTCAGTGCGATTGCGCGAGCGCTTGTCTGCTGCTCCGGAGTGAGCTCGGAAAGACTTGCCTCGACGCGCTCGATCGCGCTCTCGACCTGCGCCTGGTCGGCCGCGCGGCGAAACTCGATGTAAGCCTCGCCATAGGCGTTGGCCATCTCGGCCGACAGCTCCGGCGAGTCGGTGGTCGCCGAGATCTGCGCTAGATCGGAGTCGCCGCCGGTGTCCACCGAGACGCTGGAGAGCACCTGGTCGCCGGTGACGCCGTCGCCGATCTGCTTCGCCGCACGGTCGGCGACGACCGGCAGCGTGACCAGCTCCTCGTTGGTGGCCGACTCGCGCGCGGGATCGATGAAGCTGTTCGTGCCACCCTCCGACAGCAGCCCCTCGGGCGCTTGGCGGAAGAGCAGCGAGGCCGTCGCCGTGTACTGGTTCTCCTGCATCAGCGACAGGCCGAGCGCGATCACGGGGACGACGATCAGCGCCTGAATGACTATCCATTTGCGCCGGCGGAGGATCCTCAGCGCCTGCTCGAGGGCGCCATCGTCGTTGGCCTGGGGCTTGACAGACTCGATCACGAGCAGCCTTTCGACACGGCAGCGAAGATGCCTCCCAGGATACGCACGGACGCGATCACGACCGGACTCCGCGCAGCACTGTCGCCAAACGGGCGACTGGCGACTGCTCGCGGCGGCGGATCCCGGCACGCAGTCGCACCCGCTTGGCGCTCTCGCCGTTGTAGACGCCGACCCGCGGCCACTGCAGCGGCAACGGCGGTCGCGATCCGCGCGGCACGGTGACCGCGAACTGGTAGCCGGCGTCGCGCGTGGCACGGACGACGCGATCGTCGTAGTCGCTGTAGGGGTAGGCGATCGAGCGGCAGGGCCTGCCCATCTCGCGCTCGCAGACGGCGCGCGACTCGGTCAACTCGGCATCGATTCGCTCCTCGCCCAGCGTCGAGAGACGCGGGTGCGAGCAGGTATGCGAACCGATCTCCCAGCCGTCGGCGGCCAGGCCGCGCAGCTCATCCCAGGTCATGCAGTCGAGCTCGCGCTCGTGATCGGTCCCCATCCACATGTCATACCCATCCCACGCCATTGGCTGTTGCGAGCTGGCGTAGTCGGTCGGCACGAAGACCGTCCCCGGAACACCGCGGCGCGCCATGATCGGCGCAGCCAGCTCCAGCACCGAGCGATGGGCATCGTCGAAGGTGACGACGAAGGTCTTCTCGGCCGGAGGGGTGGTGAGCGCCTCCTCGAGCGTCGCCGCTCGGTAGCCACGCGCAGCGAAGTCGGCGAGCTGGGACTCGAAATCGGCCGGTCCGACCGTCGTCTCCGCGGGCCAGGTAGCGCTGATCCCGTGGTAACAGAGGACGATCAGGTCGTTCATCGAATTGGAGATCCTAACCTTCCGCTACCGATACCTCTTCCGATAGCTTCAGTTCCGATGCCCAATACATCCACCTCCGTAAAGTCCTGGCCCGGCCGGTCCGACTTCCTCGTCTTCGGCAAGCCGGACATCGGCGACGATGAGATCGCCGAGGTCGTGGACTCGATGCGTAGCGGTTGGGTGGGCACGGGTCCTAAGGTCGGCCGCTTCGAGCGCGCACTTGAGGATTACGTCGACGCCGCGAACGTCCGCTGCGTCTCGTCGTGCACCGCGGCGCTGATCCTGGCGCTCCAAACGCTCGACATCCGGCCCGGCGACGAGGTCCTGGTCCCGTCGATGACCTTCATCGCCTCGGCGAATGCCGTCGAGCACAGCGGGGCGACGCCGGTGCTGGTCGACAGCGAGCCCGGCGGCACCGGCCTGATCGACCTCGACGCGGTCGAGGCCGCGATCACGCCGCGCACGCGCGCGGTGATGCCGGTCCACCTCGCCGGTCGCCCGGTCGATCTCGACCGGCTCGGCGAGATCGCCGCCAAGCACGACATCCACGTCGTCGAGGACGCCGCCCACGCGATCGGCGCCGAGTGGCGCGGTCAGCGGATCGGCAGCCACGGCAACCTCGCCGCGTACTCGTTTTACGTGACCAAGAACATCACGACCTTCGAGGGTGGCGCGCTGGCCACGTCGAACGCGGAGATCGCGGCCCGCGTCGAGCGGCTCGCCCTCCATGGGCTGAGCCTCGGCGCCTGGCAGCGCTACTCGGACGCCGGCTTCAAGCACTACGAGGTCGAGGAGCCCGGCTTCAAGTTCAACATGACCGACGTCCAGGCGGGCGTCGGCATCCACCAACTCGCCAAGCTCGACGGCTGGATCGACCGCCGCGCCGAGATCTGGGACATCTACGACAATGGACTGGCCGATCTCCCGCTGCGGCTCCCTGTCCCGGCGACCGACGAGATGCGTCACGCCCGCCACCTCTACCAGGTGCTCGTCGACGACGGCTCGCCACTCAGCCGCGACGAGCTGCTGAACGGTCTCACCGAGCGCAAGATCGGCACCGGCGTCCACTACCGCGGTGTCCACATGCACCCCTACTACCGCGACCGTTACGGGATCGACGCCGCTTCGCTCCCGGTCGCGACCGACATCTCCGAACGGACGCTCAGCCTGCCGCTCGCCGTTGGGATGTCCGACGCGGACGCCGCCGACGTCGTCGGTGCGCTGCACGACGCGCTCGGCTAGAGCACCGCTGCCGGGTTACTTCTTGCGCTTGAGGCGCACCGCGGCCGCCGTGCGCGCCCGCTCGATGACCGGCCCGGGATCGCGCCAGTCGAAGATCCCCATGTCCCCCGCCCCGCGCCAGCTGTTCAGCCGCGCGAAGAAGCCGGGCCCGTCGCCGTCGCGCGAGCGCATCGCCCGCACGGCCGCGCGCAGCTCGAGCTCGGGAAAGACGAGCTTGACACCCGACTCGACCGGTGGTGGCGGGTCATCCAGCGGGATGTCGGCAAGCGTCGCGTAGAGCCGCCAGGAGCTGTCACCGCCGGCCGCATCGCCCAGTCCCCACTGCGTCGGGATCCGAACGTTGACCTCGAGCAGGTATGCCTCCCCCGTCTCGGCATGGCGTTTGGTCTCGACCCCCGCGACGCCGACGTAACCGGCCTCGTCGAGCAGCCGCTTGGCGAGCTCCATCGATTCGGGGATCGGCGCGGTCTCACACAGCGAGGCGGCGCCGAAGCCGGCCGGGAACTGGCGCAGCTTGCGACAGCCGATCGCGACCGGATAGCCACCGCGCTCGTCACGCACGAGGATCGCCTCCTCGACCATGTCGTCGCCACCCGGAACGTACTCGCCGACGATCAGCTCGAGGCCGGCTTCGATCGCCTCGCGGCCCGCATCGACCAGCTCGTCGCGCGAGTCGGCCAGGACCACGCGATCGTCGCCGAACAGCCCGCGCCAGAGGTGCGACAACGTCGGCTTGAGGATTGCCGGGTAAGTCAGCTCCTCGGCGGCGTTCTCGAGCCCCTCCTGGGTCGAGACGGTGAACCCCCGCGGTCGCCGGACGCCGGCGCGATCGGCGATCTCGTTCATCGCCGCCTTGCTCATCAGCGGCAGGTGGGCGTCATCGCTCGCCTCGAAGGTGCGCGCCTGGGGCAGCCCGTCGCGCTCATGCGCAAGCAGCTCGCTGACGGCGTCGGAGCCAACCAGCACGACGCAGTCGCCCTCGGCGCGCAGCCGCTCGAGCCATAGCTCGCGTGCGTCGTCGAGCCGCGGCAGCACCTCACCGGTCACGCCACGGGTCTTCGTCGTGAAGGCGTCGGCCGGACCGGTCAGAACCGTCACCGGTACCCCGCGGCGCACGAGCGCGCGGGCGACCGCCAGTCCACCGTTGTACGGGCCGAGAACGACCGCCTTGGGAAGGTCGGGCTGCAAGCCCGCCATCCTATTTATCTGGCTGCGTAGTGAGCCTGGACGCGCGCCGCGCTGAGCGCCGTCGAGTAGACCGCGGTCTCGTCGAGGATCCCACGCAGGTACTCGTTGCCGCTCCAGGAGCCCATCCGCAGGCTGTTGGTCGTCGAGGTCGCGCCGCCGGTCAGTGCCCCGGTCGCGACCTGAGCGCCGTTGACGTACAGCCGCCGTGTCGTCCCGTCGTAGGTGCCCACCAAGTGGTAGGTCTGCCCCGCGACGATCGCGCCGGCCGGCGCCTGCAACCGCTGGCGGACGCCGAACTGGATGATCGTGAACTCGAGCCGGTTGCCGTTGAACTGCAGCGAGTACGACTCGGCCTTGCTGAGGATCGAGGCGAAGTTACCCGTGGTCGGCACCGTCGTCGGCTTGATCCAAGCCTCGAGCGTGATCGGCGACGAGAGGTTCAGCGACGTCGAGCTCGGGACGTTGACGTAGTCGTTGGTGCCATCGAGCGAGACCGCCTTGTCGACCGTGTCGCTGGTGAGCAGGCTGGCCGCGCCGCGGGTCGGGCTGTTGGTGTAGGTGCCCGGGTTGACGCCGCGCTGATCGGCCGCGGCGCCGGTCGTCTCACCGAGCCGCCAGTAGCTGATCGGGCTGTCGGCGAGCACCGCGTTCGAGTAGGTCGACGGCGGCGGAGGCGTCGTCTGAGTCGTCGCGCTCGCCGTCGCCGACCAGGCCGAGTCGGTCGTCGCGTTGCGCGCCCGCACGCGGTAGAAGTACTGCGTGCCGGCCGCGAGCCCGGTGCTCGAGTAGCTCGTCGAGTTCGCCGCCAGCGTCACGCTGACCGGAGCAGCGAACGCACTGGTCGTATCGCGCTGCACGACGACCTCGGTCTCGTTGGTCGCAGGGTTGGCCCACTGCAGGTTGATCTGGGACGTCGATATGGCCGCCGCGGTCAGGCCCGTCGGCGCCGCGACCGGCGGAGGTGGCGTCGCCTGGGTCGTCGCGCTGACCGTTGCCGACCACGCCGAGTCCGTCGTCGCGTTGCGCGCCCGCACGCGGTAGAAGTACTGCGTGCTCGCCGCCAAGCCGGTGCTCTGGTAGCTCTGGCTGTTGGACGGCAGCGTCGCGCTCACCGGTGAGGCGAACGCATTGGTCGTGTCGCGCTGCACCACGTACTCGCTCTCGTTGGTCGCGGCGTCGGTCCACTGGAGGTTGATCTGCGACGTCGAGACCGGCGTCGCCGCCAGGCCGGTCGGCGCGGCGACGGGCGGCGGCGGTGTCGTGGTACCGCCACCGTCCTGGTAGTGGGTAGTGACGCGGGCCGCGGCGAGCGCCTTGTTGTAGATGGCGACGTCGTCGACCGTGCCCGTGAAGAACTCCTGCGCTCCGTCCCACGAGCCGAGGAACAGGCCGCTCGCACTCGCGGTAGCGCCGCCCGTCAGTGGCGCATTGGCCACCTCGACGCCGTTGACGTAGAGGCGACGGGTAGTGCCGTCGAAGCTGCCGACGACGTGGTAGGCCTGCCCCGCGACGATCGCGCCGGCCGGCGCCAGCAACCGCTGGCGGACGCCGAACTGCATGATCGTGAGCTCGAGCTGCGGCCCGTTGAACTGCAGCGAGAAGGACTCGGCCTTGGTCGCGATCGAGGCGAAGCCGCCCGCCGCCGGCAGCGCCGTCGGCTTGATCCAGGCCTCGAGCGTGATCGGCCCGGTCAGCGCGTCGAGCGAGGCGGAGTCGGAGACGCTGACGTGGTCGTTGACACCGTCGAGCGCGACCGCCTTGTTGGCGGTGTCGCTGGTGAGCAAGCTGTTTGCCGCCTGAACGGCCCCGTTGACGTAGACGCCCGGGTTGATCGCGCGCTGGTCGAGCGCGGAGGCGCCACTGTCGCCGAGCCGCCAGTAGCTGACCGGGTCGTCGGTGAGCACCGTCTGCGCGTAGCCCGTCACGGGCGGCGGCGGAGTCGCCGGTGTCGTCGCGGTTGCAACGTTCGACCAAGCCGAGGTGTTGGTCGTGTTGAGCGCTCGGACGCGGTAGTAGTACTGCGTGCTCGCCGTCAGGCCGGTATCGGTGAGAGCTGTCGAGTTCTCGCCGGCCGGGATCTGCGTCGGCGACGTGAACGAGCTGTTGGTGGCGCGCTCGATCATGAACTCGCTCTCGTTGTTCGAGTTGTCGCGCCAGCGCAGCTCGACCTGAGTCTGCGAGGCGGCGATCGCGCTCAGCTCGCTCGGGGCGGCAACGGTCGGGTCCGGCGGCGGCGTCGAAGCCGTGCCGGCGCTGTAGTGGGCGCCGATGCGGGCGGCGGTCAGCGCCGAGCTGTATACGGCGACATCGTCGATCGTGCCGTTGAGGAACTCCTGCGAGTTGTCCCACGCGCCGATCGTCAGGGCGTTCGCGGGAGCGCTGATCGCGCCGGTCAGCGCGGTCGTCGCGACCTGGCTGCCGTTGACGTAGAGCCGCGCGTTGGAGCCGTCGTAGGTGCCGACCACGTGGTAGGTCTGGTTGGCGACGATCGCACCGGCGGGCGCCTGCGTGCGGCGGCGCGTGCCGTTCTGGATCACGGTGAACTCGAGCCGGTTGCCGTTGAACTGCAGCGAGTAGGCCTCGGGCTTGGTCGCGATCGAGGCGAAGCCCGATGTCGGGACGACCGCCGGCTTGATCCATGCCTCGACGGTGATCCGCTGGGTCGGGCTGATGCCGGACGCGTTCGGGATCCGGGCGTGGTCGTTCGTTCCGTCGAAGCGGACCGCCTTGTTGGCGGCGTCGCCGCTGAGCAGGCTCGTCTGACCGAGCAGCGGACCATTGGTGTAGGTGCCGGTGTTGCTGCCAGCAGAGTCGTTGACGGTCGAGCCGCTCGGCTCGCCGAGCCGCCAGTAGCCGGCCGGGCTGTCGGCGAGCACCGCGGTCGAGTAGGCCGACGGCGTACCGCCGGCGCTCTCGTAGACGATCGAGTCGCTCTCGGTCTGGCCCCACTTGCCGCTGCGGTCCTTGAACTGCGTGTAGAGCGTGCGGGTGCCGGTAGCGGTGCTGCCGCCAATCGTCGGATCCGTGAGATCGCAGAGGATCGACGTCGGCGTCGATCCGGACGTCGTGTAGTTGTGGGTGCGCCAGTTGACGCCGTCAGCCGAGACACGCACCTGATCGACGCCGCTGACATCGTCGCGGCCGGTCACCTTCAGCGTGACGTTCTTCGAGCTCGTGCTCGGATCGACGTCG
Organism: Thermoleophilaceae bacterium; assembly: GCA_044867325.1. GTDB lineage: Bacteria > Actinomycetota > Thermoleophilia > Solirubrobacterales > Thermoleophilaceae > JAAYBF01. The sequence continues at coordinate 29,195 of JBIOUS010000015.1, read as the reverse complement.
TTGATCGCGACCGTGCCCGTCGGCGCCGTCGTATCGACAATTTGGCCGTTCTGGACGGTGAAGTAGGTGATGCCCTCGTTGGCGACCTGGCTCTCGCGCGCGGTATCCGCCTTGTTCGCGCTCTCGTAGACCTTGTTGTTCGGGTCGGTTATCGAGCGCAGGACGTACTGGCCGTTGGCGAGGCTGCCCTGATCGAGGTCGATCCACTGCTCGTCGCGGTAGTAGTCGTAGGTGTCGCCCCAGCCGACCGAGAGGCCCTGGACGAGGACGTTCTGGCTGTTCGGCAGGCAGCCGCCCGATGGGTAGACAGCCGGGAACGGAGTACCGGCCAGCGTCTTGATGAACTCCTCGTCCATCACGCAGCTGGTCGTCTTGGTGCCGCGCAGATCGGCCTGGCCCTGCGTACGGCCACTGGCGACCCAGGCGTCGAAGTCCGGCCGGTCCCAGAGCTCGTAACGGCCCCAGTCGTCGTAGTGGTAGTGCTGGTGGTTCTGCGCGTGCCAGTAGAAGCCGCCGACGTTGTACTCGGCGAAGCTGCCGTCGGTGTCGAAGACGCGCTGGAACGCGGGACCGGTACGCGTGGTGGGATTGATCTGACCACGCGTCTCCAGCTTGCCCGGGCCACCGTTCCAAACCGTGTTGGTGAAGCGCAGCACGTTGTGGAACTGGCCGCTGCCGTCGTAGCTGACGTCGCTGCGATCGAAGCGCAGGTCACGCGGCGGCAGCGTCCCGAGGTCCGGGAAGAGCGGCGCCGCCTGGGCGATCCCCGGCGCGGCGAAAGCAAGCGCTACAACGGCGAACAGCGGGATCGACCAGCGGCGCAAGCGGGACTCCGTTCAGGCAGGTTTCAGTGCAGGGGACCGCCACCCCGTCAAAGAGGCGACACTCCAAGCTCGCACGACTTCGGCGATTCGTCAAGAAATGGCGGCGTCCGTCACGCCACCGACTAGCGCGCCGCGGCGCAGGTGCGCTTGGCCCGCTTGGTGGCGCGCGCCAGCGCTCCCTTGCGATGCGTCAAGACCTTCACGCGCGCCCGCTTCACGGCGGGCCGACGGGCGGCACGCACTCTCGTCCGTGCCGTCGCGACCAGCGCGACCCAGCGCCTCCGCTTGGCCTGAGCGACGCGGCAGTCCTTGGCCGTCGAGCCGGCCTTCGGCGGCGTCACCACCAGTGGCGGGGGCTCGCCGTCGTCGGGCGGCGCCGGCACTCCGACGCCCTCCCGGTGGTGCTCCGACACCTGATTGGCAGCGAGCTGCTTCGAGTAGACGGCGACCTCGTCGATCGTGCCCGCAAAGAAGTCCGACAGGCCGCCCGAGGAGCCGACGAACAGACCCCCTGCGCTCGCGGTCGCGCCGCCCGGCAGTGTGGCGTGAGCGACCTCGGACCCGTCGACGTAGAGCCGGCGCATGTTGCCGTCGAAGGTCGCCACGACGTGTTGCGGCCTACCGGCGACGATCGCACCCGCCGGCGCCGCCAGGGTCTGCGGGACGCCGAGCTGGACGAGGTCGAACACCAGCTGCGGGCCGTCGAGGCGCAGCGCGTAGGAGCCCGACTTGCCAATGATGGTCGCGTCCTCGCCAGCCTCCGGCAGCGCCGCCGGATCGATCCACGCCTCGATCGTCAGCGGCGAAGCGATGCCCAGCGAGACCGAGCTCGAGACCACCATGTAGTCGTCTGTCCCGTCAAAGCCGACTGCGGTGTCGGAGCCCTCCTCGGGCAGCAGGCCGGGCGCGCCAAGCGCGGGCGCGTTGACGTAGGAGCCGGGATTGATGGCGCGCTGGTCGATCGCGATCGTCCCGGCGGACTCCCCGAGCCGCCAGTGACTGACCGGGCCATCGCCGAGTACCACCTGTCCGTAGCCGTCCTCTACGGGTGGCGGCGTCGCCGGAGTCGTCGCGCTGGCGGTGTTCGACCAGTCGGACTCGTCACCTACGTTGCGCGCCTTGACGCGGTAGAAGTACTGCGTCCCAGGAGTCAAGCCGGTATCCGAGTAGGCGGTCTCCCCCTCGCCGAGCAGAACCGTCTCCGGAGACCCGAAGGCTGCGCTGGTGTCGCGCTCGATCACATGCTCGGTCTCGTTGTCCGCGTTGTCGTCCCAGCGCAGCTCGACCCGCGTCTGCGACGCGGCTGTCGCGGTCAAGCCGCCAGGCGCATCGACCGTCGGATCGGGATCGTCGGGCGGGTCGCTACCGATCGCGTAGTGCGCGTCGACCTGGGCCAGGCTCAGGGCCTCGTCGTAGAGGGCGACGTCGTCGGCGATCCCGCTCATGAACTCTTGCGTGTCGTCCCACGAGCCGATGCTCAGCTCGCCGCCGATATCCGGCCCGATCGATCCATTGCGATCGAGCACTGCCGCCTGGGCGCCGTTGAGGTAGAGCCGCACGTGAGCGCCGTCGTAGGTACCGACGACGTGATAGGTCTGGCCAGCGACGACCGCCCCCAGCGCAGCCTGCGCACGACGGCGAGTGCCGTTCTGGACGATCGCGAACTCGAGTCGCCCGGCGTTGAACTGGAGCGCGAAGACCTCGGGCTTGACGACGACGCCGCGGAAGCCGGAGCCGGGCACCTGCTCGGGCTTGATCCAAGCCTCGACCGTCACCTGCCCGGTCGGCGACAGCTCGTCCGCGTCGGGGATGCCGATCCGGTCGTTGGTTCCGTCGAGCTGCGTAGCCGCGTTTGCAGGATCACCCGGTATGAGACTGTCGGCGCCGAGTTGAGCGCCGCCCTCGTAGGTACCGGTGTTGTCGCCTGCCGAGTCGTTGGCGGTCGTTCCGCTCGGCTCGCCAAGGCGCCAGTAGCCGACCGGGTCGTCGGCGAGCACGGCGTCGGAGTAGACGGACGGGCCACCGGACCCCGGGTCGTAGACGATCGTGTCGCTCTCGGTCTGACCCCACTTGCCCGTCTCGTCCTTGAACTGGGCGTAGATCGTCCGCACGCCCTCGTTCGCGCCGCCACCGATCTCCGGGTCGGTCAGGTCGCAGAGGATCGCCGTCGGAGTCGACCCGGAGCTCGTGTAGTTGTGGGTGCGCCAATTGACGCCGTCGGCCGAGACACGCACCTGATCGACGCCACTGACGTCATCGCGGCCGGTGACCTTGACGGTCACCTTCTTGGTCGCGGTCGACGGATCGACGTTGTTGACGGCGACCGTCCCGGTCGGGGCGTCTGTGTCGACGACCTCGCCGTCGTCGATCGTGAAGTAGACGATCCCCTCGTTGGCCGTCTGTCCCTCGCGTGCGGGGTCGGACTTGCCGGTGCTCTCATAGATCTTGTTGTTCGGATCGGTCACCGAACGCAGCACGTACTGGCCGTCAGCGAGGCTGCCCTGATCGAGGTCGATCCACTGCTCGTCGCGGTAGTAGTCGTAGGTGTCGCCCCAACCGACCGATAGGCCCTGGATCAGCTCGCCGTCGTCGTCGAGCAGACATCCCCCGGACGGGTAGACCGCCGGGAACGGCGTTCCTGGCAGCTGCCTGAAGAACTCCTCGTCCATCACGCAGCTCGTCGTCTTGGAGCCGTGCAGATCGGCTGCGCCCTGGGTGCGGCCGCTGGCGATCCAGGCATCGAAGTCCGCGCGATCCCAGAGCTCGTAGCGGCCCCAGTCGTCGTAGTGGAAGTGGTTGTGGTTCTGCGCGTGCCAGTAGAAGCCGCCAGACGCGAACTCGGTGAACGTCCCGGTGGTGCCGTCGTAGACGCGCTGGAAGGCTGGTCCGGTGAGCGTCTGGGGGTTGATGTCGCCACGGTTCTCGAGGCGCCCCGGCCCGGCGTTCCAGACGGTGTTGGTGAAGCGCAGCACGTTGTGGAACTGGCCGCTGCCGTCGTAGCTCACGTCGGTGCGGTCGAAGCGCAGGTCGCGCGGCGACAGCGTCTTGAGGTCCGGATACGCGAGCGCGGCCTGGGCCACGCCCGGCGCGGCGGCCGCGCAGGCAACCACGGCCGTCAGCAGCGCCACGGCAGCGCGCAACCGGTTCCGGCATCGGTATGTCGGGTCAGAGCGACGCAAGGCGGAGACGATCGAATCTTCCTATCGGCGTGGACTGCCGACTCCTTCAATGTACATATGGCCTCCAGGGAGCGCGACAGCTGCAGGAAAAACGCGCACTTTGCAGAGTTTCGCGGGTGGTTCCGACCACCGGGTGGGCTAGGGTGCGCCAACTGCATACGCCGAGTCGTCCCACAGGGGACGAACGGGGGAACCGTTTCATTGGGGCTAATCGCGGCCCCGGCCAGTGGCCGACCGCGACGCGCTGCTCTTTCTGCGCGAGCCCGACAGCTAACCCCGTAGGCCGAGGAAAGAGAGGACTCGCCCGCTATGAAAGCGCTGCGTAGTATTGCCCTTGCCGCGACTCTGTTTGCTGTCTCCGCACCCGCCGCGACCGCCCACGAGGATCCGTCGGATCGGATGATCGAGGCGATCAACTCCGTCCGCGCCGACAACGGCCTACGGCCGCTGCGCGAGGCGCCGAAGCTCGCCCACACCTCCAACGGCTACGCGAAGCACCTGATCCGAACGGACAGCTTCAGCCACGGGTCGAGCTTCCAGAACGCCGGCTTCAGCACCGCCGGCGAGATCCTCGCCTACAGCAGCGGCTGGTCGGCGAAGCCGCGACCGGCGATCCGTATGTGGCTCGGATCCTCCAGCCACCGCGCGCTGATGCTCAGCTCGAGGTTCCGCTACGTCGGAGCCGGACTGGCACGCGGGCGCTTCGGCCGCTCGATGGCGACCATGTGGGTCGTCCACTTCGGCGCTCATTGACCCTAGCTACGGTGCTCGCCGAACCTCGCTCCAGCGAGGTTCGGCGGCATTCCGCTACTCGCCCGGGGTCTTGCGCGGGACTAGGACGGTGCGCTTGAACTCGGCGACCAGGACGCCGTCCTGGTTGAGCACGCGCGTGTGAACGCGCACGACGCCGCGGTCGGGCTTCGAGCCCGACGGACGGACCTCTAGGACCTCGGACTCGCAGAACAGGGTGTCGCCGTGGAAGACCGGCGCCGGGTGCGACAGCTCCTCGGTCGCCAGGTTGGCGATCGCCTTGCCGGAGACGTCGCCGACCGACATGCCGAGCGCCAGCGAGTAGACGAGCGGCCCGACGACGACGTTGCGGCCCTGCTGGGACTGGCTCGCGTAGACGTCGTTGATGTGCAGCGGGTGGTGGTTCATCGTGATCAGGCAGAACATGTGGTCGTCTGCCTCGGTCACGGTCTTCGCGGGCCAGTGCTTGTAGACGGCGCCGACCTCGAAGTCCTCCAGGTAGCGCCCGTAGGGGCGGGCGCCCGAGGCCTCGCGTGTCGCCTGATCTGTGTCGACGGTCATGTGCTCCTCAAGTCGTTGATTCGTCAGTCAATCGGAAGGCGCAGAACTGTAACCGTCGGTAGATTCCAACGCCCATGCGCAATCCCAGAGACTTCTTCAAGCCCCTCGCCGTCGGCGCGCCGGACCCGATCACCGAGGTCCCCTTCAAGCCGTCGCGGATGATCCACTTCCTCGACTTCTCGAACGAGAAGATGGTCGCCAAGGCGCCCGCGATCGCGGGCCAGGTCGACATCCTGCTCGGCAACCTCGAGGACGCGATCCCGATCGATCGCAAGGAGGCCGCACGCGAGGGCCTGATCACCGTCGGGCGCGACATGGAGCTCGGCGACACCGCGCTCTGGGTGCGCGTCAACTCGCTCGAGAGCCCGTGGGTGCTCGACGACCTGACCGAGCTGATCGGCGCGATCGGCAACAAGCTCGAGACGATCATGGTGCCGAAGGTCGAGGGCGCCTGGGACATCCACTACGTCGACCGCCTGCTCGCGCAGCTCGAGGCGAAGCACGGCGTCGAGCAGCCGATCATGATCCACGCGATCCTCGAGACCGGCATGGGCGTCGTCAACCTCGAGGAGATCGCGACCGCCAGCCCGCGCATGCAGGGCATGAGCTTCGGCCCCGCCGACCTCGCGGCATCGCGCCGGATGAAGACGACCCGCGTCGGCGGCGGCCACCCCGGCTACCGCGTGATCGAGGACCCCGATCCCGCCAACCCCGAGGCCCCGCGCGCCAGCGCGCAGCAGGACCCGTGGCACTACTCGATCGCGCGCATGGTCGACGCCTGCACGTCCGCCGGGATCCTCCCCTTCTACGGCCCGTTCGGCGACATCAAGGACGTCGAGGGCTGCGAGGCGCAGTTCCGCGCGGCCTTCCTGCTCGGCTGTGTCGGCGCCTGGTCGCTGCACCCGGTGCAGATCGACATCGCCAAGAAGGTCTTCTCGCCCGACCCGGACGAGGTCGCCTTCGCCAAGAAGGTGATCGAGGCGATCCCCGACGGCGCCGGCGTCCACATGATCGACGGCAAGATGCAGGACGACGCAACCTGGAAGCAGTGCAAGGTGATGGTCAACCTCGCCGAGATGCTCGCCAAGAAGGACCCCGAGCTGGCCGAGGCCTACGGATTCGAGACGGCAGGAGCAGGCGTATGAAGTTCTATGAGTACGAGGCTCGGCAGATCGTCGAGCAGGCCGGCATCCCGGTCACCAAGTACGGATTCGCCAAGACGGCCGACGAGGCGCGCGCGATCGCGGCTGACATCGACGGCCCGACGGTGGTCAAGTCGCAGGTCCTGACCGGCGGCCGGATGAAGGCCGGCGGCGTCAAGTTCGCCGACACGCCCGACGAGGCGGCCGCCCACGCCGCGGACATCCTGAAGCTGGAGATCAACGGCCACTGGCCGCGCGGCGTGCTGGTCGACCCGAAGGCCCAGGTCAAGCAGGAGTACTACGCCGGCGTCGTCTGGGACGGCACGCGCAAGCAGCCGCTGCTGCTGTTCAGCGACATGGGCGGGATCGACATCGAGCAGGTCGCCGAGGAGCACCCCGACCACGTCGGCCGCGGCCACTTCTCGAACCTCCTCCCCTACTCCGACTTCCAGGCCAAGCAGGTGATCGCGGCGGCCGGCGTCGGCGGCAAGGAGCTGACGCGCCTTACCCCAATCCTCACCAAGCTCGCGCGCCTCTTCCAGGAGCGCGACATGACGCTGGCCGAGATCAACCCGCTCGCCCAGCTCGAGGATGGCTCCTTCGTCGCGCTCGACGCGCACATGGAGATGGAGAACGAGGCGATGGGTCGCCAGAAGAAGGTGCTCGAGAGCATCGGCATCAGCGCCGACGAGGGCACCCGCGAGGGCCACGAGCCGACCGAGTTCGAGGCGCTCGTCAAGGAGATCGACTCGGCCGACCACCGCGGCGTGATCCAGGGCAAGGACACCGGCTTCCACGGCAACATCGGCCTCGTGATCGGCGCCGGCGGCGGCTCGCTGACGCTGACTGACGCCGTCCGCTCCCAGGGCGGCGCGCCGGCCAACTACTCGGAGATCGGCGGCAACCCGTCGGTCGCCAAGGCGCGCGGCCTCGCCAAGGCGGTGCTGGAGAAGGACGGCGTCGAGAAGATCGCGGTGATGATGTCGATCGTCTCGAACACCCGCGTCGACATCGTCGCGCGCGGCGTGATCCAGGCCTGCCTCGACCTCGGCAAGGACCCCGGCGAGACGATCGCGATCTTCCGCATTCCTGGCGCCTGGGAGGACGAGGGCTTCAAGATCCTCGACAAGTACGGCATCGAGTACTGCGACCGCACCGTCTCGCTGCACGAGGCGGCCGGCCGTGCCGTGGCGAAGATCCAGGGAGAGGTGGCGGCATGAGCATTCTCATCAACGAGAACACGACCTTCATCGTCCAGGGCATCACCGGGCGCGAGGCGATCAACCTGACGCGCGAGTGCCTCGACTACGGCTCGAAGATCGTCGGCGGCGTGACCCCAGGCCGCAAGGGCCGCGAGGTCCATGGCGTACCGGTCTTCGACACGATCGAGCAGGTGATCGCCCACAACAACGGTGTCGTCCCCGACGGCTCGGTAGTCACCGTCCCGCCCGCGTTCACCAAGGACGCCGTCTTCGAGGCGATCGAGAACGGCATCAAGCTGATCGTGATCGTCACCGAGCGCATCCCGCGCCGTGACGTCGCCCAGATGGTCGAGCTGGCGAACATGCGCGGCGCGCGGATCATCGGCCCGAACTGCCTCGGCCTGATCGTCCCCGGCGTCGCCAAGATGGGCGGCATCGGCGGCCCGGCGAAGAACGCCGAGCAGGCCTACCAGCCCGGATCGATCGGCGTGATGTCGCGCTCCGGTGGCATGACGACCGAGATCTCCTCGACGCTGACGGCCGCCGGCCTCGGCGTCTCGACGGCGATCTCGATCGGCGGCGACGCGATCATCGGCTCGGCCTACGCCGAGCTGATGCCCGAGTTCGAGGCAGACGAGCAGACCGAGGCGATCGTGATCTACACCGAGCCGGGCGGCCGCATGGAGGCCCAGCTCGCCGAGTGGGTCTCCGACAACGACTCGCGCCTGCCGATCATCGCCTTCATGGCCGGCCGCTTCATGGACGACGACGAGATGCAAGGCATGTCCTTCGGCCATGCCGGCACGATCGTCGAGGGCAAGGAGGACTCCGCGACCGAGAAGATCGCGCGCCTCGAGGCCGCCGGAATCCCGGTCGTCGAGCGGATCGACGAGATCCCCGACGCCGTCAAGCGCAAGCTGGAAGAGAAGCAGCAGAAGGGAGCGGTGGCCTGATGCCCGGCACTTTCATCGACGTGGAGGTCGACGGCTCCGTCTCAGGAGACGTCGAGCTCGCCAAGAAGCTCGAGGAGGTCTGCCCGGTCGACATCTTCGCCGCGACCGACAGCGGTGTCGACGTCGTCGAGCGGCAGCTGGACGAGTGCGTCCTCTGCGGTCTCTGCCTCGACGCCGCGCCTGACGGCACGGTGACCGTCAAGAAGCTCTACGACGGCACTGAGCTGACGCGCTAGCGGAGCTGGCTGGGGCGGACGAACCGCCTGACGTTCGCCCCGATCGCCAGCAGTCCGACGCCGAGCAGCAGCTCGATGCCAAGGTCGGCGCCCGTCCGAGGATGCTTGGGGGCGGCCTCGTCGTCCTCCTCCTCGGGCTTGTCCTTGTCGGGAACCACGGTTCCAGGCGCCGGCTTCTTCGACGTCGGCGCGTCGTCGACCGAGCTGCCGACTGACTCCACGACCACCGTGCCGGTCATCTGGCCGTGGAGAGTGCAGACGTAGTCGAAGCTGCCGACCTGATTGAACGTGGCAGTCCGACGCTCGCCGTTCTTGAGGATGCCGGTGCTGAAGCTGGTGTCCTCCGCCGTCGCGGTGTGAGCCGACGGCCCGTCGTTGCGCCAAGTAACGGTACTCCCAACCGGAATGGTGATCGACTGGGGCGTGAAGGCGAAATCCGACATCACGACAGTCGGCCCAGACGAATCCTGGGCATGCGCGACCGTAGGGACCATCACGACAAAGGGGAGGATGCCGATGGCCGCAAGAAGAACGCGGCGAATCACAGGGCGATTGTAGGGTCGATCGGGCATTCGTGAGGTACGGGCGACCTTGTCGTCGCCAACAGGCAGGGGTCAGGCGAACTTCATTGGGCGTTGCTTCGCGCCCAGTCGATCAGCTCCTCTACGTGATCCGCCGTAATCCCGATCGCGGGATCGGTTTCGATCAGCAGAGTCGGCGCCGTGCGGCCGTCGGCCCACTCGCGGCAGGCTTCCTCGACGTTGTCGTCGATCCAAGCGGCCGGGCGCTGGCCGGCGTAGGCCTCGATCGCATCCAGCTTCCAGTGCGAGGAGCCGAACATCGCCCTGCCGTCGAAGGTCAGGCACGGCAGCTCCCGGAACGGCAGATCGAGGATCTGCGGCAGATACTCGTTCGCCTTCTCCTCCCAGCCGGTTGCCCAGACGAGCTCGAAATGGTCGGCGAGACGGACGAGATGCGGCCCGGACTCGGCCGGGATGCAGTGCGCAATGCCGTCGATCCAGTGGAACGGGCCCGGGATCGCCTCGGCGGGTGCGAAGCCGAAGAGGCTCAGCACACCGTCGACGTCGACAAAGAGGACCGGCTTCACCGCTACTTGGTGCGCACGAGCTGGCGCTCGATCACGTTTCCAAGCAGCTTGACGACTGCGCTGTCGCCGCTGACCTTCACATGTCCCTGCTCGTAGGCCTTCGCCCACTGGCGCAGCGTGCCCTCGCGCGCCAGCTCGTTGAACTGCTGGCGTTGGACGGTCACGTCGAGCCGGGCGTCGCCAGCGGGGTCGCGATCGACCTTCGGCCCCGGAACCTCGACCCGCCAGATCGGCGCGTCGCCGCCACGGCTCGGCAGCTCGAGCCGGATCACCAGCTTGAGCTGACGCAACGACGGAACCTCCGTCGCCAGGCGCTCGATGGCATCGGCGATCAGGGCTTTGGTATCGGTGGCTGACACCCGGTCGAGTCTAGTGCGCGGCTCGCGTCGGCCTCCCCCGCCCCCGGATCGATCGCACGCATCGGAGCCTCGCCTTTGAGCAGCGCCTCGCGGTACTCGTCCTCGGGATCCGACTGCGTGACGATCGCACCGCCGACACCGATCGTCATCGAGTCGCCAGCGCGGACGATCGTCCGGATCGTGACGCTGAGGTCGCAACCGCCGTCGAGCCCGAAATAGCCGATCGCGCCCGAATAGACGCCACGTGGCGCCTGCTCGAGCTCGTCGATGATCGCCATCGTACGTAGCTTCGGCGCACCGGTCATCGAGCCGGGCGGGAAGCAGGCCCGCACGCAGTCGGGCGCCTCGACTTCGGCCCGCAACAACCCGCGCACCGTCGACACGAGCTGATGGACGGTCTCGTAGGTCTCGACCTGCATCAGGTGCGGCACATGGACCGTGCCGATCTCGCAGACACGGCCGAGGTCGTTGCGCAGCAGGTCGGTGATCATCAGGTTCTCGGCGCGGTCCTTCTCGCTCGTCCGGAGCTCCTCGGCGAGCCGCACGTCCTCGGCGGCGCTGGAACCGCGCCGCGCCGTGCCCTTGATCGGCTTCGCTTCGGCCCAGCGGTCACGCCCGACGTGCAGGAAGCGCTCCGGCGACGAGCTCAGCACGGCGGCGTCGCCAAAACGCAGGTAGGAGGCGAACGGCGCTGGGTTGACACGCCGCAGCTCGCGGTAGAGCGCCAGCGGATCGGATGCGGGATCGACGTCGGCGGTGATCTGGTTGGTCAGGCAGACCTCGTAGGTGTCGCCAGCGAGCAGGCGGTCGCGACAGACGGCGATGTCGGCGAGATAGCGCTCGCGCGAGCGGGCGAGCGAGAACTCGACTGGCGGCTGGTCGCGGGCGCGTTCAGGCCTGACTGACGCCGGTCTGTCGCCCAGCGTCTCGAGCCTTGCCGTCGTGGCGGCGATCCAGCGCTCGCCATCAGCCGCGTTCTCCGAATCGGTCAGGCAGAGCAGGTAGGTGTGGCCCTGCTCGTGATCGAACGCGAGCATCCGGTCGGCGAATACGAAGGCGGCGTCGGGCAGCGGCGCGTCGTAGGCGCGCTCACCGCCGCAGTCGGCCTTCAGCTCGTAGCCGAGGTAGCCGGCGAAGCCACAGGCGAAGTCAAACGGGAGGTCGGCCGGCGCGACGGCACGCAACCGCGCCTGCTCGCGGCGGAGGTAGTCGAAGATCGTCTCCGAGTGGGTCTCGACGGCACCGCCGTGGACGACACGTACCTCGCCCAGCTCGACGTCGTAGGTCACCAGCGCGCCGAGCGGCCCGCCTTCGTCACCGACGAAGGAGAAGCGCGCGCCACCGTCGAGCCGCGCGCTGTCGAGCCAGAACGCGTTCTCGCTGCCGGCATAGAGCGTCGTGAAAGCCGCCTCCGGGTCGTGGAGCACCGGGAGCCGCTCGACGATCAGCCGCTGGTCGCCCGCGGGGGGATCCTCGGCCTGGGCGACTGCGGCGACCGCTGACGGGGTGGGGTCGACTGCTGCCCTCTGCCCCGCCCCGCCCGTCAGGTCGCGGAAGTTGGCCAGCAGGCGGCGGCCGTGCTCGGTGGCGACCGACTCGGGGTGGAACTGGACGCCCCAGAGCGGCCGCGTGCGGTGCGCGACCGCCATCAGCACGCCGTCGCTCGCCCAGGCGGTCGGCTCGAGCTCGTCCGGCAACGCCCAGCCGGCGCAGAGCGAGTGGTAGCGAACCGCCTGGAACTCGCGTGGGATCCCCTCGAACAGCGCCGAGCCGTCGTGGACGACCGCGCTGGTGCGGCCGTGAACCGCCTCGGGCGCATGCTCGACGCTGCCGCCGAGCGCCCAGCAGAGCCCCTGGTGTCCGAGGCAGACTCCGAGCAGCGGCACGTCAGCGTGGCGGATCGCGTCGAGGCAGACTCCGAAGTCGGCCGGGTCGTCGGGGCGTCCGGGGCCCGGCGAGATGACGACGTTGTCGAAGTCGCGCCGTGCCAGCTCGTCCCAGCTCGCCTCGTCGTTGCGCACGACCTCAGGTGGCTCGCCGTTGACCTCCGCCAGCAGCTGGAAGAGGTTGTAGGTGAACGAGTCGTAGTTGTCGATCAGCAGCGTCTTCATCGTCTCACCGCGCAGCCTGCGATCCTCGCAGGCCGTGACGGCCGACGGCCCGCTCTCCACGACGCACCTCCCCCGCCCCGACCCCGCGCGCGGCGTCTTCGAGACCTTGCTCGTGGTCGACGGCCGCCCGATCGAGCTGGACGCGCATCTCGATCGCATGGCTGCCAGCGTCCGCGAGCTGTTCGGCGCCCCGACGATGGCCCGCGTCGTTGGGCCCGCGCGTGTGCTGGCCGAGACTCAAGCTCACGAACTGCCATTGGGCCGCCTACGCGTCACGCTGGCGCCCGACGACTACGGCAAGCTCGACCTGTCGGCCACCACGGCGAAGGTCGAGCCGACGATGCTGTTCCCCGGTGACGAGGGCCGCGCGACGCTCGGCACGATCGCCGTTCCCGGCGGCCTCGGCGGTCACAAATGGGTTGACCGGCGGCTGCTGAACCAAGCCGGCGGCGTACTCGACGGCGCGCTGCCGCTGATCGTCGACGTCGACGGAGCCGCCCTCGAGGCCGAGCGGGCCAATCTCTTCATAGCCACTAACGACACGCTGACCACCCCACCCGCCGACGGCCGCATCCTGCCCGGCGTCGCCCGCGCCCGCGTCATCGAGATTGCCCGCGAACTGGATATCGACGTCGCCGAGCGGCCGATCCCACTCACCGAGTTGGACGATGCCGACGAGGTCTTCCTCACGGGCTCGGTCCGCGGTGTCGAGCCGGTTCGCACCGGCCCGATCACCGCACGCGTCAGCGGCGAGCTGCGTCGCCGCTGGTTCGGCTAGATCTTGTGACGCTCGAGCAGCTTCTTGCCGATCACCATCTTCTGGATCTCGGAAGTGCCCTCGCCGATCAGCAGCAACGGCGCGTCGCGGTAGAGGCGCTCGATCTCGTACTCCTTCGAGTAGCCGTAGCCGCCGTGGATGCGGAACGACTCCTCGACGCAGAAGCGGCCGGCCTCGGAGGCGAACAGCTTCGCCATGCCGGCCTCGAGGTCGGAGCGCTCGCCGGCGTCCTTGAGACGGGCGGCGCGGATCGTCAGCAGGCGAGCGGCGTCGACCTGGGTCGCCATGTCGGCGAGCTTGAACTGGATCGCCTGGTGCTGGGCGATCGGCTTGCCGAAGGTCTTGCGCTCCTGTGAGTAGCGCAAGCCGAGCTCGAGCGCGCGCTGGGCGATGCCAACACCGCGTGCGGCAACGTTGACGCGACCGACCTCGAGCGCGTCCATCATCTGCGAGAAGCCCTTGTTGAGACCGGCCTCCTCGCCGCCAAGGATGTTCTCGGCCGGACAGCGGTAGCCGTCGAAGACCAGCTCGGTCGACTCGACGCCCTTGTAGCCCATCTTCTTGAGCTGCGGCGGGACCGTGAAGCCGGCGTAGTCGCCGGTGTTCTCGCTGACGCCCGGCTCCTTCTCGGCGATGAAGCAGGTCATGCCCTTGTGGCGCGGGTCGGCGTCGGGGTCGGTCTTGACGAGCGTGAAGACGAGCCCGGCGCGCAGGCCGTTGGTGACCCACATCTTCTGGCCGTTGATCACGTAGTGGTCACCGTCCTTCTTGGCGGCCGTCTTGATCGCCTGGACGTCAGAGCCCAGCTCAGGCTCGGAGAGCGAGAAGGCGGCGCGCAGGTCGCCGGTCGCCATCTGCGGCAGGTACTTCTGCTTCTGCTCCTCGGAGCCGAACTTCATCAGCAGGTAGGAGCCGATGAAGTGGGTGTTGATGATCCCGGAGATCGAGATCCAGCCGCGCGAGAGCTCCTCGACGATCATCGCGTAGGTCGTCAGGTCGAGCCCCATGCCGCCGTACTCCTCGGGGATCGTCGTTCCGAACAGGCCGAGCTCCTTCATCTGCTCGACGATCGGCTCCGGGAACGAGTCCTCGTGGTCGTACTTCTCCGCGTTCGGCAGGATCTGCTCGTCCGCGAACTGGCGCACCATCTCGGTGATCGCCTTCTGCTCGTCCGTCTTGTCGATCGTCGGTGAAGTCGCTACGGCCATGGGGTCTCGGGGCTCCCGTCGGTTGATTCGTCAGTCAGTTTCGCTCCGGAGGATACCGGCGCTCCTTCAGTGAGGTGAGCGGGTTCTGAGGGCGGCGAGACGCGAGCCTGGCAAGGAAGCAGCGGCCGTGGCGGGCGCTAGCCCGCGAGGCCGCGATGACGCCGCCAGGCGACGCGGATTCGCTGTTCTCAGAATCCGCTCGGGTGGCGGGCCTTGAAGCCTGCCGGCGAGCGGTTGTACTTGCGCCAGCGCGGTCCGTCGCCGGAGGTGCGCTCGTCGTAGGTCGCGCGGTCGCCCATCGAGGTGTCGAGGCGCAGGCCGGCGATCACGACGTAGGCGTGGCCGGGGTTCGTGTAGACGGTGACCCACTGGCCTTGGCCGGGCTCACCCCATGACATGAAGCTGCCGGAGTCGAGCGGGCTCTTGAGGAACTTGCCGCCGTAGAGGGCGTGGCTGACGGTGCCGGAGCAGTCGTAGCCGCGGTCGAGCTTCTTCCAGATCTGGCTGTAGGGCTTGTGGCCGCCGCCGTAGACGTACGGCTTCTTGACGATCCGGTTGGCCGCCGCGAAGACCTTCTGGATCCGCAGCGGCGCGGACTTCGGCGGGATCGCGATGCCGTCGACGATCTTTGCCCGCTTCGCCGGGGGCGGCGGCGGGACGTAGGCCGCTCCGCCGCCACCACTCGCACCAGCCTGCGCGGAAGCGCCAGCGGGAAGGGCGACTGCCACGGCCGAACAGGCCGCGAGCGCGCACAGGATCGAGTGTCTGGGGCGTCGGTCCAAAACTCTTTCGAACGCCTACGGGGTTAGCTGACGGGCTCGCGCTGAAAGAGCTGCGCGCTTCCCCATATCGAGGAAGTTCGCCCCAGTGGCATTGCCACCTTGGTTCCCCCGTTCCACAACTTCGTGGATTCGGCGTGCGGGCAAGCTAACACATCTTTCGGCGGAACTTCGCCAAACGGCCGAGTAGACCCTGCAATCTGCGCGCTTTTCGAGCCATCGGCGTACCTGAAGCCGAATGCCGCAGAAGCCGCGATCCCAATAGTGGTGCAGAATCCAGCGCCTTGAACTTCGCCCGCGACGTAGTCGACGCAGCAAGCCCCGAGCGGATCGCGCTCGTCGCCATCGACCGCGAAGGCGGGCGATCCTCCCATACGTTCGGCCAGATATCGGACCGTGCAGCACGTCTTGCAGGCACGCTCCTGGCAAGCGGCGCGGCGCGTGGCGACGTCGTGATGACCCTGGTCGGCAACCGACCCGAGTGGGTCCAGGCGATGGTCGCCTGCTGGCGGATCGGCGCGGCGGTGCTGCCGTGCACGGAGCAGCTGCGACCCGCGGACCTGCGCAAGCGGATCGAGATCGCCGCGCCGCGCGTGGTCGTGGTCGATGCGCGGAATGCGGAGACGCTGCAAGCGGCGCTGGCCGGCCTGCCCTCCCCACCGACCGTCCTGACGATCCCCGACGAGCGGCTCTACGACTCCGCCCCCGCCCCAGCCGTCGACCTCGCCGGTGACGAGCCGGCGCTGATCGTCTTCACGTCCGGGACCTCCGGCGAGCCGAAGCCGATCCGCCACGGGGCGCGCAACCTGCCCGGCCAGATGCTGCAGGCCGAGCACTGGTACGACGCGCGGCCCGGCGAGCTGGCCTGGTGCACGGCGGCGAGCGGCTGGTCGCTTTCGGCGCGCAATGCATTCGTGGCGCCGTGGTTGCGTGGCGCGACGGCGCTGCTGCACGATGCGCGCTTCGACCCGGCCGAGCGGCTCGACGTGATCGAGCGCGAGGGCGTTGCCGTGCTCTGCATGGCGCCGACCGAGTACCGCGCGATCGCCAAGCGGACCGCGCTGCGGCGGCTGCCGTCGCTGCGCCACGCGGTCGCCGCCGGCGAGCCGCTGAATCCGGAGATCGTCGAGCGCTGGCGCGACGAGGTCGGCGTCACGATCCACGACGGCTACGGCCAGACCGAGACCGGCGCGCTGACCGGGATGCCGCTCGGCGAGCCGGTGCGTCCCGGCGCGATGGGCCGGCCGCTGCCGGGCATCCGCGCCTGGCTGGACGAGCCGGATGACGGCGGGATCGGCGAGCTCTGCGTCGACCCGGCGACCGTTCCGACGATCTACGTCGACGTCCCGCCCGGCCCCTGGCGCACCGGCGACCGCGTGCGCGAGGACGCCGACGGCTTCCTCTGGTTCGAGGGCCGCGTCGACGACACGATCATCTCGGCCGGCTACCGGATCGGGCCGTTCGAGGTGGAGTCGGCGTTGGTGTCCCACCCGGCCGTCGCGGAGGCGGCTGCCGTGGCGGCACCAGACGAGGAGCGCGGCCAGGTCGTGCGCGCCGTCGTCGTCCTCCGCGACGGCAACGCCGGCTCTCCCGCGCTCGCGCGCGAGCTACAAGACCACGTCAAGGCCCTCACCGCGCCCTACAAGTACCCGCGCATCGTCGACTTCGCCGCCGAGCTCCCGAAGACACCCAGCGGCAAGATCAAGCGCGCCGAGCTGCGCCAGTAGCCTCGGCTTCATGCCGAACCGCCTGGCGGGCGAGAGCTCGCCCTACCTCCTGCAGCACAAGGACAACCCGGTCGACTGGTATCCGTGGGGCGAGGAGGCGTTGGCCGCCGCGCGCGAGCGCGACCTGCCGATCCTGCTGTCGATCGGCTACTCGGCCTGCCACTGGTGCCACGTGATGGAGCGCGAGTCGTTCGAGGACGAGGCGACCGCCGCCTACATGAACGAGCACTTCGTCTGCATCAAGCTCGATCGCGAGGAGCGGCCCGACCTCGACGCGATCTACATGGAGGCCTGCCAGGCGATCTCCGGCCAGGGCGGCTGGCCGCTGAACGCCTTCCTGACACCGGACCAGGTGCCGTTCTTCGCCGGCACCTACTTCCCGCCCGACGACGACCGCGGCATGCCGAGCTGGCTGCAGGTGATGCGCTCGGTGTCCGAGGCATGGGACGAGCGCGGCGAGGAGATCCGCGCGACCTCCGGCAAGGTCGTCGAGCGGCTGTCCGGCGCCGCCTGGGTCGAGCCTTCGGACGAGCCGCTGACCGGCGAGCTGCTCGAGCAGGCGGTCGAGACGCTGCTGACGCTCGAGGATCCGCGCAACGGCGGCTTCGGCGGCGCGCCGAAGTTCCCGGCTGCTTCGGCGATCGAGCTGCTGCTGCGCCGCGGCGCGGTCGATCCGGCAGCACGCGCGCTCAGCGCGATGGCCAACGGCGGCATCTACGACCAGCTCGGTGGCGGCTTCGCCCGCTACACCGTCGACGCCGGCTGGCTGATCCCCCACTTCGAGAAGATGCTCTACGACAACGCGCTGCTCGCGCGCGCCTACCTGCACGGCTGGCAGGCGACGGGATATCCGCTGTTTCGGCGCGTCTGCGAGGAGACGCTCGACTGGGCGCTGCGCGAGATGCGCGGCCGCGAGGGCGGCTTCTACTCGGCGCTCGACGCCGACTCCGAGGGCGAGGAGGGCAAGTTCTACGTCTGGACGGTCGAGCAGGTACGCGAGGTGCTCGGCGATGGTCACGAGGGCGGCAACGGCTCGGCGGCGAGCCCCTCGACGGCCGATGCCGCGCTCGACTACTTCGGCGTGCTGCCTGGCGGCAACTGGGAGGGCAAGACGATCCTGACCCGCGGCGCCGAGGAGCCGGAGGGCTTCGAGGAGCTGCGCCGGCGACTCTACGACGCGCGTGCCGAGCGCGTCTGGCCGGGACTCGACGACAAGCGGCTGACGTCGTGGAACGCCCTGATGATCTCGGCGCTCGCCGACGCCGGCGCCGTGCTGGAGCGCGACGACTATCTCGACGCGGCGCGCACCTGCGCGGACTTCGTGCTCACCGAGCTGACGGACGACGACGGCCGCCTGCTGCGCACCTGGAAGGACGGCAACGGCCGGCTGAACGCCTACCTCGAGGATCACGCCTACCTGCTCGACGCTCTGCTGACGCTCTACGAGGCGACCTTCGAGCCGCGCTGGTTCGAGGCCGCCCGCGCACTCGCCGACACGACGATCGAGCGCTTCGGCGATCCCGAGAAGGGCGGCTTCTTCGAGACGTCGACCGATCACGAGCAGCTGTTGACCCGACGCAAGGACCCGGAGGACCACCCGATCCCGTCGGGCAACGCGGCGGCCGCGTTCGCGCTGCTGCGTCTGGCGGCGCTGACCGGCGAACACGAGTACGAGCGGCAGGGAGTCGGCGTGCTGCAGCTGTTCGTCGAGATGGCGCCGCGCCACCCGAACGCGTTCGCGCACCTGCTCCAGGCGCTCGATTTCCAGCTCGCGCAGGTCAAGGAGGTGGCGTTGGTCGGCGACGAGCTGCGGCCGTTGGAGCGCGTGGTGCGTGGGACCTTCCGGCCGCACGTCGTGCTCGCCGGCTCGCCGCCGGACGGGTCCAGCGACGCGAGCGCGATTCCGCTGCTCGCGGGCCGGACACCGGTCGACGGTCGCGCCGCGGCGTATGTCTGCGAGCGGTTCGCCTGCCAGGCGCCGGTTACGGAGCCGACCGACTTGGAGAAACTCCTGGCGTGAGCGCGCTGCTTGCCTGCCTCGCCTGCACCGCGGTCGGTGCGGTGGCGGAACCTCCACCACGGGGCTACCAAGCGCTGCGGGCTGCCCGCCGTATCGCATCCGTCGGCCCGCGCCCGGCAGCGAGCGACACGGAGCGACGCGCCCATGCCTACGTCGGCCGTGTCTTCGAGAAGACCGGGCTCGAGGTGACCGTGCAGCGCTTCGACGTACCCGGCAAGGGCAGGTCGCGCAACGTGATCGGGCTACTCGACGGCCCACGCAAGTGCCTGAAGATCGTGATGGCGCATACCGACACGACGGCGCCGGGACCGGGCGCGAACGACAACGCCTCGGGGGTCGGCGTGATCGTCTCGCTCGCCCAGCGGTTGCGAACGATCGATCCGCCCTGCGACGTGTGGCTGGTGGCGACCGGCGCCGAGGAGCGGATCTACACCGGTCAGCCGGATCACCTCGGCGCGCTCGCGCTCGCCCGTCGCGCGCGTGCGCGAGGAGCGGAGCGGCGCCTGAGCTATGCGCTGTCACTCGACGAGGTCGGCGGCAATCGCCCGTTCTGGTTGCGCTCGCCCGCTGCGGCACCTCGCCGTGGCGTCGAGGGAGCCCTGTTGCGCGCCGCCGACCGAGCCGGCGTCAACGCGGTCTGGGTCCGCGACGGCAGCGACAGCAACTCCGACCACCGCGAGTTCGAGCTGCTCGGCCTGCCAGCCGCCAAGCTCGGCGTCGGCGCCGGCGGCGAGCCCTGTCGCCATATGGCATGCGACACGCCGGACCGCCTCGACCGCCACTCGCTGGCGCTCGCGCAACGGCTCACAGAGCGGGCACTGCAAGCCAGATAGCACCCGTCTGCCCGATTTGCCAGCATGGGCCGTCGTGTCTGGGCGTTCCATCTTCTCGTTCCCAGCCGGACGGCGGTCGAAGTGGGTCGTGTTCGCGATCTGGATCGTCGGGATCTTCGTGGCGTTCAGCGCCAACCTGCCGGGGAAGTTCACCGACGCGGAGAACAACGAGTCGACCTCGTTCCTGCCCGGCGACGCCGAGTCGACGAAGGCGCTGACCGCCACCGAGGACCTCCAGGGCGGCGAGCTCGCCCCGGCGGTGATCGTCTTCCGCCGCGAGTCCGGCCTGACCGCCGCCGACCGCCAGCAGATCCAGCAGGACGTCGCGAAGCTCGCGCAGAAGCGCTTCCCGGGCGTCGTCGCCGACGGCGCGACAGCGGCGGCGGGTGGCAAGGACAACGAGTCGCAGAGCAACGCACCGCCGGACGCCGCCAACCTGCCCAAGGGCTGCGGCGGCCCGACGACCGAGGTCCCCGGCCAGCCGGCCGACTACGCGCCGTTCGTCGGCCCAATCTGCTCGGCCGACGGCAAGGCCGCGATCGTCACTGCCTACCTGAAGGGCAACGGCGAGGCCGAGACGATCCTCGACCCGCTCAAGGAGTGGCGCGACGAGGTCTCCGATCCCGGCGGCGGCCTGCAGGTGAAGATCACCGGCGGCGCCGGCTACGCGGCCGACGCGATCGAGGTCTTCGAGAACATCAACGGCACGCTGCTGCTGGCGGCGCTGAGCTTGGTGATCTTCCTGCTGATCGTGATCTACCGGTCGCCGATCTTCTTCCTGATCCCACTGCTCGCCGTCGTCTTCGCCGAGATGCTGTCGCGCTCGCTCGGGTACGGCGTCTCCGAGCTCGGCGTGACGATCAACGGCCAGTCGAGCTCGATCATGTCGATTCTCGTCTTGGGGGCGGGAACCGACTATGCGCTGCTGATCGTCGCCCGCTATCGCGAGGAGCTGCACCGCAGCGCCGACAAGCACGAGGCGATGGCGACCGCGCTCGCCTCCGCGGGACCAGCGGTCTTCGCCTCTGCCGCCACCGTCATCGCTGCGCTGTTCTGCCTGACGATCGCCAAGGTCAACGGCACGTCGGGTCTCGGACCGATCGCCGCGCTCGGCGTCGCCTGCGCCGCGCTGTCGATGCTGACGCTGCTGCCGGCATTGCTCACGATCTTCGGCCGCCGCGCCTTCTGGCCGTTCGTGCCGAACACGGCGAACACCGCCCCGACCGAGGACGTCGTGCCGGCCTGGTCGCTGAAGCACGTCACCGAGGGCCGCCGTGCGACCGCGCTGAGCAGCGTGATCGGCGCCGGCCTGATCGTCTTCCTGCTGCTGCCGCTGGTGCTGCTGAACCTGCTCGCCAAGCTGCTCGTCGCGATCGTCGTGCGCTGGTTCACTGACTGGCGCTTCCCGTCGCTGATCGTCGGCCCCCTCGACAAGGCGATCTTCCGCCCCTACGAGCTGCGCCGCTTCCGGCGCGAGCACAAGGCCGACGCCACCCACGGCTTCTGGAAGCGAGTCGGCGACTGGGTCGCCCGTGGCACCGGGCGCGTGCTCGCCGGCTCGCTGGCGATCCTGCTGATCATGTGCTGCGGTCTGGCTTTCTTCTCGACCGACCTGACCAGCAACGACAGCTACCGCACCGAGGTCGAGTCGGTCCAGGGCCAGGAGATCCTCGCCAAGAGCTTCCCGGCGGGATCGGCGGCGCCGGCCGACATCGTCGTAGCCGACCGGAGCCAGGTCGAGGCGGTCGGTGCGGCGGCCGCGGAGGTCGACGGCATCCAGTCCGTCTCGCCGCCGGTCGCCGAGGGCGAGGGCGGCGTGCTGATCCAGGCGACGCTCGAGCCGACGCCGTACTCGACCGAGGCCTACGACGTCGTCGAGCCGCTGCGTGACGCCGTCCAGGGCGTCGCGCCCGACACGCTCGTCGGCGGCGCGACCGCGGTCGAGTTCGACGTCCGCGAGGCGGCCGCCTGGGACTCGAAGGTGATTCCGCCGATCGTGCTCGTCGTCGTCTTCCTGATCCTGGTGCTGCTGTTGCGCGCGGTCGTCGCGCCACTGGTGCTGATCGGGACGGTGATCCTCAGCTTCCTCGCCGCGCTCGGCGTCGGCTACTTCGCCTTCGACGTGTTCTTCGACTTCCCCGGCTCCGACCCGTCGCTGCCGCTGTTCGCATTCGTCTTCCTGGTCGCGCTCGGCGTCGACTACAACATCTTCCTGATCGCCCGAGCGCGCGAGGAGACGCTCGTCCACGGCACCCGTGAGGGCATCCTGCGCGCCCTCGCCGTGACCGGCGGCGTGATCACCAGCGCCGGCATCGTGCTCGCCGGGACGTTCTCGGTGCTCGCCGTGCTGCCGCTCGTCTTCCTGACCGAGATCGGCTTCGTCGTCGCGTTCGGCGTCCTGCTCGACACCTTCCTCGTTCGTTCGGTCCTCGTCCCCGCCCTGGTCCTGAAGATCGGGCCCAAGTTCTGGTGGCCGTCGGAGCTCGCGAAGACCGACGGCGGAGTCGGCGGCACCCCCAGCTCGGACGTCGCGGTCGCCGTGCCGCAGCCCGAGCCCGCCGACCGCTAGGCCGGCCTTTCTAGAAACGGGTTTGGGGCCCAAACCCCAATCCCTACAGTGGACTTATGTCAACCGTCCCCGAGGTCGGTCCGCAGCAGGTAGCGGAGCTTGGCGAGCGGATCCAGCGGAATGTCGGCAAGGCGGTCAAGGCGCCGCCCGCGGTGATCCGCGAGGTGCTGGTGGCGCTGATGGCCGGCGGGCACGTGCTGATCGAGGACTTTCCCGGCGTTGGCAAGACGGCGTTGGCGAGGGCGCTCGCACGGTCGATCGACGCCGACCACGCACGCGTGCAGTGCACGGCTGACGTGCTGCCCGCCGACCTCGTGGGAACGAACGTCTACGACCAGCGTGAGAACCGCTTCGAGTTCCGGCCTGGCCCGGTCTTCGCGAACGTGGTGCTGGTCGACGAGGTCAATCGCGCTTCGCCAAAGACGCAGTCGGGCCTGCTCGAGTGCATGCAGGAGCGGCAGGTCACCGTCGACCGTCAGACGCACGAGCTAGCGCGGCCGTTCCTGGTGCTCGCGACGCAGAACCCGGTCGAGTACGAGGGCACCTATCCCCTCCCCGAAGCGCAGCTCGACCGCTTCATGGTGCGCGTGTCGCTCGGCTACCCGACTGCCGAGCAAGAGGCCGAGATGCTGCACGACCACGCCGAGGGCGACCGCGTTCGCGACGTGGTCCCCGTCGCCGAACTGGCGGACGTGCTCGCCGCCCAGACCGCGACCGCGGCGATCCACGGCAGCGAGACGCTGCGCCAGTACATCGTCGCGCTGCTCTCCGCGACGCGCGCCGACCCGCGCGTCGAGCTCGGCGCCAGCCCACGCGCCGGCCTGATGCTGTTCCGGGCGGCGAAGGCGCACGCCGCGCTCGACGGCCGCGACCATGCGCTGCCAGACGACGTCCAACGGCTGGCGCCGGCCGTGCTCACCCACCGCCTCATGCTGGCGCCGGGCGCGCTGCCCGAGCAGCGTACGGCTGTGGTCGACAACGCCCTCGAGCGGGTTTCCGCGCTCTGAGGCCGGGGCCGTGTCGCGAGCGATCGCCACGGCGCAGCTCGGAGCCGGACTCTGCCTCGTCGGCGGCGCCTTCGACACGGCGTCGCTATACCTGCCGGGCGTCGCGATCCTCCTCGCGGTGGTCCTCAGCACGGTCTGGGTCTGGCTCGCGGCAAGCGGGGCGCGGGTCGTAAGGTCGCCCACGCCGCCAACGGTCGTCGAGAACGCGCCGTTCCGAGTCCAGGTCGAGGCCCGCCTCGGCTGGCTGCCGGCGCCCAGCGGGGAGCTGACCGACCCGTTGCTCGCGACCACCACGGCGATCGCCGGTTGCCGCCGCGCGCGCCTCGACGGCCTGGCCGTCCTCCCGCGCCGGGGCCGCGTCAGGCTCGAGCCGAGCCGGCTGACGGTGCGCGACCCGCTCCAGATCTGCACGCGCGACACGCGCGGAGCGGACGCCACGGAGCTGCTCGTGCTGCCGAAAATCGATCCGGTGACCGTGTTCGCGGGTGTTGGAGCGGCGACCGCCGGCGGGTTGACCGGCCTCGGGGCCGGCGCGCGTTCGGCCGGCCGCTGGCGTGAAGACGCGAACGACGGTGTCGACCTCGACGGTCTGCGTCCCTACCGCGAGGGCGCGCCCGCCTCACGCATCCACTGGGCGACGCTCGCGCGACGCGGCGAGATGATGGAGCGGCGCTTCGTCGCCGAGAGCGCCTCGGCGCCGCTGATCGTGCTCGACGTCGCGGCGCCAGCCGACGTCGGAGCGCTCGACGCGGCTGTGCGGGCCGCGGCCTCGCTCTGTGTCGCACTGGCGCGCGTCGAGGGCGTCGCGCTGCTCGTGCCGGGCGATCGGCGACCGATATCGATCGACCACGACCTCGGCGCGTGGCCGGGCGTCCACAAGCGGCTCGCCCTCGTGGAGGCGGGAACGAAAACGAGCGTCGGTGGGCTCGGTCCCCGCTCAGGCGCGCTGCTGTGGGTGACGGCGGCCGCGGGCGGCGCGATCCCACGCGAGCTCGAGCTCCTACCCGCACGGCCACGCTACCTAGTCGCCCCCACGCTGCCACCGGGCACGGCGGCGGCGTTCGAGGTCGGCGGTTGCAGCGGCAGGCTGGTCGACCGCGGCAGCCGGAGGAGCGCGGTCGCGTGAGACTGCTCGTCTTCGCCGCCTTCGCCGCCTACGGAGCAACGCACTGGGCGATGCTCGTCACGGCGCCGTCGGCGGCGATGATCGTGGCGACCGTTGCCGCCGCGGTCGCCTGCGCCGCCGCACTCGCGCTGCTCGAAAGGTCGCAGCTGCCACGTCGCACCGTCCTGGCGCTCGCCGCGCTTGCGGTGCTCGCGGCGTTCGGCGCCGGCCTGGTCGCAACCGGGATCGCGCCGCGCCTCCTGCTCCCGACCGGTTGGGGCGAGCTCGCGGACCAGCTCGACCGGGCGCTGCTCGGTGTGCAGGGCGTCGACTGGCCCTACGACGGCCCCGACGAGTGGATCCGGCTGACGATCCTGCTGGGTGCTCCGCTGCTCTTGACCACAGCGGCCGCGCTCGCGTTCTGGCCGGCATCGCCGGAGACGCGGCCGCCCTTGCGCGGCGCGGCGCTCGTCCTGCTGATCGCCGTCTACGCACTGGCCGTGACGACCAACAGCCCGGGTAGCCCGCTGCTGTTCGGAGCGCTACTGCTGGCGCTGATCGCCGCCTGGCTGTGGCTGCCGCGGCGCGGCATTCGCGAGTGGACCGCGGGCGCGATCGTGGTCGCCGCGACCGCCCTGCTGGCGTTACCTGCCGCCGCTGCGCTCGACGGCGACGGACCCTGGCTCGACTACAGGTCGTGGTCACCGTTCGGCGATGACGCCGGGATCGCCTTCTCCTGGGACCACAGCTACGGCCCGCTCGACTGGCCGCGCCAGGGCACGACGCTGCTGAACGTCCGCTCCGACGGTCCGCACTACTGGAAGGCAGAGACGCTCAACAGCTTCGACGGCGTCCACTGGTACCGCGCGACGGGCGACGAGCAGAGCGATCTCTCCGCTGAGCTGCCATTCGACCCCAACGTGAGCAGCTTCGACTCGGGGGCCTGGAGCTATGGCGAGTTGAATCCCGACTGGAACGACGAGATCCACTTCACCGTCAGGTCGCTCTCGACCGAGCTGCTCGTCGGCGCCGGGCTGACCTACGACGTCATCGGCGCAGCGGCTGTCCCGTCGGCGGACGGCACCACCCAGCTGCTCGACAGGCTCGGGCGCGGCGATAGCTACACGATCCGGTCCTACCAGCCGAATCCGACCGCGATCGTCATGACCGGAGCGCCCGAGGGCTATCCCGACTGGGTCGAGCGCTACACCGAGCTGTCGCTGCCAGCCGCGGGAGCAACCGTCCGGACGGTGGTCGTCCCGCCGCGTGGCAACCACGCACCCGCTGCCAAGCGCGCCGACGTCGACGCGGCGCTGACCGACTCCGTCTACAGCCGGATGTACGAGCTCGCGGTCGGGCTGACCGCCGGCAGCAGCTCGACCTACGACGCCGTCGCAGCGATCGCGAGCCACCTGCGCGACGGCTACCGTTACAACGAGGACGTTCCCGAGCACGCCTATCCGCTCGAGAGCTTCCTCTTCGAGGACCGGCAGGGTTACTGCCAGCAGTTCTCCGGCGCGATGGCGCTGATGTTGAGGATGGTCGGGATCCCCGCGCGCGTAGCGGCCGGGTTCTCGCCCGGGACGTTGAACCGCAAGACCGGCGAGTACCGCGTCCGCGACCTCGACGCACACTCCTGGGTCGAGGTCTACTTCTCCGGGATCGGCTGGGTCACATTCGACCCGACACCGCGCGCGATTGGCTCGGGCTCCGCCGGCGCGCCCGCGGCCAGCGGTGCAAGCGCCGCCGGCGATGTCCAGCAGAGCTCGGCCGGCCCAGAGCCAATCCAGCCCGACGCGAGCGGCCCGCCCGGCGGCGCCTCGGCCGACGGCGGAGCAAGTGGAGGAACGAACACGCGATCCAACTCCGGGTACGGCCTTCCGGCTTTCGTCCTCTTGCTCATGGTCGGTCTCGCCGCATTCGCAATCGCGGGCGCGCTCGCCTACGCGACCCGCGTCAGGCGCCGCAACGCGCTCGACCGCGAGCAGCTCGCAACGGCCGAGATCGCCGAGCTGCGCCGCGCGCTCGGCCAGCTCGGCTGGGACCTCTCCCCCGCAACCACGCTGCTAGCGCTCGAGCAACAGCTCGCGGCCACCGCCGGCCCGCGCGCCGCCGCCTACGCCCGCGCGCTGCGCGACTGCCGTTTCGACCCCCAGGGCAGCGCGCCACCCGGCCCCGCCGATCGTCGCGCGCTACGCCACGCGCTCGGCCGCGCGTCCGGCGCACTCGGCCCGCTGCGCGCCCTGATCGCGCTCCCGCCCGGCTAGAGAACGGCCATGTAGCGGTCGAGCTCCCACTGGGTGACCTGCACCCGGTAGTCCTCCCACTCCTGCCGCTTGATCTCGATGAAGCGGTTGAAGATGTGCTCGCCGAAGGCGCGCAGGACGAGCTCGGACTCCGAGGTCAGCTCGATCGCCTCGCCGAGCGTCTCGGGCAGCTGCTCGATCCCGAGCCGCTTCCGCTCGTCGGGCGACAGGTGGTAGAGGTTCTTCTCCATCGGGTCGGGCAGCTCGTAGCCCTTCTCGATCCCCTCGAGGCCGGCATGCAGCAGCGCGGCGAAGGTCAGGTAGGGGTTGCAAGCCGGGTCGGGGCAGCGCAGCTCCATCCGCGTCGCCTGCTCCTTGCCGGGGTGGTAGAGCGGCACCCGCACGAGCGCGGAGCGGTTGCGGCGCGACCAGGCGCAGTAGACGGGCGCCTCGTAGCCGGGCACGAGCCGCTTGTAGGAGTTGACCCACTGGGCGAAGACCGACGAGATCTCGCGCGCATGCTTGAGCTGGCCGGCGATGAACGCCTTGCCGACGTCGGACAGGTAGTACTGGTCGTCGCCGTCGAAGAACGCGTTCTGGCCGTTCTTGAACAGCGACTGGTGGGTGTGCATCCCGGAGCCGTTCTCGCCGAACAGCGGCTTCGGCATGAAGGTCGCGTGGAAGCCGTGCTGCATCGCGTACTCCTTGACCGTGATGCGGTAGGTCATGCAGTCGTCGGCCATCTTGAGCGCGTTCGCGTAGCGCATGTCGATCTCGTGCTGCGACGGACCGACCTCGTGGTGGGTGTACTCGACGTGGATACCGAGCTGCTCGAGCGCGAGCACCGTGTCGCGGCGGACGTCGGAGCCGGCGTCGAGCGTGGTCAGGTCGAAGTAGCCGCCCTCGTCGAGGATCTCCGGCACACCGTCGGCCGGACGAGCGTTGCGGAAGTAGAAGTACTCGAGCTCTGGGCCGACGTTGAAGGTGTCGAAGCCCATGTCCTCGGCACGCTTGAGCGCGCGGCGCAGGACGTGGCGCGGGTCGCCCTCATACGGCTCGCGGTTCGGCGTCAGCACGTCGCAGAAGATGCGCGCGACGCCCTTGTCCTCAGGCCGCCACGGCAGCACGGCGAAGGTCGACGGATCCGGCATCGCGATCATGTCCGACTCCTCGATCGCGTTGAAGCCGGTGATCGACGAGCCGTCGAAGCCCATCCCGCCCTCGAATGCGTCGTCGAGCTCGGCCGCGTTGATCGAGAAGCTCTTGAGCTGGCCGAGGATGTCGGTGAACCAGAGGCGGACGAAGCGGATCTTCCGCTCGTCGGCGAGCGCCTTGACGTCCTCGGGGGTTTCGGGTCGGTCGGGCATGGCGGTGAGGGAGGCTAGTGGACTGCGAGGCCTGGCCGGCTGGACCGGCGGTCCGAGTCAATCCAACCAGCGGTCCGCCCAGGCCTTGAGCTCGGCCATGGCGGGAGCGAGCTCGCGGCCCTTCTCCGTGAGCTCGTAACAGACCTTCACCGGCGTGCAGTCGCTGACGTGACGGGCCACGATCCCGCGCGCCTCGAGCTCCTTGATGCGCTCCGAGAGCAGGCGGTCGCTCAGGTCCGGGACGGCCTGGGCGATCTCCGTGAACCGCAGGCGACCGCCGTGCAGCAGGACGTAGAGGATGGCTCCGGTCCAGCGCTTGCCCACGAGCTCGACCGCCTCGTGGTAACGGGGACAGCAGCACGGCGACTGCGTGGCGGCCGCCGTGCTCACCTCATCGGTGCCGGCCCCGGGAGCCATGGGTGATCAGGCGGCGCGCAACACGCGCGTCTCCTCCACGGAGCCGTCGACGGGGACCTCGCCGGCGACATTGACCATCGCCGTGAAGGACTCCAGGGAGAGCACCGCGATCGCCTCCAGCAGCTGCTCGTCGTCCCAGCCGGCCTCCTTGGCCTCCTCGAGGAGGTGGTGGGGAGCTCGTGCCGGGCTGTCGAGGAGCGGCTGGAGGAACTTCAGCAGCGCGTCCTCTCGCGGGTCGCCGGATTCCCACCGGCGCGCCTTGGCGACCTCGTCGATCCCGAGGCCGACGGTGCGCGAGGAGCGCTGGTGCAGCTGAAGGCCGGGCTTGGAGCCGTAGTGCTCGGCCACCGCGAGGCCGATCCGCTCGGCGCTGTGTTTCGGCAGCGAGCCACGTCTGAGCTCGGCGCGGAACCGGGTGTACGCCTTCAGCGCGGCGGGCGCGCCCGCCAGCACGCCCAGGAAGTTCGGAAGCTGTCCGGCCGCCGACGACGCGCCCTTGAGGATCGGAAGCGATTCCTCCGGGGCCGTCAGATCGTCGTGAATGGGGAACCGGCTCATCTCTGTCTTGGGCATTGCCACCACCGTGGGGGAGCTAGGGGGGCTTACGAGAGATAAGGGTATGAATTCCACCGTCGCCCCGCAAGGCTCCGGCGCACAGATCATTGGCCGGTGGTCAGAACGGCGATCAGCACCAGGAGGAATCCCAGCGCCACC
>JBIOUS010000014.1:0-37678 GCA_044867325.1 Thermoleophilaceae bacterium | reverse complement strand
ACCGACAGGCCCCTGGCGACCAGTAGCTGACCGATCGACGCGGCAGCGATGCCCTTTCCGAGCGACGACACGACGCCGCCTGTCACGAAGATGAAACGAGTTCCTGCCACGCGACGATCGGTCAGCTACTGGTCGCCAGGGGCCTGTCGGTCTCGCTGCAGAAGTTCGATCCGTACATCAACGTCGATCCGGGCACGATGAGCCCGTTCCAGCACGGCGAGGTCTTCGTCACCGAGGACGGAGCCGAGACCGACCTCGATCTCGGCCACTACGAGCGCTTCACCGACGTCAACGCGTCGCGCAGCTCGAACGTGACCACCGGCGCCGTCTACGACTCGGTCATCCGGCGCGAGCGCCGTGGCGACTACCTCGGCGGCACCGTCCAGGTGATCCCGCACATCACCGACGAGATCAAGAACCGCATCAAGCGCGTCGCCGACATGGAGGACGTCGACATCGTGATCACCGAGATCGGTGGCACCGTCGGCGACATCGAGTCGCTGCCGTTCTTGGAGGCACTGCGCCAGTTCCAGGTCGACGAGGGCCGCGACCGCTGCATGTTCCTGCACCTGACGCTGGTCCCGTTCCTCGGCCACGCCGGCGAGCTGAAGACCAAGCCGACCCAGCACTCCGTCCAGGAGCTGCGCCGGATCGGCATTCAGCCGGACATGGTGATGTGCCGCAGCGAGGAACCGCTGTCGCGCGACATCCGCGAGAAGATCGCGCTGTTCGTCAACCTGCCGATCGACTCGGTCGTCTCGGCGCGCGACGTCGACTCGATCTACAAGGTGCCGCTCTACTTCCGCGCCGAGGGCGTCGACGACCAGATCCTCGACCGCTTTGGGATCGAGACCGAGACGCCCGACCTCTCCGCCTGGGAGTCGATCGTCAAGCGCTATGAGGAGGCGACCGACGTCGTCAAGATCGGCCTCGTCGGCAAGTACACGAAGCTCGAGGACGCCTACCTCTCGGTGATCGAGGCGCTCGGCCACGGCGGGGCTCACCACGGCGGCAAGGTCGAGGTCTGCTGGATCGACTCGGAGAAGCTGACCGACGACGAGGCGCTTGCCGAGCTCGAGGAGTGCGACGGCATCCTGATCCCAGGTGGCTTCGGCGTGCGCGGCGTCGAGGGCAAGATCCGCGCCGCCCGCTGGGCGCGCGAGAACGGCGTGCCATACCTCGGCATCTGCCTCGGCATGCAGATCGCCGTCGCCGACTTCGCCCGCCATGTCGTCGGCATGGACGGCGCCAACTCGACCGAGTTCGACCCCGAGACGCCGTTCCCCGTCGTCGACCTCCTGCCGGAGCAGAAGGAGGTCCGTGACATGGGCGGCACGATGCGCCTCGGCGCCGATCCCGTGAAGCTCCACGAGGGAACCCGCGCCCGCGAGATCTACGGCGAGGCAGTCATCTACGAGCGCCACCGCCACCGCTACGAGGTCAACAACCACCTCCGCCGCAAGCTCGAGGCCGAGGGCCTCGTCTGCTCAGGCACGTCGCCCGACGATCGTCTCGTCGAGATCGTCGAGCTGCCCGACCACCCGTTCTTCGTCGCGTCTCAGTTCCACCCGGAGTTCAAGTCGCGGCCGCTGCGCCCACAGCCGCTGTTCCGCGAGTTCGTCGGAGCGGCGCTCGAGCGCGTCCGCGCCAGGGCCGACGAGGCCGGCGACGTGGGGGAGGGCGAGATTCGCGCCTCCACCGCCGAGCACGCGGACTCCGAGTCCCACGTCTAGCCGCGCGGTGCCGGAACACGCCACGTCAGGCGAGCGCGAGCGCCTCGCCGACGACCTCGTTCGTCTGTGCGAGGTCGAGAGCCCGTCGCGCAAGGAGCGCGCCGTGGCCGACGTCGTCGTCGCCGAGCTGGGCGCCTGTGGGCTCCAGGTCGGCGAGGATGCCAGCGCCGCGCAGACCGGCTCCGACAGCGGCAACCTGCTCGCGCGCATCCCAGGCCCGCCGGGCACGCCGACAATCCTGCTCTGCGCGCACCTCGACACCGTCCCGCTCACGGCGCCGGTCGAGGTCCTACGCGAGAACGGCCGCTTCACCAACCGCAACGAGGGAATCCTCGGCGCCGACAACAAGGCGGCCGTCGCCGTCCTGCTCGCGGTCGCGCGCCGCTACGCCGCTGGCGGCGCGCCCGTCGGCGTCGAGCTGCTGTTCACCACCTGCGAGGAGATCGCGCTGCTCGGCGCCAAGGAGCTCACCCACGAGCTCGAGGCCGACTTCGGCTTCATCTTCGACCACGCGACCCCGCTCGGCGAGCTGATCGTCGCCGCGCCGAGCTACTACCGCGTCGAGGCCCACGTCCACGGCGCCGCCGCGCACGCCGGGATCCGTCCCGAGGCCGGCCACAACGCGATCTCGGCCGCCGCCGAGGCGATCGCCTCGATGTCGCTCGGCCGGCTCGACGCCGAGACCACCGCCAACGTCGGCACGATCCGCGGCGGAACCGCGGCCAACGTCGTCGCCGAGCGCTGCGACGTCACGCTCGAGGCGCGCAGCCTCGACGACGCCAAGGCGGGCGAGGCGGTCAGCGGGATCGTCGACGCGTTCACCGAAGCCGCGGCAGACATGGAGTGCGACGTCGAGACGACTGTCGAGCGGCTCTTCCGCGCCTACCGGCTGCCGAGCTCGTCTCCGCCGGTCGTCGCCGCGTCAGCGGCCCTCGAGGCACTCGGCATCGAGCCGCAGCCGATCCCCACCGGTGGCGGCAGCGACGCCAACGTCTTCGTCGCCAACGACCTGCCCGTCCTCAACGTCGCGAATGGAACCGAGCGCAACCACCAGCCCGACGAGTTCGTCACCGTCGCGGCGCTGGAAACCAGCCTCGACATCGCTCTGGGCCTGCTCATCGAGTCCGCGAACGCTGCGTAGGTACCCTTCCCTCGTGCCCTCCAAGCGCCAGATAGACGTCGGCGGGGTCAAGATCGGCGGTGGAGCGCCGGTCGCGATCCAGTCGATGACCAAGACCGAGACCGCGGACTACGACGCAACGATGCGTCAGATCCGCGCGATCGCCGACGCCGGCGGCGACATCGTCCGCTGCGCGGTCCCGCGTGAGAAGGACGTCGACGCGCTGCGCAAGATCGTCGTCGAGTCGCCGATCCCCGTGATTGCCGACATCCACTTCAACCACACGCTGGCGATCAAGGCGATCGAGGCCGGGGCGCACTGCGTAAGGCTTAACCCGGGCAACATCGGCGGGCCCGACAAGGTCGCCGAGGTCGTCGCCAAGGCGACCGAGTACGGCACGCCGATGCGGATCGGCGTCAACTCGGGCTCGCTGCCCAAGCACCTGCACCAGCTCGAGCGCGAGAACTCGGTCGAGGCGCTCGTCCAAGCGGCGGTCGAGTTCGTCGACCTGATGGAGCGGCTCGACTTCCAGAACTTCAAGGTCTCGATCAAGTCGACGAGCGTCCCGAACACGATCGCCTCGAACCGGCTGCTGTCGGAGAAGATCGACTACCCGCTGCACCTCGGCATCACCGAGGCCGGCACCAAGTGGTCGGGCTCGCTGAAGTCCGCCGTCGGCCTCGGCACGCTGCTCGCCGACGGCGTGGGGGACACCATCCGCATCTCGCTGTCGACCTTCCACGCCGAGGAGGAGGTCAAAGTCGCCTGGGAGATCCTCAAGGCGCTCAAGCTGCGCGAGCGCGGCCCGGTGCTGATCGCCTGCCCGACCTGCGGCCGGCTGCAGTTCGACATGGACACCGTCGTCACCGACATCGAGCAACGGTTGGAGAACTACCTCGAGCCGATCGAGGTCGCCGTGCTCGGCTGCGCCGTCAACGGCCTCGGTGAGGCCGCCCACGCCGACTTCGGCATCACCGGCGCCAAGAACGAGGGCCTGATCTTCGCCCACGGCAAGCCGCTGCGGAAGGTCCCGCAGGAGCGGCTCGTCGACGAGCTGTTCGCCGAGATCGACCGCTCGCTCGCCGTCGGGCGGACCGTCTTCGACGACGACGAGGCCGCCGCCGGAGCGCAGTGGCTCGAGCGGATCGAGGAGGAGAACGCCGGCGAGTTGACCCCAGAGCGACTTGCAGCGCTGGAGGCGAAAGCCGCCAGCGCCGAGGCGATGACCAACGCGACCGAGCTGCCAATGGCGCCGTCGTCGGGCGCCGAGCGCAAGGTCATCGCGCTCGACGAGGACGCCAGCCCGACGGCTGGCCGCCGCTTTACCCGCGCCTAGCGGGTGGGATAGGTGGTCAGCGGCTCCGGGACCCGCTCGCCGAGCGCGGCGCTGAAGACCTGGACGACCTTCGGGTCGAACTGGGTGCCGGCGTTGATGAACAGCTCCTCGACTGCCAGCTCGGGCGACAGGGCGGGGCGGTAGGGGCGGTCGTTGACCATCGCCTCGTAGGCGTCGCAGACGGCGACGATCCGCGATCCGAGCGGGATGTCGTCGCCGGACAGGCCGTCCGGGTAGCCGCCGCCGTCCCAGCGCTCGTGGGTCGAGCGGACGAGCCGGGCGACTGGTCGAAGTGCCGGGGCGGCGCCGAGGATCCGCTCGCCGATCACGGTATGGCGCCGGACGAACGCCCACTCGTCGGGGTCGAGCGGACCGGGCTTGTGCAGGATCTCCTCGGGAATCGCGATCTTGCCGATGTCGTGCAGCTCGGCGGCGCGGGCGAGCTCGTCGAGCTCCTCACCGGACATACCCAACTCACGCGCGACCGCCAGTACCAGCTCGGCTACGCCGACGAGGTGGGCGTGCATCGCTGGCTCACGCTCGCGCAGGATGCGTAGCAGCACGGCACGCGACTGATGGCCAGCGGACGAGCTGCGCCGGCCCTTGTCGGCGTACATCCGCCGGTCGGCGACCTGCAACACCTCGGAGGGCGCAGCCGCGTCGGCCGGGATCGAGACCATGCCGGCCGAGCTGGTGACGGCGAAAGCCTCTCCGGTCTCGGTCAGCGAGGCGCGCACCGCGTCGGCAAGCCGCCGCGCGCCCGCCGCGTCGCGGCGGGCGAGTACGCAGAACTCGTCGCCACCGAGGCGGTAGGCCTTGCCCTGCTCGCCGACGACGTCCTGAAGCCGCTGACCGAGCCGGCTCAACAGCTTGTCGCCGGCCGGGTGGCCAAAGGCGTCGTTGTAGGCCTTGAATCCGTCGAGATCGAGCACGATGCAGACGCGCGGATCGTCCATCGTCGCGCGGGCGACGGCACGCTCGAGATCGGCGAGCAGCGCGCGGCGGTTGGCGAGGCCGGTAAGGCCGTCCGTCAACGCCTCGCGACGATTTTCGTCCATCGCGTGCTGTCCCTCTATGAAGGCGATTGCCATTCGGCCCGTCACGAGCAGAAGCGTCAGCAGCGCGGGTAGCGCCGCTGGTTGCGGAACCATGTCGAATATCGCGAGCGTGACCAGCACCAGCGCGATCAGGCCGCAGACGAACGGCACCAGAACCAGGCGCCGATCGCTGTCGCGCGGCGCGGCAGGAGACCCGACCGGCTGCCAGGCAGCGAGGGCGACGAGCAGCGCTGCGGCCGGCCAGCCCGCATCGAGGATGCCGCCGGTGGCGTAGCTCCCGCGTGCGGTCTCGACGAGGTAGATCCCGTCGGAGATCGCCATCGCCGTCAGACCCACGCCGATGAGCGTCCAGCGGCGCCCCGGGCGCCAGCCGGAGAGGCCGAAGACGAGAATCACGAAGCCGAGCAGAACGGCGTCGAGCACCGGGTAGGCGAGCGTGATCGCGAGCTCGCCGGTGTCGTTGGCGGAGACGTCGAAGGCCGGAAAGGCGATTACGAACGCGATCGCGGTCGCACACGACGCCCCGATGATTCCGTCGACCCAGAGGTCGCGTGACGCCAGCCCGGCCTGGTTGCGGATCAGCAGCACCAGCGTTGCGTAGGCCAGCGGGTAGAAGCTGAGGTAAAGCGAATCGGCGATCGACGGCATGTCGCCGCCGGTCAGGGTCGCAAGGTCGGTGCTCCAGTAGACGTCGCCGAGCGTCCAGCAGACGATCGCCGCGGTCATCAGCGACCAGGCCAGTCGCTCGGCGGGCGTCGTCACGGCTCGCCAGAGGCAGGCGCCTGCCGCGGCGGCCAGCAGCGTCACATAGAGCCAGTCGTCGAAGAGGGAGGCCGCCGCGTCGCCGAACAGGCCGAGCGTGTGCAGCGCGAACAGGCCCCAGGCAAAGCCGAGTAGGGCGATGATCCAAGTTCGCTTGTCGAGTCCGTTGATCTTCCGCATCGTCTTTTGGGACCGTGGGAGCCAGCCCATCCCTCTTTCAGGCCTATCGGCAGTCCGACGTTTGCGGTTGAGCGGTGGGCGGACTGGCCCATGGCCGCAACCGGCGTGGGCGAGCCCGACTAGACTCGCCGCCGATGACCCGCCAGAGCGGCTATTTGCTGCCCACCGAGAAGGAGGCGCCCGCCGACGCGGAGGCGATCTCGCACAAGCTGATGGTCCGCGCGGGCCTGATCCGCCAGCTCGGCGCCGGCATGTGGACCTACCTGCCAGCGGGCTGGCGAGCCCATCGCCGCGTCGAGCAGATCATCCGCGAGGAGCAGGACGCGATCGGCGCGCAGGAGATGCTGATGCCGGTGCTCCAGCCCGCCGATCTCTGGCGCAAGACGGGCCGCTACGACATCGACGAGCTGTTCAAGCTCGAGGACCGCAAAGGCGCCGACCTCATCCTGGCGATGACCCACGAGGAGGCGCTGACCTTCCACGTCGCGCGCGAGGTCCGCTCCTACCGCGATCTGCCTTTGATGCTCTACCACTTCCAGATCAAGGAGCGCGACGAGCCGCGACCGCGTGCGGGAGTGCTGCGCACGCGCGAGTTCATCATGAAAGACGCGTACTCCTTCGATCGCGACGCCGAGGGGCTCGACCGCTCCTACGAGCGCCAGATCGATGCCTACGACCGCATCTTCGAGCGCTCCGGCCTCGAGTGGTACCGCGTCGAGTCCGACGTCGGGATGATGGGCGGCGTCGGCGCCCACGAGTACATGGCTCCGTGCGCGGCGGGCGAGAACGAGGTCGCGCTGTCCGAGGCGGGCTACGCGGCCAACGTCGAGATCGCCAGCGCCGAGGCCCAGGCCGTCGAGGGGCTGCCAGAGCCACTCGACAAGCCCGAGCCCGTCGAGACCCCTGGCGCCAGCTCGATCGAGGACGTATCGCGACTGCTTGGCGTGCCGCCCGGTGCGCTGATCAAGGCGATGCCGGTGATCCGCGAAGACGGCAGGCCGCTGCTCGTCCTGATCCGAGGTGACCACCGCCTCAACGAGATCAAGCTGCAGAACCGCCTTGGCGCGCCGGCCCGTCAGGCGACCGAGGAGGAGATCCGGTCCGTGTTCGCCGCTCCGCCCGGCTTCGTCGGCCCCGTCGGCACACGCGTCCCAGTGCTTGCCGATGAGGCACTGCGGGGGCTGCATGGGCTCGTCACCGGCGCCAATGAGCCCGACCGCCACCTGCGTGGGGTCGAGCCCGAGCGCGACTTCGAGGTCAACTGGGGCGACGTCCGCGACGTCGTCGCCGGCGACCGCTGCCCGAACGGCGGGACGATCCGGATCGAGCCGGCAATCGAGATCGGCAACATCTTCAAGCTCGGCACGCGCTACTCGACACCGCTCGGCGCGACGTTCCTCGACGAGAACAGCAAGGAGCACGACATCTGGATGGGCTCGTATGGCATCGGCCCAGCCCGGATTGTCGCCGCCGCCGTCGAGCAGTACGCCGACGAGCAGGGGATCGCTTGGCCGCGCGCACTGGCGCCGTTCGACATTCACTTGGTCACGCTCGGCAAGGACGGCGAGGAGGCGCGCACGGTCGCCGACCGCCTCTATGACGAGCTGCGCGAGACCGGCCTGGACGTTCTCTACGACGACCGCGACGCCGGCCCGGGAGCGAAGTTCGCCGATGCCGAGCTGCTCGGCGCTCCGCTACGGCTGACCGTCGGCCGCAAGGGGATCGAGGCCGGCGAGGTCGAGGCCCAGGTGCGACGCGGCCAGGAGAAGCGGACGCTGCCGCTGGACGGCGCTGTCGACGCGGCCGCGGAGCTGTGGCGCGCGCTTCCCTGAAACGTCTCTCGGGCATCGACCGCTCCGACGGTCCCCCGCCCGAGACGCAGAAGGGCCAGCCGCTGCGGCCCTGGACGATTCCCAACGCGATCTCCTACGTACGGATAGCGCTGCTGCCGGTCTTCCTCGTCGTGGCGTTCGAGTCCGGCGACGGCCGCGGCTTCGCCGTCGCCGGCCTCTTCTGGCTGATCGCCTGGGGCGACCAGCTCGACGGCCTTGCAGCGCGACTGACCGGGCAGTACAGCCGCCTCGGAGCGCTGCTCGACCCGTTGACCGACCGCGCGCTGGTGATCTCCGGCGTGATCGTCTGCTGGCACTTCGAGCTACTCCCGCGCTGGGCGCTGGCCGTGCTCGTCGCACGCGAGCTCGCGATGCTCGTGCTCGCCCAGGTCGGTCTGCGCGTGGGGATGGACCTCAAGATCAACATGGTCGGCCGCTGGGCGGTCTGGCCGGTGATGTTCGCCATCTTCCTGGCGATGATC
Organism: Thermoleophilaceae bacterium; assembly: GCA_044867325.1. Taxonomy (GTDB): domain Bacteria; phylum Actinomycetota; class Thermoleophilia; order Solirubrobacterales; family Thermoleophilaceae; genus JAAYBF01. The sequence continues at coordinate 29,175 of JBIOUS010000014.1, read as the reverse complement.
GTCGACACCTGGGTCGCGACGGCTTCGCTCTACATCGGCCTTGCGCTGACGCTCTGGGCGACGGCGATCTACTTCGCCGACGGCTACCGCTTCATGCAAGCGCGCAACCGACCCTCAAGCTCGACTTGATGGTGGGTCTATACTCGTCGTCCTGGCCACGAAAGGAATGGGCGAGTAGATGGACGACACCACCTTCCCTGATCTCGGCGCGCTGTCCGATCAGGAGCTCAAGGAGCTGATCGACGGTTTGACGGTGGAGGAGCAGGAGGTCTCGTACCGCCGCCGCATCCTGCACGGCAAGATCGACATCCTGCGTGCCGAGCTCGTCAACCGGCTGCGCAAGAAGCATGAGGCCGGCGAGTCGGCGATCAGCGGCGCCGACGTGCAGCAGCTGACCGACATCCTGTCGGGCAAGGCGATCCCCAACAGCGACGTCTAGGCCGGAGGCCGCGATGCACTGCCCTGAGTGCGGCTTCGTCAACGTCGAGGGCGCCAACTACTGCCAGAAGTGCGGCGCCTTCCTACCCGAAGTCGAGGAAGAGGGCGGTAACACGACGGCGGCGTACCAGCTCGACGAGTCAGGGGACCTGCGGCCGGTCGACATCGAGGAGGTGGCGGCCGATGGCGCCACGCTCGCGATCCGCTCCGGCGGTGGGCGTGCCGGCGAGGTCTTCGAGGTCAAGGGCGATCGCACGCAGATCGGCCGCAGTCCAGATGCCGAGGTCTTCCTCGACGACGTCACCGTCTCACGCAACCACGCTCTGCTCGTCCGGCGTCGCGACGGCCTCTACGTCGACGACCTCGGCTCGCTGAACGGGACATACGTGAACCGGCGACGGATCGAGTCGCACAAGCTCGCCAACGGCGATGAGTTGCAAGTTGGCAAGTACAAGCTCACCTACCTGGAGCGCTGACATGGCGCAAGCCGAGATCGACACCACCGACATTCCCCCGATCCAGGGCAAGGCCCTGACGATCGGGGCGGTCTGCAAGCAGCTCGAGCGCGAGTTCCCCGACATCTCGATCTCGAAGATCCGCTATCTCGAGGACCAGAAGCTGCTCACCCCGCGCCGTACTGCGGGCGGCTACCGGCTGTTCACGGCCGCTGATGTGACGCGACTGCGGACGATCCTGCGCCTGCAGCGCGACGAGTTCCTGCCGCTACGGGTGATCCGTCAAGAGCTGGCCTCAGGACGGGCGGACAGCGGCGACGACGTCTCCAAGCCGAGCGGTCCAGATCCGAAGACGCTGCGGCGCGCGACGGTCGCCGGCGCCGCGGAGTCGCTCTACCGGATCGACGAGGTGCTCGACGAGACCGGCGCCGACGCCAGCCTCGTCAAGGAGCTCGAGGAGTACGGCGTGATCCGCGGCGAGCGGCGCGACGGCGAGATGCTCTACGACGAGACCGATCGCGAGATCGTGCGCGCCGTGACCGAGCTCAAGCGCTACGGCGTCGGCGGGCGCAACCTGCGCGTCTTTCGCACCTCCGCCGACCGCGAGGCGGCGCTGCTCGAGCAGATCCTCGCCCCGGCGCTGCGCTCGCGCAATGCCGAGCGGCGCAAGGAGGCAGTCGAGACGCTCGAGAACCTCGCCGCGATCGCGTCGCATCTCAAGCACCTGCTGCTGATCCGCGACCTGCGCAAGATCGCGAAATGAGGACCCCACCGGGGGCTTACGCCCCCGGACCCCCGCGTTTCTGTGGCCGGTCGTAGGCTGACGCAATGCCGACTGTCAGTCGTAGTCGCGTCGTCGCGGCGATTCCTGAGCATGTCTGGGACGTCGTGGCCAACCCGGAGCGGCTCACCGACTGGTGGCCGAACGTCCAGCGCGTCGAGGAGTCCGACGGCAAGGCATGGACGACGGTCCTCGCCTCGCCGAAGGGCGGCAAGCTGCTGCGTGCCGACTTCAGCCTGGTCGCGTCCGAGCATCCGCGTCGGCGAAGCTGGCGCCACGAGGTCGCGGCGTCGCCGTTCGAGCACGTGCTGACCGATTCCGTCACCGACATCCGGCTCGAGCCGGTCGAAGGGGGTAGGACCGAGGTGAAGATCAGCGAGCAGATGGGCCTGCGCGGCTTCTCACGCCTTGGCGGCGGTCAGGTCAAGCGGGCGGCCAAGCGCAAGATCGACCGCGCGCTCGACGGCCTGGAGCGGCTGTTCGCATGATGCGCTGGTGGGGTTGGGGGCGCGACGAGGACGCGATCGAGCTGCCGGAGGTGGCGGCAGAGCTGCTGCGCGGCGAACTGGGCCTGAGTGGGGAGGAGCGCGGGGAGCGCGTCGAGCTCGACGCCGTCGTCGTTCCGCCCGCGCGGCTGAATGGCGCGGCGCGACAGGCGCTGAGCGGTGTCGTGGGAGCGGAGGCCGTCTCCGATGGTCACGACGTCCGCGTCGCCCACGCCGCCGGCCGCAGCTACCCGGACCTCGTGCGACTGCGGGCCGGTGATGCGTCGGGGGCACCCGACGCCGTCGTCTTCCCCTCCGAGTCCTCCCAGCTCGTGCCGCTGCTCGCCGCCTGCGCCCAGCATGGCGTCGCGGTGATCCCGTTCGGCGGCGGCACCAGTGTCGTCGGCGGCGTCGAAGCGCTGCCGGGCAGCCATCACGCCGCGATCGCGCTCGACCTCTCGCGCCTGCACGCGCTCGTCGACGTCGACACGACTTCGCTGACGGCGACAGTGGAGCCGGGCATCTTCGGCCCCGAGCTCGAGCGTCAGCTCGGTCACGCCGGCCTGACGCTGGGCCACTTCCCACAGTCCTTCGAGTACTCGACCGTCGGCGGTTGGGTAGCGACGCGCTCTGCCGGCCAGGCGTCGACCGGCTACGGCCGGATCGACGAGCTGGTCGAGGCGGTCCGCTGCGTGACGCCGGAAGGCGAGCTGGCGACGCTCGACGCGCCCGCGAGCGCTGCCGGACCGTCGCTGCGCGAGCTGGTCATCGGTTCCGAGGGTGTGCTCGGCGTGATCTCCTCTGCGACGTTGCGCGTCCGGCCCGCGCCGGCCCAGCAGCGCTACGAGGCATGGTCGTTCTCCTCGTTTGAGGCTGGCGCCGAGGCGTTCCGGGCCATGGAGCAGGCAGGAGCCTCGCCTGACGTCGCTCGCCTCTCCGACGAGGAGGAGACCCGTCTGACGATGGCGCTCGGCTCCAGCGGCGGTCTCGCCGAGAAGCTCGGCAAGGCCTATCTCCGCGCTCGCGGCCAGGAGGGCGGCTGCATCGCCTTCACGGGGTTCGACGGCAGCCCCGACGACATCGCACGTCGCCGTGGCCGCACCGCCGAGATCCTCCGCGCCCACGGCGCCGTCGGCTTGGGCACGAAGCCGGGCCGCTCCTGGCTGCGCGGCCGCTTCGCCGCGCCCTACCTGCGCGACGAGCTGCTCGACCGCGGCGTGATGGTCGAGACGCTCGAGACGGCCACCACCTGGACCAACCTGCCGAACCTCTACAAGGCGGTCGGCGACGCGCTGCGCAGAACGCTCAGCGAGCGCGGAACGCCACCCGCCGTCATGTGCCACGTCTCCCACCTCTACCCGTCCGGCGCCTCGCTCTACTTCACCTTCATCGTCCGCCAACAGCAGGGCCAGGAGCTCGAGCAGTGGCGCGCCGCCAAGACCGCCGCCTGCGACGCGATCGTCACCGCCGGCGGCACCCTGACCCACCATCACGCCATCGGCACCGACCACCGCGCCTGGATGCCCCAGGAGATCGGCCCGCTCGGCATCGACATCCTCCGCACCGTCAAGGACCGCGTAGACCCCGCCGGGATCATGAACCCCGGCAAGCTCCTGCCTGACGGCTAGAACGGCGCTAGGGAGTCGTAGAGGTTCCGCTGCTGCCTGACCCGGCGGTGTTCTGCTGGGGTGGGCGGATGGCGGCGGTGCGGGCGCGGAGGACTGAGGTGCCGGAGTGAGCGGTGTTGCGGTCGACGGTCTCGCGGGAGATGTCGAGGAAGCGGTAGCTCTTGTAGTTGGCGGGCAGGTTGGCACGGCCGGCGAAATTGCCTTGGGCGTCGGTGACCTGGGCGCCGAGTGACTTGGCGTCGTCGGGTGAGTTGTAGAGCCAGACCTCGTAGGCCTGGTTCTGGGCGGTCGGCTCGACCTTGGCCTGGAGGTTCAGCTGGAACTTGCCGTTGCGCCGGGTGATGATCGCGACGCCTGCATCGTCGGTGCCGCTGGCAGTCGGGCGCAGGACGACCTGGCCGACGATCTCGGTGCGGGCGCTGGCCTTATCGCCGCTGTCGTTGGAATCGTCGCCGCCGGTCAAAAGGCCGACGGGCCAGATCAGCAGGATGAAGAGCAGTGCGACGGCGCCAGCGGCAATCCCAGCGATGCGGCGCCGCTTGACGATCGCAGCGGCCTCCGGGGTCAGCGGCGCGCGCGGGGTGGAGGGCTTGCGCTCGCGCGGCGGCTTGGGCTCTTTGACCTTCGCCTTGGGCTCAGGTGCACTGTCGCCCGAGGGGATCGTCGGCAGCTCACCCTTCGGGTAGAGATGCTCGAGCGAGTCGAGGACGGACCCGGACCAGGCACGAGCGGCCTCGGAGCGGCGCAGGTGGCCGCGCGTCGAGGCAGCCTCGGGGGCGGCCTGCTGACCGAGCAGGTAGTCGGCGATCTGAGCGCGCCAGCCATCGTCGACAGCGGCGGCGCTGACGGGGGCGAGGCTGGTGAGCGCATCGCGTGCCAGCTCACGGACGCGGGTCTCGGGCATGCCGAGCGTCTCGGCGAGCTGGTCGTAGCTCTGACCGCGCTTCAGGATCAGGTCGACGATCGCCCGCTGCTGCGCCGACAGCTGGTCATAGGAGGCCATGCGGGCGGGAACGATAGCCTGCCGGCCGTGTCCGAAGACGCACCAGCGGCGAACGCCGCTCAAACGCAGTCCCTCAATGACGTGCTCGGCTTCGAGGTTGGCGAGTTCGACGAAGAGCGGATCAGCGGCAGCTTCCAGGTCGAGGACCGCGTCCGCCAGCCGTTCGGGATCGTCCACGGTGGCGCCTATGCGGCATTCGCCGAGACACTCGCGTCGGTTGGGACCTACTTCGCCGTCGAGGGCAATGGCGAGATCGCCGTCGGCCAGAACAACGACACGAGCTTCATGCGCCCGGTCTCGTCGGGAACGGTGCACGCGAAGGGCACGCGCCGCCACCGCGGACGCACGAGCTGGATCTGGGACGTCGAGTTCAGCGACGACCAGGGCCGCGTCTGCGCGATCTCGCGCGTGACTATTGCGGTGCGGCCGGCGCCGGCCGCACCGGCGAACTAGTCGTTCGCGTCGCCCGACCGTATTTGTTGGTGATCGGCAGGCGACGGTCGCGGCCGAAGGCGCGCGTGGAGATCCGCACGCCGGGCGGGGCCTGGCGGCGCTTGTGCTCGGCGGCGTCGACCAGGGCGATGACGCGTGCGACCTCGTCGGCCGGATAGCCGCGGGCGGTCAGGCCAGCCGCGTCGAGGTCCTGCTCGACGTAGCCCGTGAGAATCGCATCGAGCAGGTCGTAGGGGGGGAGCGAGTCGTCGTCGCGCTGGTCGGCGCGCAACTCGGCCGACGGCGGCCGGTCGATCACGCTGGCGGGGATCAGCTCGCTGCCGACCTGCTCGTTGCGCCAGCGGACGAGCTTGTAGACCCAGCCCTTGAACACGTCCTTGAGCACCGCGAAGCCGCCGGCCATGTCGCCGTAGAGCGTCGAGTAGCCGACTGAGAGCTCCGACTTGTTGCCGGTCGTCAGGACCAGCCAGCCGAACTTGTTCGAGAGCGCCATCAGCAGGTTGCCGCGGATCCGTGCCTGGAGGTTCTCCTCGGTGAGGTCGGGATCGCGGTCGGCGAAGGTATCGGCGAGCAGTTCCTCATAGACGGTCATAGCGTCGCCGATCGGCAGCTCGTGGAGATCGGCGCCGAGGTTGGCGGCGATAGTGCGAGCGTCGGCCTGCGTCGCGTCTGAGGAGTGGGGGGAGGGCATGACGACGGTGTGGACGCGCTCCGGGCCGAGTGCGTCGACGGCGACCAGAGCGGCCAACGCCGAGTCGATGCCACCGGACAGACCAAGCACCACGCCGCCAAAGCCGTTCTTCTCGACGTAGTCGCGCACGCCGGTCACGAGCGCGGTGTAGACCTCGTCCTCCGGTGCGAGGAGCGCTGCCCGGAAGGCGGGGAGGGTGTCGGAGCCGGGAATCGTCGCCCGGCTAGAGGCGCGTAGAGACCCCAGCCGGTCGACTTTCGGACCGTGGCCTGAGCGGGCCAGGCGGACAGCCTCGCGGTGACGCGGGTCGCGCAGCCGGCCTCCGGCGATCGCACCGAGATCGAGCGTGCATACGGTTATCGACTCCTCGAACTGCGGTGCGCGGGCAACGACCTCGCCGGTGTGGTCGATCGCGACGCTGTGACCGTCGAAGACGAGCTCGTCCTGACCGCCGACTGCGTTGCAGAACAGCACCGAGACGAGGCTGTCGCGTGCTCGTTGGGCGAGCATCCGCTCACGCTCGAGTCCCTTGCCATGGTGGTAGGGCGAGGCCGAGAGGTTGACGACGACCTGAGCGCCGGCGAGGGCCTCGGCGGTCGCCGGCGGGCCAGGCTCCCAGATGTCCTCGCAGATCGTTATCCCGACGGTCGCGCCGTTGATCTCGACCGTCGCCGGCGCGGACCCGGCCTGGAAGTAGCGCTGCTCGTCGAAGACGCCGTAGTTGGGCAGGCGCAACTTGCGGTAGATGCCGGCGACGCGTCCGTCGGCGAGCACGGCAGCCGAGTTGTAGACGTCCTCAGCGCGCTCGGGGAAGCCGACGATCGCCACGACGTCCACAGCCTGGGTCGCGAGCTGCTCGAGCGCCGCCGCGGCCTCGTCGAGGAAGTGCGGCTTCAGCAGCAGGTCCTCGGGCGGGTAGCCGGTCAGCGCCAGCTCTGGGAAGACGACCAGCGCGGCCCCGCGCTCCCGCGCCTGGACCGTCGCAGCAGCGATCCGGTCGGCGTTGCCGGCGATGTCGCCGACCGTCGAGTTGATCTGCGCGAGCGCGCAGCGCAGCGGCTCGGGGCGCTGGGACATGTCCGAAAGTATGGCCTAGCGGAGGCGCGCAGCCGGACCGGTCCTAGATCGGCGCGAAGCAGCTAGCTGGGAGCGAGGTCTGGCGAGCACCGCAGCAACGGCTTACGCCGCTGCAGTGACGGCAGCGACGGTCGCCGCCGTGCAGCTCGCAAGTCGCTCGGGCTCGAGCTCGACGAGCGTGTAGCCGTCACCGCCGGCGGCCCAGACCGTGGAGAAGGTCAGCAGCACCTCGTCGACGACGACCGGGAGGCCGTGTCCGAAGGGTGGGACGCCGGCCATTGTGTAGCCGGTGGCGGCACGCGTCTCACTGCTGCTTGCCAGCCTGATCTCAGCGACGTCGAGCGCGTCGGCGAGCAGGTCGGCGTCGACGAGGCAGTCGGCAGAGGCGACGCAGACGATCGGGTCGCCATCGGCCACGTAGACGGTGCAGCTCGCGATCCGCGCGGCCCCGCAGCCGATCGCGGCGGCCGTGTCGGCTACTGAGACGCGGGTGTCGGACAAGCGCTGGACGTTGACGTCCAGGCCGAGGTCGCGCGCGCTATCGATGACTTTGGATCGCATGATTGGCGTCTCCCGCGACGCCTTCCCACAGTTGATACCAGTGCTAGCGGCAAATCGCCATTGTTCGGTCTGACCAAACAGCGGACCGGCGTTATACCGATTGGCAGAGCATCAGGTCGAGCGAGCGACCGCGTCGGAAGCGAGCAGGTCCGCTGCTGGCGCGTCCGGCGGGGGCGAGGTGAGCGTGCGACCGGCGGCCTCGGCCAGCTCTGCGAGCGAGTCGTGGAGGTCCATCGCGAGGTCGTCGAGGTCGTACATCACGTCGTAGTCACCGACGAGGCCGAAGTCCATCCGGCCGTCGTAGCTCATGATCGCGATGCCGACGCCCTGGTTCTTCGCAAGCGGAACCAGTGGGAACGGGTCGATCGCGCGGCGACCCAACAGGTAGAGCGGGATCTGCGGGCCCGGGACGTTGGTGATGACGAGGTTGAAGAACCGTTGCCTGCTCATCAGGCGAGCGGCCTGGCCCATGATCGTCGGCGGGGCGAAGCCGCTCATCTCGGTCAGCGCCTGGGCTCCGACCGCCTGGCCGCCCTCTTTGAGATGGCCCATCGACTCGCGCACGATCTGCTGACGGGCGACCGGATCCTGGCACCAGACCGGGAGCGGAGCCATCATCGCCGCGATCTGGTTGCCGAGATCGCCGGCCTGCTCGGCTGTGCGCACGCTGACCGGGACCATCGCCTTGAGTTCCAGCCCGTCGGTCGAGACGCCGCGACGGCGCAGATGACGTCCGAGCGCGCCGGCGACAGTGGTCAGGACGACGTCGTTGACAGTTCCGCCGAGCTCGTTCTTGATCGCCTTGACGTCGACGAGGTTGGCGCGCACCCACGTGAAGCGCCGGTGTGGGCCGATCTGGCGGTTGTAGGGGCTGCTGGGGGCGGGGTTGAGGCCGGCCCACGCCATCGCGCCCAAGCCGGTTGCCGTCGTGACGGCCTCGCGGGCTATCCGGCGCGGCGCGCGGAAGACGGCGCGGACCGAACGGGCGGCCTCGGCGGGGATCGTCGCCCGCTCGACGAGCGCCTCGCCGAGCAGCTGCGCCTGGGTCGGCAGCGGGCGAGGGAGCCACTGGTTGCCGGGATCGGCCGGCGCGATCGGATCGGGCTGGGTGTCGAACAGGACGGTGACGATGTCGATGCCGGAGATCCCGTCGACCAGCGCATGGTGGGTCTTCGAAAGCAGCGCGAAGCGGTCGCCCTCGAGCCCGTCGACCAGCGAGATCTCCCAAAGCGGCTTGTCGCGGTCGAGCGGCTGGGCGAAGACACGGCCGGCGAGCTCGCGCAGCTGCTCCTCGGTGCCGGGCGCCGGCAGGCCGCTGTGGCGCAGGTGATAGCGCAGGTTCAGGTGCGGATCGTCGACCCAGCGCGGCCGTCCCTGTCCGAACGGCACGAAGGCCAGCCGCTGACGGAAGCGCGGCACCAGGTGCAACCTGCGATCGATGTGCTCGAGCAGCTCGACGTAGTGCGGCGCCTTGCCCTCGAAGACGATCACCGAGGCGACGTGCATGTGTGCGGAGTCGTCCTCCAGGTGGAGGAAGGACGCGTCCAGTCCGCTGAGTCGGTCGCCCTGCATGGACTCGACACTCTAGAGCGAAAGCGCGAGCTGTCCCGGGGGCGGGGCGGCGGCGGGCGACTCGCGCCGTTCCTCCATCCCCGCGACGCGCACGCCGAGCAGCCGGACCGGCCGCTCGGGGTCGAGTGCCCGCAGTAGTTCGAGCGCGACGCCGTGGACCGTCGCGTAGTCGTTGGTCGGCCCCTCGACGGTCCGGGCGCGCGTCAGTGTCGTCCAGTCGTCGAGCCGCAGCTTGATCCCGATCGTGCGTCCGCTGCGGCCGTGTTGCGCGAGCTCCTCGCAGAGCTGGCGCGCGAGCCGCTCGAGTGCCGGCTCGAGCTCGCCGAGCCCGTTGAGGTCCACGTCGAAGGTCGTCTCGCGCGACTCCGACTTGCGTACGCGCTCTGTCTCCAGTGGGCGGTCGTCCTCAAAGCGGGCAAGACGCGCGAGCTGCGGCCCCAGCCGTCCTCCGAACCACTCCGCGAGTGTGGCGTCCGGCGTCGCGGCGAGCTTGTCGAGCCGGTCGATGCCCTCCTGCGCGAGCCGTTCGACCGTCTTCGGTCCGATCCCGGGGATCAGGGCGGGGGAGGCGTCGGCAAAACGCTCACGGGCCTCGGCCAGCGTCAGCGCTAGGAATCCGTTCGGCTTGTCAGCATCGGAGGCGACTTTTGCAACCAGCTTGTTCGGACCGATCCCGATCGAGCAGGCAAGGCCTGTCTCGTCGGTCACAGCGCCCTTCAGCCGCCGCGCCGCCGCCCGCCAGCGCTCGATGCCCGTGAAGTCGAGGTAGGCCTCGTCGAGGCCCATCTGCTCGACACGGTCGACGTGGTCGCGCAGCACCTCCATCACGACCCGCGAACGTGAGCGGTAGTAGTCGAACTCCGGCGGGACGAAGATCGCACCCGGACACAACCGCCGCGCCCGTGCCGCCGGTGTCGCCGAGAAGATCCCGAACTTGCGCGCCTCGTAACTGGCGGTGGTCACGACCGCCCGCGGCCCGCTTCCGGCAATCACAACCGGCTTGCCGCGCAACTCCGGCCGCCGCTGCAGCTCGCACGCGTAGTAGAACGCGTCCATGTCGAGGTGCGCGATACGGCGATCGTCGGCTACGGACATCACCCACTCACGATACGCCTGGCCTACGACAGCCCTCGGGCGCAGCGCAGCGCCGATATCGTGGCTAGGCATGGGGGAGCCAATGCGCAGCACGGCACGTTTTCCGGGTCTGCGGCTATCGGCTGGCCACTACGAGAGCTTCTACCTAAAGGCGAGCCACCCGACCGATCCGGTGTCGGTCTGGATCCGTTACACGGTCCACAAGCGTCCTGGCGCGGCGCCGCGGGGATCGCTGTGGTTCACGTTGTTCGACGGTCGCGAGGACGGGCCGTGGGCGGTCAAGGTCACGACGGGCGACGTCGGCGCTGAGACTGGTGAGTACATCCACGTAGGCGACGCGCGCTTCGAGCCGGGGAAGGTCGTCGGCTCGGCAGGAGCCGAGCAGCGCGCGGCCTCCTGGGACCTCAGCTTCGAGTCCCCGGAGCAGCCGTTCCATCATCTGCCGCGCGACTTCATGTACCGCGCGCCGCTTCCGCGCACGAAGCTGCTCAGCCCGTATCCGGACGCGCGTTTCAGCGGGCGTGTGCAGGCGGGCGAGCGCACCGTCGACCTAGATGGCTGGCGTGGCATGGTCGGCCACAACTGGGGCGCTCAGCACGCCGAGCGCTGGATCTGGCTGCACGGCGCCGGCTTCGACGGCCACGAGGACGCCTGGATCGACGCTGCGCTCGGCCGGATCGCGGTAGGGCCATGGACGACGCCGTGGGTCGCCAACGGCGTGCTGTCGCTCGACGGCATTCGCCACCGGCTCGGCGGACTGGGCGCTACGCGTACAACCGAGGTCTCAGAGCGCCCCGACGGCGCGACTTTCACGCTGCCGGGCCACGACATCACCGTCCAGGGCCAGGTCGGCGCCGACCGCAAGGACTTCGTTGGCTGGATCTACGCGGATCCCGACGGCTCTGAGCACAACACCGTCAACTGCTCGATCTCCAACCTCGTGCTGACCGTCTCCCAACCGGCGCAGCCTCCACTGACGCTCCAACTCGCCGCCGGAGCCGTCTACGAGCTCGGAATGCGTGAGAAAGACCACGGAATGGCAATCCAGCCCTTTCCAGACGGATAAAAACCCAATGCCCGATAACGGGGATTATGTGAACTCAGATACGAAATCGGGTCCAGGAAGGCCAGTCGGGCCCTGAAAGCCGACTCCCCGACCGAATAGCCTCGGGCGGGTGATCGCAGCCTCCGCCGCCGAGCACATCGAGTTGGTCGTGTTCGGGCTGCTGGTCGCCGTGGCGGCGCTAGCTGTCGTCGCGCGCCTGGTGCGCGTGCCGTATCCGATCCTGCTGGTGATCGGCGGCCTGGCGATCGGGTTCATCCCGGGCTTCCCGGACATCGAGCTCGACCCGGACCTCGTCCTGCTGGTCTTCCTGCCGCCGCTGCTCTACGCGGCGGCGTTCTTCTCCAACCTGCGCGAGTTGCGCGCCAATGCGCGGCCGATCGGGCTGCTGGCGATCGGCCTGGTCGTCGTGACGACGCTCGCCGTGGCGACGGTCGCCCACTACGCGATCGACCTCTCGTGGCCGGTCGCATTCGTGCTCGGCGCGATCGTCTCGCCGACCGATGCAGTTGCGCCCGCAACTATCTTGCGGCGGCTCGGCGTCCCGCGCCGTGTCGTGACGATCGTCGAGGGCGAGAACCTGACCAACGACTGGACGGCTCTGGTCGCCTACAAGTTCGCCGTCGCGGCCGTGGTGACTGGCAGCTTCTCGCTGATCGAGGCCGGTCCGGAGTTCATCCTGACCGGCGTCGGCGGTGTCGCGATCGGCGTCGCCGGCGGACTGGCGATCGCGGCGGTGCGCAAGCGGCTCGACGACCCGCCGACCGAGATCACGATCTCGCTGCTGACGCCGTACGCCGTCTACCTCCCGGCTGAGGAGCTGGGCGTCTCCGGCGTGCTCGCCGCCGTGACGGTAGGCGTCGTGCTCGGCTGGCGTGCATCGGAGCTGACGACTCACACAACGCGGCTGCAGACATACGCGGTCTGGGAGATCCTGCAGTTCCTGCTCAATGCGGTCCTGTTCATCCTGATCGGCCTGCAGCTGCACACCGCGCTCGACGCCCTCCAGGGTCGCGACAGCGGCGAGCTGCTCGGCTACGCGGTGCTGGTGTCGGCGGTGGTGATCGCGGTGCGGATCGCCTGGGTGTTCGGGCTCAGCGTGCTCGACCGCGGCGTGCGGCGCGAGATCGCCGGTCCTGAGGACGGGACCGGCTGGAAGGAGGTGACGTTGGTCGCCTGGAGCAGCATGCGCGGCGCCGTCTCGCTCGCCGCCGCACTGGCGATCCCGCTCCAGACCGATGCCGGCGCCGCTTTCCCCGAGCGCGACCTGATCCTGTTCCTGACCTTCTCGGTGATCATCGCGACGCTCGTCCTGCAGGGTCTCGCGTTCCCGCTGCTGATCCGCGCGCTCGACCTCGACGACGACACCTCCGACGCAGACGAGGAGCTCGACGCGCGGATCGAGACCGCCTACGCGGCGCTCGACCGGATCGAGGAGTTGTCCGAGGAGGGCTGGGTGCCGGAGGACACGATCGGGCGCGTGCGCAATATGTACGACTACCGCCGACGGCGGTTCAGCTCACGGGTCGACGACCACAGCCCCGAGGGCGAGTTCGATTACGAGGAGCGCGCCGAGCTCTACCGGCGCGTGATGAACGAGGTCATCGACGCCCAGCGCGCGACGTTGCGGCGGCTACGCGACAGCGGGCAGATCACCGACGAGGTGCGGCGCGGTGTCGAGCACGAGCTCGACCTCGAGCAGGCGCGGCTCGAGCGCAGCGACCTGCCGGCTCAGCCGCGCTCGGCGACCAGCAGCGCCTGAGTCGCGCGGCCGATCATCCCGCGCTCGTCGTGCAGCGCCGTGTCGGACAGGCCGATCCCGCTGCCCTCCGGGTAGGTCACCGCATCGAGGCAGATCCACTCCCCCTCCGGCAGCCGCCGCAGGTTCACTGTCAGATCGGTGTTTATGAAGATGTAGCGGCGGTAGTCGAGCGGCGAGCTGACGCCGTTGCCGGAGTCCGCAGCCGCCAGTACGCGGTCCAGCGGGCGCGGCGCCTCCCCATCGATCAGCGGCACGCGCATCCGCATCCAGGCGCGTGCCGGTCCCGGCTCCACGAACCCTCCCTCGACGAACCGCACTTCCATCGCCGTGTGGTAGCCGACATCCCACGGCACCGGGAAGAAGCTCTGCACGGCAGCGGTGTCGGGACCGGGTATCGGATCCGGCTCCGGCGGCGCGCGGTCGATCTCGACGTCGGCGGTGCGAATCCGCCAGGCACGGGCGCGAATCACCGGCTCGCCTTCGTGGCGCAACTCGCCCTCGATCAGCTCGACGTTGCGACCCGGCCGGACGATCTCAGTCCGCGTCTCCAGCCGCGCAATCGGCACCGGTCGCACGATCTCGTAGGTGACACGGACGACCTGTGCACCCTTGATCGCACCCGCTCGATCGAGCGCGCGGCCGAGCAGCGCACACGGCGGGCCGGCGTGCTGGCTCTTCTCGTCCCACGGCCCACGGGTCAGCTCTGTAGCGGCGAAGCCATCGCCGTCGGGTGTGTAGAACGCCTCGGACACGGCGGCGATCCTATGGCGCGGCAACGAGGCGCAGTTGCCTGGCTGAATAGACTCGCGGCGTGGCCAAGCAAAGGCAGCAGAAGATGCAGCAGGTCCAGGTCGGGTCGCTTGCGGCGATCCAGCTCCTCGAGGACCGCACCGACGAGCAGCTCGTCAGCGAGTCCAAGCACCGGGTTGCCGCCAAAGCGTTGCTAGCCGCACGGGCGGCAGAGCGCTACGACGCCGACACCGCGCGCAAGTACTTCAACGAGGCGCTGTCCGGCTGCCATCCGCAGGAGCGTCCTGCGCTGCGTCAGATGATGAACGCCTCGATGGCGCTCGCCGAGCGTCGTCCGGACGATCTCAAGGCCGCCGTCGAGAAGCTCGGCCAGGCGCCGCCGTCGGGCCGTCAGCTCTTCATGCTGCGGATCATGGGCCTGATCGCGCCCGCTGCCAGCGCCGGCGTGATGGCGCGCGTGCGCGGCATCCTGATCCTCATCCTGCTGGTCGTCGCGATCCTCGCGATCGGCTTCGGGCTCGCCAAGCTGATCGCGCTGCCGTTCGGCGGCGTCGGCACGCTCGGCGGCCTGGTGCTTGGCCTATTGATCGTCGTCGCCGTGCTCGGCGGCCTGGCCTTCTTCGGCCGTCGCCGGCAGGCGAAAGCCGCCGCCAATCGCGCTGGCTAGCGCGACTACGGCTTAGCTGTCGCCTTCTCGATCACGACCGGCCGTGATGGCTGCTCGGTGGGCGTGCCGAGCGCCTCGATCCGCATGACCGTGTCCATTCCCTCGGTCACCTTGCCGACGATCGCGTACTCCGGCGGCAGGCCGGCGTCCTGTGCCGTGACGACGTAGAACTGGCTGCCTGACGTCCCAGGCTTCTCGGTCGCGGTCTTCGCCATCGAGACGACGCCCTGCGTGTAGGTGGCCGTCTTCGGCGGCTTGTCGACGGTCTTGTAGCCGGGCCCGCCGGTCCCCGTACCGGTCGGGTCGCCGCCTTGGATCACGAAGCCGGGAACGATGCGGTGGAAGATCGTGTCGTCGTAGAAGCCGCTGCGCGCCAGCGAGGCGAACGACGCGGCGGTGTTCGGCGCGCCCTTGACGTCGAGCGTGATGGTGAAGTCGCCGCAGCTCGTCTGGAAGGTGACGGTGTTGGTCGTCGACGGATCTAGCTCGTCGGTTGGCTTCTTCGCGCCGCCGTCGGGCTTCGGTGCGGGCGCCTCGACCTTCGCGCACTCCTGGCCGCTCTCGGCAGCCGTCTTTGTCGTCTCGGCGCCGCCGCTCGAACCGCTCGTGTCGGAGTCGTCGTCGCCACAACCGGCGAAGACGAGAACGGTGAGCAGGGCTATGAGTGCTGTCAGTGCGCGGATCACGGAGGCAGCCTAACTCGGCAATAGAGTTCCCGCGACGGTGACCCTCTCCCCCCTCCTCCAGCGCTACGACCAGGTCATCCTCGATCTCGACGGCTGCGTCTGGATCGGCGACGAGGCCGTTCCCGGCTCACCCGAGGCGATCTCAGCGCTGCGCGAGGCCGGCAAGCGCGTCGCCTTCGCGACCAACAACTCCTGGCATCCCGGTGAGGATCAGGTCGCACGGCTCTGGGGCCACGGCATCCAGGCGTCGCTCAGCGACGTCGTGACCGTCGGCGGCGCGATGCAGCACCTACTCAACGAGACGCGTCAGGGCCGCAGCGCCTTCGTTATCGGCGGCGAGTCGCTGCACGCCAACGTCGCCGACGCCGGGCTCACGGTGCTGAACGGGAACGAGCGGGCCGAGCACGCCGAGGTAGTGGTCATCGGCGGGACCGATCAGGTGACCTACGACGATCTGCGCGTCGCGACGCTCGCCGCGCGGCGCAGCGGCGACCTGCTCGCGACCGCCCGCGACCCCACGCTGCCGATGCCCGGTGGCCACTGGCCGGGAACGGGAGCGCTGCTTGCCGCCGTCGAGACTGCCTCCGGGGTCACGGGTCAGATCGTCGGGAAGCCGGAGCCGCAGCTCTTCTACACCGCTCTCGACCGGCTCGGCGACGGCCGCACGCTCGCCGTCGGTGACCGCCTCGACACCGACATCGCCGCCGCCACGGCCGCCGGCCTCGACGCCGCGCTCGTCCTCAGCGGCGGCATGACCCAGGACGAGGCTCGAACCGCCATCGCCAGCGACGGCGCACCCCAGCCGATCGCGGTCATCCCCGACCTCCGCACGCTCGTCCTCGGCGCCTAGGACGCGCCGCCGCCCCGCCCAAGCAGCGGTGGACCTCCCCGACCGCGCCCATAGACTGCCGCTCGTGAGCCGGCGCTACGTGGTCATCTGCAACCCCGTCGCGGGCGGGGGTCGCGGCAGCAAGCGACTGCCGCTGGCGATCGCCGAGCTCACGCGACTGGGCGTCGAGCACCGCGTCGTACAGACGCGCGACATCGACCACGCTCGCGACGAGGCGCGTGCCGCCGCCGCAGCGAGCGAGACGGTCATCGCGATCGGCGGCGACGGTCTGCTGCGCCCGATCGCCGCGGAGCTGCGCGGCAGCGAGTCGGCGCTGGCGATCGTGCCCGGCGGACGCGGCAACGACCTCGCACGTGTGCTCGACATCCCGACCGATACCGCAGCCGCGACGCGGATCGCAGTCGAGGGACGCGAGTGGCTGATGGACATGGCAACCGTCGACGGCGAGCCCTATCTCGGCATCGCCAGCTTCGGCTTCGACTCCGACGCCAACCGGATCGCCAACGAGGCGCGTCTCGTCAAGGGCAACGCCGTCTATCTCTACGCCGCGCTGCGGGCGTTGATCGCCTGGAAGCCGGCGCGCTTCACGCTGACCATCGACGGCGAGCGCCACGAG
Organism: Thermoleophilaceae bacterium; assembly: GCA_044867325.1. Lineage (GTDB taxonomy): Bacteria > Actinomycetota > Thermoleophilia > Solirubrobacterales > Thermoleophilaceae > JAAYBF01. The sequence goes on along the minus strand of JBIOUS010000014.1, from coordinate 12,542 downwards.
CTGACCGGCTTCTCGGCCGGCGTCGCGAACTCGCGCGCCTACGGTGGCGGGATGATGGTCGCCCCGCAGGCGGAGCTCGACGACGGCCAGCTCGACGTCATGGCGCTCGGCGACGTGTCGAAGCTGTACTTCCTGTTTCGCCTGATGCCGAAGATCTTCAAGGGCGCCCACCTCTCCGATCCGGGCTTCCACTACTGGCGTGGGACCTCGATCGAGGTCGCCGCCGACCGCGACTTCACGATCTACGCCGATGGTGACCCGATCGGCCAGGTGCCAGCGCGCGTGGAGGTCGAGCCGCGCTGCCTGCGCGTGATCGTCCCACGCTGATGTTCGGCCTCTGGCGCCTGCTCGCCCGCGCCGTGCGCGCGCTCAGCCGTCGGCTCGGCCGCGGCGGCGGGACCACGCTCCCCGGCCGGTTGCTGTTGCGGGTCAGTCCTGGCGCGTTGGACCGGATGGGCAAGGAGCTCGACGACGGCGCCGCGGTGGTCTCCGCCACCAATGGCAAGACGACGACGTCGGCGATGATCGCGGCGATCTTCGAACGGTCCGGCGAGCAGATCGTCCACAACAGTGCCGGCTCGAACATGGGTTGGGGCGTCGCAACGGCGCTGCTCGACGCGCGCCGCGGCCGCGGACAGCTCGGCCTGTTCGAGGTCGACGAGGCTTGGCTCCCCCAGGTCGCCCGCGCCCTGCATCCCGGTACCTACCTGCTGGCCAACCTCTTCCGCGACCAGCTCGATCGCTACGGCGAGCTCGAGACGCTCGCCGACGGCTGGGCCGGTCTGGTCGCCGAGCAGGACGGCAGCGCCCGCTTCATTCTCAACGCCGACGATCCGCTCGTCGCCGACCTCGGCCGCGGTCGCGAGGGCGTCGTCTACTTCGGCGTCGAGGACGACTCGCAGGCACTGCCCGAGCTGCAGCACGCCGCCGACTCCAAGCACTGCCGCAACTGCGGTACGGCCTACGTCTACGACGCGATCTACCTAGGCCATCTCGGCCGCTACCACTGCCCCGGCTGTGGGCGGACGCGGCCAGAACCGACGGTCGTGGCAACCCGCGTCGTGCTCGACGGGATGAGCTCGGCCGACGTCACGCTGCGCACGTCGGCCGGGACAATCGACTTCCGGCTCCCCCTCCCCGGTCTCTACAACGTCTACAACGCGGTTGCCGCGGCGGCGCTGGCACTCGACCTCGGAGCCTCGCTCGACGACGTCGAGCAGGCACTCGCCGGCTTCGGCGGCGCGTTCGGACGTGTCGAGACGATCGCCGTCCCCCACCCCGCCGGCGGCGAGCGCCCGGTCTCGATCCTGCTGATCAAGAACCCCGCCGGCGCTAACGAGGTCCTGCGCACGCTGACGCTTGCCGGCGAACCGATCGACCTCTGGATCGCCCTCAACGACAACATCGCCGACGGCCGCGACGTCTCCTGGATCTGGGACGCCGACTTCGAGCTGCTCGCCGGCCATGTCCGCCGCGTGACCTGCTCCGGCACGCGCGCCGAGGAGCTGGCGCTGCGGCTGAAGTACGCCGGGATCGAGGCCGACACGGCGGTCGACCGCGATCTAGCCAGTGCGCTCGACGCGGCCGTCGCCGGAGGAGACTCCGGCCGCCCGCTCTACGCCCTGCCTACCTACACGGCCTTGCTCGAGCTGCGCGACCTGCTCAGCGAGCGCGGCCTCGCGGACCGATGGGCCGGCTGAGGCCTACGTCACCGGCCAGGCGCCTCGGCGGGTCCGGGGTGCGCGAGCCCCTCGATTTCATCTTCGGCTACGGGTCGCTCGCCAGCGATCTGCTCGCCGACGTCGAGATAACGCGCCTACGCGGCTACCGCCGTGTCTTCGGCGTAGCCGCCGACAACTCCGAGGAGATCGCGGGCTACAAGCGCTATCGGCTTGCCGGCGACAGCGTCTACCCGGACGTCTACGTCGCCTTTCTCGACATCGTCGAGGACCCGGACACCGCCGTCAACGGCGTCTTGGCGCCGGTCGATCCCAGGGCCCTCGCCGACCTCGACCGGCGCGAGCGCAACTACGATCGGATCGACGTGACGCCTGCCATCGACAACCCGCCAGAGGGTCACGTCTGGGCCTATGCGGGGTCGCCGGATGGCCGCGAGCGGCTACGAGCCGGCATCGCCACTGGCACAGCCGTCGTCCAACGCAGCTATCTCGAACATGTCCATGCAGGCTTCCGCCGCCTCGGCAACGCCGAGTACGAGCACTTCGTCGCGACCACTGATCGCGACAGCCTGCCGCTGGCCGAGCTCGAACGCGTCGACATCCCCGCCGAGCGGCCAGCCCGGTGAACACGGCCGTCGTAGCCACCGACGCCGCCTGGCACGACGTCGAGTGCGGGTCCTACACCGCCGACTTCGAGCTCTGGCACGAACTGGCACGCGATCGCGGCGGCCCGGTCCTCGACGTCGGCTGCGGTACCGGCCGCGTCGCGCTCGAGCTTGCGGCATCGGGTCACGAGGTCATCGGTCTCGACGCCGACCAGCCGCTCGTCACCACGCTCAACGTGCGCGCGGCGAAGGCCGGCCTACCCGCCAGCGCGCTCAGGGCGGACGCGCGCAGCTTCACGCTCAGACGCCGCTTCCCGCTGGCGATCGTGCCGATGCAGGTCGCCCAACTGCTCGGGGGGTCGACCGGACGGACGACGCTGCTCGCCACGCTGGCGCGCCACCTGGAGCCGGGAGGCCTGATCGCACTGGCCCTCGCCGATCCCTTCGAGGCGGTCGAGCCCGGCGATTCCCGTCCACCGCTACCCGACGTGCTCGAGATCGACGGCTGGGTCCTCTCGTCGACGCCGGTCGCTGTCCGCGACGAGGGCGATGCCGTGGCGATCGACCGTCTCCGGCAGGCGGTCTCGCCGGACGGCGACCTGACCGAGGAGCTCTCGTCGATCACGCTCGACGACTGCGCCCCCGCTACGCTCGAGGACGAGGGCCGCGCCGCCGGCCTGACCGTCCTCCCCGCGCGCCACGTCCCGCCCACCGTCGACTACGTCGGCAGCACCGTCGTCATGCTGGAGGCACCGCGATGACCTCCCCCACGCTGCGCGTCTGCGCCCTCTACCCCGAGCTGATGAACATCTACGCCGACCGCGGCAACATCGCGATCCTGCGCGCCCGCTGCGAGTGGCGCGGCATCGGCTTCGAGCTCGCCTCCTCCACCCTCGGCGAGCCGCTCCAGGCGACCGACCACGACCTCTTCTACATCGGCGGCGGCCAGGACCGCGATCAGGTCGCCGTCGCATCTGACATGGTCGCCACCAAGCGCGACGCCCTCCATGCGGCCCGCGACAACGGAGCCGTGGTCCTAGCCGTCTGCGGCGGCTACCAACTGCTCGGTCACAGCTACCAACTCGGCGACGAGGAGCTGCCCGGCGTCGGCCTTGTCGACCTCGAGACAGTCCGCGAAGACGGCCCCCGCCTGATCGGCAACTGCGCCATCGAAGCCAATCTCGGCAACGGCCCCCAAACCATCGCCGGCTTCGAGAACCACGGCGGCCGCACCTACCTCGGCCCCGGCGAGCAACCGCTCGGCCGCGTCCTCTCAGGCCACGGCAACAACGGCAACGACGGCCACGAGGGAGTCCACTCCCACAACGTCATCGGCACCTACCTCCACGGCCCCCTCCTCCCCAAGAACGTCTGGCTAGCCGACCGCCTGATCGAGCTGGCCCTCGACATCGAGCTGCAGCCGCTCCCCGGCGACGAGGTCGAGCAAGCCGCCCACGCCTCCGCCCGCCGCGCCGCCGGCGTCTAGCCCTCGCGGTTCTTCTGGCTAGGGCTCGGGCCGTGCTGGCCGCGGGTCCTGTCTCCGATCTTGGTTTCCGTGCTCGGCTCCGCAGCTCCGCTGGGACTCCGCCCCGTGCCTGGCGCGGTTGTCGGTTGAGGGCTCTCTTGCAGTCGACGGCAGGGGCTCCGCCCGACGCTCCGCCCGCTGCGCCTGTGCGCGCAAACGCAAAATCGTCGCCACCCGCGGAACCAACGAACACTGAACGACTGCTTAGTCAGCCGATTGCCCGTCTAGCCTCGGCTCCTATGCGAGTGCCACTGTCAGATGAGCAACTCACGAGATGGGCACGCGAGCATCTCGTCTACGAGGTCGGGATGTTCATGTATGCCGCTGAAGAGCTGGCGTCCCGACGAGATGAGCCTCGCGATCGCGAGTCGAACGTGTTGCTCGAATCGTTCGTTATTCACACCCGATGTCTAGTCCACTTTCTGTGGCGTTCCCGGAAGCCCAACGATCGACACGACCGCGACGCTTTTGCAGAGGACCTCTGCGCTCAGGACGTCTGGGCGGACAAGCGGTCACAAATGTCGCCTGCCCTTCGAAAAGCCGCTGACAAGCGGACTGGCTCGGAGGTTGCGCACCTTAGCTATGACCGGCTTGACGTCCCCGTTGCAGAGAAAGATTGGCAGGTGGGCCGGATTACGATTGAAATCGCGGATGCGATTGACGCGCTGAGGCAACATGCTCTCCCGGAGCGCTTAGACGACGAGACTAGTTACGTCCTTGAGCAGCTCGTAGGGCCGCCGCCAGTAGGTCTATCCCCAATCGTCGCCAACTCGCATTCAGCTTCAGACGCGCAGGAATACGAGTATCGCGGCGGGACTATCGAGTTGTCTGACTTCGAAATTGGGAGCTAGTTCCACCACCTCGGTGAAGTGCCAATCCGGGTAGGTCCCTAAACGCAGACTTGGCTCCCGAGGGTGGCAACGGTGGCTGGATTTCCCGCGCAGGCTTAGCCCCCGGCGTAATCCCTGCCGTCGACATAGGCCGAGCACGGAAACCGCCATCGGAGATAGGACCCGGGGCCGGGGTGGCCAAATCCGAGCGAGAACAGCGACACCAATCGTGGCTTGGTAACAGCTCAACCACCGTGCGTAACAGAGCCGCAACACGCGCTGGACTCCTCGCTGAGGGCCGCTAGGTTCGCTAACGCGGAGGGTGAAGCAGACAGGCGTGCTGCACGCGGATGCCACCCGCGCTGTCCGGTCTAACCAGCCGGATCCGGTTCGAGTCCGGCGCCCTCCGCCGCATACCGAAGCCGGGCCGAGGATGACGTGGAAGTCGCTAAGCTAAGCGACGGTGGCATCCGCGTGTGGGTGGTTCCCACTTCACAGTCCTCGGCCCGCTTCGGCGGGCCGTTGACTTTCTAGGAGCCTAGGCAGTGGTGCCAAGCACGCGCAGCAGCTCGGACATCGAGGTCTTGCCGGCGCGCACCTTGGCGAGGCCGTCGTCGCGGAGGCGGCGCATGCCTTGCTTGACGGCGACGGCGGCGATTGCCTCGGCGGACTGCTTCTCGACGATCAGCTCGCGGATCTCGTCGGTGATCTGCATCAGCTCGTAGAGACCGACGCGGCCGCGGTAGCCGGTGTGTGAGCAGCGGACGCAGCCGGGGCCGGCGTCGTAGCCGGTGAAGGGGTCGCCGGCGTCGGTGAAGCCGCTGCCGGTGAGTGCTTCGGCGGTTATGTCGGTCTCGACGCGGCAGTTCTCGCAGAGCCGCCGCGCCAATCGCTGGGCGACGACGCAACTGATGCCCGAGGCGACGAGGAAGGGCTCGATGCCCATCTCGATCAACCGGGCGACGCTCATCGGGGCGTCGGTGGTGTGCAGAGTGGAAAGAACGAGGTGGCCCGTCAAGGCGGACTGGATCGCGATCTGGGCGGTCTCGCGGTCGCGGATCTCGCCGACCATCATCACGTCGGGGTCGGCGCGCATCATCGACCTCAGTCCGGCGGCGAAGTCGAGGCCGATCTTCGGGTTGACCTGGATCTGCTTGATGCCGTCGAGCTCGTACTCGACTGGATCCTCGATCGTGATCAGGGTCCGCTCCGGCTTGTTCATCTCGCTCAGCGCCGCGTAGAGCGTCGTCGACTTGCCGGACCCCGTCGGGCCTGTCGCGAGCACGCAGCCGTGCATCTGTGAGATCGCCCCGCGCAGTCGGGCGAGGTCGTTCGGCTCGAAGCCAAGGTGGTCGAAGTCGAGCATGCCGCGGCCCTTGTCGAGCACGCGCATGACGACCGACTCGCCATGGACGGTCGGCAGCGTGGCGACACGAATGTCGACGTAGCGCTCGTCGACGGTCAGTCCGATGCGCCCGTCCTGTGGCAGCCGCCGCTCGGCGATGTCGAGGTTGGCCATGATCTTCACCCGTGAGACGAGGCCGTTGACCATCGTCTTCGGAACGGTCGTCGACTCGCTGACGACGCCGTCGACGCGCAGCCGTACGCGCATCGCGCCAGCCTCGCTGTCGAAGTGGATGTCGGACGCGCCGCGCTCGACGGCCTCGGCGACGATCGAGTGGACGAGCTTTACGACGGGCGCCTCGTCGGCGGAGTCGCGTAGGTCGATGACCTCGGCCTCGACTTGCTCCTCGACCTCGGCGACGGCACTGTCGAGCCGGGTCAGCCGGCCGAGCAGCAGCTCGATGTCGTCGTCGGTCGCGACGGCCAGGCGGACCTCGTAGCCGGTCATCATCGCCAGGTCGTCGGCGGTGAGGATGTTCGAAGGATCGGAGGTGGCGACGATCAGCGTCCGCTCGTCGGCGAAGGCGACCGGCACGGCACGGTGGCGCCGCAGCACCGACGGGTCGACCAGCGAGGTCGCTGTCGGGTCGATCGACGCAACGTTGAGGTCGACGTGATCGACCCCGTAGCGCTCACCAACGGCGCGCGCGAGCTGGTCGGCGGTGACTACGTCGCTTGCGAGCAGCGTCCGGCCGGTGGTCGAACCGGTGTTGCGGGCCTCCTCGACGGCGCGCTCGACGGCCTCGCGGTTGGCGTAGCCAAGCTCGACGATCACGTCGCCGATTCGCTTGGCGCCGCCGCCACGCTGCGTCGGCGGCGTGAATCCGGTTAGGGCAGGACGGGATTGATCGGCTGTGGCACCTGACACCCTTCGGGTATCGGCAGCCGCAGGAGAAGGTTGAGTCTTGGGCTAGTGGAGGAGCGCAGCCGTTTACCGGCCGGTGGAGCCGAAGCCGCCGTCGCCGCGCACGGTTTCGTCGAGACTGTCGACCTCGACGAGCTCTGGAGCCTCGTGGCGGACGATCACGAGCTGCGCGATGCGGTCACCTGGTGCGACGTCGAAGGCCGCTTCGCGATCGGTGTTCAGCAGCAGAACACGGACCTCACCGCGATAGCCGGCGTCGATCAACCCAGGAGCGTTGACGAGCGATATGCCGTGTCGCGCCGCGAGACCCGAACGCGGCAGCACGAGCCCCGCATGCCCCTCCGGGATGGCGACAGCGACCCCGGTACCGACACTCGCCCGCCCCCCTGGCGCCAGCGTGGCGGCCTCCGACGCGCGCAGGTCATAGCCGGCGTCGTCGTCGTGGGCGCGAGTCGGGGCGGCGGCGGTCTCGGTCAGCCGCGCGAAGCGCAGCCTCATCCGGCACCGTTCGACGACGCGGCGCCGGCGCCGTTGGCTTCGAAGCGCTCGAAGCGCGACGCGGCGCTGACCGGCACCCGCGCCCGGACGCGGACGCCCTCGGCGGTGTCCTCGCGCTCCATCTCACCCGCGAGGTCGTGCAGCTCGGAGAGCCGGCCGCCCTCCTCGTAGGGCACGAGCAGGTCCATCGGCCGCAGGCTGGAGAGGAAACGCGCCTCGACGGCCTCGCGCAGCTCCTCGAGGCCCTCCCCCGTCTCGGCCGAGACCTGCACCGCCTCCGGGAAGCGGAAGCTCAGCTCGCGGCGACGCTCCTCGTCGAGCAGATCGACCTTGTTCAGGGCGAACAGACGCGGCCGCTCACCAGCCCCGATCTCCGAGAGCACCTCCTCGACCGCCTCGAGCATCTCGGCGAGATCCTCCTCCGGCGCCGAGGCGTCGGCGACATGGAGCAGCAGGTCGGCCTCGAGCGCCTCCTGGAGCGTCGCCCCGAAGGCGTCGACGAGCTGATGCGGCAGCTTGCGGATGAAGCCGACCGTGTCGGTCAGCAGGTAGGTCCGTCCGGCGATCTCGAACGAGCGCGTCGTCGGGTCGAGCGTGTGGAAGAGCCGGTCGCGGACGCCGACCTCGGCGCCGGTCAGCGCGTTGAGCAGGGTCGACTTGCCGGCGTTGGTGTAGCCGGCGAGGGCGACCGTCGGCAGCGCCGCTCGATCGCGCTCACGGCGCATCACCTGGCGGGTGCCGTGCTGGTGCTCGAGTCGCCGCTTCAGCGCAGAGATCCGGTCGCGAGCCAGGCGGCGATCGGTCTCGATCTGGCTCTCGCCCGGGCCCCTGGTGCCGATTCCGGCTCCCAAGCGCTCCAAGTGGGTCCAGAGGCCGCGCATGCGCGCGAGGTTGTACTCGAGCTGGGCTAGCTCGACCTGCAGCATGCCCTCGGCGCTGTGGGCGTGGTCGGCGAAGATGTCGAGGATGATCGCCGTGCGGTCGATCACCGGAACGCCGACCGCCTGCTCGAGATTGCGCTCCTGGCGCGGCAGCAGCTCGTCGTCGCAGGCGACGAGGTTGGCGTCGGCGTCCTTGACGGCCTGTTTCAGCTCGGCGAGCTTGCCCTTGCCGAAGTAGCGGTCCGGATCGGGCTCGGGCCGCTTCTGCGTCATCTCCCCCACGACCGCGGCACCGGCGGTCCGCAGCAGCTCGCGCAGCTCGCCGAGATCGGCCTCCTCCGGGCCGGCTGCGATGCACAGCGCACGCTGGCGGGCACGCGGCGTCCGCTGGCCCTCGCCATAGCGGCTCTGGCCTGTGCGTCCGTTGCGTCCTCGATCCATCCATCGACCAGTCTAGGCAGTGGCTAGGATCGCCGGATGAAGATCTTCATGACGGGGGGAACAGGGTTCATCGGCGGCCATGTCGCGCGCCAGCTTCGGGAGCGTGGCGACGACGTCGTGGCGCTGGTCCGATCGCCGGCGCAGGCGACCGCGCTGCGCGAGCTGGGCTGCGAGCTGGTCGAGGGCGACCTCTCCGACTCAGCGGCGATCGCCAAGGGCATGGAGGGCGCCGAGGCGGCGATCCATGCCGGGGCGGTCTACAAGGTCGGAATCCCGAAGTCCGAGCACGCCGCGATGTTCGAGTCCAACGTCGCCGGTACGGAGCGCGTACTCGACGCGGCGATCGCGGCTGGCGTCGCGAAGGTCGTCTACGTCTCGACTTGCGCGGTCTTCGGCGACACCCACGGCCAGGTCGTCGAGGAGGGCTTCCGCCGCGACAGCGAGTTCCCGAGCGAGTACGAGCGCACCAAGACGCTCGCGCACGAGCTTGCGGAGGACCGGATCGCGAGCGGAGCGCCGATCGTGATCGTCCAGCCTGGCGGCGTCTACGGACCGAACGACCACTCGGAGATCGGCAACGTGATCGACCAGGTCAGTCGCGGCAAGCTGCCGGCGAAGACCTTCCCCGACGCCGGCTTCATGTTCTGCCATGTCGAGGACATCGCCGCCGGCATCGTGCTGGCGCTCGACAAGGGACAGGTCGGCGAGGCCTACGTCCTCTCGGCGGAGAAGGCGACGCTCGGCGAGCTGATCGACCGCGTCGCGTCGATTGCCGGCCGCAAGCCACCGCGCTTCACGATGCCGAGCGCGCTGCTCAAGCTGTCTGCCCCGCTCGGTCCGGTCATCGGCCCGATGATGGGCTTCCCGCCCAACCTCCGCGAGCTGATCGCCAGCTCCGACGGTGTCACCTACTGGGCCACCGACGCCAAGGCCCGCCGCGAGCTCGGCTTCGCCCCGCGCGACCTCGACACGGGCCTGCGCGACACTCTCGCCGTGAGCTGACCACGGGGCTCAAGCGGCGCCCCGCACGCAGCGGAATCCGGTGTTGCCCGTGGTCGACTCGGGCTCCATCGAGTTGCGGGCAGCGACGCGGTAGCGCCGGCAGTAGGAGGCATGGCAGAGATAGGAGCCGCCGCGTGTCGAGCGGTTCTGGCCGGGGGTGTACCAGTCGGCGCACCACTCCCAGACGTTGCCGGTCATGTTGCGCAGCCCGTAGCCGTTCGGCGGGAACGCGTCGACCGGACACGTGCCGTAGAAGCCGTCCGCCTGGATGTTCTCCTGCGGAAATGTGCCCTGCCAGACGTTCATCCGGTGCTCGCCGCCGGGCTCGAGCTCGTCGCCCCACGGGAACACCTTCTCGGCCAGGCCCCCGCGCGCCGCGTACTCCCACTCGGCCTCGGTCGGCAGCCGCTTGCCGGCCCAAGCGCAGTAGGCCTGCGCGTCGTTCCAGCTGACGTGCACGACGGGGTGGTCGGGGCGGTCCTCGACGTCGGACTGCCGGCCCTCCGGCCGCCGCCAGAACGCGCCCTCGACCTGACGCCACCACGGCGCCCGGGCAACGCCGCGCGTCGCCGGGAAGTCGTCGGGCAGCAGCCCCGCGAACACGAACGACCAGCCGAAGCGCTCGGCCTCGCTGACGTGCCCGGTCTCCTCGACGAAGCGCGCGAAGTCGCGATTGCTCACTGCGGTGGGATCGATCCAGAACGGGTCGAGGCGCACCCGGCGCACCGGGCCCTCGCCGTCGGCCGGATAGGCGGTCGCGCCGGCGTTGCCCATCAGGAACTCACCGCCGTCGAGCAGCACCATGCCTACTGGCGCGCCATCGCGATCCGCATCCGCTCCTCCGGGCCGATCAGGTGGTCGAGATCCTCGGCGTCCTCGTCGAGGTCGATCTGCACCCAGCGGACGCGGCCGGTGAAGGCGTTGTCGGTGCCGTGGTCGTCGCTCACGGGCGTGGCGCTGTCGCTGCCGAGGTCGGTCGTCTCGTCGGCTGAGAAGACGGCGGGCACGGTGTTCTCCACACGGCCCGCGCCAACCTTGTCGCCATCGACGTAAAGCGTGACGTCGCCGCCCTTGCCCAGACCACCACCGTCGTAGGCGAACTCCATCCGCACCTGGTGATCGCCGGGAGCCACGATCTGCTCTCCGACGACCTTGAACCGCTGCAGGCCGAAGAAGTTGTAGCAGTAGACGGGACGGCCTCCGAGCAGATAGAGGCTCCAGCCGGCATAGGCGCCACCTTGGGCGATCAGCACGCCCTCGCCCCCGCCCTCGGGCACCTCGAGCTGCGCGGTCACGGCGTGCGACCTGTTCTTGACGTTGACGACCGAGTTCTCCGACAGGCGCCCCATGCCCTCGAACATCAGCTGCGACTTGCCGCGGATCAGCTGCGGACGACCGGCGATGTCGGGGTCGAAGCGCTCGAAGCGGCGGTCGTCGAGCGGCAGCACGTTGTAGCGCGCGGCCTCGATCAGGAACAGCCGTTGCAGCTCGGCCAGCCGCTCGGGCTGCTCCGCCGACAGGTCACGCGCCTGGGTCCAGTCGTCGGGCGCGTACAGCTCCCAGAGGTCGTCGTCGTAGGCCGGCATCTCGGTCGGCTTCCAGGGGATGCTGTGGCGGGTCACCGCAGTCCAGCCCTTGTGGTAGATGCCGCGGTTGACGAACATCTCGAAGTACTGCGTCTCGCGGATCTCGGCCGCGCCCGCGTCGTCGAACGTCGGCAGCATGCTCTCGCCGTGCAGCGGCATCTGCTGCACCCCGTGCACGAACGTCGGCTCCGGCAACCCGGCCGCGTCGAGCACCGTCGCGGCGACGTCGATCACGTGCGAGAACTGACTGCGGACCTCGCCGCGGGCGGCGAAGCCGTTCGGCCAGTGCACGACCGTGCCGTTACGCGTCCCGCCCCAGTGCGACGCGACTTGCTTGGTCCATTGGTACGGCGCGTCCATCGCGTGCGCCCAGCCGACCGCGTAGTGGTTGTTGGCCGCGATCGTCCCGAACTGGTCGATCCGCGCTGCCATGAACTCGGTCGTCTCGATCCCGGCCGCGCCGTTGAGCGAGATCGTCTCGTTGAACGTGCCCTGCGGAGTGCCCTCGCCGGACGCCCCGTTGTCGCCGACGATGTAGTAGACGAGCGTGTCGTCGAGGACCTCGAGCTCGGCGAGCGCGTCGATCACCCGGCCGACGTGGTGGTCGGTGTGCTCGAGGAAGCCCGCGTAGACCTCCATCTGCCGCGCGAGCACCGGCTTGAGCTCGTCAGGGATGTCGTCCCAGGCCGGGATCTCCTCGGGGCGCGCGGTCAGCTCGGCCTCCGGCGGGATCACCCCGAGCTCCTTCTGGCGCGCGAACGACTCCTCGCGCAGCGCGTCCCAGCCTGCGTCGAAGCGGCCCTTGTACTTGTCGGACCACTCGGTCGGGCAGTGGTGCGGCGCGTGCGTGGCGCCGGGAGCGAAGTAGGCGAAGAACGGCTTGTCGGGCATCAGCGCCTTTTGCTGACGCACCCAGTCGATCGTCCGGTCGGCGAGGTCCTCGGTGAGGTGGTAGCCCTCCTCCGGAGTACGGTCGGGCTCAACCGGAGTCGTGCCGTCGTACAGCGCAGGCGCGTACTGGTTGGTTTCGCCGCCGATGAACCCGTAGAAGTGCTCGAACCCGCCGCCGCCGGTGGGCCAGGCGTCGAAGGGTCCCAGTGGGCTCGTCTCCCAGACCGGCACCTCGTGGCACTTGCCGAGCTGAGCGGTCGAGTAGCCGTTGAGCTTGAGCGTCTCGGCCAGCGGCGCCGCCGAGTTCGGCCGGACGGAGTTGTAGCCGGGCGCGG
>JBIOUS010000013.1:0-16636 GCA_044867325.1 Thermoleophilaceae bacterium | reverse complement strand
GGCATGGCCGGTGGCGCCGACGCGATCCTCGTGCCCGAGCGGCCGTTCGACATCGAGGCCGTCTGCGCGAGCATCGAGCGCCGGCACGCCGGCGGGCGCACCTTCTCGATCGTCGTCGTCTCCGAGGGCGCGACCCCAGCTGGCGGGATGGAGGTTGGCGACGACAAGCAGGTCGATGCCTTCGGTCATGTCCGGCTCGGCGGGATCGCGGTCGAGCTCGAGCGCGAGATCGAGCGTCGGACCGGCTTCGAGAGCCGGATGACGATCCTCGGTCACATCCAGCGCGGCGGTACCCCGACCGCCTATGACCGCGTGCTCGCGACCCGCTTCGGCGTCGCCGCGATGGACGCCGTCGCTGACGGTGCCTTCGGCCAGATGGTCGGCCTGCACGCCAGTGACATCGTGCGTGTCAGCCTCGACGAGGCGCTGCGCGAGCCGAAGCTGCTCGACCCGTCGCTGTACGAGACGGCCGAGGTCTTCTTCGGGTGAGCGGGGGATGGCGTGCGTAGGACGAAGATCGTCGCCACGATCGGCCCGGCCTCCGACGACGCGGAGACGCTTGCGCGGCTGGTCGACGCGGGCCTCGACGTCGCGCGGCTGAACTTCGCCCACGGCACGCCGGAGACTCAGGCGGCGACGGCCGAGCGGGTGCGTGAGGCGGCGAACCGCGCCGGACGCCAGGTGGCGATCCTCCAGGACCTGCCGGGGCCGAAGCTGCGGATCGGGCCGCTGCGCGACGACGTCGTCGAGCTGCACGCCGGCGACACGCTGACCTTGGTCTGCGGCGACACGATCGAGGGCGACGCAAAGCGGATGTCGGTCGCCTGGCGCGGTCTCAGCGAGGCGGTCGAGACCGACGACGAGATCTTCCTCGCCGACGGCTCGGTGCGGCTCTGCGTCGAGCGCGTGCGCGAGCCGGACGGGGAGGTCGACGTGCGCGTGGACCTCGGCGGCACGGTCGCCTCGCGCCAGGGTGTCAACGTTCCCGGCGAGCTGATGGCGCTGCCGTCGGTCCCCGAGGGCGACCTTGAGCTGTTGCGCTTCGGCGAGTCGATCGGCGTCGACATGGTCGCGCTGTCGTTCGTGCGCCGGCCCGAGGACGTCGAGGACGTGCGTGCGCACACCGAGCTGCCGCTGATCGCGAAGATCGAGAAGCCGCAGGCGGTGCGCAGCGCCGAGGCGATCGTGATGGCCTCCGACTGCGTGATGGTGGCGCGCGGCGACCTCGGAATCGAGCTCGAGCTGCAGCAGGTTCCGCTCGTTCAAAAGCGCGTGATCGCACTTGCCGGCGAGCACGCCCGGCCAGTGATCACCGCCACTCAGATGCTCGAGTCGATGGTCACCTCCTCACGGCCGACGCGCGCCGAGGTGACCGACGTCGCCAACGCGATCCTGGACGGCACCGACGCGCTGATGCTGTCGCAGGAGACCGCTGTTGGCGCGCATCCGGTCGAGGCGGTCCAGATGATGGCCTCGATCGCAGAGCGGACCGAGCCGGCCGCGCCGATCGCCGACTGGAACGAACACCGGGTCGCCCGCGATGCCCGCGACCCGGCCTACACGGTTGCCTACAACGCCTGCGCGGCCGCCCGCCAGCTCGGACTCAGCGCGATCATCTGCCCGACGCTCTCTGGTCGCTCGGCACGGCTGATCTCGGCGCACCGGCCCGACGTGCCCGTCTATGCGCTGTCGCCGAACGACCATGTCGTCCGGCGTTGCAGCCTGATGTGGGGCGTCGAGGCCGCACCGATGCCGCACACCCACACCACCGAGGAGCTGATCGCCGACGCCGTCGTGCGCGCGCTCGAGATCGGTTGGGTCAAGTCGGGCCAGCGCGTGGCTATAACGGCTGGCCTCCCCAGCAACGCGCCCGGCACGACCAGCCTGCTCCAAGTTCAGGAGGTCTAGGAGCGCTTCGCCTTCGCGCGCGGCTTGGCCTTCGAGGCCGACCGGCGCGCCGCGGGCTTCGAGCGTGATGTCGGCTTCGACCGCGCGGCCGGCTTCGGCCGCGGCGCAGAGCCGCCCTTGCGCTGACTGACCGGGACCTCCTCGCGCACGACCTCCTTGGTCAGCGTCGCGATCGTCCGCTCGAGGAACTTCGACATCCGCTCCTCCTGGCGGCGGAACTCACGCGCGAGCTTGGCGGTGTCGCGGTCGCCGACAGCCTCGGCGAGCGTCTCGATCGCGTGGTAGTTCGCGATCTCCTCCGCCTCGTTGAAGAACTCCGTCTTGGCGTTCTTGAGCATCTTCTCGGCCTCGCCGGTCCCGCGCAGCATGTGCAGCGGGCCCTTCGCTGCGGCGACAGCCTTCTGGGCTACGCCCTGGGCCTTGGCCGCCGCGTCGCTGATCGAGTCGGGTCCCGGAAGGTCGATCTTCTCGGCCTTGCCGCCGAGCTGCTTGATCCGTCGCTCGAGTCCCTTCGCCTGCGCCTTGGTCTCCTTGAGGTGCTCCTTGAGCCGCTTCTTGTAGGCGTCACGCGTCGTCAGGGAGATGTGGGACTGGAGCGCCATCACCAGCTCCTGCTCCTTGCCATACGCCTCGTTCAGGTACTGGATCAGCTTCGCCTCGCGCTCCTGTACCTCGGCCATCGTCGATGCACCTCTTCTCGTTCGGGAGTCCTTCAGGGTCCAGACAGGCCCGTACCCGAACGTGTCGATACGAACCGTCGGCTAGAAGTCGCCGGCACGGTGGCGGACACCGTCGAGAATCGCGATGACCGTCTCGAGGTCGTCACGGCTCGTGCCCGCTACGCCGAACTCGGCGTCGTGCATCGCCTCGGTCGCCGCGCCGGCCGCCCGCCGGCCCGACGGCGTGATCTCGGCCAGCACCGCCCGGCGGTCCTCGTCGTGCGGCACCCGTCGCACGAACCCCGACCGCTCGAGCTGGTCGACGATGTTGGTGACGCTGGTCCGATGGACCTGCAAGCGCTCGCCGATCTTGCCGAGCGGCAGCGAACCGCGGCTCGAGAAGTCGAGCAGCATCAGCGCCTCGTAGCGCGGGAAGGTCAGGTCGAGCGGCTTCAGCAGCGTGTTCAGCTCGGCCATCAGCAGTTGCTGGACGCGCATGATCGAAGTGATCGCCGCCATCGGCAGCGCTGGCTGCGGTCCCCAGCGCTGCTCCCACTGACGCCGCGCCTCGGCGACGAGATCGAGCCGCGTCGCGCTGTCGGCGGCAGTCGCCATCTCAGAAGACCGGCGTCTCGCGGTACTTGCCGAACACTTCCTGCAGCGCGCTGACGATCTCGCCCTCGCTGGCACTGACCCGCGCCACCTCGATCAGGTGCGGCATCAGGTTCTCGTCGCTGTCCGCCGCCTGTCGCAGCGCCGCCAGCGACGCCGCGACCGCGCTGTCGTCGCGCTTGGCGCGGACACGCTCGAGCCGGTCGAGTTGCTTCTGCTCGAGCGCCGCGTCGATCCGCAGGATCTCCATCGGGACCTCGCTGTCGTCGCGGTGGCAGTTCACGCCGACGACCGGCCGTCGCCCAGTGTCGATCTCGTGCTGCAAGACGTATGACGCATCGGCGATCTCGCGCTGCGGGAAGCCGGTACGGACCGCCTCGACCATCCCGCCGAGCTCGTCGATGCGGCGGAAGTAGCGCCGCGCCTGCGACTCCATCCGGTCGGTCAGCGCCTCGACGAAGTAGGAGCCGCCGAGTGGGTCGGCGGTATTCGTCACTCCGGTCTCGCCGGCGATGATCTGCTGGGTGCGCAGCGCGACGCGCACTGCCTCCTCGGTCGGCAGCGCGAGCGCCTCGTCGTAGGAGTTGGTGTGCAGCGACTGGGTGCCGCCGAGCACGCCGGCGAGCGCCTCGATCGCCGTCCGCACGACGTTGTTGAGCGGCTGCTGCGCGGTCAGCGACACGCCCGCGGTCTGGGTGTGGAAGCGCATCAGCAGCGAGCGCGGGTCCTTCGCGCCGTAGGTGTCGCGCATCTCGGTCGCCCAGATCCGGCGTGCCGCCCGGTACTTCGCGATCTCCTCGAAGAAGTCGATCTGGGCGTTGAAGAAGAAGCTCAGTCGTGGCGCGAAGGCGTCGACGTCGACGCCGCGCTCGATCGCCCGCTCGACATAGGTGAGGCCGTTCTTGAGCGTGAACGCGAGCTCCTGCGCGGCCGTCGATCCGGCCTCGCGGATGTGGTAGCCGGAGATCGAGACCGGGTGCCAGCGCGGCATCTCGGCGGTGCACCACTCGATCATGTCGGTGACGATCCGCATCGCCGGCTCGACCGGGAAGCACCACTCCTTCTGGGCGATGTACTCCTTGAGGATGTCGGTCTGGATCGTTCCCGACAGCGCGTCGCGTGCGACGCCCTGGCGCTCGGCGGCGACGACGTAGAAGGCGAGCATGATCGCCGCCGGCGCGTTGACGGTCATCGACACCGACACCTCGCCGAGCGGGATGCCGTCGAACAGCGTCTCCATGTCCTCGGTCGTGTCGATCGCGACGCCCTCGCGGCCGACCTCGCCAAGGCTGAGCTCGGCATCGGAGTCGTGGCCCATCAGCGACGGCATGTCGAAAGCGGTCGAGAGTCCGGTCTGGCCGTGGTCGAGCAGGTAGTGGAAGCGCTCGTTGGTCTCCTCGGCGGTGCCGAAGCCGGCAAACTGGCGCATCGTCCACAGGCGGCCGCGGTACATCGTCGGGTAGACGCCACGCGTGTAGGGGAACTCGCCGGGAACGCCGATCTGCTCCTCCGCGTTCTCGCTCAGGTCTTCGGGCGTGTAGAGCGGGGCGATCGGATCGCCGGAGAGAGTGGTGAACAGCGCGTCGCGCTCGGCCGTCTTCATGTGCTCCTCGAGGTAGGTGGAGGTTGGATAGTAGGACTTCCTCCTATCTCTTGTCCAGGGCGAAAGCCGGTCACGGGCTTAGGCGGACCTAAGTTTGGCTACCCTAACCCGCGATGAGAACAGCCAAGAACATCCTCCCCCCGCTCTTCGCCGTGGTTGCCGCGGTCCTCGCCTTCGCCGTCCTGGCTGCCGCGCCTGCCGCGCAGGCCGCGCCCAAGCGAATCGTCGCGCTGACGCCGTTCGCCGCCAACACGCTCGCCGAGCTGGGCGTCAAGCCTGTGGGGATCGGCGACACCCTCGGCGGCGACAAGCGCTTCGCGTCGAACCTCAAGGGCGTGAAGCGGCTGACGCTCTCGCATCCGAACGGGCCGAACATGGAGGAGCTCGCGCTGCTCAACCCACAGCTGGTGTTCACGTCGCCAACCTGGTCCAAGGGCACGAAGACGATGCGCGACCTCGACATCAAGGTCGCCAACGCCGACCCGGTCAACATCGCCGACGCCTACGCCACGACGAAGATGATCGGCGCCAAGGTCGGCAAGGCGGATGGCGGCAAGCTGCTCGCCGCGCGCCTGAAAGGTCAGGTCGAGAAGGCGGCGAAGGGCATCCGCAAGCGTCCGCGCACGCTGGTCGTGCTCGGCGTCGGCCGCACGCCGTTCGTGCTGCTGCCGAACAGCTGGGGGGGCAGCATCGTCAAGAAGGCCGGCGCCAGGTTGATAACCGGTGGCGCGAAGCCGGACGACAGCGGCTTTGTCCGGATCTCCGACGAGAAGATCCTCAAGGCGAACCCCGACGTGATCATCGCGATCCCGCACGGCAACGCCGACGACATGGACGAGATCGCGAAGTTCCTGCGGACGAATCCGGCGTGGAAGGGCTCGGACGCGGTCAAGAGCAACCGCCTGTTCGTCTCCGGCGACAACTCGCTGCTGCAGGCCAGCACCGACATTGCGTCCGTGATCCGCAAGGTGCGCGGCAAGTACCTGGACAACGACTGAGCGTGATGCCGCGCCGGGCGCGTGAGCGCCCCGATCGGTCCCGGGCGGGCCGGCCGTGATCGTCCGCCGCACGGCCGTCGTAGTCGTGGTGGTGGTCGCGGTGATCGCCGGCATCGTGGCGTCGCTCGCGCTCGGCGCGGTCGACATCCCGCTGAGCACGGTGATCGACGCGCTCACCGGCAAGGCCGACCCCGGGCCGCTGCGCCAGATCGTGCTCGAGCTGCGCCTGCCGCGCACCGTCGAGGCGATCGCCGTCGGCGCCGCGCTCGGTGTCGCGGGCTCGCTGCTGCAGGGCGCGCTCGGCAACCCGCTCGCCTCGCCCGACGTGATCGGCGTGACCGGCGGCGCCGGCTTCGGCGCGGTGCTGATCCTGATCGTCTTTCCCGGCTCGATCGCGCTGCTGCCGGTCGGCGCGCTGTTCTTCGGCTTGCTGGCCGCCGGCCTCGTCTTCGCGATCGCCTGGGCGGGGCCGAACGCCGGTGGCACCGGCCGGCTGATCCTGGCCGGCATCGCGATCGCCGCCCTCTTCGGCGCGGGGATGACCTCGATCATGGTCGCCTATCCCGACCGCGTCCAGTCGGCGCTGTTCTTCATCGCCGGCGGCTTGACCTCCGACGGCTGGTCGGATCTGAAGGTCGTCTGGCCGTACTTCGCGGCTGGCTTCGTCTTGGCGATCGGGCTGGCACGACCGCTCGACCGGCTGGCACTCGGCGACGACGTCGCCGAGTCGCTCGGCGCCCGGCCGCGGGCGATCCGGCTGATCGCCGGCGTCGGCGCCGCTCTGCTCGCCGCGGCGGCCGCTTCGCTCGCCGGCCTGCTCGGCTTCCTCGGCCTCGTCGTCCCGCACGCCGTGCGGCTCGCCTCCGGAACATCCAGCCACACCTACGTGCTGCCCGTCTCGGCGCTCGGCGGCAGTGCGCTGCTGCTCGCCGGCGACACGCTCGCCCGCACGGTCAGAGCGCCGATCGAGCTGCCGGTCGGGCCGTTCATGGTCGTGATCGGCGTGCCGCTGTTCCTCTTCCTGTTGCGAAGGGCCGTCTGATGGTCGAGCCGGCGACGACCGCCGCCGCGGCCCCCGCTCTCGAAGCGCGCGACGTGCGCGTCGAGATCGGCGACAAGACGATCCTCCACGCCGCCGATCTCACGCTCGAGGCTGGCACGCTGGTCGCAGTCGTCGGGCCCAACGGCGCCGGCAAGTCGACGCTCGCGCGCGCCGTTGCCGGGATGCAGAAGACCGCTGCTGGCGCCGTCCACTGGATGGGCGACGACCTCGCCAAGCTGCGCGGCCGCAAGCTCGCGCTACGGCGCGCGTTCGTCCCACAGCGCTCGCGCGTACCCGACGGCGTGACCGTCACCGAGGCCGTGCGGATCGGCCGCTCGCCGCACCTCAAGCCGCTGCAGCGGGCGACCCGCCGCGACAACGAGGCGATCGAGCGCGCGATGGAGCGCACCGGCGTGACCAAGTTCGCCGAGCGCAAGCTGACCACGCTCTCCGGCGGCGAGCTCCAGCGCGTGCAGATCGCCGTCGCGCTCGCCCAGGAGGCGCCGGTGCTGATGGCCGACGAGCCGACCTCGCACCTCGACCTCGGCGCCACCGTCGCGGTCGCCAAGCTGCTGCGCAGCCTCGCCGACGAGGGCCTCGCGGTGCTGCTCGTCGCCCACGACCTGTCGCTTGCCGCCGCGGTCGCCGACACCGTGGTCGTGATGTCCGACGGCCGCACCGTCGCGGCCGGTCCGCCGCTCGAGACGCTCAGCCACGAGCGGCTCGACGAGGTCTGGGGTGTCGACGCGTCCGTTCAGGCATCTGGCCACCACACGGCCCTTCACGTCGCTTGGCTCGGTGGGGCGGACGACCGTTCCGACGCTAGTTAGGCTACCCTAACTCTATGGCCTCTCCGATCAGCATTCGCCTGCCGCTCCTCGCCCTCGTCGCTTGTGCGGCCGCCGCTGCTGCACCCGCGAGCGCCTCCGCTGCCGCCGGCAGCGGTGGCGTCACGCTGACCCTCGGAGGAACGGGCAAGGCCGCCAAGAGCCTCACCGACGCCGGCGTCAAGCCAGGCGCGATCGCGCCGGCGACGAAGCGGGGCAAGCGCGTCACGCTGCCGGTCCAGAGCATCGCGGTGGGCAAGTCGGCCGCCGTCACGGTGCGCGGCGGGGCCAGCTTCAAGGCTGGCAAGCGCCTACTGAAGCTGCGTTCGGTCCGCATCGCCCTCACCGCGAAGCAGGCAACCGTCAGCGCCAAGGCCGGCAAGCGCCGCGTCACTCTCTTCGCCGCCGCGCTTCCCAAGGGCAAGGCCAAGCTCGATCGCTCCAAGACGACCGCCGAGCTCACGGGGGCCAAGCTTGCCCTGACGCCCCAGGGCGCGAAGCTCCTGCGCGACAAGCTCGACGTGAGCGGGATCGCCGCCGGCGCGATCGGCAAGCTCGGCGTCGTCGCTCGCCCGAAGAGCAGCGGCGGCAACGGCGGTTCGGGCGGCGGGCCCGGTGGGGGCCCGCAGACCGGCCCGCTCGGCAAGGAGCCGCCGGTCCTGGCGCGTCCGGCCGGCGCCGTGAACGTGTCGAGCGCCTCGCTGACATGGCGTCCGCGCGAGTCGTGGATCCAGTACATCCACACCGGGAACGGCACCTCGGTCTCCGGCGGCGCCTCGAACGGGCCGCTCGAGGTCAAGAGCGGCGATCCGGAAGCGCGCGTCTACTCGTTCGACTTCCCATTCGCCAACGGCTGGTACGAGGCCGCGACCGGCAAGGCCGCGATCTACTTCCAGGGTGGCGTCGGCTTCCGTTACAGCGGCCACGGCATCAACTTCTCGTCGTCGAAGCCGGAGGTCGAGATCAACGGCGGAGCGTCGCGGGCGATCTTCACCTTCAACGGAACCGAGGACACCAAGTACGACAACGAGCGCGGCGTCCTCGTCAATCTGCACCCGTCGCCGATCCAGACGCCGCCCAACGGGACCGTCACCTACACCAACGTGTCAGCCACGATCCCCGCGGAGACGGGAGCGTCGGTGTTCGCGGGCTTCTACCCGGCGAACAGCGAGTTCGGCACGCTGACGGTCTCCTTCACGACCCCCTGAGGAGCTAGAGACGAATGGGCAGATACACAGGACCACGCGAGCGGCTGTCGCGCCGCGCCGGCATCGACCTCGAGCTCAAGGGCGAGCGCCGGATGGCTGGCAAGGGCGCCGTCGAGCGCCGCGGCACGCCGCCCGGCCAGCACGGCCTCGGCTTCCGCCGCCGGCCGTCGACCTACGGCGTCCAGTTGCAGGCGAAGCAGAACGCCAAGCACTACTACGGCATCCGCGAGCGCCAGTTCCGCAACTACATGAAGGAGGCCTCGCGCGGTGGGGAGGGCGTCACCGGCGAGCGACTGCTGCAGCTACTCGAGCTACGGCTCGACAACGTCATCCACCGGCTCGGCTTCGCGGCGACGCGCGCGCAGGCGCGCCAGTTCGTCACCCACCGCCACGTCGACGTCAACGGTCGGCGCTGCAACATCCCCTCGCGGCGCCTGGCGCCGGGCGACATCGTCTCGATCCGCGCCGAGAGTTCCGTCCGCGACAAGGCGATCGAGGCCGGTGAGCTGTCCGAGCGCGTGGCCCCCTGGCTGCTCGCCGACACCGAGGCGCTGATCGGGCGCGTCGTCCACGTGCCGCAGCGCGACGAGATCCAGGCTCCGATCGAGGAGCAGATGATCGTCGAGTTCTACAGCCGGGTCTGAGGCCCGGCCGTGCTCACGCCGCTGCCCTTCGCCCTGCAGGCCACGCAGGCCTGCGTTCCGCACGCGGAGCTCGCGCTCTCACTCGCGGCGGCCTTTCACGACGTCGACGCCGAGCGGGTCGACGGGCAGATCGAGCGGCTGGCGGGCCAGCTGTCGCTGCCGCCGTCGGCTGAGCCGATCGACGAGCTCCACGCGCTTGCGGACCTGCTCGGCGACGCCGAGATGCCGGAGTCGGCGATCGGTGGCGACGTCTGCTGCCTGATGATCGACGACGCGCTCGCACACGGCGCCGCCCATCCGCTCGTGCGCGCGGTGATCGCCGTCGAGGCTGGCCGCCGCCGCGGTATGGAGCTGGGAGTGGTCAGTAACGGCAGCGAGCACTGCATCGGCCACGAGCGGCTCGACGAGCCGCTGCTCGTGCTGGCCGACAGCGGCGCGATCGTCGACGCTGAGGAGCTGTCCGACACCCTCCAGTGGCACTGCTCGCACGAGGTCTGTGGCCTGCTGCTCGACGCGCTCGAGCAGCGCTGGCTGCTCTGGACGCGCATCGAGCAAGCACTCCACGCCGCCGATCTCCGCCTCAGCCTCCCGCTCGACGACGAGTCGTCCAAGATCGCCAAGCTGCGGCTCGCGCACGTCCGCTCCCGGCTCAACTGAGGGTCCCCCGGTTGTGTTCGACACATCCCCCTTCGGCTCGCCTAACATGACCCGGATGCCGTCCCTCCTCCGACCGGCCTCCCTTTCGCTGCTCGTCGGCATGCTCATGGCGATGGCGTTTGGCGCCACCACGGCGACCGCGCAGGCTGGAGTGACAGTGATGATCCAGCCGCAGGGCAACGGCAACCCCAAAGAGATCTCGACCGATGACGTCCAGCCCGATATCGGGACGGGTACGCCCCAGCCCTTTCGGATCGCCAAGCCGGGCGGTGGCACGCGGCAGGTCGAGGTCTCCGACGGAGTCTCTCTGCAGAAGCTGCTCAGCGAGACGGGGACCGCCTTTGGCTTTGACGTGCTTCAGATGACCCGTGCGGACGGCAGCACGTTGACCATCACGAAGGATCAGATCAAGGATCCGAGAAATCAGCAGGTCTTCTACACCGATCCGCAGGGCGTAACGCGCTTCATCGGCCCGAGGCAGGACAACGGAATCGTTCTCGCCAAGGACTACTTCGAGGTCAGCGGGACCATCATCCTGGCGCAGCGGTCGGCGTCGAAGCTGAAGGTGACGATCAGTCCGGGCAAGAAGAAGATCGATCTCGGCGGGTCGATCACCTTCAAGGCGACGGTCTCGGGCAACGAGCCAGACGAGGCGGTCATCTACACGTGGTGGTTGGCCGGACGGAAGCAGACGGTCGCCGGTCCCAGCTTTACCCAGAAGTTCCCCAAGAAGGACGACGTCTACAAGTTCTTCGTAGCTGTTCGTATCGACGGCAGCGAGGTCAGCAAGACGGTCAGCGCCAACATCACGGTCGGTGATCCCGAGAAGGCGGGCGAGGAGCAAGCGGGCGGCGGCGATTCGAACACTGGGTCCTACGGCGATGGCACGCTGGGAACTGATGGAACTGGATCCTCGTCCTATACGCCGGTTCCCTCAACGCCGACTCCCGCGCCACCAACGCTGAGTCCTGACACGCCCAAGCCGCCCGACATCGCCACCTCCGGAACGCCTGTCGAGGGCAATCTGCTGGCCGACGTCAGCGATCCTCCGCCCAGCAACATCCTCGAGGCGGCCGCCCAGGCGGCTCGTGAGGGCAAGCAGAAGGACGACAAGGCCGACGGGGGCGACGTCGGAGTCTCCGAGGCGGCGGTCAGCATCTTCGCCGCGCTCGCGCTGCTCGGCCTCGGCGCGGGCATCGAGACACGCCAGGGCCGGTTGCCGCGTTTGCGGCTACCGCGACGTTCAGCCTGACCTGTTGGGTAGATTCGCCCTTCACATCTCGGTCAATCCATAACCAGCACAGCGAGGCGCAGCAGCCGTGAAAATCGAGAACGTCATCTTCGACATCGCCGACGCACTGCTCTATCCGGTGCTGATCGCCGCGCTGTTGTCGATCCTCTTCGTCGTGGTCGAACTCGGCGCCCTGCTCGCCGAGCTGCGCAAGCGCCGCGGTCGCGGCCTGGCGCGACTCGAGCAGGGGGTAGAGGCAATCCGGGCCGCGCTCGGCATGGGGGACACCGTCACGGCGTTGAGCATCGCGCGCGGGCTTGGCTACAACGGCGCGATGTCCGACGCGCTCGCCGCGATCATCGAGCAGCGCGGCAAGCCGGACGCCCCTGACCGGATCGCGAAGCGGATGGCGGAGTACGACTACCGCTCGATGCGGCGCCTCGAGCGGACGCGGATCCTCGTCCGGATGGGCCCGGCGCTCGGCCTGATGGGCACCCTGATCCCGCTCTCGCCGGCGCTCGCCGCGCTTGCGGAGGGCAACGTCCAGCGCCTCACCGACGACCTGCGCGTCGCCTTCAGCGTCACGGTCGCCGGCCTGCTGATCGGCATGCTCGCCTTCATCGTCTCGCTGGTGCGCGACCGGCTCTACGCCCAGGACTACTCCGACGTCGAGTACGTCCTCGCCGGGCTGTCGAGCGTTCCGATCCATCCGTCGCCGAAGGCGCCGGCCAGTGGCGAGGCCAAGGTCGCCGCGACTGAGGTCGCTCAGTCCGGCGCGACCGCGACCGCCGTGCTGCCGACCCCGTCGACGCCGATCTCGACCGGCCATCAGCCACCACTGCCACCAGCGCCTCCGGCACCGACTCAGCCGCCGACCGCGTCTCCCGTTGCGCCTCCGACCGCGCCGGCGGCCTCGCCACCTCCGCCCGCGGCGCCGCAGGCCCCTGCAGCGCCGCCTGCTTCGCCTCAGCCTGCGCAGCCTCAGGCACCCGCGGCGATTCCTCCGACGGCGCCGGAGGGCGCTTGACCTCTCGCGTCAACGCCCGCGCGCGGACGCGCGAGGACCGGGCCGGCGATCCGCTCGACGGCCTCGTCAACCTGTTCGACCTCGGCATCGTGCTCGCGGTCGCGTTCCTGCTCGCGGCGTTGTCGTCGATCGACCTCGCTCCGTCGGTCTTGAAGCAGAACGACGCCCAGACGAGCGGAGCCGTCCCGGTTCCCGCCGACTCGGTGATCCAGAAGCCCGGCGAGGAGGCGAACACGATCGAGCTCCAGCCCGGCGAGGAGGTCGTCGGCCAGGGCGAGCCCGTCGGCACCGTCTACAAGCTCAGCGACGGTCGTACCGTGATCGTCCGTCCCGACAGCGCCGAGCCGGTGCCGGGCGAGAAGGTGCCTGACTCCGGCTCGTCTGACTCGGGGTCGACTACCACGACGCCGACCCCCGGGACGACACCGTCGCCCGACGGTCCCGCCGGCGGCAGCGGCTCCAGCTCGCCGCCGGACGACGCCCTCACAGCGCCACAGCCGAGCACCCAGCCCTAGCGGAACGCGGCTTAGAAACGAGAAAGGCCGGCCCGCGCACTGCGCGCGAACCGGCCTCGTCGTTCGTCAGCTCAACGGCTGACGTATAGCTCGCTTACGGGCCGAGGTAGGTCACCGTGAAGTTGACCTGGTCGAGGCTGCCCGCGACGTCCAGATCGGCGCCGGAGCTCTGGCCGGCGGTCGCGAACAGCGCGTCGTTGGCGGTGAACACGGCAACGGTGCTGGCTACCTGCTTGGTCTGGGTCGCCTCTGTCACCGCGTTTTGCGACGCAGACGCCACAAGCCGTCCGCCCGGTCCGTGGATGTTGAGGGTTCGCGTGCCGACGGCGTTGGTCGCCCAGCGCACCTCGGCCGAGACCATGTACCTGCCGGTGAGCGGCACCACGATGTTGCTCGGGCTCGTGGCGAAGTCGAACATGTTCGAGTTGTCGTAGCCGCGGACGGGGGGGTTGGGATCGTCCGCATTCGCCGGCCAGGTCAGCGTCTGCGCTGCGCCAGCCGCGGCGTTGACGCTGCTGGGAATGGCCTGGGTGCTTCCGCTCGGACGGACCAGCCGCACCGCGGGGAACACGCCGAGCTGCGCCGGGCCGACGGCGCCGTCGGCGATGCCCGGGTTCGGGTAGGTGCCGTTGAGCGAGCCGCCAGCGGGGCCCTTGGGCGCAGTGCTGGTGGGTAGTACGCCGGTAGCCAGGTCCTCGGCCAGCAGGCTGCCGTTGGCGACCTTCTTCGAGTTGACTGCGCCGTCGCCGATCTTCTTGCGGACGACCGAGCCGTTCTCGAGCCGCTTGCTCGTGATGGCGCCCGGGGCGACCTTCAGCGTCGTCACCGACGCCTGCTGGAGCTGGTCGGTCCCGACACTGCCATTGGGCAGGCTGACGGCTGCGTATGAGGTACCTCCGAGGGCCACGAATAGGGCCAGGAGAGCGATGTGGTGGCGGCGGATGTACCGCGTGAGCTGGTTCATGGTTAGGCGACCCTAACAGAGTTTAGGTCCGCCTAATGGTCAGCCTCGGCTATGCCCGAATGGTGGCAACTTAGGGAACCCTAATTTATCTGCTAGGTTGCCGCGCCTTGTATTAGGCGGCCCTAACTCGGGGCGCCGCCAAATGGCCCCTAGGAGGCGCTCGAATGTCTGAAGCACGCTGCTCTGTCCCCGCGCGGATCGCCGCCTCGGCAGCGATCGCGATCGCCCTGTGCGGCGCTGGCCTCGCTGCCGGTTCGGCGCATGCCGCCCCAGCGCGCGGAGCGTTGACGTTCTCGCCCGGCGGCGACGTCGCCGACTTCCTGCGCGTCGGCGCGGTAGCGCCAGCCCGGCGCGGGCGTTCCGCCGCCACCGTGCCGGTCTCCGCGCTCGAGCTTCGCGACCCGGTGCGACTGAAGCTGCGCGGAGCGCTGCGACTCGAGGCGGGACGGCGCAGCGTCGTGCTGCGCGAGTTGCGAGCGACCGTCGGAGCCTCGCGGCTGGCGTTGAGCGCCAGCCTGGGTGGCAAGCGGCGTGTCTTCCTCGCCACGGGCCGCCCCGCTCGCCGCCTGACGGTCGAGCGCGCCGCCGGCGAGCTCCGGTTGCGGCGCGTCCCCGTGGCGCTCACACGGAGCGGCGCTCGCACGTTGACCGCCGCGCTCGGCCTCGAGCGGCTCGCGGCGAGATCATTCGGCCACGTCGCGATCGACGCGGCGGTCGTGAAGGCGAAGCCCAAGTCGCCGCCGCCCGCGGCTCCGCCCGCCCCGGGCGGTCCTCCGAGCGGCCCGCCCGCCGGTCCCGACCCCTACGCCTTCTGCCCGATCACGGCCGGGAGTGGTCCCGGCGCTCCAGGAGGCGAGCCCGCGTCGCCCGCTTTGGCACCGACGCTCGCCGCCCCGCAGCCGATCGGTTCCGGCAGCCTCGACTGGGGCTTCAAGGCGAGTTTCCGCGCTTATGTCTCAGGCGGTAACGGTACCCCGCCGCTCAGTGGGCTCGGTGGCGCGACGATCAGTCCGGACGGATCGTTCGCCTTCCCCGTCGCCGGTGGGCAGCTCGAGGCCGGCCAGACGCCACGGGCTGTGGTGAACGGCGGCGGGGCGGCGGTCTTCTGCTACCCGTCCCACTTCTTCCGGATCGCGATGCTGGACCCGACCGCGACGATCGACGGCGGCCAGTCGCGCCTGACCGCCGATATCGACTCGAACCTCTACGGCGCCGAGTACGGACCGTGGCGGACTGACGTCGCGACGCTCGACGTCTCGGACGTCGAGCCCGAGTACGGCAATGACGGCCAGACGGTCACGTGGCCGGCGGTCCCGGCGTTCCTGACCACCGACGGCGCTGCGGCCTTCGGCGGCCTCTACACCGCTGGCGCGGCGCTGGATCCGGTCACGGTCACGGCCGGCGACGAGCTCGCCACTCCCGAGACGCGCGTCGCGTCGCACGCCGATGCCGTCCACGATCCAGCCCAGTCGATCGGCAACTCCGACAGCGAGGGCGTCGCGATCAGCGCCAACGGCCGCTACGTCGCGTTCGACTCCTACGCGGCCAACCTCGTGTCCGGGGACACGTTCGACACGCGCGACGTGTTCGTCCGCGACCTGCTCACGCGCCGCACGACGCGCGTCAGCATTGACGGCGCCGGGCTTCCCGGTGTGGGCTCGGACCCGGCGAGCCACTCGCCGCAGATCAGTGCGGACGGGCGCTACGTCGTCTTCGTCTCGGGCGCCGCGCTGGTGGCTGCTGACGTCAACGACGCGCCCGACGTCTACCTGCGCGACACGGTCGCTCAGACGACGACGCTCGTCTCGGTCGCGACCGACGCCTCGGCCGCCAGCGGGTTGTCCGGCACGCCGTCGATCAGCGCCGATGGCCGCCGCGTGGCTTTCTTCTCGGCGTCTAACGGACTAACCGCCGGCGATAGCGACGGCGTGCTCGACGTGTTCGTGCGCGATCTCGAAGCCGCGGCGACGAACCGCGTCTCGTTGGCCGACAGCGAGGCTGAGACGACTGTCGCGGTGCGCGCCGAGGGCGGCATCAGCGCCGACGGCCAGCACGTCGCGTTCGGTTCGCCGGACGACACGCTCGTCGCAGGCGACAGCAACACCCGTCGCGATGTGTTCGTGCGGGATCTCGTCGACGCGACGACGACGCGCGTGAGTCTCGGCGACGACGAGAGTCAGGTGACTGGGGCACACGTCGAGCTTGGATCCGCGGCCGGCACGAAGATCAGTGCCGACGGCAACCTCGTCGTCTTCTACTCGACGGCGGCGACGCTCGTCGCCGGCGACGCCAACGGCGTGCGCGACTGCTTCGTGCGCGACGTCGCGGCGCAGACGACGCGCCGACTGAACGTCAATGCCAGCGGCGCTGAGAGCGCCACGGCCTGCGGCGCCAACCCGACGATCTCCCCCGACGGGTCGACGGTCGCCTTCTCGTCCGAGGCGGCGGATCTCGTGACCGGTGACGGCAACAGCGTCTTCGACGTCTTCGTTCGTGCGATCGGCGACGCGGCGTCGATCCAGCGCGCAAGCGTGTCGACCAGTGGGCTCGAGGAGAACGGACCCGACGGGGCGTCAGGGACGGTCTCGCTGGGCGGTCATGGTCGCCACATCGCGTTCAAGTCGGCCGGCTCCAACCTCACCGGGAGCAACGAGGGCGACTACCAGGTGCTGGTCCGCGAGCTGCCGTAGCGGCGGGCGGAGGTCGGAGCACGTGGCGCGCCCCCCCCGGGCGCGCCACGG
>JBIOUS010000012.1:0-85914 GCA_044867325.1 Thermoleophilaceae bacterium | reverse complement strand
TCGCTGACGCCCTGCAGGCCGAAGCCGCGGTCTAGCGCGTCAGACCAGGAACGGGACGATCAGGATCGCCACGATGTTGGCGACCTTGATCATTGGGTTGATCGCCGGGCCGGCGGTGTCCTTGTAGGGGTCGCCGACGGTGTCGCCGGTGATCGAGGCCTCGTGGGCCAGCGATCCCTTGCCGCCGAACTCGCCGTCCTCGATCAGCTTCTTGGCGTTGTCCCACGCACCGCCGCCGGAGGTCATCGAGACCGCGGCGAAGAAGCCGACGACGATGACGCCGATCAGCAGGCCGCCGAGGGCCTGGTAGCTGAGCAGGCCAACGATGACCGGGATGACGATCGGGATCAGGGCCGGCAGGATCATCTCCCGCTGGGCGGCCTTGGTCACGATGCCGACGCACTGGGCGTAGTCCGGCTTCTCGGTGCCGTCCATGATGCCCGGCTTCTCGCGGAACTGGCGACGGACCTCCTCGACCACGCCACCGCCGGCACGGCCGACGGACTCGATCGAGAGGGCGGAGAACAGGTAGACCATCATGCCGCCGATCAACAGGCCGACGAGCACCTCGGGCTGCGAGATGTCGAAGCCCTTGAGGATCTCGAGCTTCTTGTCTGCCTCGACAGTCAGCTCCTCCACGAAGGCGGCGAACAACACGAGCGCGGCGAGCACGGCGGAGCCGATCGCGTAGCCCTTGGTGACGGCCTTGGTGGTGTTGCCGACCGCGTCGAGCGGATCGGTGATGTTGCGGACCTCCTCGGGGAGCTCCGCCATCTCGGCGATGCCACCGGCGTTGTCGGTGATCGGGCCGAACGCGTCGAGCGCGACGATCAGACCGGTCAGCGACAGCTGCGCCATCACTGCGACGCCGATGCCGTAGATGCCGGCGAGCTCGTTGGCGACGAGGATGCCGATCGCGATCACGATCGCCGGAGCGGCCGTCGCCTGGAAGCCCTGGGCGAGGCCCTGGATGATGTTCGTGGCGTGACCGGTCTCGGAGGCCTTCGCGGTGCTGCGCACCGGACGGAAGCGGGTCGAGGTGTAGAAGTCGGTGATCACGAACAGCAGTGCGGTGATGCCGATGCCGATCAGCGTGCAGAACCAGATGTCCATGCCGGACGGAGCGCCCTCGAGGCCACCGGTCAGCAGGTTCGACGCGTCCGGGATGAAGCTGAGGTCGTCCATCAGCCACAGCGACACGGGGAGGAACGCGGCGGCCGCAAGGACGCCGGAGACGATCAGGCCCTGGTAGAGCGCCCGCTCGACGTTGCCGGCCTCGCTGCGCACCGCGAACGTGCCGATGATCGACGCGAGGATCGACACGCCGCCGATCACGAGCGGGAAGACGGCTACCTCGTCGATCTGGTTGAAGGTCAGGACGCCGAGCAGCATGACCGCGACGGCGGTGACCGCGTAGGTCTCGAACAGGTCGGCCGCCATACCGGCGCAGTCGCCGACGTTGTCGCCGACGTTGTCCGCGATGACCGCCGGGTTACGGGGGTCGTCCTCGGGGATGCCGGCCTCGATCTTGCCGACGATGTCGGCGCCGACGTCAGCAGCCTTCGTGAAGATGCCGCCACCCAGTCGGGCGAAGACAGAGATCAGCGAGCCACCGAAGCCAAGGCCGATAAGCGCGTCGATCGCGTCCTTCTGATCGACGTCGAAGAGGCGCAGGATGCCGTAGTAGCCGGCGACGCCGAGCAGCGCCAGGCCGGCGACGAGCATGCCCGTGACAGCGCCGCCCTTGAAGGCGACGTTGAGCGCATTGCCGATACCGCCGCGAGCCGCCTCGGCGACGCGCGAGTTGGCGCGCACCGACACGTTCATGCCGATGAAGCCAGCCGCGCCGGAGAGGGTGCCGCCGATCACGAAGCCGATCGCGGTCTCGATGTTCAGCGCGATCGCGAGAACGATGGCGAGAATCACCGCCACCACGGCGATGATCTGGTACTGACGCGTCAGGTAGGCCTTGGCGCCCTCCTGGACGGCAGCGGAGATCTCCTGCATGCGGTCGTTTCCGGGCGACTTGGCGAGCAGCCAGCGCGTTGTCAAGAGGCCGTATACGACTGCGGCAGCCGCGCATGCAAGCGCGACGATTACGCCGTAGTCGGTGAGAAAGTCGGTCAAGGGAGTCCTCCGTAGGGATCTTCGGTAGCGGGCTGGCTCGGGGGCCGCGCGCAGGCTGCGCGCGTCATTGCTACAGGTGCAAAAGCCGCCCGGTCGAAAGCGGCGGGCAGTCTATCGGCCGCCCCGGCGAAATGCGGGCTGGGTCAGCTGCCAGGGGTCCAGATCTTCGCGCGCGCCTTCGCTCGCTCCGCCTCGGCGGCGGCTGCCTCGTCGGCAGCGGGATCGCCCGTTGGCGCTGGCTGGCCTGGCTCGGCGCCGGGCGGCGGTGCCTCTCCTCCACCCTGCGCCTCGCGTGCAAAGGCCATCTGAAGCTGTGAGAGAGCTGGCGCGATCTGCTCGCCGACCTCGGCTGGAAGCAGCGGCAGCAGCGCCCGCACGGCCTCGATCGCGATCTGCGCCTGGCCGAGGTCGCGCTCCGCGGCAGGATCCTCACCCGGAGCAGCAGCGAGTCCGAGCCGGCGGGCGCCGAGGTTCACCAGCGTCACCGTGGTCTGGACGACGACGTCCTCGACGCGAATGTTGCGCATCTGCTCCTCGAGCGCCGCCTGCATCTCGGCCTCGGTCGGCTGTCCCTGCGGCGCGCCGGGGTCGGCGCCGGCCGGCGGCTGTCCACTCTGCTCGTTCATGCCCTGACCTCCGGGTTCGCGTATGTACGGGCCGCCGTCTCGACCTCCGCGGCGAATACCTCCTGCATCGTGGCACCGCCGACGAGCAGGCGTCGCTGACGCTGCGACCCGTTCTCGACGTCCAGCGCCGGCTCGACGCCGAGCGCGGCGCGCGCCGGCGCGGTCCAGGCGAGCAGCCGCTCACCGATCGCCGCCGACGGGTACTCCTCGATCCGCTCGAGATCGAGCATCTTGCCGTCGAGCCCGTAACGGATCGCACGCCAGAAGTTCTCCTCGACGAGCCGCGGCGGCGGGTCTTCGAATGGGACGCCGTCGTCGTGGTCGAGCGCAGCCTGGGCGACGCAGGCGACGATCAGGCCCGCGAGCGCCGTCGAGGCCGCCGCATCTGACTGCGCGTCGCAGATTCGCACCTCGACCGTGCCGTAGGCGTGGTGTGGGCGGACGCTCCACCAGAGCTGGGTGTGCTCGACGATCGAGTTGGTCCGGACGAGCATGTCGACGAAGTCGCCGTATGTCTGCCAGTTCCCGAACGGATCCGGTATCCCGCAGCGCGGAAAGCTCTTGGTGAAGATCTGGGTGCGCACGGTATGCAGACCGGAGTCGCGGCCGTCGAGGAACGGCGAGTTGGCAGAGATCGCGAGCAGCTCGGGCAGCAGCGCCCGGATGCGATCGCAGACCGCGATCGCCCGATCCGCCCCGCGCACGCCGACGTGGACGTGGAGGCTGAAGGTGTTGTTGCGCCAGGCGACGTACTTCAGACCGTCTTCGACACGGTGGTAGTGGTCGGTGTCGATGATCCGCTGCTCCTGCCAGGGACTCCAGGGATGGGTCCCGGTCGCAGCGAGGCGCGCGCCGTGCTCGGCCGCGAGGCTGAACAGCCGACCGCGAGCCTCGCGCTGAGCGGCGACAGCGTCGGCAAGCGTCTCTCCGCGACCTGAGCGAATCTCGATCTCCGACTCGATCAGCTCACCGGCGACGGCCTCCGCCAGTACTGGATCGGCCTGCGCCGCCGCTGCCAGCTCGCCGTAGCGCTGGGTGAGCGAGAGCGTGTCCGGATCGAGGATCTGAAACTCCTCCTCGAGTCCGACAGTGAAGTCATCGGAGGCATCGAAGACCTCGCGCGCGCGGGCCATGTCCAGCATGGTCAGGTCAGGTAGAAGTAGAGCGCGTAGAGCAGATCGACGGCGGGACTCGAGGTGTGGACGGTCACCTCGGGCGGCACTTGGAGCAGCGCCTCGGAGTAGTTGAAGAGGATCTTCACGCCAGCCCCGACGAGCACGTCGGCGACTTCCTGGGCGGCGTCGGTCGGAACGGCGATCACCCCGACGACGATCTCCTCGGTGCGCACCATGTCCTCGAGCTCTTCGATCGGCCGGATCTTCAGCTGCTCGTTGATCGCCTTGCCGGCCTTGCCCGGATCGGTGTCGAAGACGGCCACGACACGGAAGCCGTGGTCGGCGAAGATGTCGGAACCGGCGATCGCCTGGCCGAGGTGGCCCGCGCCGACCAGCGCGATGTTGTGCTGGCCACTGGTGCGCAGGATCTTGCGGATCTGCGACACGAGCGAGTCGACGTTGTAGCCGACACCCCGCTTGCCGAACTTGCCGAAGCCCGAGAGATCGCGCCGGATCTGCGTCGAGTTAACGTGCGTGTAGTCGGCGAGCTCCTGCGAGGAGATCGTCTCCTTGCCCATCTTGCGCGCCTGGGTGAGCACCTGCAGGTAGCGCGACAGACGCGCCGCGACGCCCAGCGACAACCGGTCGCGCGCGGCATCGTCCTCTGGCACTCCGTCGCGCATGGTGGGCTGAACGCTCAAGACTCGGCCACTTTAGCGAGCAAGCGCTCTACCTCAGCGCTGTCGACGTGCAGCTCGCACGCCTCCTGCCCGTCGACGGCGACGACGGGTATCCGCTCGCCGTACTCGCGGTGGAGGCGCGGGTCGAGCGAGACGTCGACCTCCTCGAGCTCGAAGCGATGCCTCTCGCCCAGCTCTCGCACCTCGACACGAGCGTCGTCGCAGAGGCAGCAGCCTGGCTTGCCGTAGAGGGTGACCGTCGCCATGGCTCCCACGTTTACTGCAGCCTGGCAGCCGCGTCGAGGGCCAGATAGCCCGGATAGGCGACCGCCGGCGTGAAGCGCGCCGCGGCCCCGATCATCGCGGCGTTGTCGGTGCACAGCTCGCGTGCGGGGGTCCAGAGACGGACTCCGAGCTCGTCGCAGAGCTGCGCGGCTTCGGCGCGCAGCGCGGAGTTGGCCGCGACGCCGCCGCCGAGCGCGACGTTCTGCACGCCCTCGCGACGGACCGCTTGGCCCAGCCGCGCCGTCAGCGAGCCGACGATCGCCGCCTGGTAGGAGGCCGCCAGGTCGGCCTGGCACTGCTCGGCCTGCTGCTCGCCGAGGTCGCGAACGCGGTAGAGCAGCGACGTCTTGAGTCCGGAGAAGCTGAAGTCGAGCCCGCCGGAGCCGGCTGGACCGTCCGGGAGCGAGCGCGGGAAGTCGAACGCCCGCGGGTCGCCTTCCCGCGCGAGCCGGTCGATCGCCGGGCCGCCCGGATAGCCGAGGCCGAGGATCCGCGCGCCCTTGTCGAACGCCTCGCCGGCGGCGTCGTCGAGCGTCTGGCCGAGGATCGCGTAGCTGCCCGGCTCGTCGACCCGCGCGACGAAGGTGTGCCCGCCGCTGGCGACGAGGCACAGGTACGGCGGCTCGATCGGGTCGGGTCCGAGCGTCGAGGCGACGACGTGGCCGTGCAGGTGGTCGACGGGGACCAACGGCAGTCGCCGCGCCGCCGCGATCGCCTTCGCCGACGACAGGCCGACGAGCAGCGCGCCGATCAGCCCCGGGCCGCGCGTCACCGCGATGGTGTCGACCTGGTCGAGGCTGGCGCCCGCACCCTCGAGCGCGTCCGCGACGATCGCGTCGATCGCCTCCAGGTGGTGGCGCGACGCGATCTCCGGGACGACGCCGCCGTAGCGCTCGTGGAGCAGGCCTTGCGACGCGATCGCGTTCGAATGGATCTCACCGCCGTGGCCGATGACGGCGGCGCAGGTGTCGTCGCAGCTCGTCTCGATCGCGAGGATCATCCGCCGGCCGCACCGGTCTGAGCCTCGGCGTCGGCCGTGCGCGCACCGGCCCCGCTCTTGCGCCACATGATCAGGGCGTCCTCGCGGTTGTCGTGGTAGTAGCCGCGCCGCTTGCCCGCGGCATAGAAGCCGAACTGCTCGTAGAGGCCGATCGCCGGCGCGTTCGACGGTCGCACCTCGAGCGTGTACTGCTCCCCCGGTCCGTCGGCCTGCGCGAAGAGATGGTCGAGCAGGGTGCTGGCGATCCCCTGCCGCAGCAGGCTCGGATCGACCGCGATGTTCATCACGTGCCAGTCGTCGACGTAGCGCGAGCAGACGAGATAGCCGACGATCCGCCCGTCGCGCAGCGCCGCGAGGCAGATTCCCGTCGGCTTCGACAGCTCGAGCACGAACATCGCCAGCGACCACGGCGTCGTGAACGCCCGCCGCTCGATCGCGATCACCTGCGGCAGGTCGGCGTAGGCGAGCGGCCTGATTTCGAGCGGTTGGCTCACTGGGTTCTCGGCTTCGCGTCCGGTAGGCGCAGGTAGTCCGGCAGCACTGCCTCGACGGGGGCCGGCGCCACGGTCGCCGCCAACCGGCAGATCGACAGCCCACGCACCACATGGGAGCTGGAGCCGGCGTCCGGAACGGTGGCGCCCGCCGTCGCGAGGACGTCCCGAAAGCGTACCGCCCCGTCACCGATCGCCAGCGTGCTGGTTCCGCGCTCCCGGAGTCGCTCGGCAACGGCGTCCGGAGCCGCTACGAATGGCGCCCAGAGCTCCTCCTCGCCGTCGTAGAGCGCGGCGAAGACCTCGTCGCGGCGAGCGTCGATGACGGCCAGCGCCGGTTCGCCGGCAGGCGCGGCGAGCGCCGCGAGCGAAGAGACGGGCCGCAGCTGGACTCCACTCGCCGCCGCGAGCCCGTGGGCGGTCGCGACCCCGATCCGCAACCCGGTGAACATCCCGGGACCGACACCCACGCCGATCGCGTCGAGCTCGTCCCAGCCGATGCCGGCCTTGTCCATGCAACGACTGACGGCCGGCATCAACTCCGCCGCATGCCCCGGCCGCTCGCCCATTCGGGCGGCCGGCGGCTCAACCTCGAAGGCCTCGCCGTCGTCACGCAGAACGCAGGCCGCGCTTGCCGCCGTGGCTGTGTCGAACCCCAGCACGTTCACGCGATCTCAACCCTGCGCCGGTCCTCGCCGGCGTGCTCGAGCGTCACCCGCGCCGCGACGCGCCCGATCGCCGGCTCGCCGATCGCCGGCCACTCGACGAAGCCGATCCGCTCGGGCGTCAGGTAGTCCTCGAGCAGCGAAGGGTCCTCCCCAGCCAGAGAATCGAGCCGGTAGAGATCCAGGTGCGCTACCTCGACACGGCCCGAATAGAGCTGCCCGATCGTGAAGGTCGGGCTGGTCACCGGGCTCTCGACGCCCAGCGCCCGGCAGGCGCCGCGCACGAAAGTCGTCTTTCCGCTGCCCAACTCACCGGAGATCAGCACGACGTCGCCGGGGGCCAGCCGCTCGGCCAGATCGGCACCGGCCGCCTCGGTCGCCGCCGCGCTATCCGTCTCCAGAGTCACATGCCGAAGTCTGAACCACCCTGGCCGTCAACAGCTCACAAGCAGGTGAAACGCCCGGTTCTCGTCGACCGGGTTCCCGCCGGCGTTGTAGGTAACCGTCCGTACGTCCACGGCATTCGCGTTGGTGGGGTTGCTGCCGACCGAGGCTGTTCCGGTCCCCGGACCTGCCGCGCTCACGTCGCCGACCGTCGCCACGTACACGCAACCGCGTACATCGCGGTCGAAGACGACCGTGTAGCGCCCGGCGCCGGTCCGCACCGCGCTGCTGACGCCACGACCACGTGCGAACACACCCGCTCCGGTGACGACCGCCTGATGCGCAAGCGCCTGCACCGGCCCGAGCGACGACTCCTTGATCGACCCGCCGCCGATCGAATCGGCCTTCAGCTTCGATCCATGCAGCGAGTGCTTCTTGAAGTCGGAGCCAGTCAGGCTGCCGTTCTTGACGTTCTTGCCGGTCACGACGATCGCCGCATAGGCGCCGCCGCCGAGCGCTACGAACAGCG
The DNA here is from genome assembly GCA_044867325.1 of Thermoleophilaceae bacterium. Taxonomy (GTDB): domain Bacteria; phylum Actinomycetota; class Thermoleophilia; order Solirubrobacterales; family Thermoleophilaceae; genus JAAYBF01. The sequence goes on along the minus strand of JBIOUS010000012.1, from coordinate 78,012 downwards.
CCAGTAGGGCCACCGCCATCGCCGGCGACGGCAGGAACTTCCGCTTGCGGGACATCGGGCACTCCTCGGGTCGAGTTCGGGTCCTCCCCACTGCTAACCCGTGAAATGCCCCGAAGTAGCTACCCGCGAACCTCCGCATCGAGCAGCTCGTGCAGCCGTGCCCGCTCATCCGGGGCCATCGTGTAGCCGTGCTCGGGCGCCGGATAGTTCCGCTTGCGTACATCGTCGGCGTAGGCCTGGACCCCGGCGATCATCTCGTCACGAACCGCCGCGTAGCGCTTCACGAAGCGCGCCGCGTGGCCGTCGTAGATGCCGAGCAGGTCGTGCATGACCAGCACCTGGCCGTCGGTCGAGGGGCCTGCGCCAATACCGATCACCGGGATCTCGAGCCGTGGCATCAGCTCATCGGTGAGGTCGGATGGGATCGCCTCGAAGACGATCGCGAAACAGCCGGCCTCCTGGAGTGCGAGCGCGTCGTGCGCAACCTCGAGCGCGCGCTCCGCGGTGCGGCCCTGCGAACGGTAGCCACCGAGCGCCGTGGCGGTCTGCGGCGTCAGGCCGACGTGCCCCATGACGGGGATCCCGGCCCCGATGATCGCCCGCGCGCGATCAACGGAGGTTCCGCCGCGCTCGAGCTTGACGGCATCGCAGCCAGCCTCCTTGACGAACCGCTGGGCGGTCGCGATCGCCTGCTCGTCGGAAGCCTCATAGGAGCCGAACGGCAGGTCGCCGACGAGAATCGGGGTGTTGAGACCGCGCCGCACGGCAGCGGTGAGCATCAGCATCTCGTCGACCGAGACCGGCACCGTGCTCGGGTAGCCGAGCACGGTCATCGCGGCAGAGTCGCCGACCAGCACGACGTCGACACCGGCCTCCTCGGCAACCTGCGCGCCGGGGTAGTCGTAGGCGGTGACCATCGCGATCGGCTCGCCGAGTGCCTTCTTCTCGACGAGCGACGACAGCGTCATCGGCTTGCCCTTCGCGGCCGGCGCGGTGGCGATCTTCGGACGCGCGCTCATGACAGCAGCTCCGCGACCGCGTCGTCGACGGTGACGATCTCGTTGGTGCCGTTGACGTGGACGACACGCGGCTCGTAGGTCTCGAGCTCGGCCTCCTCGTACTCGGCGTAGGAGACGACGATCACCTTGTCGCCGGTATGGACGAGCCGCGCGGCCGCGCCGTTGACCTGCATGTCGCCGGAGCCGCGGCGGCCGGCGATCGTGTAGGTCTCGAAGCGGGCGCCGTTGTCGATGTCGAGCACGTGAACGAGCTCGTGCTCGCGGATGTCGGCGGCGTCGAGCAGGTCGGCGTCGACGGTGATCGAGCCGACGTAGTTGAGATCGCTGCCCGTCAAGGTCGCACGGTGGATCTTCGATTTGAGCATCTTCCGTCTCATCTGGGGAGGACTCCTTGTCGGAGGACTGTGTTGTCGATCAGGCGAGCACGCCCCACACGGGCGGCCACCGCAAGCAAGGTCGAGCCGTTGACGCGCTCGACGGGTGAAAGGTCGGTTGTGGAGCGCAGCTCCAGGTACTCCGGCTCGATGCCGGCGGCGTCGAGCTCACCGCGTGCGGCCGCAAGGACGGCCGCGGCATCGGTGTCACCGAGCGCGACAGTGCTCTCGGCAGCCGCCAGGGCACGGCTCAGCGCCGTGGCGCGCTCGCGCTCGGCCGGCTCGAGGTAGACGTTGCGCGAGCTGAGCGCGAGGCCGTCGGGCTCCCGCACCGTCGGCACCGTTTCGATCCGGACCGGGATGTCGAGGTCACGGACCATCCGCTCGATCACGACGACCTGCTGGGCGTCCTTCTGGCCGAAGAACGCGACGTCCGGTCCGACCATGTTGAAGAGCTTCGCCACGACCGTCGTGACGCCGTCGAAGTGTCCGCGGCCGCGCCGTTCCACGTCGCCGCAGAGCACCTCGCTGACACCGTCGACGCTGACTGTGGTCGTGAAGCCGTCGGGGTAGACCTCCTCGACCGGCGGCGCGAACAAGAGATCGACCCCAGCCGCGGAGGCGAGCCCGGCGTCGCGGGCCTCGTCACGCGGGTAGGCGGCGAGGTCCTCGTTCGGACCGAACTGCGCCGGATTCACGAACAGCGACACGACGACGCAGTCGCAGGCGTCGCGTGCGGCGCGCATCAGCGCGACATGCCCGTCGTGGAACGAGCCCATCGTCGGAATCAGACCGATCGTCTGGCCCGCATCGCGCCGGGCGCCAAGCGCGGCACGCAGCTCGGCGATGGTGCGAACCGTCCTCATGCCGTCACCGCCTTGTCCCGACCGGCGACGGCGGCGGTACATGCGACCAGCTCGTCGAACAGCGGCAGCAGTTGCGGAGCGTGGTGCTCGACGGCTCCGCGTTGGCGGGCTACGGTCGCATCGTCGCCGCGGGCAACTGGGCCGGTCAAAGCCTCACCGGGCCCGCGCTCCGCCCAATTGTCGACGGTGCTGCGCACCAGCGGTGCCAGCAGCGTCCGCGCGTCGGCCGGCGCTATGCCGGCGCCGGCCGCCAACTGCTCCGCGGCAGCCTGCAGTGTGACCAGGAAGTTCGAGGCGATCGACGCGGCGGCGTGGTAGGCGGCGCGCTCGGAATCGGAGATCTCGATCGGCGTCATACCGAGTCGCAGCGCAAGGTCGCGCGCGACGGCAAGCGCCTCCGGTGTCGTACCGGCGATTGCGGCGCCAACGCCCTCAAACGCCTCCGGTCCCTCGCCGCCGGCGAACGTCTGCAGCGGATGGAGGCCAAACGCCTCCGCTTCGGCAGCGGCGAGGGTCGTGAGCGGTGTCGCACCGCTGACATGGCCGACGAAGCGCGCATCGCCTGTACAGGCGGCAGCATCCCCGATCTCGGCATCCGGAACGCAGAGCAGCACGATCTCGCCCTGCGGCGCGGCGCCACGTCCCAGCGGGCCTTCAACCGAGATATCCGCGGCGCCCAGCGCGCGCGCGAACGCCGATCCAAGCCGGCCGGCGCCGACGATCGCCACGCTCTGGATGGCGTAGCCTGGGGGTGTGGTGGGTGACAATTCCGTTCCAGTCCCTACGGGTACCGGTCGGTCTGATCGCGGTCCGCTCCCAAGTGGGTAGCGGCCGTGACAAATGGTAGTCGCTCTTTCCTCATTAGGCTAATCGCCGATGGCGACGGCAGAGCAGAGGCGCGAGCAGCTTGTCGAGCTCTACAAAGAGGTGCGCCAGTGCGAGCGCTGCCCGCTGCACGCCACTCGCACCCAGGCCGTATTCGGCGCCGGTAACGCCAACGCCGACCTGATGTTCGTCGGCGAGGCGCCCGGCCAGCAGGAGGACCTCCAGGGGATCCCGTTCGTGGGCCGCGCCGGGCAGCTGCTGAACGAGCTGCTGGCCGAGAACGGCCTCGCCCGCGACGACGTCTTCATCGCCAACGTCTTGAAGTCGCGCCCGCCGGACAACCGCGACCCCCAGTCGGACGAGATCGCCGCCTGCGAGCCGTACCTGTTCCGTCAGGTCGAGCTGATCGAGCCGACCGTGATCTGCACGCTCGGCAACTTCTCGACAAAGCTGCTGACCGGATCGCAGACCGGAATCAGCCGTGTCCACGGCGTGCCGCAGGTTCACCGACTCGGCCAGCGGACCGTCCAGATCTTCCCGATCTACCACCCCGCCGCCGGCCTGCGCACGCCAAGCGTCAAGGAGATCCTGCGCGAAGACTTCAAGAAGCTCCCGGCGCTGCTCGCCGCGGGGCCACCGCCGCAGCAGGACGCCACCCCGGTCGCTGAGGATCCCGCTCCAGGAGCGGATCCAGAGCCGCCGGAGCACGTCCAGACGAATCTTTTCTAGCTGCGGCGTAATTCGCACCGACCTCGCTGGTTGGACGGGTGTCAATCACCCCATCCGACCAGGAGGTCGAAAATGTTCCGCAGGATCAGAAAGCACGCAAACCCGGCCTCGCTGCTCGCGATGGTCGCCCTGTTCGTCGCCCTCGGCGGCGTCTCCTACGCCGCCGCGACGATCGGCTCAGCCCAGATCAAGAACAACTCGGTCCAGGGCAAGGACATCCGCAACGGCACGATCGCCAGCAAGGACATCAAGAAGAGCACCCGCAACGCGCTGCGCGGCCAGCAGGGCCCGCAGGGAATCCCGGGGCCGTCCGGCGACGCGTCGAGCCTCTTCGCGGTCGTGACCGACTCAGCCGGCGCCGGCAACGCATCGCTGGTGCGCGGCAAGGGCGTCGTGTCGGTGGCCGAGGCGACCGGGATCCGCGTTCAGTTCAACCGCGACGTCAGCGGCTGCGCCTGGATCGCCAACAAGAACCAGCCCGACACGGGCGTCGCGGGCGCCGGCTTCGCCCAGGTGGGCCTGTCGACCACCGGCAACGACACCATCGACGTGCGCACCCGCACGACGGCCGGGGCGATCACCGACGCGCCCTTCCACGTCACGGTCATCTGCTGATCGCGACTAGCCGTACTCGATCGGCCGGAGCGCCTTCGCGGGTGCTCCGGCCGCGATCGTTCTGGGCGGGATGTCGCTCGTGACGACGCTGTTCGCGCCGATCACCGCCCGCTCCCCGATCGTCACGCCACTGGTGATGACGACGTTCGCCCCGCACCAGACGTTGGCGCCGATTCGTGTCGGCCCCTTGGTCGTGAAGCCCTGCCAGGGAACGGGCTTGTCGGGGTCGTCGAAACGGTGCGCGCCGTCGGTGACAAAACAGCCGTTGGCGAACATGCAGTGGTCCCCGATCTCGACCAGCTCGACCGCCGCGACCATCACACCGAGGTTGAGAAAGCAGCCGGCGCCGATCTTGATCCGCGCCGGGTCGGGCGCGGTCAGCCAGACGTTTGGCTCGAACAGCGTGCCCTCCCCCACGTCGAGTCGCCCCTCGCGCAGCAGATCGAGCACCTCGCCCTGAATCGGCCAGCGCGCGAATGCGCCGCGTCGCGCCAGCTCTCGATGGATCGCCAGCCGTCGCCACGGCAGCGAGTTGCGCTCGTACCAGCGCCACTTGCGCCACCACGTCTGCCACTGGCCCACGTCCACCGCCGCAGCTTCGCAGAGCGCCGACCGCAACCTTGAGTTGCCGCCGTGTTCTGGGGTCAGGAACGACACCGGCGGCAGCAGGACCTCCCGCCGCCGGCAAACCGAACCCGAAGCCAGGAGGAAGTTCTCCATGAAGCGCATCCTGCGCCGGCGGCCGAGCCCTGCGCTCGTGGTCGCGGCAATCGCACTGTTCGCCGCCCTCGGCGGCTCTGCCTATGCCCTCTCGATAACCGGCGCGAGCGTGGTCAACGGCTCGCTGACCAGCGCCGACATCAAGAACCGCTCGCTGACCCAGGCAGATCTGAAGGGCCGCGCGCTCAAGGGCACGCTGATGATCAAGGACTCCGTCGGCAACAACGCCGTCAAGGAGCAGGTCCTCGACGCCTCGAAGTTCAAGCAGGTCAAGAGCGCACAGGACTCCGACGCGCTCGCCGGCGCCAAGGGTGTCCGCGTCGCCCCGTTCTTCCTCGACAACAACCAGTCGAAGGCCGTCGCGACGGTCGGCCCGTTCACGCTGACCGCGCGCTGCCGCACCGACGTCGCAGATCAGATTGCCGAGATCGTCATCCAGACGAACCAGAACAACTCGGCGGTCGACGGCGCCACCAAGGACACGGCGTTCAACATCGGCGAGACCGTCGCGTTGGTCGCCGCCCAGGCGCCGACCGGCACCCCAGCGTTCGACCAGGAGGCCGCGGGCGCGGCGATCGCTCCCGACAACACCGAGATCCTGGGCCAGGAGCTCTATGCCGGGGTCAGCGTGCTCGGCCAGGCCAACAAGTGTCGCTTCGGCGGGCTGCTCTACACGAGCTAGCGCTCGCACTCGTCGCGCGTCGCCAGCCGGGAGCTCTCGGCCGGCGACGTCGTCGGCCCCTCGAACATCTGTCCACGGCCCTATGTCACGTCGGGCACACCCACTACGCTCGCGGCCAATCCAGGCCAATCCAGGAGGAGCCTCGTGCGCAAGCGCATCCACCGGCCATCGCCGGCGATGGCCGTGTCCCTACTCGCTCTGTTCGTTGCCCTCGGCGGGACCGGCTACGCGGCCGCCACGCTGAATGGCAAGAACATCAAGAACGGCACGATCCCCGGCAAGAAGCTGAAGAACAAGACGATCACCGGCGGCAAGATCAAGAGCAACGCGATCGGCGCCGGTCAGATCAACGAGCGCAAGCTCGGGGCCGTCCCCAAGGCGCTCAACGCCGACAATGCCGCGAACGCGGCGAATGCGGCAAATGCAGCCAACGCCGCGACGGCCGCGAGAGTGTCCGGCCGCTACGTCGCCGCAAAGCGAGCGACGCCGACATCCGGCGCCAGCTCTGACGCGGCTCGTGCCGCGTCGCCGGAGATCGTTCTGTTCACCGTAGGTCCGCTCACCCTCTACGGCAAGTGCTACAGCTCAGGCAGCAGCGTGTACGGGGCCGTGTTCGTCAAGACCACTCAGGGTGGCTCGATCTTCATGGCCAGCAGTGGAAGCAACCTCTACGGCAGCCCGTACCTCGAGCCTGGCACCGACGAGATGCAGCGCTATGCGTACTCGCCGATCTCCGTCGGCCCGAACAGCACATACGCGCTCAATGCCGGCTCGAGCCTGATCTATGCCGCCGCACCTGACGGCACGCAGTTCAACGGACGATTCATGGTCGGCCTGAAGAGCGGAACGCCGCCGAACGGCAATGGCCCCTATGGAGCCGGCGACGCGTGCCTGTTCTCGGCATCGGCGGACCGGCTCAACTGAGCGCTCACCGCTGACAAGCAAAGGTCAGGCGGCCGCTGCGACCTTCGGGCGTGGCGGCCGTCGCCGTTTCGGCGGCGCAGCGGCCGGCTCGAGGATCTCGGCTAGGAAACGGCCTGTGTAGGAGCCTGATGTGGCGGCAACCTGCTCCGGCGTGCCGCTGGCGACGACGAGGCCACCCTCCTCGCCGCCTTCGGGGCCCATGTCGACGATCCGGTCCGAGGTCTTGATCACGTCGAGGTTGTGCTCGATCACGACGACCGTGTTGCCGTTGTCGACCAGCCGCTGCAGCATCTCGAGCAGCCGCTCGACGTCGGCGAAGTGGAGGCCGGTCGTCGGCTCGTCGAGGATGTAGAGCGTCCGACCGGTCGCGACCTTCGCCAGCTCGGTCGCCAGCTTTACGCGCTGCGCCTCGCCGCCGGACAGCGTCGTCGCCGGCTGACCGAGACGGATGTAGTCGAGCCCGACGTCGTGCAACGCCTGCAGCCGTCGCTTGATCTTCGGGATGTGCTGGAAGAAGCCGAGCGCCTCCTCGACTGGCATCGCGAGCACGTCGGCGATCGTCTTGCCCTTGAAGCGAACCTCGAGCGTCTCGCGGTTGTAGCGGCGGCCGTCGCACTGCTCGCACGGCACGTAGACGTCGGGCAGGAAGTGCATCTCGATCTTGATCTGTCCGTCGCCGCGGCAGACCTCGCAGCGACCGCCCTTGACGTTGAACGAGAAGCGGCCCGGCTTGTAACCGCGGGCGCGCGCCTCCTGGGTCTTCGAGAAGAGGTCGCGGATCGAGTCGAAGAGGCCGGTGTAGGTGGCCGGGTTCGAGCGCGGTGTCCGGCCGATCGGCGACTGGTCGATGTTGATGATCTTGTCGACCCCGTCGAGGCCACTGATCCCGCGGTGCGCGCCCGGACGCTTCTTGGTGCGGTGCAGCCGATTCGAGACCGCCTTGTGCAGCACCTCGTTGACGAGCGTCGACTTGCCAGAGCCGGAGACGCCGGTCACGCAGCAGAAGACGCCGAGCGGGATGGTCACGTCGATGTCGCGCAGGTTGTGCTGCGACGCCCCCTCGATCGTGATCTCGCCGGTCGGAACACGTCGCTTCTCGGGCAGCGGGATCGTCCGCGCGCCGCAAAGGAACTGCCCCGTCGCCGACTTCTTGACCTTCATCACCTGCTTCGGCGTTCCCTGCGCCACCAGCTCGCCGCCATGCTCGCCGGCGCCCGGGCCGAGGTCGACGAGGTGGTCGGCCGCGAGCATCGTGCCCTCGTCGTGCTCGACGACGATCACCGTGTTGCCGAGGTCACGCAACCGTTGCAGCGTCGCGATCAGCCGCTCGTTGTCGCGCTGGTGCAACCCGATCGACGGCTCGTCGAGGATGTAGAGCACGCCGACGAGGCTCGACCCGATCTGCGTGGCCAGGCGGATCCGCTGCGCCTCGCCTCCGGACAACGTCGCCGCCGAGCGCTCGAGCGACAGGTAGCCGACGCCGACGTTGTCGAGAAAGCGCAGCCGCTCCTCGATCTCACGCAGGATCAGTCGCGCGATCTGACGCTCGGTATCGGTCATGTCGAGCTCGTCGAACCACTCGATCGACCGGCGCGCCGACATCGCGGTCAGCTGATCGATGCCGAGTCCCCCGACCTTGACCGCCAAGCTCTCCGGCCGCAGCCGCGCGCCCTTGCACTCCGGGCACGGCCGCACCGACATGTACTCCTCGATCTTCTCGCGCGACCACTCGGAGTCGGTCTCCTTGTAGCGCCGCTGGAGGTTGTTGACGATCCCCTCGAAGCGCGTCATGTACGACCGCTTGCGGCCGTAGCGGTTCTTGTATGACACGTAGATCTTGTCGCCGTTGGTGCCGTAGAGGAAGGTGTCGCGCACCTCCTCGTCGAGCTTCTCCCACGGCGTGTCGAGGTCGACCTCCCACTTCTCGGCGATCGCCTGGGTCATCTGGTCGTAGTAGTTCGAGGCGCTCGTCGACCACGGCAGGATCGCCCCCTCGCTCAGCGACAGCGACGGGTCCGGGACGATCAGCTCCGGGTCGATCTCCATCTGCGAGCCGAGGCCGGTGCAGCGCGGGCAGGCGCCGTGCGGCGAGTTGAACGAGAACATCCGCGGCTCGAGCTCCGGCATCGAGGTCCCGCAGTTCAGGCAGGCGAAGCGCTCGGAGTAGGTAGTGACGATCCCCTCCTCACCATCGGCGCCGCCTGTGCTCCCGGAGGGGGTGATCTCCTCGATGTCGACCATCCCGTCCGCGTGACCGACCGCCGTCTCGATCGAGTCGGCGAGCCGCTTGCGCAGGTCGTGGCGCATCACGAGCCGGTCGACGACGATCGCGATGTCGTGCTTGTAGCGCTTGTCGAGCACGATCGACTCCTCGAGCCGGCGCAGCTTGCCGTCGACCTTGACGCGCGTGAACCCCTCGGCGCGGAGCCCCTCGAACAGCTTGCCGTACTCGCCCTTGCGCCCGCGCACGACCGGCGCCTCGACCATGAAGCGCGTGCCCTCGTCGAGGGTCATCACCTGATCGACGATCTGCTCGGCCGACTGGGCGGCAATCGGCTCGCCGCAGTTGAAGCAGTGCGGATGGCCGATCCGCGCCCACAGCAGGCGCAGGTAGTCGTAGATCTCGGTGACCGTGCCGACCGTCGAGCGCGGGTTGCGCGAGGTCGTCTTCTGGTCGATCGAGATCGCTGGCGAAAGTCCCTCGATCGAGTCGACGTCCGGCTTGTCCATCTGGCCGAGGAACTGGCGCGCGTAGGCCGACAGCGACTCGACGTAGCGGCGCTGGCCCTCGGCGTAGATCGTGTCGAAGGCGAGGCTCGACTTCCCGGATCCGGACAGGCCGGTGATCACCACCAGCGCGTTGCGCGGCAGCGTGATGTCGATGTCCTTGAGATTGTGCTCGCGGGCGCCGGCGACGACGATCTCGTCAGCCGCCCCGCCCGTCTTCGGAGGCGTCACTCGAACGAGTTTAGCCGGGCGAACAGACGTTCGGTCAGCCGGCGGCGCGCGCGTACAGATCGTCGAGCAGCGCGTCGCTGTCGGCGAGTCCGAACTCGTCGGCTAGATGCTGGGCGACCTCGTCACGCGGCTTGCCGTCGAGCACCATGCTGAAGGCGACTATCCGCGCCTCGGAGTCGTCGGCGGGCTGCGCCGTGACCTCCTCGACCGGCTCTGGAACAGTGGCTGCCCGCTCGGCCTCTGCCGCGGCGCGCTGACGCTCCGCCTCGGCCAGTCGCTCGACCTCTGCCCGCAGCTCGCCCGCCTGGCGCTCCAAGCTCTCGGCGGCATCGGCAAGTCGCTTCAGATCGTCACTCACGCGGCTGATCGTAGCCAGCGAGATTCACTTACGCGCCGGCCTCGAGTGCGTCGAGGTCGCGCCGTAGGCCCTTGATCTCGTCGCGCAGCTTCGCGGCGTACTCGAAGCGCAGCTCCTCGGCGGCGACGAGCATCTCCTCCTCGAGCTCGATCAGCGTGCGGGCGATCTGCTCGGCCGACATGCCCTCCTCCTCCGGCTTGCGCTTGCGCCGGCGGCCCTGCGGCACCTTCGACTCGGCGCCGGTCAGGAACTCGCTGATGTCGGAGATCCCCTTGCTGATCGTCGCCGGCGTGATCCCGTTCTCCTCGTTGTAGGCGACCTGGATCGCCCGGCGGCGGTCGGTCTCCGAGAGGGCCGTGCGCATCGCCGCCGACTCGCGGTCGGCGTACATGATCACCCTGCCGTTGACGTTGCGCGCCGCGCGGCCGATCGTCTGGATCAGCGAGGTCTCGCCGCGCAGGAACCCCTCCTTGTCCGCGTCGAGGATCGCGACCAGCGACACCTCGGGCAGGTCGAGCCCCTCGCGCAGCAGGTTGACCCCGACCAGGACGTCGAACTCGCCGAGCCGCAGCTCGCGGATGATCTGGATCCGGTCGAGCGTGTCGACCTCGGAGTGCAGGTAGCGGACGCGGACGCCGTACTCCATCAGGTAGTCGGTCAGGTCCTCGGACATCTTCTTGGTCAGCGTGGTGACCAGCGTCCGCTCCCCCGCCTCGCTGCGCTTGCGGATCTCGTTCATCAGGTCGTCGATCTGGTTCTTGGTCTCGCGCACCTCGACCTCGGGGTCGACGATCCCGGTCGGCCGCACGATCTGCTCGACCAGCCGCTCCGAGCGCGTCCGCTCGAAGTCGCCCGGCGTTGCCGACACGAACACGACCTGCGGCGCGATCGACAGGAACTCGTCGAACTTCTGTGGCCGGTTGTCGAGCGCGCTCGGCAGCCGGAAGCCGTAGTCGACCAGCGTCTGCTTGCGCGAGCGATCGCCCTCGTACATCCCGCCGATCTGGGGAACCGTCTGGTGAGACTCGTCGATGAAGCAGACGAAGTCGTCCGGGAAGAAGTCGATCAGGCAGTACGGCCGGTCGCCCGGCTCGCGGCCGTCGAGGATCCGCGAGTAGTTCTCGATCCCGTTGCAGAAGCCGAGCTCGCGCAGCATCTCCATGTCGAACTGCGTCCGCTGGCGCAGCCGGTGCGACTCGAGCGGCTTGCCCTGCTCCTCGAGCAGCTTGCACTGCACTTCCAGCTCGTCGCGGATCTCACCGACGGCACGCTCGATCGTGTCTTGGTCGGTCGCGTAGTGCGTCGCCGGCCAGACCGCTGCGTGCTGGAGCTCAGCGAGTTGCTCGCCGGTCAGCGGGTCGAACTCGTGCAGCGCCTCGACCTCGTCGCCGAAGAGGTCGACGCGGTAGGCGGTCTCCGCATAGGCCGGGAAGACCTCGAGCGTGTCGCCGCGAACGCGGAAGCTGCCACGCGCGAGCGCCGTGTCGTTGCGTGTGTAACGGATGTCGACCAGCTTGCGCAGGACCTCGTCGCGATCGACCGTCGCGCCGAGCTTGAACAGCTGCATCATGCGGTCGTACTTCTCCGGCGAGCCGAGGCCGAAGATGCAGGAGACGCTCGCGACGACGATCGTGTCGCGGCGGCCGAGCAGCGACGCCGTCGCGGCGTGACGCAACCGCTCGATCTCCTGGTTGATCGAGGAGTCCTTCTCGATGTAGAGGTCCGACGATGGGACGTAGGCCTCGGGCTGGTAGTAGTCGTAGTACGAGACGAAGTACTCGACCGCGTTGTTCGGGAACAGCTCGCGGAACTCGTTGCAGAGCTGTGCCGCCAGCGTCTTGTTGTGCGCGATCACCAGCGCCGGCCGCTGCAGCTTCTCGATCGTGAAGGCCATCGTCGCCGTCTTGCCCGAGCCCGTCACGCCGAGCAGCGTCTGGAACTGGTCGCCCGCCTCTATCCCGGCTGCGAGCGCGTCGCGCGCCGCCGGCTGGGCGGCGATCGGCGTGTAGATCGGGTTCAGCTCGAACTTCGGCACGGCGATCGAAGCTAGCAGCCGTCCGAGATGGGCCGACAGCTAGAAGCCGAGCTCGTCGCCGTAGTGGTCGCGATACTCGCCCTTGCGCTCCTTGACGTTGTCGACGTAGTGACGTGTCTCCGGGAACGGGATGTCCTCGGACGCGTCGAAGCCGTCGACTCCGCCCGCCTCCTCGATCCAACGGTTGACGTTGGTCTCGCCAGCGTTGTAGGCGGCGATCGCGAGCGTCTCGTTGCCGTCGTAGCGGCGCAGCAGGTAGCGCAAGTAGTAGGTGCCGTAGGAGATGTTGACCTGCGGCGTCGCAAGATCGGCCTGCGTGAACGCGGTGCCGCCCGAGTCCTGGGCGATGAAGTCCGCCGTGTCGGGCGTGATCTGCATCAGGCCGCGGGCGCCGGCATGCGAAGTCTGGTCGCGGAAGCGCGACTCCTCGTAGATGACCGCCGCGACGAGCGCCGGATCGAGCCCTTTCTCGGCGGCCTGCTGACGGATGATGTCCTCGTGCGCCAGCGGTAGCGTGATCTGGCGCACCGCATCGCCGATCGGACCGAGCCCGCCGATCGCCGCTGCTACTCCAGCACCGATCACGGCCGCCACGAGCACTCCTGCGATCCGTCGGTGCTTGGCCGTTCGGGCTCGCTTCGACCGCCGGGTGGACGCTTGCCGGCGCGATCGCGTTCGGGTGGATGATGCAGAGGCCAAAGGTCTAGACCTTGATCGTGGCAAGAACGTTGGACAGCTGCGCCTTCAACTCCTCTCGGGTGCCATCGTTGCGGACCACGTAGCCCGCGCGATCGGCCTTCTCCTGCTGCGTCAGCTGCCGCCCGACGCGCTCGGCCACGGCCGTGTGGCCGCGGGCATTGGCGCGCTCGGCGCGCAGCGGCTCGTCGGCGACGACCGCGATCGTCACGTCGAACACGCTGTCCATCCCCGACTCGAACAGCAGCGGAACCTCGACGATGGCCGCCGGCGGACTGACTTCGGACGCTTCGACCTCGGCACGCCATTCCATGATCCGCGCGCCGACGCGTGGCCACAGCAGACCCTCCAGCCAGGCACGATCCTCGGCCTGCGCGAAGACACGCGCACCGACCGCCGACCGATCGATCGATCCACCGGCATCGAGAACCTCCGCCCCGAGCCGCGTGACGATCGCGTCGCGCAGCTCCTCGCTGCCGAGCAGCTCATGCACGACTGCGTCCGCCGACAGCGTCGCGGCACCCAGCTCGCCAAGCGCGGCCAGTGCCGTCGACTTGCCCGACCCGATGCCCCCGGTCAGTCCGACGAACGGGACCTGCCCGGCGCCGGACATGTCCAGTCCCTAGCCCTCGTCGGTCTCGGAATCGGCGTCGGGAGCCTCAGTGGACTCCTCGCCGTCCGCCGGAGCGGCGTCCTCAGCGGGCTCCTCGGCCGGAGCGTCCTCGGCGGGCGCCTCATCAACCGAAGCGGTCTCATCAGCAGGCGCCTCATCAGCAGGCGCCTCATCAGCGGGGGCGTCCTCGACGGGAGCCTCCTCCGTAGGCGCGTCCTCTACCGGGGCAGCCGCCTCCTCAGCGGGAGCCTCGTCGACAGGAGCAGCGTCCTCCGCAATGGCCTCCGGCTCGTCGGCCGGCGCCTCGGCGCCGCCCTCCTCCGGCGTTGCCTCGGACGTGGCGACCATCACGGCGCGCAGATCCTCCGCGCCGGTCACCGACGGGCCAGCGAACATCTCATCGGAGAGTCCGAGGTCCGGCACGCGACCGAGCGTGCTGCCGCCGGTCGATCCACCCGCGTCCGGCGGCGGCTCGTTGCCGGCGACGCGCTTGATGCTCAGCGACAGGCGGCGGCGCTCGGAGTCGATCTCCAGCACCTTGACCTTCACCTCGGCGCCCGGCTCGACTACCTCGCGCGGGTTCTCGACGTGATGGTGAGCAAGCTCGGAGATGTGGACGAGACCCTCGACGCCGTCCATGATCTCGACGAAGGCGCCGAAGGTGACGACCTTGGTGACCTTGCCCTCGAGCTCGTCACCGATGTTGTAGGTGTCGACGACGCGCTGCCACGGATCCTCTTGTGTCTGCTTGAGACCGAGCGAGATCCGCTGGCGGTCGCGATCGATGTCGAGCACCTTGACCGGGACCGTGTCGCCGATCGAAAGGATCTCCGACGGGTGGTTGACGTGGCTCCAGGAGAGCTCGGAGATGTGGATCAGACCGTCGATGCCGTCGAGGTCGACGAAGGCGCCGAAGTCGACGATGTTCGAGATCGAGCCCTCGACCACCTGGCCGGGCTGCAGGCGGTCCAGGATCTGCTGACGGACCTCCTTGCGCTCCTCCTCGAGCACCGCGCGGCGCGACAGCACGACGTTGTTGCGCGAGCGGTTGAGCTCGATGACCTTGCACTCGATCTTCTGACTCATGAACTCGTCCAGGTCCTGGACCCGTCGGATGTCCACGAGCGACGCGGGCAGGAAGCCACGCACGCCGAGATCGATGATCAGGCCGCCCTTGACGACCTCGATGACGTTGCCCTCGACCGGCTCGCCGGACTCGGCGGCAGCCTCGATGCGGCGCCACGCCTTCTCGAAGCGGGCGCGCTTCTTGGAGAGCAGCAGGCGGCCGTCCTGGTCCTCCTTGGTGAGGACGAGCGCGTCGACCTCCTCACCAAGCTCCACTTCGTCGTGTGGGTCCACCGACTTGCGGATCGACAACTCGTTCGAGGGGATGACTCCCTCGCTCTTGTAGCCGATGTCGACGAGCACCTCGTCCTGGTCGATTCGGACGACTTTGCCGGTAACGACGTCGCCCTCCTCGAACGGCACGAGCGTGGCGTCGTAGTTGGGGACGATTTGTCCGTCGATCTCCAGTAGGAGTCCGTCGGAGCCCTCTACGGGGCGTGGTGGAGTTAGGGTCTGGGTATCGGTCATTGGCGACGGCGTAGGTTAGCGCCGTACCGCACGAGCCGCATCCTGCGCTCCTTCGCGCTGGATGGCTACCCTGCCCATCCGATGCCGGTCAGAGCAACCAAGCGCGGCGACGAGCGCACACCGTTGTCCGGGGACTACGACGTCCTGATCTGCGGCGCCAGCTTTGCGGGACTGGCGATCGCACGCGAGCTTGCCGGAGCCACTCGCCCCGATGGCACTCCCGCGCGCGTGCTGATGATCGACCGCTACGAGATCGGCGAGCGTCAGACGTCGGCCTGCGGCGTCCCGACCGGCTGGCTCGAGGCGCTCGACCTGATGGGAGCGCACCGCCAGACATTCTCCGAGCTGGTCATCGCAACCCCCCACGGAACCACCCGCTGGCCGATTCCCTGGACCTTCTCGACCTTCGACTACCCAGAGCTCTGCTCGCTGCTCGCCGCGCAGGGCGACGCCGAGTTCGAGACCGCCAAGGTCGACGGCCGCACCGGCAACACCGTCCACACCGACCGTGGCGACCTGGTCGCCCCGCTGATCGTCGACTGCCTCGGCTGGCGCCGCGTGCTTGCAGCCGGCGACGACCCGGCCTACCAGCCGCCGGACGCGCCGCTCTCGCGCGGCCTCGAGGTCCATCCCGACGGCCAGAGTCCCGACCTCAAGGTCTGGATCGACCGCTCGATCGTCCCCGAGGGCTACGGCTGGATCTTCCCCGCCGGCAACGAGCTGCGGATCGGCGTCGGGTCCTTCGACCCCAAGTTCCACGTCAAGGACAACACCGTCAAGCTCGCCGAGGACCTCGACGCAGAAGCCGTCCGCTTCCAGGGCAACTGGATCCCCCACAAGCTGCGCGACTCGGTCGAGGACGGAATCTTCTTCGCCGGCGACTCCGCCGGCCACTGCCTCCCCCTCACCGCCGAGGGCATCCGCACCGCCCTCTACTTCGGCGTCGCCTGCGGTCGCGAGCTGCGCTCCGTCCTCGAGGGCGACAAGACCCGCGCGCAGGCGCTCGGCAGCTACTTCGCCTTCAGCGCCTCCCACGAGTGGAAGTACGCCTGGCTGCTCCGCGGCCAGAAGCTCCTCCCCCGCATCCACCCTCCACTCGCCCAGCGAATCATCACCGCGGGCAATCGGCCGGGCTTCCTCAACTGGTCCTTCAACCACTACTGGAACATCGCCACCCCAGACATCGTCACCGCCACGCCCTCCGCCAAGCGCCGCACCGCGGTCCCAGCCTCAGCGGCCGCCTAGCCGTCCGCCTCCAGAAAGCCAACGACCCGCCAGAGGCGGGTCGAGACTGGTGAAGCGGGGAGCTACCCCGCAGACGGCTGACACCCACTGGTCACTCTAGCGCGACCTCGTCCCAGTCTCGACTCCGCACCCTGGCGGTATTCGGCGGAGGGCGCCGGACTCGAACCGGATTCGACCGCTAAGCCGAACATGACGGGTGTCAGCCGCCTGCAGCTCGCCTGTCTGCTTCACCCTCCGCGCACGGCGACGGTAGCCGACGACTAAGCCGCCGTGGACACCCTTTGCCCAGCCGTAACAGAGCTGTCGCCAAGTCGTCACACGAACGCGCTCGACCGTCACGCGGCTACTTGCCGCGAACGACGAGAAAGGTGCCGACGGCGAGGAGGGCGATGCCGAGGACGCGCTGCGGGGTGAGGCCCTGCTTGTCGACGCCGAACCAGCCATAGCGGTCGATGACGACGGCGAGGGTGAGCTGGCCGGCGATCGTGGCGGCGGTGACGCCGCCGGCGCCGAGGGTGCGGACGGAGACGAGGACGGTGGTGACGTAGGCGGCGCCGAGCAGGCCGCCGGTCAGGTAGTACCAGCGCAGGTCGGCGGCGTTGGCGACCTCGCCGAAGCCGCTCGTGAACAGCAGGGTGATGCAGACGAGAACGGCGAGGCCGACGGCGAAGGAGACCGAAGCGGCGGCGAAGGTGCCGACCGACTTGCCGAGCGTCGAGTTGATCGGCGCCTGCATCGCGACGAGGCCACCGGCAGCGACCATCGCGGCAACCGCTACCCAGCGGTCCACTACTTCGCCTCCAACCAGTTCTTCCCGACGCCGAGGTCGGTTGTCAGCGGCGGGTCCAGCTCGAAGGCGCCCGCCATCTCGCGCTGGATGATCGGCGAGGCGTCGGCGACCTCCGACTCCGGCCCCTCGAACAGCAGCTCGTCGTGGATCTGGAGGACGAGGCGGGTGCTCAGGCCGGCGTCGCGCAGCGCGCGCACCGAGTTGACCATCGCGACCTTGATGATGTCGGCGGCGGTGCCCTGGATGACCATGTTGACCGCGAGCCGCTCGCCGAGCTGGCGAACCTGGCGGTTGCGTGCGCGCAGCTCCGGGATGCGGCGGATGCGGCCGAACTCGGTGGCGACGAAGCCCTCGTCGGTCGCGCGCTCGATCGTCGTGTCGATGAACGCCTTGACGGCGGGGAACCGCTCCAGGTAGCGGTCGATGAACTCCTGCGCCTCACCCTGCGGGATCTGCAGGCGATCAGCAAGCCCGAAGGCCGACAGGCCGTAGACGATCCCGTAGTTGACCATCTTGGCCTTCGAGCGAGTCCCGGGATCGACCTTACCGCCGGCGTCGGCGTCGGCGCCGAGAATCCAGGCGGCAGTGGCGGTGTGGACGTCCTCGCCGCGACGGAAGATCTCCTTCAGCACCTCCTCGCCGGCAATGTGGGCGAGCAGCCGCAGCTCGACCTGCGAGTAGTCGGCCGAGATCAGCCGGCAGCCTTCCTCGGCCACGAAGCAGGCGCGGATCTCGCGGCCGCGCTCGGTGCGGACCGGGATGTTCTGGAGGTTCGGGTTGCTGCTGGAGAGCCGGCCGGTAGCCGCCGTCACCTGGCTGAAGGTGGTGCGCAGCCGGCCGTCGTCGCCGAGCAGCGCCGGGAAGGCGTCGAGGTAGGTCGACTTGAGCTTGGTCAGCTCGCGCCACTCCTCGATCATCGGGACGATCTCGTGCTCGTGGCGGATTGCGGCGAGCACGCGCGCGTCGGTCGAGAAGCCGGTCTTGCCGCGCCGCTTCTTCGACAGCTCGAGCTTGTTGAAGAGGATCTCGGCGAGCTGCTGCGGCGAGCCGATCGTGAACTCCTCCCCTGCCGCGTCCCAGATCTTGCGCTCGAGCGTGGTCGCCTCGTCGCCGATCCGCGTCGCGATCTCGCGCACCCGGCCGACGTCGAGCCGCACACCGGCGCGCTCCATCTCGACCAGGACCTCGACCAGCGGCAGCTCGATCTCCTCGAGTAGGCGCGTCAGGCCAAGCTCGTCGAGCGTCTCGCGCTGGCTGGCGGCGAGCGCGTGCAGCAGGACGACCCGCTCGGCTGCCTCCTTAGAGCGGTCCTCGCCCTTGGCGCCTTGGATCTCGGCGCCCAGGCCGAGATCGCTGGCGAGCTCGTCGAGCGGGTAGGTGCGGCGTGCCGGATCGATCAGGTAGGCGGCGACGAGCGTGTCGTGCTCGAGCGGCGGCGCGGCGATCGCGGGGTCGTCGGCGCCTTCAGCCGCCTGCACCCCTTCAGCCTGGGCCCCTTCATGGGGTGTCGCCCACGACGTGACGGGTCGCTCCGAGACGGTCAGCGTCTTCCAGTCGTGCGCCGTCAGCGGCCGATCGCCCCAGGCGGCGACAACCTCGGTCAGTGTCTGCGCCTCGCCGGCGAGCGCCTCCTTGTTGCCTCCATAGGCGGCGAAGCTCAGCGGCTCGTCGTCCCCAAAGCCGGGAAGCTGGTCTTCCGGGGGCTCCGGGCGGTCCGCCCAGAGAGCCAGGTGGTCGCCCGTCAGCGCCGCCAGCTCCGCGGGCGCAATCCGCCGCACCCGCACGGCCGTGGTCGTACTCGCCGCCGGCATCGGCGCAGCTGCCTCGCCATCGCCGAACACCTCCTCGAGCCGCCGCAGCGGGTCGCGCAGCTCGAACTCGCGGAAGACCTCGCGCAGGCGCGCCCGGTCGGGCTCGCGCGCCAGCAGGTCGTCGAAGTCGACCTCCTCGACGGGCACGTCGCGGATCGACATCGCGAGCTGCTTCGAGATCCGTGCGTCCTCGGCGTGGTTGGTCAAGTTCTCCTTGCGCTTGGCGCCGGAGACCTGATCGACGCTGGCGAGGATCGTCTCGATGTCGCCGAACTGCTGCAGCAGCGTCGCGGCCGTCTTGTCACCGATCCCGGGGACGCCGGGGATGTTGTCCGAGGTGTCGCCTTTGAGGCCGTAGAAGTCGGGGATCGACCGCGGCGGGATGCCGTAGCGGTCGACCACCGCTTGGGCGTCGTAGATCTTCGTGTCGGTGATGCCACGGCCGGTCGCCATCACACGCACGCCGTCCTCGATCAGCTGGAAGCTGTCGCGATCGCCGGTGACGATCATCACCTCGGTGCCGTGCTCGCGGGCGCGCCGCGCGAGCGTCGCGATCACGTCGTCGGCCTCGTAGCCCTCGCAGCTGACGTTCATGTAGCCGAACGCCTCGACCAGCGGGGTGAAGTGCGGGAACTGCTCGCGCAGCAGATCGGGCCGCGACGGCCGGTCGCCCTTGTACTCCGGGTAGACCTCCTTGCGGCCCGACGCGCCGGCGTCCCAGACGACGATCGTCGGCTTGCTGCCGTACTCGGTGAGCAGCTTGACGAGCATCGAGGCGAAGCCGAAGATCGCGTTGGTCGGCTGGCCCTTCGAGGTCGCGATCGACTCCGGCAGCGCGAAGAAGGCGCGGTAGACGAGGCTGTTGCCGTCGATCAGGAACAGCTCCTTGGGCGACTCCGGCGGCACGCGCCCAGGCTACTGAGCGGCGCGGCCCGAGCCGAGGCCGGCCGGTCTATATGTTTCGCCTCCCCGTATGGCTATCCCAAGCGCACAGTTCTCATTGACACTGCGCGTCGAGCTCCCGCACGAGTCCGGCACGTTGAGCAAGGTCACCGCCGCGATCTCGAAGGTCGGCGGCGCGATCGTCGCGGTCGACACCGTCGAGGCCGGCGGCGACGGGACGATCCGCGAGATCACGATCGACTGCGAGAGCCAGGACCACCGCGGCCGCGTCATCAAGGCGGTCCAGAGCGTCCAGGAGGCGAAGCTCGTCGAGACGACGGACCGCACCTTCGAGCTGCACCGCCGCGGCAAGATCTACACCGGCCTCTCGTCTGCGCTGAAGACGCGCGACGACCTCTCGATGGCCTACACCCCCGGCGTGGCGCGCGTCTGCACCGCGATCGCCGAGAACCGCCAGAAGGCGTTCAAGTACACGATCAAGGCGAACACGGTCGCCGTCGTCACCGACGGCACCGCGGTGCTCGGCCTCGGCGACATCGGCCCCGAGGCGGCGATGCCGGTGATGGAGGGCAAGGCGATGCTCTTCAAGGAGTTCGCCGACGTCGACGCCTTCCCGATCGCGCTCGACACCAAGGACCCCGAGAAGATCATCGAAACGGTCAAGCTGATCGCCCCGACCTTCGGCGGCATCAACCTCGAGGACATCTCCTCGCCGCGCTGCTTCGAGATCGAGCAGCGGCTGATCGAGGAGCTCGACATCCCGGTCTTCCACGACGACCAGCACGGCACGGCGATCGTCGTGCTGGCCGCTCTGATCAACGCCTGCCGGCTGACCGGCCGCAACATCGAGGACCTCTCGGTGTCGATGGCCGGCGCCGGCGCGGCCGGCGTCGCCTGCGCGAAGATCATGATGGGCGCCGGGATCACCAAGTTCGTCGCCTGCGACCGCTTCGGCGCGATCCACACCGGCCGCGAGGACTACGAGGCCGGCTCGATGAACGCCCCGAAGCGCTGGCTGGCCGAGAACACGAACGAAGAGCGCCGCGACGGCTCGCCGGCCGACGTGCTCGAGGGCACCGACCTATTCGTCGGCCTGTCCGGCCCCGGGATCATCTCGGCGAAGGATCTGCAGCGGATGAACCCCGACCCGTTCGTGTTTGCGATGGCAAATCCGAACCCCGAGGTCAAGCCGGAGGACGCCGCCCCCTACGTGCGCGTGATGGCGACCGGCCGCTCGGACTACCCGAACCAGATCAACAACGTGCTCGCCTTCCCGGGCATCTTCCGCGGCGCGCTCGACGTGCGCGCGCGCAAGATCAGCGAGGAGATGAAGATCGCCGCCGCGAAGGGAATCGCCGCGACGATCGACGACGAGGAGCTCACCGAGGACTACATCATCCCCTCGGTATTCAACCGCGACGTCGCCCGCGAGGTGGCCCGCGTGGTCGCCGAAGAGGCCGAGCGCGAGGGCGCGGCCCGTCTCGACGACCAGACCGCCGAGCTGAGCCTCCCCAGCTAGACCTCATCCGACCGGCGCGGGCGCGCGTAAGGTCTTGGAGATGAGAGTCACCGTCACCGGCGCGACCGGCATGCTCGGCCGCCCGCTCGTCGAGGAGCTGCTCGACCGCGGCGACGAGGTGACGGTGCTCACGCGCGACGCCGGCAAGGCCGAGCACCTGTTCGCCGGCCGTGTCACCGGCGCGACGTGGGCCGACCCGAAGGGCGAGCAGCCGCAGCAGAGCGCACTCAGCGGCCGTGACGGCGTCATCCACCTGCTCGGCGAGCCGGTGGCGCAGCGCTGGACCGAGCAGGCGCGGCGCGAGATCCGCGATTCGCGCGTCCTGGCGACGCGCAACCTCGTGGCGGGCCTGCGCGAGCTCCCGGCCGAGAGCCGGCCCGGCGTCCTCGTCTCGCAGTCGGCGAGCGGCTTCTACGGCCCGCGTGGCGACGAGCGCGTGACGGAGGACGAGCCGGCTGGCGACGACTTCCTCGCGCAGGTCTGCGTCGACTGGGAGGCCGAGGCGAAGGCAGCCGGCGATCTCGGCGTCCGCGTCGCCCTGACACGCACCGGTGTCGTCCTGTCGGACTCCGGCGGCGCGCTCGAGAAGATGCTGCCGCCGTTCAAGCTCGGAGTCGGCGGTCCCGTCGCCGGTGGCCGCCAGTACCTGCCGTGGGTCCATACCGACGACGTCGTCGGCGCGCTGATCTTCTGCCTCGACAACGGCGGCGCCGTCGGGCCACTCAACCTCGCCGCGCCGGAGCCCGCGACCAATGCCGCGCTGTCGAAGACCCTCGGCCGTGTCCTCCACCGCCCGGCCTTCGCGCCGGTCCCCGGTCTCGCGGTCAAGGCGCTCTACGGCGACATGGCCCAGATCGTCACGACTGGTGTACGTGCCGTCCCAACGCGCCTGCAGGAGCTGGGTTACGAGTTCCGCGAACCGCAGCTCGAGCGAGCGCTCGAGCTCGCTACCGGCAAGGACTGACCGGCTTCGGCGCAGCCTTCGCCGCCTTGACGACGGCGCGCCGGTCCGGCCCCGCCGCGTCGATCGCTGCGAGCGTCAAGCGCATCGCCTCGTGACCGAGCAGGCGCGCGCAGCGCGCCGACCTGGCAAGCAGCTCCTGCTGCCGCGCCGCAGCCGGCCCCGTGATCAGGGTCACGCCCGGCATCCGCGCCGCGATCGCAGCCAGCACCGCCTGCGTCGGCCTGCTGTCGGCGGCGACGTAGACGATTGCCTGCGGCTCGCTCTCGACGAGATCGTCGGCGAGGTCGCTGACGCTGTCCTGGCCATCGTCCCGGTCGGGCGCCGCGAACCGATCGACCGTCTGCGGCTGACCGGTGCCGATCAAGCCGAGCAGCATCGCCTCGAACTCGTGGTCGGCGATGCCGTCGCCGGTGACGATCGCCAGTCGCCGAGTCTTATGAGCGCGCAGATCGGCAACTACCCGGCGGGCGGCGCCCAGGTCGGGCGGCACCAGCCGGACGAACGTCTGCAGCTCAGAGGGGTAGTAGCGCTCCGGCCCGGCGCGCGGACGGCCGGGAGGTCGGCGCGTCAGGCTGGTGAGAGTGTCTGCCGGCGACACCTGAAGGATCTGCTCGCGGTTGGTGACCGGCAGCGATACCGCCGAGGCGCCGCGGTCGAGCTCGCCGATGTAGGCGATCGTGGTGGGATCCTCGGCGGCGCGGTCGGCGTTCGACTCGACCGTCCCGGGATCCCACGTCTCGTCGCCGGGGCGGGTCGACGGGAGGCTGACGAGCTTGACCTCGAGCCCGTCGGCCTTGCCACCGGCGTCGGCGAGAGCACGGCGCATTCCGAGCTCCGCCGCGCGTCCGGCACGCGCTTCGGCGCCATGCGCCGGAACGCTCGCGTAGACGGTCAGCGTGTCGCCGCGGACGCGCGTCGACTCAGGCTTGTCGTCGCCGCAGGCGACTATCGACGTCGCCAGGACGGCGAACAGGAGCGGGAGGGCGCGGCGCACAGCCGCCGATTCTAGGAAGAGTGCGGCTACTGCTCGCCCGGCGCCGCTGTCTTGCCGGTCAGGATCTGCTTCACGAACGGCATCGCGATCCGCACCGCGGCGGCCGCGAGCGCGACGAAGCCGGTGAACAGGAACGCGTCGAAAGCCTTGATGCCGAAGGCCCAGGCGACGATCCAGACGACGAGGCCGAAGGTGAGGGTGACTAGAACGATCATGGGCGCGGCAGATTATCGGATGATGCTGCGGTACTCACCAGACCTCGCCCCCGCGAGCATCGTGGCGTCGCCCTCGGACCGGTCTGGCTGCGCCCTCCGCTTACCGAAGCGCTCGGGCGAGCTCGGCGACGACCTCGCCGACGGCGTCCGCCCCGCCCTCGCCGGCGGCGCGCACGATGCGGCTGCCGACGATGACTCCGTCGGCGAGATCGCCGACGGAGGCGGCCTGTGGACCGGTGGAAATGCCAAAGCCGACCGCTACCGGGACGCTGGTCGCCGCGCGAATCCGCTCGACCATCCGCGGTAACTCGGGTGGCAGCTCGGCGCGCTCGCCGGTCGTGCCAGCAAGCGATACCGCGTAGACGAAGCCGCGCGCCTGACGACCGATCTCGGCGACTCGCTCGGGCGTGCTCGACGGGGCGACCAGCGGAACCAGCGCCAGGCCCGCGGCGTCGCAGGCCGCGCGCGTGGTCGCCGCCTCGTCCTGCGGCATGTCGGGGACGATCAGCCCGGCCGCGCCGGCCGCGGCAGCCTCACGTACGAATCTGTCGGTGCCGTCCGCCAAGACGATATTTGCGTAGACCATCAGGACGACGGGAACGCGCTCCGAGAGGCTCTTGCAGACGGCAAGCACGTCGCTCGGCGTGACCCCGGCCTCCAAGGCGGCCGTACCGGCGGCGTGGATGACCGGCCCGTCGGCGAGCGGATCCGAGAACGGGATCCCAAGCTCGATCAGGTCGGCGCCGGCGTCGACCGCCGCCAGCCCCGCGGCCAGCGACTCGTCCACGGAGGGATAGCCGCCCATCAGATAGGGCATCAGCGCAGCGCGCTTGCCGTGACCGGCGAAGGCCGCTTCGATCCGCTGCGCCCCGGAAACCGCCCCGGCCGTGCTCAACGCGCCAGCACCTCGGCGAGATCCTTGTCGCCCCTACCCGACAGCACGAGCGCGTCGACGCCGCCGGCGTTCGGATTGGCGAGCAGCCACGCGAGCGCGTGCGACGGCTCGAGCGCCGGGATGATCCCCTCGAGCCGTGCCAGCCGCTTGAAGGCGTCGACGGCGTCGTCGTCCTCGACGGCGACGTAGCGGACACGGCCCTCGTCGCGCAGCCACGCGTGCTCTGGCCCGGAGCCCGGATAGTCGAGCCCGGCGGATACCGAGTGCGCCTCCAGCACCTGGCCGTCGGCGTCCTGGAGCACCGCCGACATTGCGCCGTGCAGAACGCCACGCGCACCGGTGGTCAGCGGAGCCGAATGGCGTCCGGTCTCGATCCCGTCCCCCGCCGCCTCGACACCGATCAGCTCGACCTCGCTGTCGAGCACGAACGGAGCGAACGCCCCGATCGAGTTCGAGCCGCCGCCAACGCAGGCGATCACCCGATCGGGCATCCGGCCCTCGATCGCTTGGATCTGCTCGCGCAGCTCATCGCCAATCACGCGTTGGAGGTCACGTACCATCGCCGGGTAAGGGGCCGGCCCGACCGCCGAGCCGATGATGTAGTGGGTCGTGGCGGCATTGGCGACCCAGTCGCGGATCGCCGCGCTGACGGCCTCCTTGAGCGTCCGTGCCCCGGCCTCGACGGCCTCGACGCGCGCGCCGAGCAGACCCATTCGCTCGACGTTCGGCTTCTGGCGGCGCATGTCCTCGCTGCCCATGTAGACGACGCATTCGAGGTCGAGCAGCGCACAGGCAGTCGCCGTCGCGACACCGTGCTGGCCGGCGCCCGTCTCGGCGATGATCCGCCGCTTGCCCATCCGCTTCGCCAGCAGCGCCTGGCCGAGCGCGTTGTTGATCTTGTGGGCGCCAGTGTGGTTGAGGTCCTCGCGCTTGAGATAGACCTTCGCCCCGACCTCCGCCGACAGACGGCGCGCGAGGTAGAGCGGCGTCGGACGGCCTACGTAGTCGCGCAGCAAGCCGCCGAGCTCGTCCTCGAAAGCGGCGTCGCCGACCGCTTCGATCCAAGCCTGCTCGAGCTCGTCGAGCGCCGGGATCAGCGTCTCCGGCACGAATCGGCCGCCATAGGGGCCGAACTCGCGCTCACGGCCGCCGGAAATTGCGTCTGACGCGGTCAAGCGTGAACCGCCTGACGCTCGTCGGCCCATGCCACCGCCCTTACGAACGCCTCCAACTTGGCGGGGTCCTTGCGACCGGGCCTGGACTCTGTCCCACTCGCGCTGTCGACCGCGAACGGGTGCGTGGCGGCGATCGCCTCGCCGACGTTGTCCGCTGTCAGACCCCCTGAGAGCACGACCGGCACGCTACCGCGGTGGTGGCGCAGCAGGTCCCACTCGAAGGTCGCGCCAGTTCCACCGCGCACGTCGGGGACGTAGGCATCGAGCAGGTGGAAGTCGGTACCGAAAGCCTCGATGCCGCGGACCGATGCGGCGTCCTTGACGCGCACGGCCTTCATCGTCTTGCAGCCGGTGCGACGAGCGGCCTCGCGGCAGTAGACCGGCCCCTCGTCGCCGTGGAACTGGAGCAGCGACAGGCCGAAGCGGTCGGCCGCCAGCGCGACCTCGTCGAGCGTGGCATTGACGAAGACACCCGCGACCTCGCAGCGGCGATGCAGCGCGGCGCCGATCTGCTCGGCGGCCGCAGGCTGACAGGCGCGCGGACTACCGGGCCAGAGGATCAGCCCGACCGCCCAGGCGCCGAGATCGGCGCAGCGTTGGGCGTCGTCGAGGTTGGTGATGCCGCAGGACTTGAATCGGGTCACACCACAATCGTCGCAGGCCCGCCCTGGAGGGACGGGCCTGCGTGTATTCCGAGCCGGCTCCGTGGGAGCGATCGAGCCGGCTATGGAAGATCTGGCAGGGTGCCTCCACCCTGGTCCTGCTGCTGGCTGCTATCCAGCGAAGCAGGCCGCTTGGCGAGCTCGACCTTGACGGTCTTGCGCTCGTCGCCGCGGTAGAAGACGACCTCGACGTCATCGCCAGGCTTGAGGTCGGCGATCGCCGCGGGCACGTCGTCCGGAGTCTTGATCTCCTCGCCGTTGACCTCGACGATCAGATCGCCACCGGCGCGGATCCCGTCAGCCGTCGACGTGCCGCCCGCCTTCAGACCCGCCTTGTCGGCCGGGCCGTCAGGGACGACCTTCTGAATCAGCGCGCCCTGGTCGGCCTCGAGGTTGAAGTCACGTGCGATGTCCTCGGTCACGCCGATCATCTCGATGCCGATGTAGGCGCGCTCGATCTCCTCGCCCTGCTTCAGCGTCGGCAGCAAGCCCTTGACGGTGTCGATCGGCACGGCGAAGCCAATCCCGACCGAGCCCTGTGAGCCACCGGTCGCGATCTGTGAGTTGATGCCGATCACGCGACCCTCGGCGTCGAGCAGCGGACCGCCCGAGTTGCCGGGGTTGATCGCAGCGTCGGTCTGGATCACGTTCTCGATCGAAAAGCCGTTCGGCGCGGTGATCTGGCGCTGCTTGGCCGACACGATGCCGGTCGTCACCGAGCGGGTGTAGCCAAACGGGTTGCCGATCGCCACGACCGCGTCGCCGACCTGCGCGTCGCCGCTGCTGCCGAGCGGCAGCGGCTGGAGATCGGCGTCGCTGGGATCGACCTTGAGCACCGCGACGTCGGTCGACGGATCCTTGCCGACAACCTTGGCGTCGACGAGGTCGCCGTCCTCCTTGAAGCGGACCTGCACGTTCTCAGCCTCGCCGACCACGTGGGCGTTAGTGACGATCGTCCCGTCCTTGTCGACGACGAAGCCGGAGCCGGTCGCCTCGCCGCCGCCGTCCGGCGTTCCGAAAGGCGACGTCTCAGAGCTCGCCTCCTGCTGCGCGACGACGAACACGACCCCCGCGCCCTCTTGCTTGTAGATGTCGGCGACAGTTCGGCCGTCGCCGCCGGAGTCCGACACGGCACGGGTCGGCAGCGCCGTGCGCTCGACGGTCGTCGTGTCGTCCCCGGTGTCGATCACGTCGGTCGCGATCAGCGCGGCACCGAGGACGAGCACGAGCAGGCCCCCAAGTGCCCCGGCCAGGAAAGTTGGAATCGATGAGCGCTTCTGCGGCGGGGTCGTGTCGTTCATGACACGCAGTCTTAGCCGTGCTGCTTAAGCGCGCCTAAAAGCCCGCGAACCGCCGCCTCGGGGTCGTCGGAGCGCATGACCGTCTCCCCGACCAGGACGGCGTCGACGCCAACGCCCTCGAGCTCCTCGATCTGCTCGCGACGCACGATGCCCGACTCTGAGACGACGACCTTGCCTGCCGGTACGTCGGGCAGAAGGTCGAAGGTCCGTGCGACGTCGACGCTGAAATCCGTCAGATCGCGATTGTTGATCCCGATCACGTCGGCGTCGACGGCAAGCGCCACTTCGAGCTCATCCGGCTTGTGGACCTCGACGATCGCGTCGAGGTCGAGCTCGCGCGCTCCCGCCAGCAGGTCCGCCAGCTCACCGTCGCGAACCGAGCCCACCACCAGCAGCACGGCATCGGCGCCGGCGGCACGCGCCTCGTAGAGCATGTACGGGTCGACCGTGAAGTCCTTGCGCAGGATCGGCAGGCCGGTCGCCGCCCGGGCGGCGCGCAGATCGTCCAGCGAGCCGCCGAAGTGCGCCTCCTCGGTGAGCACAGACAGCGCCGCGGCGCCACCGCGCTCGTACGCGGACACGATCTCCTCGCAGCTCGAGCCGGGTCGGATGTCGCCCGCAGACGGCGAGCGGCGCTTGTGCTCGGCGATCAGCGACGTGCCGGGACGTGACAGCGCCTCGGTGAACGGGCGCCCATCGTCGGTGCGCGCAGCGGCGGCACGCTCCAGATCGGCGAGCGGCACAGCGGCGCGGCGGCGCTCGACTGCCTCGCGGGTCGCCTGGACCAGTGCGTCGAGTCGCTGGCTCACGCCGCCAGCTCCTGCGTCCGGGCGACGAAGCGCTCCATCAGGTCCTTGGCGGCGCCGGAGTCGATCGCCTGCTCGGCGAGCCGGACGCCGCTCTCGATCGAGTCGCTCAACCCACCGACGTAGATCGCAGCGCCGGCGTTGAGCACCGTCAGGTCGCGCTCGGCGCCTGTCTCGCCCGCGAGCACGCGGCGGGCGATCCCGGCGTTCTTCTCGGGGGTCCCGGCGGCGACGGCATCCTGCGGTGAAACGGCCAGTCCAACTGCCTCGGGTGTCACGACCGAGGCGGAGATATCGCCATCGCGCAGCTCGACCACATGGGTCGGGCCGGAGACACTCAGCTCGTCGAGGCCGTCGTCGCTTGCCACCACCAGTGCATGCTCGCAGCCGAGCTCACCTAGTGCAGCGGCTACGAAGTCGAGGAAGCGCCGATCCGAGACGCCGATCAGCTGACGGCGCGCTCCGGCCGGGTTGGTCAGCGGCCCGAGGAAGTTGAAGATCGTCCTTACCGCGAGCTCCTTGCGAACCGGGACGACGTGCTTCATCGCCGGATGGTGCGCGGGCGCGAACATGAAGCCGAAGCCGATCTCGTCGATGCATGCGGCGACCGCCTCGGGACCGAGGTCGATCCGCGCGCCGAGCGCCTCGAGCACGTCGGCGGAGCCCGAGCGGCCGGTCGAAGAGCGGTTGCCGTGCTTGGCCATCGGACAGCCGGCTCCGGCGGCGACGAACGCCGCCGTCGTCGAGACGTTGAAAGTTGGGCGGCCACCGCCAGTACCAGCGGTATCGACGAGCTCGGCGCGTGACGACTTCACCGGCGTCGAAAGCTCACGCATCGCACGCGCCATGCCCGCGATCTCCTCGACGGTCTCGCCTTTCGTTCGAAACGCGATCAGCAACCCGGCCGTCTGGACCTCGGAGGCGCGTCCCTCCATCACCTCGTGCAGGCAGGCTGTCGCCTCGTCGGCGCTCAGCGCCTCGCCCCGGCAGAGCCGGTCGATCGCCTCGGTCAGGATCGGATTGGGCATTCGGTGTCCCCCTTGCCTCGCTTCAGAGCGCGAGGAAGTTGCGAAGTATGGCCATACCTTCGCCGGTCAGGACCGACTCCGGGTGAAACTGCACGCCCTCGACCGGCAACTCACGGTGGCGGACGCCCATGACGATGTCGCCGAACGACGCCGACCGCTCGAGCTCGGGCGGGAGGTCGGGATCGACCACCAGCGAGTGGTAGCGGCCGACCTCGAGCTGGCCGCTGAGCCCGGCGAAGATCGTCTTGCCGTCGTGCTCGATCGTCGCGGTCTTGCCGTGGACGGGCTCACCGCGGACGACGCGGCCGCCGAAGGCCGCGCCAATCGCTTGGTGGCCAAGGCAGACGCCGAGCACCGGGACCCGCTCCTCACCGAAGCGGCGGATCGCCTCGACCGAGACGCCCGCCTCGGTCGGCGTGCACGGGCCCGGGGAGACGATCAGGCGACCGCCCCGGGCGCGCTTCAGCAGCTCGTCGACGCTCGCCTCGTCGTTGCGCACGACGTCGATCTCAGCCCCCAGCTCGCCCAGGTACTGGACGAGGTTGTAGGTGAAGGAGTCGTAGTTGTCCAGGACGACAGTCGTGCTCATGCCCAGTCCACCTGCCTGCACGCGAGCTCGATCGCCTGGAAGACGGCGCCGGCCTTGTGCTCGGTCTCGCGCACCTCATACTGCGGATCGGAGTCGGCGACGATGCCGCCGCCGGCCTGGAGGTGGACGCGGCCGTCCTTGACGACGGCCGAGCGGATGTAGATGCAGGCGTCTAGATCGCCGCTGTAGGAGAGGTATCCGACCGAGCCGCCGTAGGGACCGCGCTTGGTCGGCTCGAGCTCGTCGATGATCTGCATCGCGCGGATCTTCGGCGCGCCGGACAGCGTGCCGGCAGGCAACGATGCCGCGAGCGCGTCCATCGGCGTGACGTCGTCGCGCAGCGTGCCGGAGACCGACGAGACGATGTGCAGGACGTGCGAGTAGGTCTCGACGACCATCAGCTCGTCGACCTTGACGCTGCCGTACTCGCAGACGCGGCCCAGGTCGTTGCGCGCGAGGTCGACGAGCATCACATGCTCGGCCCGCTCCTTCTCGTCGGCGAGCAGGTCCTCGGCCAGCTCGAGATCCTCGGCGGCGGTGGCGGCACGCGGACGCGTACCCGCGATCGGCCGCTGCTCGGCACGGCGGCCGGTCACCTTGACCAGCGACTCCGGCGACGCGCCGGCGATCTCGAAGTCGCCGAAGTCGAGGAAGTACATGTAGGGACTCGGGTTGACC
Source organism: Thermoleophilaceae bacterium (assembly GCA_044867325.1). Lineage (GTDB taxonomy): Bacteria > Actinomycetota > Thermoleophilia > Solirubrobacterales > Thermoleophilaceae > JAAYBF01. The sequence continues at coordinate 47,430 of JBIOUS010000012.1, read as the reverse complement.
GCGCGCAGGCCGCGGTAGATCGAGAACGCACTGACGGGACAGTCGGCGCTCCAACGCTGGCTCGGCACTACCTGGTAGGCGTCGCCGGCGCGGATGTACTCCTTGCAGCGCTCGACAGCGGCGGCGTAGCCCTCGGAGCCGATGTTCGACTCGTAGCTGGGCGGGTCCTGGATGCCGGCCTCCGCCCGCGGCACCGGCCCCGCCAGTCGCTCGCGCACCTCGGCGATCGCCGACCGCGCATCGGCGTATGCCTCGTCGAGATCGCCCTCGGCAAAGACGTTCGCGAGGATCGACAGCTCGTGACGCAGGTGGTCGAAGACGACCAGCACGTCGGTGACCATCAACGCCATGTCGGGCGCGCCCAGCTCGTCCGGGTTGCCGGGGCCGACCGACGGCTCGGCATGACGGACGAGGTCGTAGCCGAACAGGCCGACCGCGCCGCCGACGAACGGCGGCAGGCCCTCGATCGGAGCGATCCGGTAGCGGCTGAGCTCGTCGGCGACCGCCGCATAGGGGTCGTCGAAGTCGCGGCGCCCGCCGTCGACTGTCAGCTGGCCGTCCTCGAGCCGGATCACGCTGCGCGGGCGGAAGCCGAGGAACGACCAGCGGCCGAAGCGCTGCCCCTGCTCGGCCGACTCCAACAGGAACGACGGCCCGTCGCCGCGCAGCTTCAGATAGGCCGAGACCGGTGTCTCGCAGTCGTCGATGAAGGTGTGGCGCAGCGGCACCAGCGTGTGCTCGCGGGCCAGCTCACGAACTTCCTCCAGCGACGGCGAGACCTCCAGTCCCTCACTTGCGACGGGCATTGAGCTCCTCGAAAGCGTCGGCGTAGGACATGTCGCGCGACGCCAGCAGCACGGCCAGGTGGTAGAGCACGTCAGCGGCCTCCTCACGCACGCGCTCGTCGGACTCCTCGCGTGCGGCGCGCGTCACCTCCTCGGCCTCCTCACGCACCTTCTCGCCGATGAACGGCGGATCGGCGAGCAACTGCGCCGTGTAACTCGATCCGCCGTCTCCAGTCGCCTTGCGCGCCGCGATCGTCCGCTCCAGCTCGGCAAGCGCCTCGCCCGGCTGCGGATCGAGCTCGCCAGCGTGGAAGCAGCTCCGCTCGCCGGTGTGGCAGGCGGGACCGGCTGGATCCACCAACGCGACGATCGCGTCGGCGTCGCAGTCGACGCGCAGCGCACGCACCTTCATCGTGTTCCCCGACGTGGCGCCCTTATGCCAGATCTCCTGACGCGAGCGGCTCCAGAAGTGCATCTCCCCCGTCTCGCGCGTCAGCCGCAGCGCCTCCTCATTCATGTACGCGAGCGTCAGCACCTCCCCCGTACGCGCATCCTGCATCACGCACGGCACGAGCCCATCGTCGTCGAAGCGGATCTCCTCCATCACGCCATTGTCCCAGAGCCGCACCGTATGCCTCCGCGGGTGGCGACGATTTTGCGTCTGGAGCGGAGCTTGCGAGCATCCAGACCAAAATCGGAGACAGGACCCGCGGGCAGCAACGCCGGAGCCCTACTCAATCCCCAGCCGGTCCAAAAGAGCATCATCAGCTCGCCAATCCCGCCGCACCCGAACCCGCAACTCCAAATGAACGCGCCGCCCCAACACCGCCTCGATCTGCTCCCGCGCCGCCGTCCCAACCGCCTTGACCATCCGGCCGCCGCCCCCGATCAGGATCCCCTTCTGCGACTCGCTCTCGGCCCAGATGCTCGCCTCGACCCAGAGCACGCCGGTCTCGCGCTCGGCGATGCTCGTCACCTCGACCTCGACGGCGTGCGGAAGCTCCTCACGCGTGCGGCGCAGCACCTGCTCGCGCACCAGCTCGGCGATCTGGACGTGCTCTGGCTGATCGGAGCTGTCCTCTGGCGGGTAGAGCCACGGACCCTCGGGCAGCAGACCGACGAGGTGCTCGACGAGCGGCTCGACGCCGTCGCCCGACTTCGCGCTGATCGGGAAGACGTCGCCGGGAACGTCGAGCCCCACGGCCGCGGTCAGCGCCGCCGCCGTCTCGGCCCTACGCAGCTTGTCGACCTTGTTGACGGCGGTGACGGTCGGAACGCCGGACGAGCGGATCGCTCGTGCGATGTAGCGGTCGCCGGGGCCGATCCGCTGCGCGCCGTTGAGCATGAAGAGGATCGCGTCGGCATCGCGCAGCGCGTGCTCGACGCGGTGCTGCATCCGCTCGGTCATCGGATCGCGTGGCCGCTGGACGCCGGGCAGGTCGACCAAGACCAACTGCCAGTCGTCGCCGGTCGCGATGCCGCGGATCTCACGCCGCGTCGTCTGCGGCTTGTCGGAGACGATCGCCACCTTGTCGCCAACGATCCGGTTGACGAGCGTCGACTTGCCGGCGTTCGGCCGCCCGGCGAGCGCGATGAACCCCGCCCGAGTAGCGCTCACCGCAGTCCCTCCATGACGCGATCCTGGAGTGCGAGCATCTCGCCGTCGTCGGTCTCGTGGTCGTAGCCGCAGAGGTGCAGCACGCCGTGGACGACGGCCTCGGTCAGATCCTCGGTCTGCTCCGGGCAGATCACCACGTCGCCGAGCTCGCGCGGGCCCGCGGCCGGCCCGTCCCCGTCGATCGGGAACGACAGCACGTCGGTCGGCTGGGCGCGGTCGCGGTGGTCGCGGTTGAGCTCGTGGATCTCGGCCTCGCCGACAAAGGCGATCGCCAGGTGCAGCTCGCCGTCGACCCCCGCCGCCGCGAGCGCGGCGCGGGCGGCCGCGTCGAAGCCCGCCGGGGCCTCCGGCGCGTCGATGATCTCGATCTCGATCAGGCTCTCCTGCGTGACTGCGAGTTGCGCAGCTCCGGCGCCTGGGACTCGGCGTACTCGCCGTAGGCCGCGACGATCCGCTGGACGAGCTTGTGGCGGACGACGTCCTCGCCGCCGAAGCGAACGAACTCGATCCCCTCGACGTCGGCGAGGATGTCGCCGATCACGACGAGGCCGGAGTGCGTCTCCTTCGGCAGGTCGACCTGGGTCACGTCGCCGGTGACGACCATCTTCGACCCGAAGCCGAGCCGCGTCATGACCATCTTCATCTGCTCCGGCGTCGTGTTCTGCGCCTCGTCGACGATGATGAACGAGTCGTTCAGCGTGCGTCCGCGCATGAATGCGAGCGGCGCCACCTCGATCACGTTGCGCTCGAGGTGCTGATTGACCTTCTCCGCCTCGAGCATGTCGTAGAGCGCGTCGAACAGCGGCCGCAGGTACGGATCGACCTTCGCCATCAGATCGCCCGGCAGGAAGCCGAGTCGCTCGCCGGCCTCGACCGCCGGCCGCGTCAGGACGATCCGGTTGACCTCACGCCGCTGCAGCGCGGCTACCGCCATCGCAACCGCGAGGAACGACTTGCCGGTGCCGGCGGGACCGATTCCGACGGTGATCGTGTTCGAGCGGATCGCATCGACGTAGCGCTTTTGGTTGACCGTCTTCGGAGCGACCTTCAACCCGCGGTGACGCCAGATCACGTCCTCGAGGATCTTGCTCGGGCTCTCGTGCTCATCGAGCGCCGAGCCGATCGCCTCGATCGTCCCCGGCGCGACGTCGTGGCCTTGACGGATCAGGTCGGACAGCTCGCGGACGACGGTCTCGCCCATTTCGATCTGCTCGTCCGAACCGTCGAGCGTCAGCACGTTGCCGCGCAGGAATACCTCGCAGTCGAGATGACCCTCGAGCGTGCGCATGATCAGGTCCTCAGGCCCGGCCAGCTCCGCGGCGACGTCGTTCGAGAGCTCGATCTGGCGGCGCACTAGGCGGTCAGCTTCTCCTTCACGGCCGCGCTCACACGCTTGCCGTCGGCACGGCCCACTACTTGCGGCATCACCAGCTTCATCACGTTGCCCATGTCGCGTGGCGAGCTGGCGCCTGACTCGGCCACCGCTCCCGCGACGATCTCGGCCAGCTCGGCGTCGCCGATCTGCTCCGGCATGTAGCTCACGATCAGCTCGGCCTCGGCCTCCTCGGTGGTCGCGAGGTCGTCGCGCCCACCGTCGCGGTAGGCCTGTGCCGACTCGAGCCGCCGCTTGCGCTCGCGCTGGAGCACCGCGACCTCGTCGTCGCCGCCGTCCTTGACCGCCTTCTGCAGCTCAGAGGCGATCAATCGCAGCGCACCGGCACGCTCGCGGTCGCCCGCTTTGAGCGCCGTGATCGCGTCCTCCTGAACCTGGTCGACAACCGCCATCTATCCATGAGTCTAGGCTGCCGGCCAATGCACGACGGCACGCTCATCCTGATCGCCGGCAGCCTGCTGGCGCTCGGGATCGGAGCGACGTTGCTGGCCGGGCGGCTGCGCGTCCCCGGCCTGGTGCTGTTCCTGGTGCTCGGAATGGCGATCGGATCCGACGGGCTCGGGCTGATCACTTTCGGCTCGACCGAGAGCGATGTCGAGCTGGCACGCACGATCGGGATCATCGCGCTCGCGCTGATCCTGTTCGAGGGCGGGCTCGGCGCCGGCTGGAGCGAGATCCGGCCGGTACTGCGGGGGGCGCTGCCGCTGGCGAGCTTCGGAACGCTGATCACGGCCGCGATCACCGGCCTGCTCTCGCACCTGCTGTTCGACCTGACGGTGCTCGAGGGGCTGCTGCTCGGCTCGGTGATCGCGTCGACCGACAGCGCCGCGATCTTCTCGGTGCTGCGCGGCTCGAGCATCCGGCGCAAGATTGCGCGCACGCTCGAGGCCGAGTCCGGCTTCAACGACCCGATCGCTGTGCTGCTGGTGCTCGGCTTCATCGAGTGGATCCAGACGCCCGACGGCTACGGCGTCACCGACATGTTGGTGCTGATGGTCCAACAACTGTCGATCGGCGCGCTGGTCGGCTTCGCGGTCGGCGCCGCCGCGGTGGCCGCGTTTCGCAAGGTCGCTTTCGCGACGACCGGCCTCTACCCCGTCGCCTCGATCGCCACGGCGGCAATCGCGTTCGGCGCCGCCGATCAACTCGGAGGATCGGGCTTCCTCGCCGTCTACATGGCCGGTCTCAGCCTCGGCAGCGCGCGGATCCCGGCACGGCGCACGATCGACGACTTCCACGCCGGCCTCGCGTGGGTCGCCCAGATCGCGCTCTTCTTCACGCTCGGCCTGCTGGTCTTCCCTTCCGAGCTCGGCGACATCGCGCTCGAGGGACTGGCGCTGGCGCTCGTCCTCACGCTCGTCGCCCGCCCGGTCGCCACCTTCCTGACGACCGTCCCAAGTGGCTACAACGCCCGCGAGGCGACGTTGCTCAGCTGGTCGGGGCTACGCGGCGCGGTCCCGGTCGTATTCGCCACCTTCCCGGTGATCGACGGCGTCCCGCACGCCGAGGAGCTGTTCAACCTCGTCTTCTTCGTCGTCATCACCTCGGCCCTCGTCCAGGGAGCGACGATAAATCCGCTCGCGCGCTTCCTGAAGTTGACGAGCCGCGCCGAGGCGGTGCCGCCGCCCGTGATGGAGGTCGGAACGATCCGCCGGCTCGGCGCCGAGGTGCTCGAGTTCCCGGTCCGCGACGACCACGCGCTCGTCGGCCGGCTCGTCAACGAGCTCGGCCTGCCGCGCGACGCGCTCGTCAACGTGATCGTCCGCGACGACGAGGCGCTGCTGCCGCGAGGATCGACTGAGGTCGCCGCCGGCGACCGACTGCACATCGTCGTGCGCGAGAACGCCCGCGGCGACGTCGAGGCGCTGTTCGAGCGCTGGCGCGACGGCCCGATCGCCCGGCCGGCGCCAGATCGAATCTCCGCCCCGCAAGGCCGCAGCCCGATCTTCAGCGTCAGGCCGTGGCGCGACGCGGACGGCGATCCGGCGGCGCCGGAGCAGATCGCCGACGTCGCCGTAAACCGCACGCTACGAACCCGCCGCGAGGCCCGCGGCGCGCTAGTGCTGCTCGCCGACGGGCGGCTCGCCGTGACCGGCGAGGGCGTCGTCGCGACCGGCAGCCCGCGCCAGCTCGTCCGCTTCTGCCGTGACCGCGTCGGCCGCGCTCGGAGCCCCGAGGCGAAAGCCTGGTGGCAGGAGGTCGCCGGCGCGGTGCTACAGAGCTCCGCGCCCTGAGAGGCTTGCTCCAACCCGCGAGCGGTGTAGAGTCGCGGCGACTAGGAGGGAGTGAGAGTGACCGTGATCTGGCTCAGGAGGGGAGCCGCTTCGACCTGCCTGTCGATGCTGCTGGTCGCCGTATGCGCGAGCGCCGGCTGCGGAGGCGACTCGCCAGATCAGCCCGCGCCATCGGTCGCCGGCGCCAAGCGCCAGTCGCCACCGGCCGAGCCCACGCATAGCCGTGACGAGCTGAAAGCCGGACACGCGGTGAGATTTCCCGGCCGGCTGCTCGTGCGCTTGGTCGACGAGCGAGCCCCCGGCAGCGACGGAAGGCTGCTCGAGCTCATCAGCTTCGTCGGTGTCCGCCAGATCGGCGGGATCGCCTGCGACCGCTTCCACATCAGCCCGACGGGAGCGGGACTCTGCCTGCAGAGGTCCCCGACCGGATCTGCCTCCGACGTCATCGTCGTCGACCGTCGGCTGCGACCGGTGGCGCATCGACGGGTCGACGGCGTGCCGAGCCGCGCTCGCGTCACACGTGACGGACGCTACGGCGCCTACACCGTGCTCGTCGACGGCAACGGCTACACGGCGCACACCAGGAGCTTCTCGACGGTGACGCGCATCGTCGACATGCGCCACGGCGATACGTCGATGCGACTGGAGGACCTCGATGTTCGCCGCGGTGGCAGGTCCGTGAGCCTCGACGGCGCCGAGCTATGGAGCGTGACGTTCGGGTCGGGAGATCGCTTCTACGCGACCCTCGCCCTGGCGTCCGGGACCAGCCGCCTCATGATCGCGGGGCGGTTGGGCGACGACCGTGCTCATGTCGTCGCCGACGGCGCCAGGGATCCCTCGGTGTCGCCCGACGGGCGGCGAATCGCCTACTGGCGCACGGCCGGGGCAGGTCCCGGCGGCTGGCGCCTGCATGTGCGCGACCTGCGCGACGGCCGCGACGTCGCGCTGGCCGAGACGCTCTCGCTCGACGATCAGCCCGAATGGCTCGGGAACCGCCTCGTCGCCTACTCGAACGGACGGGAGGTCTACGCCGTCCGCGCCGACGGATCCGGGAAGCCGAGCCGCCTTGCCCGTAGCTCCGCCTCGCCCACCTGGCTGCCGGCGTCATCCGCCGCCGCTCCGTGAGCGGTAGCTGGAGTCAGCTGCTCCAAAAGCCGTCGATCGGCATGATCTCGCCGTCGGCCTCGTGGCGGGGGCCGAAGGCCAGCAGCTCGAGTCCGTCGTCGCCGGCCTCGAGCGCGCGCACGGTGCTCGGCGCGATCCGAACGGCGTCCATCGTCTCGAGCTCGACCACGTCGTCGTCGAGCTTGATCCGTCCGCTGCCCGACAGGACGACGTAGATCTCCTCGGCCTTGTCGTGCTTGTGGGCGAACGCCTGCCGCTTGTTCGGACGCAGCACGTGGTAGGCCAGGCCGGTGGTCTCCGCTCGCAAGTCGGTTCGCGGGAAACGCGCCTCGCCGACCTCCGAGAAGCCGTGCTTCGGCGCCGAGTCCTCAACCTGCCGCAAATTCTTGATCGAGTAGTCCATGGCGCGACACTAATCCATGCTGCGGTACTCACCGGACCTCGCTCCCGCTAGCCGCGACACGCGGTACTTGGACCGGTCCGGCTGCGCGCCTCCGCTAGCCCCGCTAAGTCAAGAGCAACGCAGTCCAGCCACGATCGGACAGGCGGCGCTGCTCCTGGAGCGGGGCGAAGGCCGCGGCTACCTCGTCGGCCTCGTGGTCGAGCAGGCCGGAGAGGATCAGGCCGTTGGGGCGGTGATCGATCAGCTTGGCGACTTGCAGCAGCAGCGGGCGCATCAGGTTGGCAGCGATCGTGTCGGCGCGTGGCGGCGCCTCCTCGCGCAGGTTGGCGCGCCGCACGACGTCGAGCGCAACGCCGTTGTCGCGGGCGTTGAGGTTGGTCGCGTCGACGGCGAGGCGGTCGGAGTCGACGGCCTCGATCGGTCCGTAGCCGAGCTTGGCGGCGGCGATCGCCAGCACGCCGGAGCCACAGCCGAGGTCACAGAACGAGCCCTTGCCGTCGAGGCCGGCCAACAGCTCGAGACAGAGCCGGGTCGTCGCGTGAGCGCCGGTGCCAAAGGCGCGGCCCGGATCGATTCTCAGGTCGATCACGCCCGGCCGGACCGGCGCCTCCTCCCAAGGCGGACGGACGTAGAGGCGGTCGGCGACGAGGATCGGCGTGTGGAAGCGCTTCCAGCGCTCGGCCCAGTCGTCGGGCACCTCCTCGCCGGAGACCGTGACGCGTATGCCGCCGACCTCGGCCTCGCCCTCGTCGAGCTCCGGCAGCTCGCCGGGCGCCCCGTAGACGGCGAACTCGACGCTGTCGACACCATCAACTTGCTCAACGCCGGATGGGGCGAGCTCGAGCAGCGCCGCCAGCACCAGCTCGGCGTCGGCCGCCGGGGCGCGGATCGCCAGCCGGATCAACGCAATGCCCGGCGGACCTTGTCGACGATCGACTCGCGCCGCGGCTCGTGCAGGTTGTCCTCGGTGATCGTGGCTGAGAGCTCGGAGAGCAACTCACGCTGACGCTCGTCGAGATTGCGCGGGATCACCACGTTGAGGACGACGCGCTGATCGCCGCGACGACCACGGCCGATCTGCGGCATGCCGTGACCGCGCAAAGTGACGATCGTCCCTGGCTGGGTACCGGCGGCGATGTCGATCTCCTCGTCGCCGTCGAGCGTCGGCACGGTGACGGTTACGCCGAGCGCGGCATCGGGAGCCGCGATGTCGACGATGCTGACCAGATCGGCGCCGTCGCGCACGAAACGCTCGTCCTCGGCGACCTGAACGATCACGTAGAGATCGCCGGGCGGGCCGCCGCGGTCGCCGGCGTGACCGCTACTCGTCAGCCGCACCCGCTGACCATCGGCGATGCCGGCCGGGATGTCGATGTCGAGCGAACGGCGCGCCGCCTTGCGTCCCTGGCCGCGGCACTCCTTGCAGGGCGTGGTCGCGACCTTGCCGTCGCCGCCGCACTGGTCGCAGACCTGTGCCCTGACCATCTGGCCGAATGCTGTCTGCGATACCGCCCGTAGTTGGCCGGCGCCATCGCAGCGTGGGCAGATCTCGATCGGGGTACCGGGCTCGGCGCGGTTGCCGTGGCAGTGGCCGCACGTCTCGACCGCGTCGAAGCTGGCCGTGACGGTCGCTCCCTGGGCCGCCTGCTCGAGCGTGATCTCGACCTCCACGCCGACGTCGCCGCCCTGGACCGGACCAGGACCGCCACCACGGCCGGCGCCGAAGGGGTCACCGCCGAAGAAGGCGTCGAAGATGTCCGAGAAGGAGCCGAAGCCGTGCGCATGCGGTGCCTTGCCACGCGAATCGAGGCCCTCCCAGCCGGAGCGGTCATAGATCTGACGCCGCTCGCTGTCGCTGAGCACCTCGTAGCACTCGGCTGCCTCCTTGAACCGCTCCTCGGCGTCGGGCTCGGAGTTGACGTCGGGATGCAGCTCGCGCGCGACTACGCGGAAGCGCTTCTTGATCTGGCGCTCGTCAGCGCCGCGCTCGACACCGAGCACCTCATACGCGTCACGCCTGGCCATTACTCGTCGTATACCTCGGCAACGAAGCGCGACAGCTCGGCCGCCGCCTGGCGGACCGCGATGATCGCCCCTGGATAGTCCATCCGCACCGGACCGAGAACGCTGACCGCGCCAAGGTTGCGGCGCGCAACTCCATAGTTGGCGGCGACCATGCTCAGCGAGCGCAGCTCCGGCGCTGGGTTCTCCTGACCGATCCGCAGGTAGACGTTCGGCTCCGCCAGCGACGCGCGCATCAGCGACAGCAGCGCCTGGCGGCGCTGCAGCACGTCCATCAGATCGGACAGCTGCGGCAGCTCCTGGAAGCGTTGCTCGGAGATCAACCGCGCCGCGCCGTCGTAGAAGAGCGTGTGCTCGGCACTGTCCTCGAGCTCGGTGAAAGCCGGCGAGAGCTGGGCGAGAAACTCACGCTCGCGGCTGCTCAACTCGGGATCGGCGAGCTTGCCCGCGAGCAGACGCGAACCGACGTCGAGCCCGCCAAGCGCCTCGTTGAGATAGGCGCCGGCCCAGTCGATCAGGCCGCCGTCGAGCGGCCCGTCGAACGGAATCACGCGCTTGGTCACACCGCCGGTCGAGGTGATCACGACGACCATCGCGACGCTCGGCTGGAGCGCAAGCACCTCGACGCGATGGATCGTCGCTGTCTCGATCGGCGGCGCCGTCACCAGCGCGAGCAGATCCGTGACCTGCGAAAGCTGCTCGGTCGTCGCGCGCATCGCGTCGTCGAGCTCGCGGCGCATGTCGGACAGCTCGACGGACTTGCGCGGCGCCGGCTGCACTCCCTGCTCGAGCAGCTCGTCGACGTAGTGGCGGTAGCCGCTGTCGGTCGGAACCCGTCCCGCCGAGGTATGTGGATGCTCGAGCAGCCCGAGGTCCTCGAGTCGCGCGAGCTCCGAACGGACGGTGGACGGACCCCACGGGACGTCGGCCTGATCGGCGAGCCATCTCGACCCGACGGGGGTGTTCAGGTCCGCATGACCCTCGACGACCTTGCGAAGTAGGAACTGCTGGCGGACCGTTACCTGCACGCCCTGAATTGTGACGGACGCGCTCAGACTGCCCGCAGCTCGGCGACTGCGTTCTTGATGATCTGCTTGCCGGACTGCTCAGCGACCGTGTCGACGGTCGCGTTGTTGCCGTCGGCCGCGGTGACCGTTCCACTGACGACGATCTCCTGCTCCGGCAATCCCATGCCACGGAACTGCACAGACAGCCGCTTCAGCGAGCGCGGATCGCCGCCAGCGGCCGCCGCGTTGGCCCGGGCGACCAGCGCCATTCCGTAGAGGCCGTGAAGGATGTTGCCCGGCAGACCGACCTGGGTGGCGAACTCCTTGTCGATGTGAATCGGGTTGAAGTCGCCCGATGCGCCCGCATAGCGGTGCGGCAGGAAGCGGTCGGGAGTCACGCGCAGCTCTGGGATCGAATCGCCGACGTTCACCGTCAAACCCCCCTCACGATGTTGGTCCAGGTAGCTCGTACGACTTCGTTGCCGTCCTGGTTGGTCGAGACCGACTCGAAGACGTAGAAGCCCTTGCCGTCCTTCTCGAAGATGTCCTTGCACTCGGCGACCGTCGTGATCGTGTCGCCTGAGCAGACCGGCTCGCCCCAGGCGAACTCTTGGCCACCGTGCACCATCAGCGCGAAGTTGATCCCAACCTCGGGATCGAGGATCGCCGGCCCCATCGCACCAGCCGAGTAGACGACGGCGAACATCGGCGGAGCGGGGATGTCGCGCAGACCCGCTTCCTTGGCGGCGGCACGCTCGAAGTAGACAGCGTTGTCCTCGCCGACCGCCTGGGCGAACTCGCGGATCTTCTCCTTGCCGACCTCATATTCGAAGGGCGGGTACTGCTTGCCCTTCGCGCTTGCATCTACTGGCACGCGGCCAGTCTAATAACAGCCCGCGGCGGGCGGGCGGCACGACCGCGGTGTGAAGCGGCCGTGCCCACCCTTTTGGCGCCCGCCCCAGGCAGCAGAGCCAAATGGAGGGAGGGCTCCGCGCCCAGGCTTTGAAGTCCAGTTTTGCTCCGCTATACGCGGAGCGACATATTTTGGATCACAAAGATGCAGCGAATTTCTTACGCGGCTTCGCGTAGGCCCTGGGCCTCGGCCAACGAGGACAGCTTGCGCACGGCGTGTTCCTCGATCTGGCGCGCCCGCTCGCGGGTCAAGCCGAACATCCGACCGACGTCGTCGAGCGTGCGCGGCTGCTCTCCGAAGAGGCCGTAGCGCAGTTCCACGACACGTCGCTCGCGGTAGGAGAGGTTCTCCAGCGCCAGCGCCAGCCGTGAACGGTCAAGTGCCTCAGCGGCCGCTTCGAAAGGCGACACGGCGCCCTGATCTGGGATCAGATGGCCCAGTTCGGCAGCGTCGTCGTCGCCGGTTCCGCCGACCGGCTTGTCGAGCGACACCGGCGCCCGTGAGGCGCGCATGATCAGCTCCGCCTCGGCCGGGTCGATGTCGAGGCCGGACGCCGCAGCGATCTCCTCGAACGAGGGGTCGCGGTCACGAGCAGCCTCGAGCCTGCGCTGCGCGCCATCGAGCTTCTGTAGCTGCTGATTGATGTGGATCGGGATCCGGATCGTGCGCGACTTGTCGGCGAGGGCACGGGAGATCGCCTGCCGGATCCACCAGGTCGCGTAAGTCGAGAACTTGAATCCCTTGCGGTAGTCGAACTTCTCGACGGCGCGGACCAGACCGATCGATCCCTCCTGGATCAGCTCCATGAAGTCGAGACCCTGGTTGCGGTAGCGCTTGGCGATCGATACGACGAGACGCAGGTTGGCCTCGGTCATACGGTTCTTCGCCTCGAGGTCGCCGCGCTCGATGCGCTTGGCGAGATCCAGCTCCTCGGCGGCGGTCAGCAAACGCGTCTTCGCGATGCCGTCCAGGAAAAGCTGAAGCGAGTCGACTGTCGGGTTGGGTGCTGTCTGTAGCGCGGCCATGGCGGAGAAACTACGCCTGGCCCCTTAAGCGTTTCTAAGCTGCGCGCAAAGGTTTTCTTAAGTTGTTGCGGGTCCGTTGCAGAACGGTGCTCAGTCGTCGCCGTCGCCGAGCGTCAGCACCGACAGGAACGCCTCCTGCGGAACCTCGATGCGGCCGACCTGCTTCATCCGCTTCTTGCCCTGCTTCTGCTTCTCGAGCAGCTTCTTCTTACGTGTGATGTCGCCGCCGTAGCACTTCGCGATCACGTCCTTGCGAACCGCCTTGACCGACTCGCGGGCGACGATGTGCGAGCCGATCGCCGCCTGGATCGCGACCTCGAACTGCTGACGCGGAATCTGCTTGCGCAACCGCTCCGTCAAGCCACGGCCGGCGTCGTACGCCTTGTCCTTATGGACGACCATCGAGAGTGCGTCGACCTGGTCGCCGGCAAGCAGGATGTCGAGCTTGACGAGGTCCGACGGCCGCATCCCGGTCAGCTCGTAGTCGAGTGAGGCGTAGCCCTTGGTGCGCGACTTGAGCTGGTCGAAGAAGTCGAGCACGACCTCGGCGAGCGGCAGGTCGTAGTGGAGCTGGACGCGCTGCTCGGAGAGGAAGCTCATCCCGACGTGGGTGCCACGACGATCCTGGCACAGCTCCATCACGGCGCCGACCGCATCTTTCGGACAGAGAATCGTCGCCTTCAGGTAGGGCTCGCGGACCTCGGCGATCACACCCGGATCGGGCATGTCGTTCGGCGAGTGGACGACCACCTCCTCACCGTTGGTCAGCGTGCAGTCGTACTCGACGTTCGGAGTGGTCGCCAGCAGCTCGAGGTCGTACTCGCGCTCCAGCCGCTCACGAACGATGTCCATGTGCAGCAGGCCGAGGAAACCGCAGCGGAAGCCGAACCCGAGTGCCTGGCTGGTCTCGGGCTCCCACGAGAGCGCGGCGTCGTTGAGCGAGAGCTTCTCGAGCGCGTCGCGTAGGTCGGCGAAGCGGTCGGTCTCGACCGGGAACAGGCCGCAGAAGACCATCGGCTTGACCTCTCGGTAGCCGGGCAGCGGCTCGGCAGCGGGACGGATCTTCGTCGTCAACGTGTCGCCGACGCGCAGCAACGACACCTCCTTGATGCCGGTGATGATGTAGCCGACCTCGCCGGCCCTGAGCTCGCTCACCGGCGTCATCTGCGGTCCGAAGAAGCCGATCTCATCGATCTCGGCCTGGGTGCCGGTCTGCATCGCGACGATCGCGTCGTTCTTGCGCAAGACACCGTCGACCACACGGACATAGGCGACTACCCCGCGGTACTGATCGAACTCGGAGTCGAAGATCAACGCGCGTGCCGGGGCATCGCTGTCGCCCTCCGGCGAGGAGACCTTGGCGACGATCGCCTCGAGCACCTCGGTGACGCCCTCCCCCGTCTTGGCCGACATCGAGATCACTCCGTCGGCGGGCTCCCCGAGCAGCTCGGAGATCTCCCCGGCAACGCGCTCCGGCTCCGATCCCGGCAGGTCGATCTTGTTCATCACCGGGATCAGCTCGAGTCCAGCATCGACCGCGAGGTAGGTGTTGGCGACCGTCTGAGCCTCGACGCCCTGGGACGCGTCTACGACCAGCAGCGCCCCATCGCAGGCAGCCAACGAGCGCGAGACCTCGTAGGTGAAGTCGACGTGGCCCGGTGTGTCGATCAGGTGGAGACGGTAGGTCTCGCCGTCCTTGGCGATGTACTCGACCCGCACCGCCTGGGCTTTGATCGTGATCCCCCGCTCGCGCTCGAGATCCATCGAGTCGAGTAGCTGCGGCCGGTGGTCGCGCGCCTCGACGGTCTTGGTCACCTCGAGGATGCGGTCGGCCAGCGTCGACTTGCCATGGTCGATGTGGGCGATGATCGAGAAGTTGCGAATGTTCGAGGCGGGCGCGCTCACGGCCCCTGATTATGCGGGTCGTCCGATCGTGACCAGCTACTCGAGCCAGCCGATGCGGCGGAAGTAGCGGTAGAGGGCGAAGCAGATCGTCGCCATCAAGACGAGCACGGCCGGATAGCCCAGGCTCCAGCCGAGCTCGGGCATGTCCTCGAAGTTCATCCCATAGATCGCGGCGATCATCGTGGGAACGGCGAGGATCGCGACGAACGCCGAGATCTTGCGTACGTCCTGGTTCTGCCGCACCGTGACCTGCGCGAGGTTTGCCTCCAGGACGCTGGTCAGCAGGTCGCGGTAGCCCTCGAGCTGCTCGCGCACACGGCGCAGGTGGTCGTCGACGTCACGGAAGTAGGCGCGGATCTCCTCCGGGATGACCGAGTAGTCGCCGCGCCCCATGCGGTTGACCGGCTCGAGCAGCGGCGCGGTCGCCCGGTTGAACTCGAGCACCTCGCGCTTGAGCTTGTAGATCCGCTCCGTCGGGTTGCCGCGCCCGGACGAGAAGACCTCGCTCTCGACCTCGTCGATGTCCTCGCCGAGCCCCTCGATCGCCGGGCCGTAGTCGTCGACGACCCGATCGACGATCGCATGCAGGACGGCGCCCGAGCCGTGACGGAGTCGCTTCGGATCGGCCTCGAGGCTCTCGCGAACCCCGTGCAGCGAGCTGGCCTCGCCGTGACGCACGGTGATCACGAAGTCCTCGCCGAGGAAGACGAGGATCTCGCCGAGTTGGACAACCTCGTCGGGATCGACGTAACGGGCGGTCTTGAGGACCACGAAGACCATCTCGCCGTATAGCTCCAGCTTCGGCCGCTGGTGGGCGTGGATCGCGTCCTCGACGGCGAGCTCGTGGAGATCGAACTCCTTCCTGATCGTCGCGAACTCCTGCTCGGTCGGCTCGTAGAGGCCGATCCAGACGAAGGTGTCGGGCGCACGACAGGCGATGACCGCGTCCTCGAGCGGCAGCGGCTCCTCGCGCCGCCGACCGTGCTCGTAGATCGCGTAGTCGACGACCACCGCGGCCATTGTGGCGCACGGATCGGCCACTACTGGCCGAAATCGTCCGCTAGCTGGCATTGCGGTCAGGCGACGGAAGCGCAATCATCGGCTCATGGGACGTCGCCAGGTAGTGATTCTCGGCTTCGAGGGCTGCCAGTCGCTCGACATCAGCGGGCCGCTCGAGGTCTTCGACATCGCCGAGCGGCTCTCCCCCGGCCGTTACGCGCACAGCGTCGTCAGCGGCGACGGCGCACCATTCGCGACCACCAGCGGGCTCGCGATCGCACCCGCTGGCGCACTCAACGCAGTCGAGGGTGCGATCGACACGCTTATCGTGGCGGGCGGCGGTGGCACCGGCGACGCCGCACGTGACGAACCGCTGGTCGCCTCGATCGTTGGCGCGGCTGCCCGCACGCGGCGAGTGGCGTCCGTCTGCACCGGCGCTTTTCTGCTCGCCGAGGCGGGCTTACTCGACGGGCGGCGTGCGGCGACGCACTGGTCGGCCGTCGACTGGCTCGCCGCGCGTCATCCGAGCATCGACGTCGATCCCAACTCGATCTTCGTTCGCGACGGCGACGTCTGGACCTCGGCCGGCGTCACAGCCGGGATCGACCTAGCGCTGGCGCTCGTCGAGGAGGACTGCGGACGCGCGACAGCGCTGGAGATCGCTCGCTGGCTCGTCGTCTTCGCGAAGCGCCCCGGAGGCCAGGCCCAGTTCTCCGCTCCGCTCGCGACCCAGATCGCCGAGCGGCCGCCGATCCGCGCGGCGCAAGAGCTGGCACGCGCCCGGCCCGAGGCCGAGCTGACCGTCGAGGTGCTCGCCGGGCACGCCCACATGAGCGTGCGCGGTTTCGCGCGCGCCTTCCGCCGCGAGGTCGGCGTTACACCGGCCGCCTACGTCGAGACGGTCCGCGTCGAGCGTGCCGTCGAGCTGCTCCAGACTACGGCGGCCGGCGCCGAGCAGATCGCCGCAACCTGCGGCTTCGGCACCCCGGAGACCTTCCGACGCGCTTTCCGCCGCCGCCTGGGCGTCAGTCCCAGCGAGTACCGCGACCGCTTCCGCGGCGCGCTCGATCCCGCCGCCTGACCAAGGAGACCCGATGCAGATCGCCATTCCGCTGTTCGACCGCTTCACCGCTCAAGACGCCATCGGGCCCTACCAGGTGCTGTCGGCGATCCCAGGCGCGACGGTTCGCTTCACAGGACCCGAGCCGGGCCCCGTGCGGACCGACAACCGGATGCTGACCGTGCTCGTGGAGGAGCGCTGGGAGGACCTGCCGGACCCCGACGTGCTCGTCGTCCCTGGTGGAATCGGGACCCGCGCGCTGCTGCACGACGAGCGGCTGCTCGACTGGGTCCGTGGCGCCCACGCCAGCTCACAGTGGACGACGTCTGTCTGCACCGGCTCGCTGGTGCTGGCAGCCGCTGGAGTGCTCGACGGGGTCGACGCGACGACCAACTGGCTCGAGTACGAGCTGCTGCGCGAGCTCGGCGCGTGCCCCGTCGCCGAGCGGGTCGTTGAGCGCGGCAAGGTCGTGACCGGCGCCGGCGTCACCGCCGGGCTCGACATGGCGCTGCAGCTGACGGCCAGGATCGCCGGTCCGGAGGTCGCCCAGGCGATCCAGCTCGGACTCGAGTACGACCCCCAGCCGCCGTTCGACGCCGGCTCGCCCGAGAAGGCGCCGGCTGAGATCGTGGAGCTGGTGCGCACAGTCGTAGCCACCCAAGAGGCGGAGGCGCTCGCCGAGATCGAGGCGGCGGCGCGCTAGCCGCGGCGCGAGCGGACGAGGCGCGCCACCTGGTGCGCCTCGGGCACGCGCAACAGCCAAACAGCCGCTGCGTAGGCGAGTACGCCAGCCGCAACGCCGACGCCGACGGTGACGACCTGGGCGATCAGCGAGCGGCCCAGCAGCTCGTCGAGGCCGTACCAGGCCCCGTAGGCAACGGCGCCCAGCGCCGCGGCGGCCGCGAGCATCCGCAGGACGCCGCCGATCAACCTGCGGCCCTCGATGCCGCCGAGCTCGCCACGCAGGATCCAACCCTGGGCGACCGTCATCACGAGCGTCCCGGCGACCGTTCCGAGCACGATGCCGGCGATGCCGAACGGCTTGTAGAGCGCGAACGCCACAGCCGCGTTCACAACCATGTTGACCACCGCCAACGCGGTCGTCGCCCACGGCTGCTGAAGGCCGAAGAAGGTGCGTGAGAACAGCAGGCTGACGCCCTGGAACGGCAGCGAGATCGCCCACCAGACCAGCGCTGTCGTCACGAGGTCGGTCGCCTCGGGCCCGAACTCGCCGCGCTGGTAGAGCAGCCGCACGATCGGCTCGGCGAGCACGGCCATCAGCACCGCGCTGGGGATCAGCAGCAGGCAGATCTGACGGACGCCGTTGCTCATCGTCGCGCGCAGGTCGTCATTCGCGCCGCGGGCGGCCAACTTCGACAGCGTCGGGAACAGCACCGTCGCGATCGAGATCGAGAACAGGCCCTGGGGCAGCTGGTAGATCCGGAACGCCTTGTCGATCGCCGCCGGCGCGGAGTCGGAGACGAGCGTGCCGAACAGCGAGTTGATCAGCAGGCTGAGGTTGATCATCCCGAGCGCCAGCGTCACCGGCAGCATCAGCCACAGCACTCGCTTGACGTGCTCGTTGCGCCAATCGAACGTGATCGTGAAATGGCCGCCGCGGCCGCGCAGCCAGGGGATCGGCAGCAGGAACTGGACGATCGTCCCGACCAGGACGCCGATCGCGTAGGCGTAGATCCGATCCTGACCCTCGAACAGCGGCGTCAGGAAGATCAGCGCCGCGATGATCACGAGGTTCCACGCGACGGGCGCCAGCGCCGGCACGCTGAAGTGCTCGAAGCTGTTCAGCATCCCGACGATCACGCCAGACAGAGCGAGCAGCAGGACGATCGGGAACATCAGCTGCGACTGGCCGACCGTCAGCTCGCGCAGCGCCGGCTGGTCGTCGAAGCCGGGCGCGAAGACCGACATGATCGGCTCGGCGAAGAGAATGAACAGCGCCGTCGTCAGGCCGAGCACGACGAAGATCAGGAAGAACAGGCTCGACGCGACGTGGAAGGCCTCACGCTTCTTGCCCTTCTCGAGCAGCTCCGTGAAGACCGGGACGAACGCCCCCTGCAACGCCGAGTCGGCGAACAGGGCACGGACGAGGTTCGGCACCTGGAACGCGATCGTGAACGCCGACATCGCCGCGGTGACGCCGAAGTACTTCGCCGCGACGATCTCGCGCACCAGTCCAAGAATGCGCGAAAGCCCAGTCGCAGCCGAGAAGAAAGCGGTGCTGCGGGCCAACCTGCCGCCGCGCTGGCTGGCGTCTTCTCCCCGCGGTGCGGGTGCCGCGGTCGTCGAATCGGCCATCAGCGCTACACTACGCCGCCGCCGCGCCGTTCCCTGGCGCGACGGACCCAAGATCATGGCCAACATCGCATCCCAAAAGAAGCGGATCCTGCGCACCGAGCGCGAGCGCGACGAGAACCGTCGCTACACCTCGGCGATCAAGACCTACTTCCGTCGCCTCGAGGCCGCCGCCGAGTCCGGCAAGGCCGACGAGGTCGAGAGCGAGTTCCGCGCCCTGGTCTCACGGATCGACCGCGCCGTACGCAGTGGAGCGCTGCACAAGAACACCGGCGCACGCAAGAAGGCCCGGGCCGCAAGGCTCCGCGCCGGCGCTTCTTCCTAGGTACGCCCTTCCAGCGCCGCCAGGCGCTCCTTGACCTCGCGCAGCTCGGCGAGGATCTGCTTGTTCGTCGCCACGATCTCGGTCTGCTCCTGCTCCTCCTCCGCGATGTCCGGCGCGAGGAAGCGCTGGGCGATCGAACCGGTCAGCACGGCGACGAAGCCGATGCCGACGAAGATCACGACGACCGCGAGGATCTTCGTGGAGGTGTTCGTCGGCTGCGGATTGCCGTAGCCGACGGTGGTCATCGTCGTGACGGCCCAGTAGATGCCGTTCGCGGTCGTCTGGCCCTTCTCGAGCTCGGCGAACGCGGCGCCGCCTACAACTGCGGTCAGCGCCACCAGGAGCGCGGCCGACTTCACGCCGGCCGCGGTGAAGAGCCGCTGCGCCAGCGGAGCCAGCCGGAACAGCCAGAGCAGCCGCAGCAGCTTCAACAGCCGTACCGACTTGAAGGCTCCGATGAACGGCGGGGTGAGGACGACGATCGACACCTCGAGGAAGTGCGTGCGCAGCCAGGCACGACGGTCCGGGACGATCGACAGCATCACCGCCGCCTCTGCCGCAAAGGCGCCCCAGGAGAGCCAGTCGAGCACGTCGCCGATCGCGTTGACAGTCGCGCCACGATCCTCCTGTTGAAGGATCAAGACCGGGATCACCAACAGCGCCGCAACCGTGACGATCGGCTCGAAGCGCCTGGCCATCCGTTCGCTGCGCGCATCCATCCGCTAGGGGTTCGACATCGAGCCCTGGCGTCCTAGTGGCCGGTCTATAGTCGGCAGCGGTGGAGACTCGGCTACTGATCGCTGGCGAGCAAGTCGAGGGCGACGGTGAGCGGATCGCCGTCGAGAACCCGGCGACCGAGGAGACCGTCGCCCAGGTAGGCGCCGCATCCCCCGAGCAGGTTGACGCAGCGATCGCTGCCGCGCGCGAGGCCTTTGCCGGCTGGGCGGCGACCCCAGCGCCCGAGCGCGCGGAGCTGCTCCATGAGGTCGCGACCCGATTGCGCGCCCAGACCGCCGAGCTGGCCCACGCGATGACCATCGAGGGCGGCAAGCCACTGGTCGAGAACTCCGACGAGGTCGGCTGGACCGCCGCCGCGTTCGACTACTACGCCGAGATGGGCCGCAACTTCGCCGGCCGTGTGATCCCGCCGATCGAGTCGAGCCAGCTCGCGCTGGTCCTCAAGGAGCCGCTCGGCGTCGTCGGAGCGATCGTGCCGTGGAACTACCCGCTGCTGCTGCTCGCCTGGAAGCTCGCCCCCGCGCTCGCCGCCGGCAACGCCGTCGTCTGCAAGCCGTCCGAGCTGACGCCGATCTCGACGCTGATGCTGGCGCCCTGCCTCGACCACCTCCCCACTGGTCTGGTCGCACTGCTCGCGGGCGCCGGCGACGTCGGCGAGCAGATCGTCTCCGACGAGCGCGTGGACTGCGTCGCCTTCACCGGATCGGTTCCCACCGGCAAGCGGATCGCCGCTCGGTGCGCTGAGCGAACCGCACGGATCAACCTCGAGATGGGCGGCAAGGACCCGTTCATCGTCTGCGCCGACGTCGCCGCCGACGTCGAGATCGCGGCCCGCGGCGGCGCCTGGGCCGCTTACCTCAACGCCGGCCAGGTCTGCACCTCAGCCGAGCGCTTCTACGTCCACGAGTCGCTGTTCGACGACTACGTCGCCGCCTTCGCCGACCACACCCGCTCACTGATCGTCGGTGACCCACTCGACGCCGAGACCGACGTCGGCCCGATGGTCTCAGCGGCCCAGCGCAGCAAGGCAGCCGCCCAGGTCGACGCCGCCGTGGCCGCCGGCGCCGAGCTGATCGTCGGCGGCGACGGCGCCGGTCACGAGCGCGGCCACTACTACTCGCCCGCGGTCATCGTCGGAGCCCCCGCCGACACCGACCTCTTGCGCGAGGAGACCTTCGGTCCCGTCGCCCCGATCGTCCCGGTCCGCTCGCTCGACGAGGCGATCGAGCTCGCCAACGGCACCCAGTTCGGCCTCGGCGCCAACGTCTACACCCGCGACCTCGCCACCGCCGTCCGCTGCATGCGCGAGCTCAAAGCCGGCACCGGCTGGATCAACGACCCCCTCACCGACAACGACGCCGGCCCATTCGGCGGCTTCAAGCAGTCGGGACTTGGCCGCGAGCTCGGGCAGGAGGGGTTGGAGGCCTTCCAGGAGACGAAGCACGTCCACATGGAGACGAGAATCGAGGCCAAGGATTGGTGGTATCCGTATGGGGGCGGTTCTTTGGGCTAGGGATCGGAGCGTGCTTCCCGCGGCCAGCACAGCCAGAGCCCTAGCCCGAAAACGCTACGCGGCCCTAGCCAACGTGAGGGTTACGGCGGTTTCCTCGTCTAGGGTGCCGCCGCCGCGGAGGTTGATCTCGAGGTCGGCGAAGCGGCAGATTGCGCGTTGGAGGGTCTCGCGGTCGGCGCGGCGGGCTAGGGCGACGACTTTCTTGGCGCGCCAGGGTGGCATCTTGAGGGCGCTGGAGAGCTCTTTCTCGGTGAGGCCGCCCTCGAGCAGCTCCACCGCTCGGTGGACCTCGCGGAGGCGGCCGACGATCGGGTAGACGAAACGGCTTGGGCGCTCGCCCCACTCGGTGAGCTCCTCGGCGAGCTCGATGGCGGACTCGACGTTGCCGCCGACGACGGCGTCGGCGAGGTCGTAGACCTTGGGGCTGGCCTCGCCGGCGGCGAGCTGCTCGATGTCCTCGACGGTGGCGGTGGGCTCGGGGTAGAGGGCGATCGAGATCTTCTCGATCTCGCGGGAGAGGCGCTGTTGGCCCGGCCCGACGATCGTCACGAGGGTCTTGGCAGCCTCGCCGTCGAGGCGCAGGCCGAGCTCGCGTGCGCGGCCGGTCACCCACTTGGGCATCTCCCAGGGCTTGGGCGCGGCGTGCTCGCGGACCTCTCCCCCCGCCTGCTCGACTGCCGTGACGAGGCTCTTGAGCGGCTTGCCCCGGACGACGAGGACGAGCACGGTGTCGGGTGGCAGGGCGCCGATTGCGTCGGTCAGCGGCGCCGCGGCGGGCGCCTTCCAGGCGCCGACGTCGTCGACCATCACGTAGCGCGTGCCGGTCGCGAAGGTCAGCGCGGCAAGCGAGGCGACCACGGCCTCGGCGTCGTCGCGGCTGGCGTCGAAGGACTCCAGCCCGCCGGGACCGTTCTCAGCCTCGGCGCGCTTGCGGACGCGGGATCGCCAGGCGTCGGTCTTGGCGTCGTCGTCGCCGCAGATCAGATAGACGGGCTTGAGGTCGGCCACGCGTCTCGATCCTAGGGCGCTGGCGGACGGCGAAGGGTCTAGCGCGACTATCAGCGTCGGATCTCGACGGCGTCGCCGTGGTCGGGGTCGACAGTTTGGACGCCGTGGTCAACCGACAGCTGGACGGTGCCGTGCAGGTCGTTGCGCCAGGTGGGAATGCGCGCCGCGCGGAGGGCGGTCAGCGTCGAGGGCGCGGGATGGCCGTAGCTGTTCTTTCCGACGGGAATCGAGGCGACCTCGGGCCGTAGCTGGTCGAGCACCTGCGCCAGCCCAGGATCGGAGCTGCCGTGGTGGGGCAGCTTCATCGCGTCGATGTCGGGCAGCGCGAGCGGCAGCAGCGCCTCGCTCTCGGCGTCACCGGAGAGCAGTAGGTCGAAGCCATCGCTGCTGACGACGGCCACAACGGCGCGCGGGTTGGGGTCCTCGGGCGGCGGACCCGGCGCCCTGGGCGCTGGCGATAGGACGTCGATCCGCAGCGACCCGGCATGAATGGTCAGCGGGGCGAGCGCGGCGACACGTCGGACACCGTGGGCGTGGGCCGCGGCGACGATCGCCTGAAAGTCGCGGTCACGGGTGTCGTCGCCGCCGTCGAGCAGCAGGTCGATCGGGAAGCGCTCGACTACCTCGGCGAGTCCGCCGTGGTGATCGCGCGAGGCGTGCGTCATCACGACGGCGGACAGGCGCCGCACCCCGGCGCGGCGCAGCAGCCTTGCCACCCCACCCTCCGGCGGGCCGCCGTCGAACAGGACCGCGCTGCCGTCGGGGTGCTGGACGAGCGTGGCGTCTCCTTGGCCGACGTCGAGGAAGGTGACCGTCAGGGTCGCCGGCGGCCGGGCTGGCGTGAGACCGTGAGCGGCGGCGAGCAGGACGAGTGAGACGGCCGCCATCGAGAACGCGAGCCTCCGCCCGCGCGGCAGGCGGCGCAGACGCGCGACAGCGGTCGAAGCGCGCGTATCGAGGCGGTCTGACGCTCGCCGGGCAGCGAGAACCGCGAAGCCGAGGATCGCGTACGCCGGGATGAGATCGAGCCCAGCGAGCGGCACCGTCAGCGTGCTGCCGGGGGCATCGGCGAACAGCGCTGCCAGCCGCTCGAAACCGGACAGCAGCGGAGCGATCAGGTGCCCGAGCAGGTCGTTGACGGTCGCGAGCGGCCCGCCGACCTGTCCGAGCAGGCCGCGCAGCATCCCGATCCACATGATCGGCGCGATCAGCGGCAGCGCGACGACGTTCGCGGGCAAGCTGGCGAGCGAGACCGCGCCGAAGTGGTGAGCTACGAGCGGCGCTGTCGCGATGGTGGCGGCGACGGTCAGCGCGACGCCGTCGGCGAGCGCGCCCGGCAGCGCGCTGAGCCGGCGACCGATGCCCGGCGCCAGCAGGAGGATGCCGACGACCGCGGCAAACGACAGCTGCCAGCCGGGGTCGGACCAGACGCGTGGGTTGAGTGCCAAGGTCACGCAGGCCGCCAGGAAGAGCGCGTACCAGCGTGACGCCGGGCGCGAGAGGAGGATCGCCAGCAGTCCCGCGGCGCCCATCACGCCTGCGCGCTGGATCGAAGGTCCGCCTCCGGCGAGCGGTATGTAGAGGGCGATCGATCCGATCAGGACCGGGATGCGAGCGCTGTATGACAGTCCTGCGGCCGCGAGCAGCGGAATCGCCAGCGCGACGAGCAGCATCACGTTCGTGCCGGAGGCCGCCAGGACATGGCTTAGGCCGGCGTCGCGGAAGTCCTCGCGGACCGAGTCGGGTATGTCCTCGTCAGCGCCGAGGACCATTCCCTGTGCGAGCGCCCCGAGCGCGGACGGCAGGCCGGAGGCGATCCCGTCGAGCGCCCGCTCGCGCATACGGTCGATCGCGCCTTGAAGTCCGGCGCGGCGGCGACCGGTGGCCGCAACCCGGTCGACTGTCAGCTCCCCGGCGATCCCACGTCGTTTCAGATAGGCAGCGAAGTCGAAGTTCCCCTCCCCCGCCTCCGGGCGCTTGAAGCGCCCAGCCAGCTTCAGCTCTGCGCCCGGCGCGGCGCCGACGAGGATCTCCGCGTCCCGAGGGAGTCGCGCCAACAGGCGGGTCCCATGCTCGGCGCCGGCCGTCAACTCGATCTCGGCGGAGGCCCCGAACGGTCCGGGCTGTGGCCGCTGGGCCAGATATGCGGTGCCGGCGATCGCCTGCCCGTCGAGCAACCGCTCGCTCGGGGCGTCGATCCGATCGAGACGCACCAAGCCAACGGCGACCGTCAACGCCACGACCGCTGCCAGGAACGCCACTCGCTGCCAGCTCACGGCGTCAGCGCGGCCTTCAACGCCTCGAGCCGCTTCTCACCGATCCCCTCGACCTCCGCGAGCTGATCGAGCGAGCCGAAGCCGCCCTTGGCTTGGCGGTACTCGACGATCCGCTCGGCGAGCGTCGGCCCGATCCCGTCGAGCTCGTCGAGTTGCTCCGCCGTCGCCGAGCCGAGACTGATCGGAGCAGCGGAACCAGCCACGGCGGCTCCACCGGCCCCGGGCGTCGTGGGAACGACTACCTGCTGGCCGTCCTGGAGCCGCGCGGCGAGGTTGATCAGGTCGAGATCGGCACGGGCGGAAGGCCCGCCGGCGCGACGGACGCCGGCAGCCACGCGGGCACCCTGGGACAGCCGGTAGAGCCCGGGCCGACGCACCGCCCCGGCCACATGGACGTAGGGACCGCGCGGTCCAGCGTCGGCGCCGTGTCGCTCGCCAGCGCTCGCAGCGCCAACCCGGACCGGTGGCGGTGTTGGTCCGGAGTCCAGCAGCCGCGCCCCAAGCAGGACCGCCACGACTGCGGCGATCACCCAACCCACCGCCTGCCAGCCGCGATCGCCCATCCGCGCGACGCTAGGCGCGCGTCTGTGCCTGGGGACGACTCAGGCGTTACGAGAGTGCGTCAGCGCAGCGACAAGGCGTACTGGAAGCCGGTCGCATAACCAGGCTCGCCACCGAGGTCGACCATCAGCTCGGCCGCGTCCGCGAGCTTCTCGGCGTCGCGGTAGGTGATGCCGTGGCGACGGTCGATCTTGGTCAGCTGGTCTGAGATGTTGCGCTGGATCTTGCGCGCCAGCGGCGTGGCGCGGTAGTCGGCGCGGACGATCTGAGCGGCCGTGCGGGTCGGGAACTCGCGCACCCGCTTGGTCAGCTTGTTGAAGACAGCGCAGTTTGCCTTGATCGCGCGGATGTCGTGGTAGGAGGCCACGCGGCGCGCCTGGGCGGCAATCGCCTCGCTCAGCGTCGGATCGGACACCGGTGCGGCGCGCAGCTCTGAGACAAAGCGCTGGAAGGCAGACTCGTAGACGACGATCCGCGGCTGCTGGCCGTCGAGCAGCAGCTTCATGTCCGCCAGCAGGCGGCGTGCGGCGGCGGTGTAGAGAGCACGCTGAGGGGCATGCTTGATCGCGCGGATCCGCTTCCATCCGGGCCCACCGCGCAAGCAGGGGCGTAGGACAGACGAGCTGCTGCTCAGCCGTGCGACCTTGCCGGCTGCGGCGCGCTTGGCACGACCGAGATCGCCGGTCGCCTCCTGGAGCGCCACAACCTCTTCGTCGACGTAGTCCTCATCGTCGAGGAACTCCTCATCGTCGCCGAAATCGTCACCTGGATCCTCGAACTCGTCGTCGCCAGGATCCTCGTCGTCGAACTGCTGGCCGCCGCTCTGGGCGACGGCGCTGGTCGGCACGACCGCCGGGAGGGCGAATGCGACGGTGGCGAGCAACAGAGCGGTGAGCGCCAGCGCGAGCCGGCGAGCGATAACGAGTTCCACACTGCGCACATCGGCACATGCACGCCTTCCGCCAACTGTCCTCGACGGCCCTGGACGCTTGTCCTAACGGGAGCTGGCTACTTGGCGACCAGGTTGACCAGGCGGCCCGGTACGACGATCGCCTTGACGATCTCGCGGCCGTCGAGCCGCTCGCCGACCTTCTCCGAGCCGCGGGCCAGGCCCTCGAGCTCCCCGTCGGCGATGCCAGCGGCCACGTCGAAGCGGTCGACGACCTTGCCGTTGAGCTGGATGACGATCGTGACCGTGTCGGTCTCGAGCAGCGCCGGGTCGGCCTCGGGCCACGGCTCCTCCCAGACCCGGCGGCCGGTCAGCAGCTCGTAGACCTCGCTGCCGAGATGCGGCGCGAACGGGAAGATCAGCGAGCCGGCGGTCGCCGCCGCGAAGCGGTACTGCGAGGCACCCTCCGGCGTCGCGAGCAGCTCGTCGCGCTGCTTGGTCATGTCGTTGACCAGCTCGATCACGGCGGCGATCGCCGTGTGCGTCGCGAACCGCTCGCCGAGGTCGGTCGTCACCTTGTCGATCGCCCAGTGCGCCTTGCGCAGGACGGCGGTCGGCTCGCCGGTCGGCCCGTCGGAGGCCTCCGTGTTCGCAGCCGCGTCGGCAGCCGCGCGCCACAGACGCGCCAGGAAGCGGTGAATGCCCTCGATCCCCTTGTCGTTCCAGTCGCCGCCCTCGGCGGGGTGGCCGACGTAGAGGATGTAGCTGCGCGCGGCGTCGGCGCCGAACTCGTCGACCAGCTCACGCGGGCTGACGACGTTGCCCTTCGACTTCGACATCTTCGCGCCGTCGCGGGTGACCATCCCCTGTGTGAACAGCCGCGCGAACGGCTCCTGGACATCCAGCAGGCCGATGTCCGCGAACGCCTTCGTGAAGAAGCGCGCGTACATCAGGTGCAGGATCGCGTGCTCGACGCCGCCGATGTACTGGTCGACCGGCATCCATGAGGCGAGCACGTCGCGGTCCCACGGCGCCTGGTCGTTGCGCGCGTCGCAGTAGCGCATGAAGTACCAGGAGGAGTCGACGAAGGTGTCCATCGTGTCGGTCTCGCGCTTGGCCGGCGCGCCGCACTTCGGGCAGTCGACGTTGACCCAGTCCTCGGCCGCCGCGAGCGGCGAGCGACCCTTCGGCTTGTAGTCCTCGATGTCGGGCAGCACGACCGGCAGCTGGTCGTCGGGCACCGGCACCATCCCGCACTGCTCGCAGTGGACGATCGGGATCGGGCAGCCCCAGTAGCGCTGGCGCGACAACAGCCAGTCGCGCAGGCGGTAGTTGACCGCCAGCTCGCCCTTGCCCTCCGAGCCGAGCCACTCGACGATCTGCGTGAAGGCCTCGCGGTTGTGCAGCCCGTCGAAGCGGCCGCTGGCGACCATCGGCCCGTCGCCCGAATAGGGAAGCTCGTCGTCGCCGTCCGGGTTCTCGATCACGCGGCGGATCTCGATCCCGTGCTTGGTCGCGAACTCGAAGTCGCGCTCGTCGTGGGCCGGGACGGCCATGATCGCGCCAGTGCCGTACTCCATCAGCACGTAGTCCGCGACGTACATCGGGATCTGCTCGCCGTTGACCGGGTTGGTCACGGTCGTGCCGAGCGCGACGCCGGTCTTCTCGCGGTCCTCCGCCCCACGCTCCTCGGCCGACTCGGTCAGCGCGCGCCGGACGTACTCCGCCACCTCCGGCGAGTTGTTGAGCTTAAGCACGTCGGGATGCTCGGGCGCCATCACGAAGAAGGTCGCGCCGAACAGCGTGTCGGGCCGCGTCGTGAAGACGGGATAGTCGGCGTCGAGCGCGTCGCAGTGGAAGACGACCTGGGCGCCCTCGGAGCGGCCGATCCAGTTGCGCTGCATCGTGACGACGTTCTGCGGCCAGTCGATCGTGTCGAGGTCGTCGAGCAGCCGGTCGGCGTAGTCGGTGATCTTGAAGAACCACTGCTCGAGCTGGCGCTTCTCGACCAGCGCGCCGGAGCGCTCGCCGCGGCCGTCGATCACCTGCTCGTTGGCGAGCACCGTCTCCTCGACAGGGTCCCAGTTGACCGCTGCGTCCTTGCGGTAGGCGAGGCCGTTCTCGAACAGCCGCAGGAACAGCCACTGTGTCCAGCGGTAGTAGGACGGCTCGTGCGTGCCGAGCTCGCGCGACCAGTCGATCGAGACGCCCCAATCGTTGAACTGGCGCCGGAACTCGGCGATCGACGCCTCAGTCGACTCACGCGGGTGCTGGCCGGTCTTGATCGCGTGGTTCTCGGCCGGCAGGCCGAAGGCGTCGTAGCCGAGCGGATGCAGCACGCGATGGCCGGTGCGGCGCTTGAAGTGGGCGATCGCGTCGCCGACCGAATAGACCTTGAGGTGGCCAATGTGCGGCTCGCCGGACGGGTAGGGCAGCATCTCGAGCACGTAGGACTTCGGCCGCCCGTCGTCCTCGTTGGAGACCTCCCAGGTGCGCTCGTCGTTCCAGACGCGCTGCCACCGGCGCTCGATGTCGCGTGGTTCGTAGATTTCCGCGGCCATGCCGCACGGCAGCGTATCTGTGCGACGACTGACGGTCCTGCAAGGATGCGGCGATGCCTGCGATCGAGGTGAACGGCCTCAGCAAGCGGTTCGGCAAGACGCTCGCCGTCGACGATCTCTCGTTCTCGGTCGAGGCGGGGAAGATCGTCGGCTTCCTCGGCCCGAACGGCGCTGGCAAGACGACGACGCTGCGCGCGTTGCTCGGCCTGATCCAGCCGACCGCTGGTACCGCGACGATCCAGGGCCGCCCCTACTCCGATCTCGACGACCCGACGGCGACCGTCGGTGCCGTGCTCGACGGGGGCATGTTCCATCCTGGTCGCAGCGGCCGCAACCACCTGCGCGCGATCGCGCTTGCGGCAGGCGTCGCCACCACGCGTGTCGATGAGCTGCTCGAGCTCGTCAGCCTCAGCGACGCCGCCAACCGGCGCGCCGGCGGCTACTCGCTCGGCATGCGTCAACGGCTCGGCCTGGCAGCAGCGCTGCTCGGTGACCCGCGCGTGCTGGTGCTCGACGAGCCGGCCAACGGACTCGATCCACAGGGCATCCGCTGGCTGCGCGACTTCCTGCGCTCGCTGGCTGCCGAGGGCCGCGCGATCTTGGTCTCCAGCCACGTGCTCTCCGAGGTCGCCCAGACCGTCGACGAGGTGGTCGTGATCCACCGCGGTCGCTCGATCGAGCAGGCGCCGATCGGCGAGCTGCTCGCCGGGCGCGGCGGCGGCGTGCGCGTTGCCGGGCCCGACGTCAGTCGGCTTGCCGAGCTACTGCGCGCCAACGGCGCCGAGGTCAGCGACGGTCACGACGGCGCGATCGTCGTCGCAGACCGCAGCGGCGAGCAGGTCGGCGCGCTGATCGCCGCCAACGGCATCCACATCTCCGAGCTCGCCTCAGCCGGGCAAACGCTCGAGGAGGTCTTCTTCGAGCTGACATCCGACGAGCAGCCAGAGACCGCCGACGAGGAGCAGGCGGCATGAGCGATGCGATCCGCAGCGAGCTGTTGAAGCTGCGCACTACGAGGACCTTCCTCGGCGTCGTGATCGCGACGCTCGCCCTCGTCGCGCTGATCGCCGGTGCACAGGCCGCGGCCGACTCCTTCGACGCCGGCTCCACGCCGGGCGTCGACCTGCTCGACGTCGCCGGGCTCGCCCAACCGTTCGCTCTCGTGCTTGGCCTCCTCGCCGTGAGCACGGAGTTCCGCCACGGCACGATCACGCCGACCTTGCTCGCGACGCCGGACCGGATGCGTCTGATGATCGCGAAGCTGTCGGCGCACGTCACCGCCGGCTTGGTGCTCGGCGTCGTCGCCTACGCGCTAGCGGCGATCCTGATGTGGATCATCCTGCCGCTGCGTGACATCCCAACCGGGCTGCCACTTGGCGACGGAGTCGAGCAGGTCGTCGGCGGAGTGGTCTGCATCGCGCTGCTCGCGGCGATCGGCGTCGGAGTCGGGGCGGTGATCCGCAACCAGGTCGGCGCGGTGATCGGGGGACTCGCCTGGTATTTCATGATCGAGCCGCTGCTGACGGCGATCCCGAAGGTCGGCGGCTGGATCGAGGACTACGGCATCGGCGGTGCGATCGCCGCCGTCAGCGACACCCAGTTCGACGGCGGTGCGGAGATCGGCCAGGTAGCAGGTGGACTGCTGCTGCTCGGCTATGCCGCGTTGTTCGCCATCGCCGGCGCGATTCTGCTGCGCCGCCGCGACATCAGCGCCTGAGCGCCGCCCCGGCTAGACCGGCAGCGAAGAGCCGGCGAAGAAGAAGAACCAGATCGTCAGCGCGATCACACCGATCGCAACGCTGATCACCATCACGACGTCGAGCACCGTGCGCGGCGGCCGGCCCTCGTTCTCGCCACGCAGCCCGCGATGCCAAGGCAGCACCACCCGCACCGGCTCGTCAACACCGGCGACCACCCCGTAGAGCCGGTTCAGCCGCTGGAGGAGCTTGGCGAGCACCACCGCGGTGATCGCGATCCCGAATAGCACCACCATGTACGGCCCAAAGCCGGCAGCCTGGGTGTCCTTCTGCATCTGCGAGGCGATCCAGAGCCAACCGAGCGGCGAGCCGATCCAGAGCAGGATGCTGCCGAGCGCCATCAGGGCGATCAGCGCCGCCTTGGCAAGCGGTTGCAGCGGAGACGCAACCATCTGCCCGAGTCTATGCCGCGTCGAGACGCTGCGGGCCAAGTGGCTCCGCTGGTGGTCCGTCGCCATCAGGATGTAGGACGAGTTGCCACCAGCTCACGTCGCGCCACGCGCCGGCTTTGTAGCCAATCTGGCGGTAGGTCCCGACCCGCTCGAAGCCGAGCGCAGTATGCAGGCCGACGCTGGCGTCGTTCGGCAACGTGATCCCCGCCAGGGCGACGTGCAAGCCCTGGCGACGCAGCAGGTCGATCAGAGCGCCGTATAGCTCGCGTCCGACGCTCGCGCGCTGATGCCCGTTCGCCACGTAGACGCTCGTCTCAGCCGTCCAGCGATATGCCGGCCGCGCCCGGTGCGGCGCCGCATATGCAAACCCCGCCACCACGCCGTCGCGCTCGGTGACCAGCCACGGATGTGTCTTCGACACCCGCTCGATCCGCTCCGCGAAGTCGTCGGCGTCAGGCGCCAGCTCCTCGAACGAAGTCGCGGCGCCCGCGACATACGGCGCATAGATCGTCGCGCATGCGCCGCTGTCGATCTCGGGATCTGCGTGCCTGATCACGGCCGCAGCCTTTCAGAGTGGAGCTAGTCGGGCTCGAACCGACGACCTCCGCCATGCCATGGCGGCGCTCTTCCAGCTGAGCTATAGCCCCTCGAAGAGCGCTGAGTCTAGCGAGGCGCGGACGCGACGGTCAGTCGACGCTGCGCTGCGGGGCGTCGCCCCAGAGCTTGTCGAGGCGGTAGAAGTCGCGCGCGTCGGGCGTGAAGATGTGGGTGACGCAGTCGAGATAGTCGAGCAGGATCCAGCGCGCCTCACCCGCTCCCTCGGAGCGGCGCGGCATCAGGCCGTTGTCGTCCTTGAGCTCCTTGTGGATCGCATCGCGGATCGCGGTCGTCTGGCGCTCGGTGTTGCCGGAGCAGATGACGAGGTAGTCGGTGTAGCTGACGAGGCCACGGACGTCGACGACGCGGATGTCGATCGCCTTGCGGTCGGACGCGATCTCGGCGATCCGGTTGGCGAGCTGCTCCGAGTCGAGGGCGGCGCCGTCGGCGGTCGCGGACTGCTCGGCGTTCATCGGGCGGCCTCCACGCCGGAGGCTGCGCGATAGAGGCCGGTCGTCGCGATGTGCTCGGCGACGGCATCCGGCACGAGGTAGCGGATCGGAAGGCCGGCGGCGACGCGCGCGCGGACAAGCGTCGAGCTGACCTCGATCCGCGGCATCTCGAAGCCCTCGATCGCGTCGGCGCCCGCTAGCCCGTCGAGCTCGGCGGCGACATCGTCGCGCCCCACACCGCCGCGGTCGGCGACCGCGAGCCGCGCCAGCTCCAAGACCTGCTCCGGCTCATGCCAGCTGCGCAGCTTCATCGCCTGGTCGGCGCCCAAGATCAGCATCAGTTCGGCGGCAGGCTCGATCTCTCTCAAGAGGGTCAGTGTGTCGGCCATGTAGGACGGACCGGAGCGGTTGGTCTCGATCGGCGACACGACGAGGCGGTCGTCGTCGCTCGCGGCGATCTGCGCGAGCCGTAGCCGCTCCCGCGGGCCGGGGTCGGCGTCGAGCACACGGTGCGGTGGCTCTCCGAACGGCACCAGCAGGACGCGGTCGAGGCCGAGCCGGGTGTGAGCCTCCTGCGCAAGCCAGAGGTGACCGAGATGTGGCGGGTTGAACGCGCCGCCGAGGATCCCGACACGATCGCGCTGTCCGCTGCCGACGACGCTCACTCGCGGATCTGGCCGGTGCCCTCGGCCACGTACTTGTAGGTCGTCAGCTCGCGGACGCCGATCGGACCGCGCACGTGCAGCTTCTGCGTCGAGTTGCCGATCTCGGCGCCCATGCCGAACACTCCGCCGTCGGTGAAGCGTGTCGAAGCGTTGACGTAGACGCAGGCGGCGTCGACGGCGTGGGTGAAGCGCTCGGCGGACTCGGTCGAATCGGTGACGATCGCCTCGGAGTGGCCGGAGCTGTAGCGGTTGACGTGGTCGATCGCCTCGTCGAGCGAGTCGACGACCTTGACCGCCAGGATCAGCGCCAGGTACTCGGTCGCCCAGTCGTCCTCGTCAGCGACGCCGAGCGAGTCGGCGAGATCGCCGGCGAGCGAACGCGTACGTGCATCGGTGCGGAGCTCGACACCGGCCTCACGCAACTCGCCGAGCACACGCGGCAGGAACTCAGGCGCCGCATCGGCGTGGACGAGCAACGTCTCGGCCGAGTTGCAGACACCGGGCCGCTGGACCTTGGCGTTCAGCACGATCTTCAGCGCGTCGTCGAGATGGGCGCTGGCGTCGACGTAGACGTGGCAGTTGCCGGCCGCCGCGTAGATGACGGGAACCGTCGCGACCTCTTGCAGCGCGGCCTTCAGGCCCTCGCCACCGCGCGGGATGATCAGGTCGACGACGCCGGCCTGGGTCGCCAGCTCGGCGAGCTCCTCACGCCCGCCTCCAGCAACCAGCGACACCGCGGCGCGCGGTAGCCCCGCCGATTCGACCGCCGCGCCGGCCACCTCGGCCAGCACCGCGTTCGAGTGGGTCGCGGCCGACGATCCACGCAGCACGATCGCGTTACCCGACTTCAAGCAGAGCGCGGAGCAGTCGATCGTCACGTTCGGCCGCGCCTCGTAGACGACGGCCACGACACCGAGCGGGACGCGCAGCTTGCGCATCTCCAAGCCGTTCTCCAGACGCCAGCCCTCGAGCACCTCGCCGACCGGATCGGGCAGCGCCGCGATCTTGCGCACGTCGGCGGCGATCCCCCGCACGCGCGTCTCGTCGAGCTTCAGCCGGTCGAGCAGCGCAGCTGAGAGGCCCGCCTCGACACCGGCCGCCATGTCGCGCTCATTGGCCTCGAGCACCTCGCCGAGCCGCTGTTCGAGCGCGCTCGCCATCGCCTCCAGCGCGGCGTCCTTGGTCTGGTCGCTGGCGGTCGCGAGCGCACGCGAAGCCTCGCGCGCGGCCATGCAAACGTCAGCTACCGACTGGGCGGTCGTTGCCATACAGGCAGAGTAACGACCCAGGTGCGACCACTCGAGCCGAAGGAGAAGGAGCCCCCACCGACCGGCCAGGCGCCATGGGGGTCCGGGGCGCGAGCCCCCGGTTCTCAATCCAACACGAAGTAGTCGCGGTGGACGGCCTCCTCGGCGGCGCGCGGAATCGCTTCCAGCACCGCCTCGGACTTCATCCCCTTGATCCGCCGCAGCTCGGCCGCCGAGTAGTTGACGATCCCCTTGCCGATCGGTCGTCCGCCACCGGCGGCGGGCCGGATCTCGACCGCGTCGCCGGCCTCGAAATCGCCGCGCACGTCGACGATCCCGTCCGGCAGCAGGCTCGTCCCGCGCTCGCGCAGCGCCCGCTCGGCGCCGTCGTCGACGGTCAGGGAGCCGTGGGTCGGCTTGGCGTACTTCAGCCACAGCTTGAAGCTCGACACGCGCCCGTCCTGTGGGTGGAAGAGCGTCCCGACGGTGGCGCCCTCGAGCGCCTGGCCGACGGTCTCGGGATCGAGCCCGGTCGTGATCGTCACGGGAATGCCAGCCGCGGTCGCCATCTCGGCGGCGACGACCTTCGAACGCATCCCGCCCGAGCCGAGCGGCGACGACGAGAAGCCGATGTCGAGCTCCTCGAGCTGCTCGATGCTCGATATCTCGGCGACCGGGCGGGCACTCGGGTCGAGCGTCGGATCGGCGCTGTAGAGACCGTCGGTGCTGGTCAGCAGCACCAGCCGGTCGGAGCCGAGCAGGATCGCCACCTGAGCGGCGAGGAAGTCGTTGTCCCCAAACGAGATCTCGTCGGTCGTCGTCGTGTCGTTCTCGTTGATCACCGGCACGACACCCCAGTCGAGCAGCTTGCGCAGCGTGTGGCGCGCGTTGAGGTAGTGCGTCCGCGCCGACATGTCGAAGAAGGTCAGAAGCACCTGCGCACTCGGTACGTCGCGCGCCGCCAGCAGCTCGTCATAGGTCCGGTAGAGCTTCCCCTGTCCGACCGCCGAGGCCGCCTGCAGCTCCTCCATCGCCGCCGGCCGCGCCGGCAGGTCCATCAGCCGCATCCCGCGCGCGATCGCCCCTGAGGTGACCAGCACGACCTCGTCGCCCGCGGCGTGCCGGGCAGCCACGGCATCGCAGATCTGCGCGAGCACGTCGGCCCGAACTTCCCCCGTCGGGTCGGCCACGATGCTCGACCCCATCTTCACCACTAGCGAAGCCATTCGCGCAGGCTATCCAGGGTCCAGCTCGAAAACCGTGCCCGCGATCTCGACGTCGTCGCCGGGCTCGAAGCCGGCGGACTCCAGCATCGCGATCACGCCCATGCGGCGCAGCCGGTCCTCGACGTAGCGCTGGGCCTCCTCGTTCTCGAGGTCATGGCGCGCCAGCAGCCGCTCCACACGCATCCCGGTGACCCGGTAGCCGCCCGAGTCGGTGCGCTCGACGTAGAAGGCGTCGTTGGCGCCCGGGCGATAGACGCGATGCTCCGCCACCACCTCGGCCGGCGCTACGACTGGCGCCTCGTCCGCCGGAACCGCCCGCACGATCGCGGCGCGTAGCTCCTCGAGCCCCGTCCCGACCGCCGAAGACGTCGCTACGACATCGAGCACTCGCTCGCCCGTCGGCTGCACCGCTCCCACGGCTAGCTCCTCAGCCGTCGCGTCGATAGCCGGCTCGGAACCCAAGCCAAGTCGCTCACGCCACTCCGCGATCGCTGCCTCGACCTCCTCCGGCGCCACCAGATCCGCCTTCGAGAGGCACAGAATCCGCGGCAGCTCGGCCAGTCCATGCCCATGCTCACGCAGCTCGTTCTCGACAGCAACATGGTTCTCCACGGGATCCGACCCGTCCAAGGGAGCCAGATCCAACACGTGCACCAGCACCCGGCAGCGCTCCACATGCGCCAGGAACTCGTGCCCCAACCCGGCTCCCGCGCTCGCCCCCTCGATCAATCCCGGGATGTCCGCTACCACCAGCTGCCGCTCATCCGCCTCGATCGTCCCCAACACCGGCGAGATCGTCGTGAACGGGTAGCCCGCCACCTTCGGCCGCGCGGCAGTCAGCCGCGCCAGCAGCGAGCTCTTCCCCGCATTCGGCAGCCCAACCAGCCCAGCGTCAGCCAGCAGCCGCAACCGCAGCTCCAGCCAGCCCTCATCGCCAGCCAACCCCCGCTCAGCCAACCGCGGCGTCTGCCGCGTCGGTCCCGCAAAGGCCTTGTTACCCCTCCCGCTCCGCCCGCCCTTCGCCACCACAGCCCGCTGCCCTGGCTCCGTCAGCTCCCAGCGCGCCCCCCGCTCCTCATCCTCGGCAACCGTCCCCGGCGGCACCAACAGCTCCATCGGCTCAGCCGTCGCCCCATGCCGCTGCCCGCCCTCCCCATGCCCCCCACGCTTCGCCTTGTAGTGCCCACCACGGTGGAACTCGGACAGATCCCTCCGCGAGGGATCGCAGACCAGGACGACATCGCCCCCCTCGCCCCCATCCCCGCCATCCGGCCCGCCCTTGGGCACATGAGCCTCCCGCCGGAACGACACACAGCCCGAACCACCAGCGCCGGCAGCTACGAAGATCCTGGCGCGGTCATGGAACATCAGACGATCCTAGGTCCTGGACGGGCGCCGCCTCCGCGGGTGGCGACGCATTTTGCGTTTGAGGCGGAGCTTGCGAGCACTCGGCTCTCCGGGTTCACGACGCGAGCTTGCGAACGGTGCACTCCAAGAGACAGGACCCGCGGGCAGCCCCGCCGAGTCCTAACTACTCAGCAACAGGCTCTACAGAGATGAAGCGGCCGCGGTGCTTGGTCTTGAACTGGACCGTGCCCGGGCGGGTGGCGAAGATCGTGTCGTCCTTGCCGATGCCGACGCCGTCGCCTGGCTTGAAGCGGGTACCGCGCTGGCGGACGATGATCTCGCCGCCGGTGACCGCTTGGCCGGAGAAGACCTTGACGCCGAGACGCTGGGCGTTCGAGTCGCGGCCGTTGCGGCTGGATCCAAGACCCTTCTTATGCGCCATCGCCGTCCTCCTTCTTCGCGGCCGGCTTCTTGGCCGCAGGCTTCTTCGCCGCCGGCTTCTTCTCGGCAGCCGGCTTGTCGGCGGCAGCCTTCGCGGCAGGCTTCTTGGCGGCAGGCTTCTTCGCCGGCGCCTTCTTCGGAGTGGCCTCCGCGGTCTCGGCCTTGGCGGCAGGCTTCTTGGCGGGCGCCTTCTTCGGCGCCGCCTTCGGCTCCGCAGCGGCCTCGGCCTTCGGCTCGTCCGCGGTCTTCGCGGCAGCCGGCTTGCGGGTGAGCAGCTTGATGTCGCCGATCTCGAGCCGGGTGAGGTCCGAACGGTGACCCATGCGCCGCTTGTAGCCACGCTTTGGCTTGAACTTCAGGACGTGGATCTTCGGACCGCGCTCGTGGCCCTTGACGACGGCCTCGACCTTGACCTTCTCGAGGTCGGAGCTG
Source organism: Thermoleophilaceae bacterium (assembly GCA_044867325.1). Lineage (GTDB taxonomy): Bacteria > Actinomycetota > Thermoleophilia > Solirubrobacterales > Thermoleophilaceae > JAAYBF01. Next base: position 10,201 of record JBIOUS010000012.1, on the reverse strand, counting down.
GCGAAGACCGCGTCGTCGGAGTCGTCCTTGAACAGCAACGGCCGCAGCGCCACCTTGGCGCCCTCGTCGTCGGGCATGCGATCGACGAGCAGGGAGTCCCCCTTCTCGACGCGGTACTGCTTGCCTCCGACTTTGACGATTGCGTACATGACTTAAAAAGGGCGCCCCACCGGGAGCGCCGGCCAGGCAGTGTAGCGACTGGCTCAGTCCTTGTCCGCTGAGGCTTCGGCCTTCTTGCGCCGACCGCGCCCGCCGCGCCGTCCGCGACGCCGCGGCTGCTTGGAATCGGGGTCGGATGCCTTCGGCGCCGCGGCGCCGTTGGACGGCGCCGCATCGCTGATCTCAGCGCCCTCGACCAGCGTTGCCGAAGCAGCCGAGCGGGCAACCTTCTCGATCCGCACGAGCGTCTTCTTGCCGATCAGCCGGCCCGCCTTGGCGACCGAGATGACGTAGCCGTCCAGCTTCGCGACGGCGGCGTCCTCGTCGTACATGTGCGGCTCCTCGATCGTGACGAGCACCTCATCGCCCTCGGCGAACGGCAGCGCACGCTGCTCGACCTCCTCCCGCGACCCCTCCATCGAGACTGCGAAGTGGTCGAGCGGCAGCGCCTCGGAACCCTCGAAGTGGAAGCTCTTGCCGGTCTCTTCCTCGATCTGGAGCAGTGGCCGGCCGACGCCGCCGGCGAGCAATGCCGCGACGCGTGGGTGGATCTGGATCAGGTAGGCCTCGGGCTCGGGCCGCTCGGCGGCGAGCTCACGCAGACGGCGCTCGGCGTCGATCGAGACCGACTCCTCTGACAGGACGACGCCCTCCCCATCGCAGGTGGGGCAAGTCTTGGTGAGGATCTCGCGGACGCCCTCGGTGACGTTCTGACGCGTCATCTCGACCAGGCCGAGCGGCGAGATCTCGACGACATAGGTCTTGGTGCGGTCCTCGTCGAGCGACTTGCGCAGCGTCTTGAGCACGGCATCGCGGTTGCGAGCGCGCGCCATGTCGATGAAGTCGATGACGATGATCCCACCGATGTCGCGCAGCCGCAGCTGGCGGACGGCCTCCTCGGCGGCCTCGAGATTGGTCTTGGTGATCGTGTCCTCGAGCCGAGCGCCCTTGCCGCGCCCGACGAACGAGCCCGAGTTGATGTCGATGACCGTCAACGCCTCGGTGTAGTCGATGATCAGATAGCCACCGGAGGGCAGGTCGACGCGGCGGTGCAGCGTCGAGTGGATCTCCTTGTCGATCTCGTACTTCTCGAACAGCGGCGTCTTCTTGTCCTCGTACAGCTCGAGCCGCGCCAGCAGCTCGGGCGCCGTGCGGTTGAAGAACGACTGCAGGCGGTGGTGCTGCTGCTCGTCGTCGACGATCGCGCGGTCGAACTGCTTCGAGAAGATGTCGCGCACCACGCGGACCGACAGGTCGGCCTCCTGGAAGATCATCGCCGGCGCCTTGGCGTCCTTGGCGCGCTGCTGGAGCACCTCATGCAGCTTGTGGAGGTACTTGATCTCGTGCTCGAAGTCGGCCCGCTTCGCTCCCTGGGCGGCGGTCCGGACGATCACTCCGCCTTCGCCGACCTCGAGGCCCTTGGCCTCTCGGCGCACACGGTCGCGCTCCTTGTCCTCGAGCCGGCGCGATACGCCGACGCCCTCACCCTGCGGGGTGTAGACGAGGTAGCGGCCGGCGATCGAGAGCTGCATCGAAAGGCGCGAGCCCTTCGACTTCAGCGGGTCCTTGATCGCCTGGACGACGATCTCCTGGCCTGGTTTGAGCAGGTCGCCGATCTGGCGGCCCTTGCCGCCGCCACGGCCACGGCGTGCGACCTCCACACCCTCCATGACGATGTCGTCGGCGTGCAGGAAGCCGTTCTTGTCGAGCCCGATGTCGACGAAAGCCGCCTCGAGGCCGGGCAGCACGTTGTCGACGCGGCCCTTGTAGATGTTGCCGACGATCGAGCGCGATCCGCGCCGCTCGACGTAGAGCTCGGCGACCTTCCAGTCGTCTTTCTTCTGTTGTGGCGGACGGCCTCCGCCGCCGTCGCCCTTTGGCTTGCCGTCCTCAGCGGAGAGCGTGCCCTCCGCCTCGAGGATGGCTACTCGTGTCTCGCCACGGTCGGCCGTGACAAGTACTTGCTTTTTCAAAAGGTCCTCTTCTCATATGACTAGGTCCCGGCCCTTCGCGAACGCCGTCTCGCGCGCATGCGCGTGGACGCTCTGCAGAAGTCCGAGAGCAATGAAGGTGGCGATGACCGAGGATCCGCCGTAACTCATGAGAGGCAGCGTGATGCCGGTGATCGGCATTATCCCGATGGTCATGCCCACGTTTATGAAGATCTGATGCATAAGCATTGCAAGAACGCCGGCCACGATCAGTGTGCCGAACAGATCCTTGGCCATCGTGAGGATGCGCAGCGTGCGCCAGATCAGCAGTGCGAAGAGGGACAGCACTAGCGCCGCCCCCATGAAGCCGAACTCCTCGCCGACTACGGAGAAGATGAAATCGGTGTGGTGCTCGGGTAGGAAGTCGAACTTGGTTTGGGTCGCTTGATCGCCGCGGCCGGTCTTGCCGCCGGCGCCGATCGCGACCTGTGATTGAAGTTGTTGGTAGCCCTTCTCGTCGGGGTTCTCCGAGGGGTTGAGGAAGGCCGTGAGACGGTCCTGCTGGTAGGGCTGTAGTACCTCGACGCCTAGCGCCGGAGCGCCGATCAGGACGATCGCCGCCGCGGTCGCGGCGAGCGCCCCGAGCGCCGCGAAGTGCGTCCATGGTGCGCCGGCGACGAACAGGATCACGAGCGCGATCGAGATGTAGACCATCCCGCTGCCGAGGTCCTGAGAGATCACCAGCAACGCTGGGATCAGCGCCATCAACATCACGATGCCGGTCGTCCGGCGGTCGCCGATCTGGCGGACCCGATCGACGACTACCGCCGAGAGCGCGACGACCAGCAGGATCTTGCCGAGCTCTGAGAACTGCAACTCGAAGAAGCCGAGCTCGATCGCGCGGCGCGAGCCGCGGGTGACGGCGCCGAAGGCAAAGACGAGCATGATGCCGCCGATCAGCACAGCGTAGATCTGTGCCTTCCACTCGCGCAGGCGTGTGTAGTCGAGCCGCGAGATGACGAGCATCAGGCAGATCCCGATCGTCACGAAGACGATCTGGCGGTAGAGGAAGTGGTGTGGGCTGCCGGCGATGTCGTCGCGGGTGGCCTCGCCGATCGTGTAGAGCGAGCATGCCGTCAGGCCGAGCACCGCCAACAGCAGCAGCACGTCGATCCGGACGAAGCTCGGTCCCGAGCGGTCTCGGAACTCGCGCACGGTGGCGCCGAGAGGGGTCGCCTGCATCAGTGGTCCACCCTACTCACCGGCTAGTCCGGCGCCGTCCCGGTGAGGACCTCGCCGTCGTCCTCGACGTCGAGCAGCGGGGTCAGGATCTGGCGCACTGCGGGCGCCGCCGCCTCGGCGCCGAAGCCGCCGCCCTCGATCGTCACGGCGACGACGTAGCGTGGGTTCGGGTACGGAGCGAGCGCGACGTACCAGGACTGGTCACCCTGGGGCGTCTCGGCGGTGCCGGTCTTGCCGGCGATCTCCACTGGGAAGGTCTCGAAGACCGGCGTCGAGGTTCCGCCCGGATCGTTGGCCGCCGAATGGAGCCCCTCGAGGATCGCCTGGCGATACTCGGGGGCGACCTTCACGCGACGCGCCGGCGGCGAGGCGAGCTCCTGCAGGACCCGGCCGGTCGAGTCCTCGATCCGCAGGCCGAGATGGGGCTTGACCACCTTGCCGCCGTTGGCGACTGCCGCGTAGGCGATCGCCATCTGGAGCGGATTGGTCAGCAGGTCTCCCTGACCGATCGAGAAGTTGACGTTGTCGCCGACGGTCCAGGGCCGATCGGTCAGGCCGCGCTTGTACCAGTCGTTGCGCCACTCGGGAGTCGGCACGCGGCCAATCTGCTCGTTGGGTAGGTCGATCCCCGTCTCACGACCGATCCCCAGCTTGTTCGCCCAGCGCTGGATCAGCAGCCCGTCGCCGCTGCTGTCCGCCTCCTGGCCGAGCAGGTAGAAGTAGACGTCGCTGGAGACCGACAGCGCGCGACGCAAATCGACGGGGCCGTTGACAGCCTTGCCCGCGTTGATGAAGTCGATGTCGCCGATCCTGATCGAGCCGCCGTCGTTGACGACATCGCTGGGAGTGATCAAGCCGCCCTCGAGGGCGGCTGTCGCCGTCACCAACTTGAACGTCGAGCCGGCTGGATAGCCGCCCTGGATCGCACGGTTGAACAGCGGCTTGCCCGCCTCCTCCGACTCCAGCGCCTTGTACTCCGCGGTCGTGAAAGGACGTGAGAAGAAGTTCGGATCGAAAGATGGCGAGCTGCCGAGTCCAAGCACCTCGCCGTCCTGGATGTCCATCGCCACGAATCCTCCAGGCCGACCGGCCATCGAGGCCTGGCCCGCCTCCTGGACACCGAGGTCGATCGCGAGTCTCAGCTGGCGCCCCTGCTCGGGCGAACGGGCGTCGGGGAGCTGGCCCCTGACCCGACCGAGGGCATCGACCTGGACCCGCGTCGCGCCGTTGCGACCGCGTAGGAAGCGGTCGTATTGCGCCTCGATGCCCTGCTTGCCGACGATGTCGCCGATCGCGACATCCGGGAAACGCCCGCTGTCGAGCTCCTCCTGGCTGATCTCGCGGCTGTAGCCGAAGAGGTGCGCTCCGGTCTCGCCCTGCGGGTACTGGCGGACGAAGACGCGCTCCGGCTCGACGCCGGGGAAGTCCGACCGGTGCTCGAGCAGGTAGGCGACGATGTCCTGGTCGACGTCCTGCTTGACCGTCGCCATCGCATACGGCAGGTCACGCAGTTGCTTCTCGACGCGACGTTCGATCCCGCGCGGACGCATATCGAGCACCTTCGCCAGCCGGCGATAGACCACGCGCCGCTCCGCCTCGCCGTCCGGCAGCAGCTTCGGCGAGACCTTGACCGCAAGCGCGACGCGGTTCTCGACGAGCACCTGCCCGTCGCGATCGACGATCTCCCCGCGCGGCGCCTGGACCTTGATCTGGCGGATGCGGTTGTCGTTGGCCTCAGCGCGATAGGTGTCCCCCGACAACACCTGCAGGTACCAGAGGCGGAAGAAGACGAACGCGAAGGCAAGCAGCGCGATCCCGCCGAGGATTGCCACGCGCATCGCGAGCTGCGGCGTCAGCGATGGCCGGTCGCCTGGATCGAGGTACACGTCAGGCCCCCAACCCGCGCAGCCCGATCGGACCGGTCTCGAGCGGCGCCTTGCGCCGCCTGCGCAGGTCGAGCGGATCGACGAGCAGGACGGGCCGCAGGACGCGACGACAGATCGCGAACACCGGCAGCGCGAGGATCGCGCCGAGGATCGTCGTGGCGACCATCTCGCGGACGACCAGCCAGCTCACCGTCGCGCCGACGTCGAGCATGAACGAGACAGCCGCGTAGGCGAGCACCCAGGCGAAGGTAGCGACCGCACCGACCGGGATCGGCATCAGGCCGTGGGCCGGATCGCGCACCTCGCGGTAGCGGCCGGCGCCGTAGCCGACGGCGGTCAGCACGAGCGAAGACGCGCCCATCGTCTGACCGACGAGCAGATCGAGCAGCAGCCCGGTGGCAAAGCCCATCGCGGCACCGGGGATCGACCCCGCATAGATCGCGACAGCCGCCACGACCAGCGGCACCAGATCGACATAGGCGCAAAACACGCGTCCGCTGCCGAGGCCGGAGACCTGGAGGATCACCGCGACCAGCGCGAGCGCGCCGCAGCGGGCAAATGCGCTCGGGGTCGTCCTCACTGGAGCGGCACTCCAGCCTGGGTGCTGACGCCGCGCTCGGTCAGGACTTGAACGTAATCGATCCCACGGATGTCAGCGAGCGGCTTGACGTGCACGCGCTGGAACTGCTCGGCCTCCTGCGGATCGACCTTCGTGACGCGGCCGATCGCGATCCCGCGCGGGAAGATCGACTGCACGCCGTCGGACTCGAAGCCGCTCGTGACCACGGTCGTCCCCTCGGTCACGCGACGGCCCTTGGTGATGTAGTCGAGCAGCAGGTCGTTCGGGTCGCCGACGACGGGATGGACGATCCCGGTCGCCCCGTTGGGCATCACCTGGGCTGAGACCGCACTCGACGAGTCGGTGATCAGCGTCACCTCCGCGGTGCCGCCGGTCACATCGGTGATCTTCCCGACGAGGCCACCGGCGGCCACGACCGGCTGATCGCGGCGAACTCCGTCGTTGGACCCCTTGTCGATCTTCAGCGTCGAGTACCAGACCGTCGGCGAGCGCACGATCACCCGCGCACCGACCGGGTCGGTGCCCTGCGGATAGCTGTCGCTCTCGGTCAACCCGACCAGAGCGCGCAGCTCGCGGGCGTCATGACGTGCGGTCTCGGCGACACCGAGCTGGCGCCGCAACTGCTCGACCTCGGCGCGCAGATCCTCGTTCTCACCCTTCGCGTCGAGCGTGTCGCCGAACCAGCCGAAGAGGTCGCGCGCCGGCTTCAGCGCACGGCTGGCTCCGGTCTCGAGCGGTGCGAACGCCTCTTGGGCGCCGCGCTGGAAGGTGTGGAAGACACCGCCTCCGGACTCGCCGAAGTAGACCGTCAGCATGCCGATCGAGAGCACCACGAATATCGCGAGCGCCGCCCTCCTACGGCGGATCACCTTGCTGTCGAACACGTCCGGACTCCTCCGGCGCCGTGCTTAGCGGCGCCGACCGTTTCGGGAATTCTTGTTGGCGCGGTGAATTGCCTCGAACTCCTCGAGGCTGCGACCGGATCCGACCGCCACGCAGGTGAGCGGGGACTCGGCGAGGTGAGCCGGCATCTGGGTCTCGTCGCGCAGGCGCTCGTCGAGCCCCTGCAGCAGCGCTCCGCCGCCGGCGAGCATGATGCCGCGGTCCATGATGTCCGAGGCCAGCTCCGGCGGGGTGCGGTCGAGTGTCTCCTTGACCGCGTCGATGATCGCCTGCAGCGGCTCCTCGAGCGCCAGGCGAACCTCCTCGCTGGTCAGCACGACCGTCTTCGGCAGCCCGGATACGAGGTCGCGGCCACGAATCTCGGCCTGCATCTCCTCGCGCAGCGGGAACGCCGAGCCGATCTCGAGCTTGACCTCCTCGGAGGTCTGCTGCCCGATCATCAGCTTGTACTCGCGCTTGACGTAGTTGATGATCGCCTCGTCGAGCTCGTCGCCGCCGATGCGGATCGACTGCGACACGACGATGCCACCGAGCGAGATCACCGCAACCTCGCTGGTGCCGCCGCCGATGTCGACGACCATGTTTCCGGTCGGCTCCCCGACCGGCAGGCCGGCGCCGATCGCCGCGGCCATCGGCTCCTCGATCAGATACGCCTGCCGCGCGCCGGCGGACAGACAGGCCTCCTCGACCGCGCGCTTCTCCACGCCGGTCACCCCGGAAGGCACACAGACCACGACGCGCGGGTGCGCCCAGCGGTTCTGGTGGACCTTCTGGATGAAGTGGCGCAGCATCTGCTCGGTCACGTCGAAGTCGGCGATCACGCCGTCCTTGAGCGGCCGGATCGCCTGGATCGTCCCCGGCGTACGGCCGAGCATCCGCTTCGCCTCGATCCCGACCGCGTGCACCTCGGCGGTGCGCGAATCGATCGCAACGACAGACGGCTCGGAGAGCACGATCCCGCGTCCACGCACGTAGACGAGCGTGTTGGCGGTGCCGAGGTCGACCGCCATGTCGCGGCCGCCCATTCCTGTGAGGTTGGAGAAGATGCCCATCGGAGGAGAACCCAGGATACGGGCTGCGCAACTAGTGGTGTGAAAGCGGCAAGGAAGGCTTCAGTTCAAGCAGGGTAGCCAGTGGCAGACCGACCACGTTGAGGTAGTCGCCGTCGATCGCGGCAACCAACGCCGCGCCCCTGGCCTGGATGGCATAGCCACCGGCGCGCTCGCGCCACTCGCCGCTGTCGAGATACCAGCGCAGGGTCGGCTCGTCGAGCTGGCGAAAGGTCACGCCGGTCCAGACGGTGGCGGTGCGCTCCTCCCCCGCCTCGATCAGCGCCAGCCCCGAGACGACCTGGTGCTCGCGGCCGGAGAGCTCACGTAGAAAGGCCTCGGCCTCCGCCTCGTCACGCGGCTTGCCGTAAACGTGCCCGTCGAAGTAGACCTCCGTGTCGCAGCCGAGCACCAGCTCGCCGCTGACCGCACGCGCCTTGCGCAGCGCGTTCTCCAGCACGACGGCGCCCGGCTCGCCCTCGGTCAGCTCCTCGACGTCCGGCACGACGACATCGAAGTCGACGCCGATCTGCTCGAGGATCGCCCGCCTCTGCGGCGAGCGCGACGCGAGGGTGAGCCGGGGACCCGGCACAGCGCTAGCCCAGCTCGGGGAAGAAGATCCCGATCTCGCGCGCGGCGGACTCGGGCGAGTCGGAGCCGTGGACGAGGTTCGTCTGAACCTCGAGACCGAAGTCGCCGCGAATCGATCCCGGCGCGGCCTCGATCGGGTTGGTCGCGCCGATCAGCTGGCGGGCGGCCTTGACGGCCTCGTGGCCCTCGAGCACCAGCGCGACCAGCGGACCGCCGGTGATGAAGTCGACCAGCTCGCCGAAGAACGGCCGCTCGCTGTGCTCGGCATAGTGCTGCTCGGCGGTCTCACGCGCGACGGTCATCTGCTTCAGCGCGGCGATCCTCAGGCCCTTGCGCTCAAAACGGGCGATTACCTCGCCAGTCAGATTGCGCTCGAACGCGTCCGGCTTGACCAGGATCAGGGTCCTGTCCACGATGGTGCTCCTTCGGTTAGGGGTTACTGGCGCGGCGGCGGACCGCTGGACGGCCGCTCGGCCTGGGTCCGCGGCTCGGCGGGCGCGGGCTGACGCTCGCGCCGCGGCTCAGCCGATGTGCTGCGGCTGCCAGCGCTGGTCGCCGGCCGCTGGTCGGCCTTGGCGGCCGGACGTTTCTGGGTCTTCGGACGTGCCTCGCCCTCGCTGGAAGCCGCCGGCCGGCCGCGACCGCCACCGCCACTGCGACGACGCTGCTGCGGCTTCGCGCGCTCGGGCACCTCGGCCTCGCAGTACGGGCAGATCTTCCAGCGCGGATCGAGCGGCTTGGCGCAAGTGCCACAGGGCTCCTTGAGCCGACGCAGACAACTTGGGCAGCGCAGGAAGGAGCGCTCGACCGGGTACTCGCAGTAGGGGCAGGCATGCTCGTGAGCAGCGGCGAGACGGGCCTCGGCAGCCGCGATCTCGAGCTCGCGCTCATGGACGTCCTCGAGGTACTCGGGCGGGCGAACGACCATGTAGACGATCGTGCCGACGAACGGAAAGATCGCCGCGACCGTCGCGCAGCCGACGAGCATCGGATCGGCGATCCGGCGCTTGGCGTCGGCGTGAGTCCAGAAGACCAGCGCCAGCCAGAGGACGACCAGGAAAAGCAGCAGCAGGTTGACCGCGAGGTTCAACCCGTCGTTCGTTATGCCGAAGATCGCGGAGAGAGCCATAGGTGCGGGCAGCCTAGAGGAACATCCGGCCGATTCCGTAGCCGATGCCGAAGAAGACGAGGATCACTGTCGCGACGACGATGGCTACTAGGGCGATCATCGCGATGAAGCTGGGGCCGTCGCCGGGGTCCATCGGGGGATTGTCCCATGGAGTTAGGGATCGGCGTGGTTGGTACGCGGGGAAAGACGGATGCCCGTTCCGCTTGGGAATCGCTGCTCGGGCATCCGTCTTCCCCCGCTTGGTGGAGCGGCGCGGCTCTTGGGCTAGAGCGCGGAAGCGTGTGTGTCACCCTCGTCGCGGACTAGATCCGCAATGAGGTAGATGGAGCCGGTGGCGAGGACGGCGCCGGCGGCGCCGGCGAGGTCGCGGGCGCGCTCGAGGGCCGCGCGTGGGTTTGGAACGACCTCGGCGTCGGGGCCGTTGAGTTGCTGGGCGAGCGATTCGAGCGTGGCCGGGGACAGCGCGCGGGGGTTGGCGCAGCGGGTGAAGACGAGGTGGTCTGCCAGTGGGAGCAGCGGGCGCAGCATGTCGGCGGCGGCCTTGTCCTCCAGGACGCTGATCACGAGGACGAGTGGGCGTCGGTCGCCGATGACCTCGGGGAGCGCGGCGGCGAGGGCCGCCGTTCCAGCGGGGTTGTGGGCACCGTCGTGGAGGGTCAGCGGGCGCTCGGCGACGACCTCGAGGCGGCCGGGGACGCGCGTCTCGGCGGCCGCCGCCTCGACGGCCGGAC
>JBIOUS010000011.1:0-9188 GCA_044867325.1 Thermoleophilaceae bacterium | reverse complement strand
GGGAATCGTCCCCGGCGCATCATCCGCCCCTCGACGAAGACAGTCGGCTAGGGATGCCCGCTAGCCTGGCGCGGGTGATGAAGCGACTTGGAGCTTTGGTTGCGCTGTTGGTGAGCGCGGTGTTGCTCGGCGGGTGCGTGTCGATCCAGTCGATCACGAGTGAGCAGCAGGACATCGTCGGGAAGCTGCGATTGACGCTGACGGTGTGTGCGTCGGGGTTCAACGATGGCGACGATCCGGATCCCGAGAACGAGGATCACCCGGGCTGCTTCGATCAGGGCAACTCCAACCAATCCGCGTTCGGCAGTCCCGCACAGCTGTTGCTGGGGCTGCGCGTGCCGGTGGGGACGGGCGTCCCGGAGACGATCGTGACCGCTGCTCCGACCCCGGCCCCGCCGGCGAGCGGTCCGATCACGCTGCGACGCAGCGCGAGCTATGAGGCCGAGCTGCAGGCCGCCGCGCCGGCCGCGGCGGGCCTCGTTTGGGTTGGCTATCTGTCCGATCCCTATGCGTTCGACGACGGGGCCGACGACGTGCCTGCCCAGTCGACCCAGGTGGACGTCGACCTGGCGCTTCCGCAGCCGAGTGACGGTGGCCCGTTCATCGGACCGCTCGCGGTCCGGCCGGTTGTCGGATCGCGGCTGGTCAACGCGTCGTTCCCCGCCAGCGACCCCGTCGAGTGTGGGACGAACGCCTTCCAGATCAGCGGTCCCGACAACGGGGTCTGCATCGACTCGCCGACTTCCGCTCAGATCACGACGAGCTTCAACTTCCAGACGCGCGACTTCGGCGTGCTCGCGGGCAAGGCGACGGCGAGTCCGGGGCAGACGGTGACGTTGCCGTTCAACGTGCGTGGGGCGGGGGCGTTGCCGGCGGGGTTGACGGCGGCGTTGAGCGCGTCGACGACGTTGCCGGGTGCCGGTGCTGTGAAGCCGAGCGTTGGCAGTGCAACGCTGTCGAACGGGTCGGACACGCGGGTGACCGTTCCGGTGACGATCCCGAAGAACGCCGGGCCGGGCGTGTTCGACGTCTCGGTGACGGGGCGGTTGGACAACGGTCAGACGCGGACGGGTGTGGCGAAGCTGACGGTGCGCGATCGTCAGAAGCCGGTGCTGTCGAAGCTGAAGGCGAAGCCGAAGCGGTTCAAGGCGGCTACCAAGAGGAAGCCGAAACGGGGGACGAACGTGTCGTTCGCGCTCAGCGAGGCGGCGAGCGTGCGGCTGACGGTCGAGCGCTGCGCGAAGCGCAAGCGCGGCCGCTGTGTGCGCTACACGACCTTGAAGGGCGGGCTGACGAAGCCGGGCGTCAAGGGCGCGAACAAGGTGCGCTTCAACGGGCGACTGCGCGGCAAGGCGCTGAAGGCCGGCGGCTACCGGCTCGTCCTCACGCCGACCGATGGTGCTTCGAACCTCGGCACAGCGGTCCGCACTGCGATCGTTGTGCGCGGCTGAGCAACTTCTTCCACGTTTGTAGGGGCTCTGGTCCGTACAAACGTGGAACATCGTCTGGCCGGGCGGGACAACGCCGCGGCTGGAGTCTGGACGCGGGGGACTTGTCGAATTGGGCCTGGCCCGCGACGATGAGCACATGACTGGAGCCGCGACTGCGCCATCCGGGCCGGAGCTGACCGGGGCACGCACGCTGTCGAACTACATCGGCGGCGAGTGGCGCGCGCCGATCGCCGCGGCGACGCAGGAGAGTCGCAACCCCGCGACCGGCGAACTGCTCGCCCAGGTGCCGCTGTCCGGCGCCGCCGACGTCGACGCGGCCGCGCAGGCGGCACGCGAGGCGTTCCCGGCCTGGCGGGCGACGTCGCCGCTGAAGCGTGCGCGAGCCGTCTTCGCGCTGCGCGACCTGCTTGACGCGCACCGTGACGAGCTGGCGCGGATCGTGACGACCGACATGGGCAAGACGCTCGCCGACGCGGCCGGTGAGGTCGGGCGCGGGATCGAGTCGACAGAGGCGGCGTGCGCGGCGCCGCACATGCTCAAGGGCGACACGCTCGAGGGGGTGGCGAGTGGGCTCGACGTCGAGATGGTGCGCCAGCCGGTGGGTGTGATCGGGGCGATCACGCCGTTCAACTTCCCGGCGATGATCCCGCTCTGGTTCCTGCCCTACGCGGTTGCTTGCGGCAACACCTTCGTGCTGAAGCCGTCGGAGGCCGATCCGCTGACCTCGGCGCGGCTGTTCGAGCTGATCGACAGCGCGGCGATCTTCCCGCCGGGCGTGGTCAACCTCGTCCACGGCGGGCGCGACGCGGTTGGGGCGCTGCTTGACCATCCGCAGGTCGATGGGATCTCGTTCGTCGGCTCGGCTGCGACCGCGCGGATCGTCTACACGCGGGCGGCTGAGAGCGGCAAGCGCGTCCAGGCGCTCGGCGGGGCGAAGAACGCGATGACGCTGATGCCCGACGCCGACCCCGACCTGATGCTCAACGGCGTGCTCAGCTCGGCCTTCGGCGCCGCTGGACAGCGCTGCCTGGCCGGTTCGATCGCCGTGCTGGTCGGGACCGAGGCGGAGCAGAACCGAACGCGCGACCTGCTGCTCGCGGGCGCCGGCCGGCTGCGTGTCGGCGACGGCGCCGATCCGGGAACCGACATCTGCCCGCTGGTCACGCCGGCGGCGCGCGAGCGGGTCGCCGGCGAGATCGAGCGCGCTGAGGCCGAGGGGGCCGAGGTCGTGCTCGACGGCCGCCGCGATCCTGGGCCCGGCGGGGCGCTACTCGGCCCGACGATCGTCGACCGGGCCGCGCCGGGCAGCCGCGTGCTCACCGAGGAGATCTTCGGCCCGGTACTGACCTTGCTGCGCGTGCCAGATCTCGAGACGGCGCTCGCGCGGATCAACGAGAGCCCATACGGCAACGCCTCGTCGATCTTCACCAGCTCCGGCGGCGCGGCACGCGAGTACCGCTACGGGGTCGAGGCGGGAATGGTCGGCGTCAACGTCGGCGTCGCGGCGCCGGTCGCCTGGTTCCCGTTCAGCGGGTGGAAGGCGTCGCTCGACGGCGACCTGCCCTCCAACGGCGCCGACGCGTTCGAGTTCTACACGCGCAAGAAGGTCGTTACGGCGCGCTGGGCTTGAGCGGCTTCATGCCGCCGCCCTTCGATGGCGGACGGTTGAGCACGACGGTCTCGCAGTCGCGCAGGATGTCGGTCTCGTCGGCGTAGACCGTGTCGTTGCCGCTGCCGCAGTAGACCCGGTCACGCACACCGTCACGGGCGTCGATCGTGTCATCGCCACCCCCGGTTGCGATCCCATCGGCATCGGGTCCGCCCGACACGTTGTCCTTGCTGTCGCCGGTGCGGATCCGGTCCTTGCCCGAGCTGCCGCGCACCGTGAAGACGCCGAGGGTGGCGGTGATCACATCGCTGCCGGGTCCGCCGAGGATCGTCGCCGTGCCGCCGATCGCAAAGATCCTGTCGCGGCCGGAGCCGCCGTCGGCGAGGTTGGCGCCGCTGCCGAGGCGGAGGTAGTCCTTGCCGGAGCCGCCAAACAGCCGGTCGTCGCCGTTCTGGCCGAGCACGAAGTCGTTGCCCGCGCCGGCGACGACTTCGTCGGCGCCCGGCCCGGCATAGATGTTGTCGGTGTTGGCGCCGCCGTCGACCTTGTCGTCGCCGGTGCCGGCGTAGAGCAGGTCGAAGCCGCGACCGCCGTTGAGTAGATCGTTGCCAGGTCCGGCCTCGATGAAAGTGCCGAGCGGATGGGCAGTCAGGATGTCGTCGCCCGCCTCGCCGAACAGCTCGTCGCCGGTCTGGGTGGCGGTCAATGTGTCGTTGCCGGGCGTGCCGACCAGCGAACGGCCGGGGGCGGAGAAGACGCCGGCCGCCACGGCGGTGGTCGCGCCAGTAGCGAGCAGGCATGTCGCCAGTGCACAGATCGTTAGGTTGCGTCGCATCGTTGACTGGAACCCGCGTCAGGGCCTTGGGTTGCGGCTATGCCCTCGGCTACTCGTCATCGTCGTAGCCCTCCTCGCCGGGCAGCACGACCGTCGCCACCCCACCGTCGACCAGCACGCGCGGCTCGACGGGCAGGACTCGGCTGGCGCGCGCGTGCTCGAGGACGTCTGAGACGGTGCGGAAGCGGGCGAGCTGCTCGAGGTGCTTGATCGTCGGGAAGACGAGCATCAGCTCCTCGTTGCGGTGCAGCTCGAGCGCGCCCCGCGGCGAGATCCAGCGCCAGTCGACGCACTCGCTGCCGTCGACGGTCGGCTCGGAGTACTCGGGCGCCTCGGCGACGAAGAAGTGAGTGTCGAAGCGGATCTTCACCTGGGCGGGCGTGATCCAGCGGGAGAAGCGGACCAGCTCGTGACTGTCGGAGAGGTCGATGCCGGCCTCCTCCTCGAGCTCGCGCACCGCGGTCATGCGCTCGTCGTCGTCCTCGGGCGCGGTAGCGCCGCCGGGAAAGACCCAGGCGCCGCCCATGAACTTCTGCTCCGGGTTGCGCTGGACGAGCAGCACCTCTGGCCCCTCGTCCACCGTGTCGCGCAGCAGGATCAGCGTGGCGGACCCGCGCGGCACGGTCACCTCACCGGTGTTCAGGTCCTCACCGGGAGCCGGGCGATCGATGTCCATCAGGGCAGCGTAACCCACCCTCTGGCGCTAGATTTCGGCCGATGAGCGAGACAGTCACCGTCCAGCAGTGGATCTGCATCTCGTGCGGATTCATCTACGACCCCGAGCAGGGCGACCCCGATGGCGGCATCCCCGCCGGCACCGCCTTCGAGGACATCCCGGACGACTGGTTCTGCCCGGTTTGCGGGGCGCGGAAGAAGGACTTCGAGCCGTACGAGGCGTAGCGGTGCGCGGCGGCGCGGTACGCGGCGACGGATGCATGTCCGATCCGCTTGGGAATCGCTACTCGGACATGCATCCGCCGCCGCTGCTTCGGCCGCGCGGTTCTACGCTGGCTGAGCGACAGCGGCCGTTGCGGCTTCGATGGAGGCGGCGGTGATCTCTACGAGGCGGGTGAGGTCGGCGTCGGAGATCACGAGTGGGGGCATCAGGACGACGACGTTGCCGAGTGGGCGGACGATCGCGCCGCGTTTGCGGGCTTCGAGGGTGACGCGGTGGCCGATCTTGGCCTCGGGCGGGTAGGTGTCGTCGAGCTCGATGCCGGTCATGAAGCCGCGGCGGCGGATCTCTGAGACGTCGGGGCGGGCGGCGATCGGCTCGAGCAGCTGGGCTAGGAGGTCGATCTTCGGCTGGAGGCGCTCGAGCGTGCGGTCGTCCTCGAAGACGTCGAGGGTGGCGAGGGCGGCGGCGCAGGCGAGCGGGTTGCCGGTGTAGGTGTGGCCGTGGAAGAAGGTGCGGTAGTCGGTGTGGGCGCCGAGGAAGCCCTCGTAGATCCGCTCCGTGGCCAGCGTGGCGGCGAGTGGGAGGTAGCCGCCGGTGAGGCCCTTGGCGACGCACATCAGGTCGGGGGCGACGTCCTCGTGCTCGCAGGCCCACATGCGGCCGGTGCGGCCGAAGCCGACCGCCACCTCGTCGCAGATCAGCAGCGTGTCGTGCTCGTCGCAGAGCTCGCGGACGGCGCGCAGGTAGCCCGGCGGGTGGACGATCATGCCGGCGGCGCCCTGGACGAGCGGCTCGACGATCACGGCAGCGATCTCGCCGGGGTGGGCCTCGAAGAGGCGACGCATGTCGTCGATGTCGCCGGGCTCGGCGGAGAGCGTGTCGAAGAGCAGCGGACGGTAGGTCGCGTGGAAGAGATCGATGCCGCCGACCGACACCGAGCCGATCGTGTCGCCGTGGTAGGCCTCGCGCAGTGAGACGAAGCGGGTGCGGCGTTCGTCGCCCTGCTGGGCCCAGTACTGGAACGCCATCTTGAGTGCGATCTCGGTGGCGGTCGAGCCGCTGTCGGAGTAGAAGACGCGCGTCAGTCCGGGCGGGGCGATCTCGACGAGGCGGCGGGCCAGCTCGATCGCCGGGGGGTGGGAGAGGCCGAGCATCGTCGAGTGGGCGACGCGGTCGAGCTGGTCGCGGATCGCGGCGTCGATGCGGGGCTGGCGGTGGCCGTGGACGTTGCACCACAGCGACGAGACGCCGTCGATGTAGCGGCGGCCCTCGGTGTCGATGAGGTCGGTGCCCTCGGCGCGCTCGACGATCACCGGCTCCTCGCCGGCCCAATCGCGCTGCTGGGTGAACGGATGCCAGAGGTGGGCGCGGTCGGCGGCGACGAGGGCGTCGTGGTCGACTTGCGGCGTTCCGCTCACGGCCGCCGATGCTAGCTATCGTGGCGGTTCGAATGCCGCCGCTGCCACTGCTCGTCTTCGCGGTCGGCATGGGCTCGTTGGGCGCCGAGATCGCGGCGGTCCGGCTGCTCGCGCCGTACTTCGGCGCGTCCACGGTCGTCTGGGCGAACACGATCGGCGTCGTGTTGGTCGCGCTGTCGGTTGGCTACTGGCTCGGCGGGCGACTGGCGGACCGGCGGCCGGAGCTGCGCGGGCTCTGCTTGCTGGCGCTCGTGGCGGCCGGGTTGCTGGCGCTGGTGCCGTTCGTCGCCGATCCGCTGCTCGACGTCGCCGTCGACGCGCTCGACTCGGTCTCGGCGGGTGCGTTCGTCGGGTCGCTGCTGGCGGTGCTCGGGTTGGTGGCGGTGCCGGTGCTGCTGCTCGGCGCGGTCGCGCCGTATGCGATCCGGCTCGGCGTGACGACGCTCGAGGAGGCGGGGCGGGTGTCGGGGCGGCTGTACGCGATCTCGACGGCGGGCAGCCTGGTCGGGACGCTGCTGTCGGCGCTGGTGCTGATTCCGCTCGTCGGTACGCGGCGGACGTTCCTGTTCTTCGCGCTGGCGATCGCGGTCGTGGCGCTGCCGGGGCTGTGGGCCGGGCGGCGGCGCTATGCCGCGGCCGCGGTGCCGCTGGCGATCGTCGCGCTGATGGTGCTGCCGGTCGGGACGATGAAGGCCGAGGCAGACAACGGGCGGGTGATCTACGAGACCGACACCGAGTACCAGTACGCGCGCGTGGTCGAGCGCGACGACGGCAGCCGGGTGCTGGAGCTCAACGAGGGCCAGGCGCTGCACTCGCTCTGGCGGCCGGGGACTGTGCTGACGGGTGGCTACTGGGACGGGATGCTGGTCGCGCCGTTCGCGGGGCTGGCCGAGCCGCCGCGGCGGGTGGCGATCCTCGGCAACGCCGCGGGGACGATGGCGCGGGCGTATGCGGAGCTGTTCCCGGGCGCGCGGGTCGACGGCGTCGAGATCGACTCCGAGCTGTCGGAGATCGGGAAGCGCTATTTCGGCTTGGAGGAGGGGCCGCGGCTGGCGCTCCACCACGAGGACGCGCGGCCGTTCCTGCGCACCGCCGACGACCGCTACGACGTGATCGCGATCGACGCATACCGCCAGCCCTACATCCCGTTCTACCTGTCGACACGCGAGTTCTTCGAGCTCTGCCGCGACCGGCTCGCGCCCGGTGGCGTGATCGTGATCAACATCGGGCATCCGGAGGAGCAGGACGACCTCGAGCAGGTGTTGACGGCGACGATCGGGGCGGTGTTCCCGAACGTCGTGCGCTACCCGTTCGACGAGACGAACTCGCTGGTGGTGGCGGGGGAGGGTCCGGTCTCGGCGGAGCGGTTGCGGGCCGCTACCGGCGAGGTCCCGCGCGAGCTGCGGCCCGCGCTGATCGCGGCATATCTCCGCGCAGGCCCGCCATTGACCGGCGGCGAGGTCTACACCGACGACCACGCACCGGTCGAGTGGCTGATCGACAAGTCGATCGTGGATTACGCCAGCGGTCCGTGAGCGCCCTGGGCGACCGGTCCTTACCCCTTCGGGGCACAGGCGGTCGCTCGTGTGCTGGCGCACACCACGCTCCCTGCGTCCTCGCCCAGAACGCTCACGGCCTCGCTGGTGATTCCTTGTCCCGCTCGCGGACGAGGGCGGCGGAGCGGGCCGGGGCCTCCATCTGCGGGGTGTGGCCGATGCCGGGTAGGACGACGACCTTGGCGCCGGGGATGTCGCGGTAGTCGTCGGCTGACTCGGGGTTCACGATGCGGTCCTCGGCGCCGAAGATCACGGTGACCGGTAGGCCGGTGGCGGCGATGCGGTCGTCGAGGCGCTTGGAGGCGGTGAAGTCGCGGCCGCCCTCGTAGGACTCGGCGAAGGAGGTGTAGGTCATCGCCTTGATGTCGTCGACGAAGGAGTCGGGGAAGTCGAAGCCCTCGTGGAACGCCTTGCTGAGCTCCTCGTGGATCGTGCTGTCGGGGGCGATCTGCTTGAGCGCGGGGCCGATCACCGGCATCCGGGCGAGCTTCGCCGTCAGCGGCAGGTCGACGTACTTGGTCTGCGACGACGAGTCCATGATCACCAGGCCGCGCACCTTGTCGGGGTGGCGCTGGGCGAGCGCGGTGCTGACCGGTCCGCCGAGCGACTGGCCGACGGCGAGCACCGGCTTCGCGTCGAGGGCGTCGAGCGCCTCGGCGATCGTGTCGGCCTGGTGCTCCATCGAGTAGCCGCCGTCCGCCATCTCGGAGCTGCCGTGGCCGAGCAGGTCGACGGCGATCACGCGGTGGTCGCGGACCAGCAGCGGAGCGAGCCGCTGCCAGTAGTCCATCGAGCAGGTGTAGCAGTGGACGAGCAGGATCGTGGGGGCGTCGCGCGGACCGCGGTCGGTCACGTGGAGGTCGCCGCCGGGCAGGTCGAGCACGCGGCCGGCGCCGTCGGCGCTGGCGGCCTTCGTCTCGCCGCCGACGATCACCGCGTTGACGACCAGCAGCGCCGCGAGCGCGGCGAGCAGCGATAGGACGATGATCAGAAAGCGGCGCACGAGTTTCTCCCGGGAAGCAGGCTACAACCAGCTGTCGAGCGGTAGCGATTCTCCGGCGGCGGCGAGCTTTGGCGGGGTAGTCGGCGGCAACCCGCTGACCGTAACGCCGCTGAGCCGCTCGATCGTCGCGCGGTTGGACTGCTCGATCGGCTCGGGGTAGGCGGGCCAGGGCGTCAGCACGATGCCGGCGACATGGAGATCGGCGGCGCGGGCGGCCTCGACTGTGAGCAGGGTGTGGTTGATCGTTCCGAGGCCGGTGCGGGCGACGACGACGAGCGGGAGGGCGAGCTCGACGGCGAGGTCGCGGACGGAGTAGTCGGGTGTGAGCGGTACCAGTAGGCCGCCGACGCCCTCGCAGATGAGCGCTCCGGGGGGCGGTGGTACGCGGTCGCGGGGGGAAGCCCCCGCCGCTTGGGAA
>JBIOUS010000010.1:0-11772 GCA_044867325.1 Thermoleophilaceae bacterium | reverse complement strand
ACCGCCCCGCCCCGATGTCAGCCCCCGTCTGGCCCTCCGGAGACTGAGCCCCGCCTGGCCGCATCAAGCGCACGATGCAGTTCGGCGGGTGGTTTGGACTCGCAAGAAACAGATTCCCGGGTCACGGGATGGCTAAACACCAGACGCGCGCTATGTAGAAACTGGCGCGTCAAACCGAGGTCGCTACCGCTTGCGATACCGCCATAGACCCGGTCTCCGCAAACCGGATGGCCGATCGCGAGCATGTGCGCGCGGATCTGATGCGTACGTCCAGTCTCGAGCTTGACGCGCAACAGCGAGCGGCCCGGCAACTCTTCGACGACCTCGAAATGGGTGATCGCGCTGCGTGGCTTGTCGGTGCGCGTCGACATCACCGTGCGGTTGGCGCGGTCACGGCCGATCGCGGCGTCGATCGTGCCGGTGCGCGAGCCGAGGCGGCCGGCGACGAGCGCCAGGTACTCGCGCTCGACCTCGCGACGGCGGATCGCCTCTTGCAGCGCGGCGTGAACCTCCTCCGAGCGAGCGAGCACGAGCAGACCGGACGTATCGCGGTCGAGGCGGTGGACCACCCCCGGGCGGTCGGGGTCCGGGCCGCCGGCGAGCTTGGCGGCGAGCTCCTGCACCAGCGTTCCCTCGGATTTCCCGGCCCCGGGATGGACGACCATTCCCGCGGGCTTGTCGACGACCAGCAGGTGGTCGTCTTCGAAGACGATCCGCAGCGGCGAGCTCATCCGGCCGCCGCCCGAGCCTCTCCCGGCCGCACCTCGACCACGTAGAGCAGGATCAGCACGCCGACGACGATGCAGCTGTCGGCGAGGTTGAACGCCGGCCAGGCGATCGGGTCGATGAAGTCGATCACCGCTCCCTCGCGAACGCGGTCGATCAGGTTGCCGAGCGCTCCACCGAGCAGCATGCCCGCGGGCAGCCACAGCCACGGCCGGCCGGCATTGACCGCGAAGTAGGCGACGAGCGCCAGCAGCGCGCAGCCGATCAGCAGCGGGATGATCGTGTCGCTGCCCTGCAGCGCGCCGAACGCGACGCCGCTGTTGCGCGTGTTCGTGATGTCCAGCCCGAGGAAGACGTTGACCGAGTCGCCGCGCTCGACCGCCGCGATCGCCACCTGCTTGCTGAGCTGGTCGAGCCCGATCACGACGGCGACCGCCGCGAGCAGCCGCAGCCAGCCGCCGGCGCGCGAGTGGGCGGCCATCTCAGCCTCGGATCAGGCCAGCGACGATCGGCCCGACGATCAGCAGCAGGATGACGCCGACCGTGGGGCTCAGGTCGAGCGCGCCCGGGCCGATGCGCACCGGTGGGATCAGACGGCGGAAGATGTTCAGATACGGGTCGGTGACGTCGGTCACGAACGTCAGGACCATGTTCAGCCAGCGGTTGTAAGGCATCCGCGGGATCCAAGACATCAGGATCCTGATGAAGATCAGCACGACGTAGATCAGGATCAGCGTGTTGACGTAGTCGGCTACGTCAGCGCGGGTAACGGCGAGCAGCGTCACGGGCGGCTCGCCTCCACCACTAGGTCGACGGCCCCGTCGAGCGCATCGCGCAGGCCGCGCTCCTCGAGCAGCCGCAGGCCCTTCTCGGTCAGTCCGCCGGGAGTGGCGACGCGGCTGCGCAGCTCCTCGGCGTCGAGGCCGTTGGCGTCGAGATAGGCGGCGCTGCCGGCCATCGTCTCGACGACCAGCCGCCGCGCTTGGTCGGGGTCGAGGCCGTGGCGCGAACCGGCGTCGGCGAGCGCCTCGACGATCAGCGCCATGAAGGCGGGGCCGCAGCTCATCAGCGCGGTCGCCGGCTCCAGCAGCGGCTCTTCGAGTCGGATCACCGCACCGGCGTGGCCGAACAGCCGTACGAGCTCCTCGTGCGGCCCCTCGTCGGCGAGCGTGCCCGGGACGTAACAGAAGACCCCGCGACCGACCTCGACCGGGATGTTCGGGATGAAGCGGTAGACCGGCGTGTCTGGATAGACCGCCTCGAGCCGGCTCAGCGGCGTGGCGGCGACGATCGAGGCGATCGCCTTGGCGGTGCCGGCGACGCCCTCGGCCGCATCCTCGAGATGCGCCGGCTTGTGCGCGAGCACGACGACGTCGGCGCGCTCGGCAAGCTCATGGGCCGAACCGACCGCCTCACCGCGGACCGCCTCGGCCAGCGCCGCGGCACGCTCCTCCTGAACGTCGAACGCCAACGCCGGCTCACCGAGCCCACGCGCCAGCGCGGTCGCCATGCTGCCCGCCCCTAAAAATCCGATCTTCATACGGCGGGCACTCTACGCCCTGAGGCGTGAGAGGCGAGCATGGCAAGGAAGCAGGGGGCCGTGGCGGGCGCCAGCCCGCGACGCTCCCGATGACGCCGCCAGGCGACGCCTATCGCGCCTCAGGACTGGTTGAAGAAGCCCTTCTCGATCAGCCGGGCGCGCTCCTCGGCGGAGACGTCGACGTTGCGGGGGGTCAGCAGGAACACCTTGTCGGCGATCCGCTGCATGCCGCCGTCGAGCGCATACGTGAGGCCGGACGAGAAGTCGATCAGCCGCTTCGAGAGGTCCGGGTCGGACTGCTGCAGGTTGAGGATGACCGGGACGTCGTCCTTGTAGCGATCGGCGATCTGCTGGGCGTCGTTGAAGTTCTTCGGGATCACCAGATGGACCTGGAGATCGAGCTCGCGGGCGCCGTTGCCGCCGACCGAGCGCAGAACGCGCGTCTCGCGACCGGACTCGCGCGGCGAATCGTCGGCGAAGATGTCATCGAAGTCGTCGCGCCGCTTGCGCTGCAGACGCCGGACGTTCGGCCGCTCGCGGTAGCGATCCTCGAGTTCCGCCTCGGGCTCGTGGTCCTGGACCACGTCGTAACGGGGATCGTCCTCCTCGGCGAGGCCGAAGTAGACGAGCGTGCGGTGCCATGTATCGCTGAGAGCCATCGCTCGGTGTCTTTTCGAGCAGTCGGCCGAAAACCCTTCGGCCGCCCGAACCCGTGTGTTGACACGTTATCGGGTAGGAACCCACTCTCCAATGGCTGCGAGCACCCGTCCAGAGCCGATTCCGTTCAGCCTCGACCGCGGCGACGGCCTCTTGCTGTCAGGCGATGTTGCCGGCGACGGCCCGCCGATCGTGCTGGCGCACGGGCTGACCGCGACGCGGCGCAACGTCATCCAGGGCTCCCGCCACCTGCTCGGCCGTGGCTGGCGCCTCTTCGGCTATGACGCGCGCGGGCATGGCGATTCGTCCCCCGCCCCCGATCCCCAAGCCTACGAGTACGCCGACCTCGCCGGCGACATGCTCGCGGTGCTCGACTCCCAGGGAGTCGAGCGGGCGACTGTCGTCGGTAGCTCGATGGGCGCCGCTACCGCGGTCCACTTCGCACTGGAGCATCCGGAGCGCGTCGACGCGCTCGTCCTGATCACTCCGGCCTACCGCGGCGCCGGCCAGCTCGGCGCTGACGCGCTCGACCACTGGGACAAGCTTGCAGCGGCCTTGGAGAGCGGCGACATCGACGCGTTCGTCGACGCTTCGGGCGCGAACGAGCTGCCGGAGCGTTGGCGCGAGCCAGCGCGGCTCGCCACTCGTCAGCGGATCGAGCGCCACCGAGACCTCGACGCCGTTGCGCGGGCGCTGCGCGTCGTACCGCGCTCCGAGGCTTTCGCGAGTCTCGACGAGCTGGAGCGAATCGAACTGCCGGTGCTGGTCGCCGGAACGCGTGACGAGGCGGACCCAGGCCACCCGTTGGCAACCGCCGAGGAGTACGTCCGGAGGCTGCCGCGCGGCGAGCTGGTCGTCGAGAAGGCCGGCGACACGCCGCTCGCCTGGCAGGGCGCGCGCCTGTCGAAGGCGATCGGCGACTTCTTGGAGCAACGCGCTCAGACGTAGAGGACGGAACCGAGGCGGACGGTCGTAGCGCCCTCCTCGACGGCGACCTCGTAGTCCTGGGAGGTGCCCATCGACAGCCGTGTCAGTCCATGCTCGGCAGCGAGCTCGGCAAGACGAGCGAAGTGACGGCGGTTGTCCTCGGCGCGATCGACGAACGGCGGCATCGTCATCAGCCCGCCGATCGGTACCGGGCAGGCGTCGATGAACCCAGCAAGCTCACCGGGCGCGACACCGGCCTTCCCCTCCTCCTCCGCGACGTTGACCTGGATCAGCACCTCAAGGGCGGGATGACTCTCGAGCTGGGTCAGCGCCGACTCCGAGGCGACGGAGTGGATCAGGCGGGCGATCGGAGCGATCTCCTTGACCTTGCGGCTCTGCAACGCTCCGATGAAGTCCCAGCCGGCGAACAGCTCGCCGTGAGCCGCGTGCTTGGCGGCCAGCTCCTGGGCACGGTTCTCGCCGACGATCTCGATTCCCGCCTCGGCGAGCTTCGGCAGCTGGTCGAGCGGGACGTACTTGATCGCGGCCAGCAGCTCGACCTCGCCCGGATCGCGACCGGCCGCGGCGATCTGCTCGCGGACCCGCTCGACGTTTGCGCGGACGACGACCGGGTCGATGTCGGTGAACTGACGCGTCACGCCCCCTCCCGGGCGATCTCGAGCGCGACGCGCAACTCGTCCGCGCGGCCGTCGACCTCGCCGTCGAGCTTGCGCGCCAACGTCTCCTTCAGCGCCCGCCCGAGCGCCGGCGACTCCGGCAGTCCAGCGGCGAGCAGATCGGCGCCGGTGATCTCCAAGCGGACCATGCTCAGTCGCGAGACGAAGCCGAGGATCGGTTTCGCTGGGGCTCCCAGCGCCAATGCCAACGCCAGCGCCTCCGGCGGCTCGCCGTCGAGCAGCGCGCGCAACTGCGACGGCCGCAGCTCGCCGCGCAGCGTTTCGGCCAACTCCGGCGCACGCCCAGCCGCGCTCAGAACGGCATCGCGATCGCCGGATGGGAGCCCGAGCCGATCGATCCACACTGCGAGCGCCTCGCCGCCAGGCCCTCCCGTGCGAGCGGCCGCCAGCGCGGCGAGCGCCGTCAACGCCGGATCGGCTCCCGTCTCGGCCGCGCCGAGCTTCGCGGAGGCCACCAGCTCGGGATCGGCACGCAGGTCTGGATGCAGCGCCCGGTCGATGCCTAGGTCGCGCAGCAACTCAGCCGACCGCGGCGCCTCACTCTCGGCGAGCAGGTCGATCAGCTCGTCGCGAATGCGCGAGTCGGAGACGGTTCCCAGCGCGCCCTCGGCGACCGCGACGCGCGCCCAGCGCTCGGTGTCGACCTCCAGCGCGAACCCGAGCCGCGCGGCGTACCGCACGGCACGCAGCAGCCGGGTCGGGTCGTCGTTGAAACTGCCTCGGTGAAGGACGCGGACCAGACCGTCTTGGAGATCCTCAAGGCCGCCGTGCGGGTCGTTGAGCGTGCCGACCTGCCCCGCGGCGATCGCCACGGCGATCGAGTTGATCGTGAAGTCTCGGCGCCCGAGATCCTCAGCCAACCCAGCGGGCTCGACGTCGGGCAGCGCGCCCGGCTTCGCGTAGGACTCGCGCCGGGTCTGCGCAAGGTTCACGGCATCGACTCCGCCGGCGACCACCGTGGCGGTCCCGAACCGCTCATGGGCCACCACCTCACCGCCAAGCGCCTCCGCCAGCCGCTCCGCGACCGCCTCCGCGTCGCCCTCGACCGCGACGTCGATGTCGAGCGGCTCGCGTTCCAGCAGCAGATCGCGCACCGCTCCTCCAACGAGATAGCAGGCCGTTGTTCCCTCTAGGGCCGGCAGGATCCGGTCCATCCCGGGCAGCATCCGCATGCGCCTGGCCAGGTCACGCTCGTCGATCACGCGCCGATTCTCGCAGCGTGCCGGTCGTTCGGACGCTTGTGCACACCCTGGTGTGTCGAACTGTCCGAACTATCGCCGGCTAGAGGCGAACGGGGATGCCGGCGTCGCGCATGCGCTGCTTGGCTTGGCCGACCGTGTACTGGCCGTAGTGGAAGATCGACGCGCAGAGGACGGCGTCGGCGCGGCCCTGCTCGACGGCGTCGACGAGGTGGTCGAGGTTGCCGGCGCCGCCGGATGCGATCACCGGCACGTCGACGGCGTCGGCGACGGCGCGCGTCAGCTCGAGCTCGTAGCCGTCCTCGGTGCCGTCGCGGTCCATGCTGGTCAGCAGGATCTCCCCCGCCCCGCGCTCGACGCCCTCGCGCGCCCACTCGACGGCCTCGCGACCGGTCTCCTTGCGACCGCCCTGGACGACGACCTCGTAGCCGGAGCCATCCGCACGCTTACGGGCGTCGATCGCCAGCACGACGCACTGGGCGCCGAAGACCTCGGCCAGCTCGCCGATCAGCTCCGGCCGCTGGACGGCGGCCGAGTTGACCGAGACCTTGTCCGAGCCGGCGTCGAGCACCGCCTGGGCGTCGGCGACCGAGCGGATGCCGCCGCCGATCGTGAACGGGATGAAGACGTCGTCGGCGCAGCGGCGGGCGAGCTCGGCGACGGTGTCGCGCTTCTCGTGCGATGCGGTGATGTCTAGGAAGACGATCTCGTCGGCGCCCTCGTCCTGGTAGCGAACGGCCAGCTCGACCGGATCGCCGGCATCGCGGATGTCGACGAAGTTGGTCCCCTTGACGACGCGACCTTGATCGACGTCGAGGCACGGGATGACGCGCTTGAGGACCACGGCTACAGGCGCGGGGCCGGCTTGGCCTCGAGCGCAGCGCGTCCGTCGGCGACCGTGAAGCGGTGCTCATAGAGCGCCTTGCCGGAGATCACTCCGGCGAGGTTGAGCAGCCGCATGTCACGGAGCTGTTCGAGATCCTCGACCGACCCGATCCCGCCCGACCAGATGAAGCGGCCGCGCACGGCGTCGGAGATCCGCCGCAGCTCGTCGAGATCGACACCCTCGAGCATCCCGTCCTTGTCGGCGTTGGTGTAGACGAAGCGCGTCGCGCCCTGCTGCTGAAGCCGTGCGATCAGCTCCTCGGGGCGCAACTTGGTCTCCTCCGTCCAGCCGGAGACCGAGACGTGGCCGCCGCGCACGTCGACTGCGACCAAGATCCGCTGGCGCCAGGTCTCGAGCGCGGTCTGGAGGAACTCGGCGTCGCCGTAGGCAGCAGTGCCAATGACCACGCGCGCCGCGCCCGCAGCCAATGCGCTGCGCACCGACTGCAGCGAACGCAGCCCGCCGCCGTACTGGACGGGAACTTCCAGCTCAGCGGTGATCCGCTCGAGGTGGTCGAGGTTCGCCGGCTCGCCGTCGCGGGCGCCATCGAGGTCGACTACATGCAGGTAGCGCGCGCCAGCCTCGACGAACGACCGCGCCGCCTCGAGCGGATCGTCGGCGTAGACGGTCTCGTCATCGAAGCGACCCTGGCGCAAACGGACCGCCTTACCGTCGCGGATGTCGACCGCCGGCAGAAGAATCATGCGGGTGCAGGCGCTCCGGCCCGGCAGCGTGCGGCGAAATTGCGCAGCAGCCGCAGACCGTCGGGGCCGGACTTCTCGGGGTGGAACTGGGTGCCGTAGACGCCGTCGGCGGCGACCACACTGGCGAACTCGCTGCCGTAGGAAGCGACGCCAACGACCTCGTCGCTGTCAACTGTCCGCTTGGCGTATGAGTGCACGTGGTAGAAGGCGCAAGGGTCCGTCAGACCCTCGGCGATGTCGCTCGTCTGCCGCCAGGAGACCGGGTTCCAGCCGATGTGCGGCACCTTTAGCCCGGGCGCGTCGAGCACCTCGATGTGGCCCGGCAACAGGCCTATCCCCTCCGCCCCGCCGTGCTCGTCCGTGCTCTCGTAGAGCAGCTGCATGCCGAGGCAGATGCCGAGGATCGGCACACCCGCAGCGCGGCGCTCGCGCAGCAGCTCGTCGAGGCCCAGCTCGCGCACTGCGACCATCGCCTTCGGGAAGGCGCCGACCCCTGGAAGCACGACGCCGTCGGCAGCGCGGACCGCGTCGTGGTCGCGCGTGATCGGCGCGCTCGCCCCAACATGCTCGAACGCCTTCTCGGCCGAGCGGAGGTTGCCCATGCCGTAGTCGAGGATGGCGATCGTCGCCCCTGTCACAACAGGCCCTTCGTCGACGGGATGCCCGTCTCGTCGGGATCGATCGAGACCGCTTCGCGCAGGGCGCGGGCGAACGCCTTGAACGCCGCCTCGACCATGTGGTGGGTGTTGCTGCCGCGCTCGACGGTTACGTGCAGCGTCAACTTCGCGCTGTTGGACACGGCGCGGAAGAACTCCTCGGCGAGGTCGGAGTCGAAGTCGGCGATCGCCTCGGCGGGCAGTTCCGCCTCGAAGGCGGTGAACGGACGGCCCGAGACGTCGAGCGCACAGCTCGCGCGTGCCTCGTCCATCGGCACGACGGCGTGACCGTAGCGGCGGATCCCGCTGCGGTCGCCGAGCGCCTCGTCGAGCGCGCGACCCAGAGCCAGCCCGGTGTCCTCCACCGTGTGGTGTGGCCCCGTCTCGAGGTCCCCCTCGACCTTGACGTCGAGGTCGAGGCGGCCGTGACGGGCAACGGCGTCGAGCAGGTGATCGAAGAAGCCGACGCCAGTCGACCGCGTGCCGGACCCGTCGCCGTCGAGCATCAGCGACAGCTCGATGTCGGTCTCCTGGGTACGACGTGAGATGTCTGCGCTACGGGTCAAGCGCGGCGCTCCATGGACTCGGCGTGAACGGGAAAGCCCTCGGCGCGGGCCAGCGGGGCGCCCTTCGCGGCCAGGCGGGCAGCAGCGCCAGCAGGAAAGGATACGCGAGCCATCCGGCGCCGGAACGTCGCCGGCGAGACCGCGCTCTGGAACCGCGCCGCGCCGCCCGTGGGCAGGATGTGGTTCGAGCCGGCGACGTAGTCGCCGAACGCCGTGGCGGCAGCGGGGCCGACGAAGACGCAGCCGGCGGCGCGCACCCGATCGGCCAGCGCCTCGGCCAGCGGCCCGACGAGCTGCAGGTGCTCGGGGGCGATCGCATCGGCGAGCGCCAGCGCGTCCTCGACCGTCTCCGTCCGCACGAGCGCCAATGGCGCGTCCTTGACCGACGGCCGGTCGCCGACGAGCCGCTGCACCGCCACACCGATCAGCTCGAGCAGGTCGGCGTCCTGGGAGATCGCCACGACCAGGCTGTCCGGACCGTGCTCGGCCTGGGCCAGTAGGTCGAGCGCCAGTGGCTCCGCCTCAGCGTCGCCGTCGCTGACGACGACCAGCTCGCTCGGTCCTGCGATACCGTCGATCCCGACCACGCCGAAGACCTGGCGCTTGGCCTCCTGGACCCAGGGCCCACCCGGTCCCGCGATCACGTCGACAGGCGCGACCGTCTCGGTCCCGTAGGCCAACGCGGCGATCGCCTGGGCGCCACCGGCGCGGTAGACCTCGTCGACGCCGCAGAGCGAGCAGGCGGCGAGAATCGCGGGGTTGATCTCACCCTCGGGCGAGGACGGGCCGGCGCAAACCACTACCTCCTCCACCCCGGCCGCACGCGCTGTCGCCGCGGCCATGACGACTGAGGACGGGTACGCGGCACGCCCTGCTGGCGCGTAGATGCCGGCACGGCGGACCGCCAGCTCCTCGACGTCGACGATCTGACCGTCCGGCAGCTCGGTCGCCTTGCGCTCGTGCAGCTGCGTCTCGGCAACCGCCGTCACGTTCGCGATCGCAGCGCGCAAGCCATCGACGACGGCCGCGTCGATGGTGTCGACGGCAGCGTTCAGCGCATCGGGCTCGACCCGCAGCCGGCCCGGCGTGACGATGGCACCGTCGATCTCGGCAGTCAGCTCGCAGACCGCTTTGTCGCCGCCGGCGCGCACCCTCGCAACGATCTCGCGCACGCCGTCCTCGACGCTGCGTGGATCCGGTGTCAGCGAACGGATCTCGGCAGCGGTCGTTCTCGGCCCGAAGTCGTGCTGCCTCACGACGTCGCCCCGCGCAACGCCTGCACCACGGCGTCGATCTCGGCTGCCTTCAACTTGTGCGCGACCGGGTTCGCGATCAGCCGGGCGGTGCAAGTGACTATCTCCTCCACCACCTCGAGCCCGTTCTCGGCAAGCGTCTTGCCGGTGGCGGTCAGATCGACGATGCCGTCGACCATCCCGGTCAGCGGTGCGAGCTCGACCGACCCCTTGACCGCGACGAGCTCGACCTGGCGGCCGGTGCGCGCGAAGTGCTCGGCGGCGATCCGCGTGTACTTGGTCGCGATCCGCACCCGTCCGAGGCGTCGCAGCGATTCGCCCATCGCGTCGTCGCCGCTGCGCCGCGCGACGACCATCTCGCAACGGCCATAGCCGAGGTCGAGCAGCTCGTAGACCTCGCGCTCGGGGGCCTCCAGCAGCACGTCCTTGCCGGTGATCCCGATGTCGGCGGCGCCGTGCTCGACGTAGGTCGGCACGTCGCTCGGACGCATCGTCACGATCCCGGCGTCCTCGAACAGCAGCTTGCGGTCGTTCGAGCGCACCTCGGCGGTATCGACCCCGAGCCCGTCGAGCAGGTCGAGCGTGCCGCCCATCAGGGCGCCGCGCGGTACGGCGATCGTCAGCCCGGTCGCGCTCATCGCTGCCTCTCCTCGGCGGTCTGGGCGATGTGGACGCGCTGGACGTCGAAGGCGATGCCACAGGCCGGACGCGGCGCGCCGAAGCGGCCGATCAGATCGTCGTAGCGGCCGCCGCCGCCGAGCGCGAAGCCGACGGCCGGGTCGTAGAGCTCGAATACGGCGCCGGTGTAGTAGCCGAGGTCGCGTACGAGGCCAAGGTCGAGGATCACCCGGTCGGCGATCCCACGCGCCTCCAGCGCCGCGTACAGCTCGCGCAGTCGTGCCAGGGCCTCGCCGGCGGGCCCGTCGCCGCGCTCCAGCACCTCCGGCCCGCCACGCAGCTCCGGCAGCTCGACGAGCAGGTCGCGCGCATCGCGTGCCAGCCCGAGCGCGTCGACGCGCAGCTCGAGGCCGACCATGTCGCGCCGGGTCAGGCAGGCGAGCAGCTCGCGGTGGCTGTCCTCGGGCACCCGAAGCGCTTCGAGCAGCCGTCGGTAGAGCGCGCCGTCGCCAACGCCGATCCGGTGGCGCGCGAGCCCGGCGTTCTCGAGCGCGCTCAGCGCCAGCGCGACGACCTCGGCCTCGCCCTCGGGGCCGGGCACGCCGATCAGCTCGATGCCACTCTGCAGGAACTCGCGCTGTTGACCGGTGCGGTGACCGACGGTCCGGTAGGCGTGCGCCGAGTAGCAGAGCCGCAGCTCGCGCTCGGACTCCGGGAAGCGGGTCGCGACGACGCGCGCGATCGGCACCGTCATGTCGGAGCGCAGCGCGAGCACCTTGCCCTGGTCGTCGAACATCCGGTAGGCGGCCGAGTCGTCACCGACGCTCAGCACCTCCTCGTACTCGACCATCGGCGTCCAGACCTCGCCGTATCCGGCATCGGCGAAGCTCGAGCGCAGGCGCTCGTCGATCGCGCGCAGCTCGCGCATCTCGTCGGGCAGCACGTCACGCGTGCCCGCTGGTATCGGGTGGATCACGACCGTCCCCTCCTCGGCGGTGTGACGCGCAGCCTAGACGGGAAGCGGCTCACCCTGTGGGGTGACGCCTCGCGGGGGGACACGCTCGATCCGCGCGCCGAGCGCGCGCAGGCGCTCCTCGATCCGCTCGTAGCCACGGTCGATCTGGCGCACGTTGCCGATTTCCGAGGTTCCGTCGGCGCACAGCGCGGCGATGAGCATCGCCATGCCGGCCCGGATGTCCGGGCTCTCCATGCGCTCGCCGTGAAGCCGGCTCGGGCCGCTGACGACCGCGCGGTGCGGGTCGCAGACGATCACCCGAGCGCCCATGGAGACGAGCTTGTCGACGAAGAACAAGCGGTTCTCGAACATCTTCTCGTGGATCAG
>JBIOUS010000009.1:0-6157 GCA_044867325.1 Thermoleophilaceae bacterium | reverse complement strand
CCGTGGTTTCCGCCGCGCAGCTGCTCGGGACGCGTCCTTCCCGCCTGGACGCCCGTGACCAGCGCTGCACTGGCCGTTCTGGATCGGTGATCAGACATGAGGCGACTGTACTATGGAGACTACTAGGTGTCTAGACTAAGTCTCGCTCTTTGGCTCTCTAGAGCGGGAAATTCTCCCAAACGCAGAGTTTCTGAACCGTTCTCTGTTGACATCTAGACACCCATCGGTTTACCGTGGTTGGCGCTGGGAGGCAGTCCCGCCCGGTGGGAGAGCGAGAGATGCAACGAGGAGAGGAATCGCACTGATGAGGCGTGTTCGCAGCCAGTTTCGGCAGTTGGTGTCCTGCCTGTCGCTTGTGACGGCGTTTGCGGTGTTGGCTGTGTTGGTGGCGCCTGCTGTGGGTCAGGCGGCGACTTCTGGTGCGCGGGCGAATCTGTTGACGTTTGGGAATTCGTCGGGTGCGTTGGGTGGCCAGGTCGCTTTCGGGACTTCGGTTGCGGTCAATCGGGCTGGTGTCGGGGGCGCGTCGGCTGGCGATGTGTATGTGACGAACTTCAACAATCGGCGTGTCGAGGTGTTCTCTGCGCTGGGGGTCTTCGTTCGCGCTTTCGGGATCGACGTCGTCGCGAGCGGCCAGCATGAGGCGGGTACTGGGTTCGAGGTTTGTGAGGCGGTTTCGAGCCCGGCGGATGTCTGCAAGGCGGGCACCGCGAGCTCGGCGGTGGCCGGGGCCCTCACTGGCGTGGAGGCGGTCGCGATCGATCAGGCGACCGGCAACGTGTTCGTGGCGAGCAATGCGAATCGCCGTATCGACGTCTTCTCGGCGACCGGGGTGTTTCAGGGCGCGTTCGGCCGGGATGTGGTCCCGGGTGGGGTTACGACCGATCTCGAGTTCTGCACCACGACCTGTCAGGCCGGTGTCAACGCTGCGACCGCTGGCGCGTTCGCGACCAACGGTCTGCTGCGTGCCGCGCTGACGGTCGGCCCTGACGGCCATGTGTATGTCGGCGATCGGGTGACCCATCGCATCAACGAGTTCGCCCCGACGCTCAACGGAAGCAACCAGGTCACCGGCGTCGCGTTCACCCGCGCGATCGGCTGGGGCGTCAGCACCGGCGCCGCTGCCTTGCAGACCTGCACGACCACCTGCCAGGCCGGTGTCACGACGGGCGGAGCGGGGGATGGCCAGTTCCCGACCGGCACCCCGACCAGCGTCGCGGTCGACTCCTCCGGGTCGATCTACGCGGTGAGCGCGTCCGGGACCTGCACTGCGGCTACCAACCCGTGCCGGATCCAGAAGTTCAACGCCGACGGCACCTTCAACAGCAACTTCGGCCCCACCACCGGCGGCACAACCGGCTGCCAGACGACCTGGACCGAGAACAACGCCAACGCACAGGCCGCCGACGGCATCGCCATCGACCCGACAGACCAACACGTCTTCGTCACATCCAAGCTCTCCCAAAACGCAGGACCGGCCGGCAGCAGCGCGGGTACCTACCAACTCTGCGAGTTCCTCCCCAGCGGGACCCTGGTCGACGCCTCGCCGAGCACGCCGATCACCACCAACGCCACCGGCTACCTCGCGATCGCGTTCGGACCACTCGGCCGCGTCTACGTCAACAACCCGATCAACGGCGCGCTCGGCGCCACCTACCTACTCGGCCCGCCACCACCGCCGCCCGGTGTGACGATCGACCCCGTAGACGCCGGAACCGTCACCACCACCACCGCCACCTTCCAGGGCACGGTCACCGTCCCAGTCGCCGCAGTCCCCGCCGACACGAAATACCACTTCGAGTACTCCACCGACGGCGTCAACTGGACCAACACCCCGACCACCGACATCAGCGTGGGCAGCACCCCAGGCGAGTACGACGTTACCCGCAACGTCATTGGCCTCGCGCCGAACACCGTCTACCTCGCACGCCTCGTCGGGAAGACCGTTGACAGTGCGAACACTCCGCCCGTCGTGTTCAAGACCGACGATCAGGCTCCCGGGCTCGTTCTGATCTACCCCGACCGGGTCTCCCAGACCGAGGCGACCCTCAGCGCCGAGATCAACCCCCGCAACTCGGCGACTACCTATTACTTCGAATGGGGACCGACCACCACTTACGGCAACCGCATCCCGGCAACCGCACGCCCACTCGGTGGCGGCAGCGACACGGTGCTCGCTCAGGAGACCGTCACTGGACTCGACCCGGCAACCAACTACCACTTCCGCGTCGTCGCCGAGAACGCAACAGATATCTCCACAAGCGACGACCAACCCTTCGAGACGCTCAACGAATGCGGCTACATCAACGACCGTTGCATGGAGCTCGTCTCACCTGCCGACAAAGGCCTCGTCGGCTCAGCCGGAGAGAACGTCGTAGCTGGCTACCAGTTGCAGTACGACGCGGCATCCGGAGGGGACAGCATCGCCTACAGCCTGGCTCTCGGCATGCCGGACTCGACCGCGGGCGGTGAGGTTGTCCATCAAGCGACGCGGACATCGACCGGCTGGATGTCGGATCCAATCTCTCCGCCCATTCTCGTAGCTCCGGATTGGCCCCTCGGGGCCAACATACCCAGCCAGACGCTTGGTCTGTCGGAGAGCCATAGCTGCTCGATCCATTGGAGTCGCGGGGTGGTTGCGGATGGCGGCCGGCCCGGCTTGGCCGACCTCTATCGGCGCAACGACGATGGCAGCTACACCCTGATGACCCGCCAGCCGCCGCTCAACGAGGTCGAGCCACCGGACTATGAGCTGTTTGGTGTCTCCAACGACTGCGAGAAGGTGCTCTTCACGACGTCGAGCCGCTATCCCGGGATCTCGGGTGTCGGAGATTCCCGCCTTTACGAATGGGACGAGGACACGGGGCTCGGCAACGTAGGTGTCGTCCCGGGTCCGTCGGGACCCGTCGATGTCCAGGCGGTGCCGGGTGGCGGCGGTAACGGCAGCAGACGCAACGTGCTGTCCGAAGATGGGTCCAAGGCGTTCTTCACGGCGACGCGGCAGCGCGATGGCCAGGTGGCCGGAGCAGCCGAGAACGGAAAGCAGGCGGTGTTCGTCCGTAGGGACGCGGTGGGCGGTGGGCGCGAGACGGTCGATGTCTCCGAGTCCGAGAACGCCACCGTCCCGGATCGTGGCGCCACTTACCAGACCGCCAGCAGGAACGGAGAGCATGTCTTCTTCCTGGCCAACTACGGCCTGACCGGCCCGCCCGGACCCGGCCCCACGACCTGTGACGCGGCCTCGACCGGTGCGGGCTGCGATCTGTATCGCTATGACCTCGCCGACGAGGATCTGGTCAACCTGACGGCGGATACCAGCAGCGCTCAAGGGGCAAACGTCGTGGGTGTCGTCGACGCCTCCGCCGATGGCTCCTACGTCTACTTCGCCGCACGCGGCCAGCTGGTCGAGGGAGAGGGCAGGACCTTTGCCGAGAACACCTCTGGCGGCACGTACAACGTCTACGCGCTCCACCAGGAGCCGGGCGGCCCGTCCGGCACGACCAAGTTCGTCGCCGTCGTTCGAAGCTCGGACACTACGACCCCCGGAGGGCTCAGCACGGCAGGGCTGCTGATCCGAAGCAGTGGGGTCAGGACATGGCGATCGCGAGCCACTTCTGACGGCAGGTATCTCGCCTTCAGTTCCAGCGCGAACATCACCGGCTACGACAGTGGCGGCCCGGCAGAGCTGTATCGCTACTCCTACGACGACGAGGACACGGTTTGCGCGTCGTGTCGGCGAGATGGCGAGCCCGCGATCCCGAATAACTACTCGCCCAACGACTTCCGAGTTCCGAGCGCCTTCTACTCGCGTTCTCCGCTCACCCCACCGTCGCCGATCGCCGACGACGGCCGCCTGTTCTTCGTCTCGCAAGACAAGCTCGCGCCGGGTGGCGTCGAGGGGTCGACAAACATGAACCTCTACGAGTGGGAGGAGGGGCAGGTGGCATTCCTTGCCACCGCTATCCCGAGCGCGTGGACCGGCGCTACCGGGGAGTTTCAGTTCGCCGGATCGAGCAGGTCGGGTGACGACGTCTACTTCGTCAGTCGACGGTCACTGGTGGCGCAAGACATTGACGGTCAGTCGGACATCTACGACGCCCGATCTGGCGGCGGGTTCGCCCCGCTGCCCGGTGGCCCGGCAGCCTGCGATCCACTAGCCGATGCATCGTGTCAGGGCTCGGGAACGGGGGCGTCGTTGACCCCGTCGATCGAGAGCGACCGGTCGGGGTCCGGCGATCTGTCGTTGGCGCCGCGGGCCGCATTCAGCGTCGGAACGCTGTCGAAGGTCCAGCGCACGAGATTGTTGGCCGGTCGCACGGCAAGGCTTGCTGTGAGGGTGGATCGCCCCGGCAGGGTGTTGGTGAAGGGCGCTGCCCAGATCGGCGGCTTCCGTGTCTCTGTCATCACCGCGTCGCGCAAGGTCGCCGAGGCGGGTGTGGTTCGGATACCGATCGCTCTCTCGCGGGCGGCGCGCCGTCATGTCGCCAAGACGGGGTCGTTGAAGGTTGCGCTGACGGTTCGGTTCTCCGAGGCGTCCAAGGCTGCTGTTCGCAGTCTTGGCCTCAGCCAGGCCAAACCCAAGAAGGTCAAGCAGCGTTCGCATACCCGAAGGGCCACCACCGACCGGAGGGCTGGATCGTGACGCTCCGTCAGCAGTCGCGTAGTCACAGGATCGTCTTGCTGACCATGGTTGGGCTGGTCGTGAGCTTGCTCACGGTCGCTTCGGCGCAGGCCGCGTCGCCGGCGTGGCGGGTGATCGGGGCTGTCGGTCCGACGAATCTGCCGCCGTTGCAGAGCGAGACCCAGCAGGTCGCTGTCGTCGCAGACGGCGGGACATACACGCTCACATACGGCGCCCAGACGACCAGCCCGATCGCCTTCGATGCCACCGCGACAGAGGTCGGGGCTGCGCTGAACGCGCTCTCGAGCATCGGTGGGGCTGGTGGATCGGTGGCGGTTACCGGCGGTCCTGGCAACCCAGACGAAGATTCCCCATACGCGATCGCGTTCGGCGGCACGCTCGCAAACCAGAACGTCGCCGTGCTCACCGCGAACAACAGCGGCCTCGCCAACAACGGCGCGGCGATGATCCGCACCCTCGTCCCAGGCGGACCAGGCACCGGCACGATGGTGGTCTATGTGACCAA
Source organism: Thermoleophilaceae bacterium (assembly GCA_044867325.1). Taxonomy (GTDB): domain Bacteria; phylum Actinomycetota; class Thermoleophilia; order Solirubrobacterales; family Thermoleophilaceae; genus JAAYBF01. Next base: position 1,010 of record JBIOUS010000009.1, on the reverse strand, counting down.
TGTCGGCGGCGCCGACAGCACCGGACCCACGACGCTGACGATCGGGCCGCTGCCTGCCGGGATCGTGACTTCCGGCACGGCGTTCGGGGCTCCTGGCGATACCAGCTGGGACTGCGTACCGGTCGGCGCGGGACAGAGCACGGTCACATGCACCCGAACCGCCCCGGTCAATTCGCTGAAGACGGCCCCAACCCTGTTCGTTCCGCTGGCCGTCGAGGCGGGAGCCCCGGCTTCGTCGTCAGTCGAAGTGGCAGTCGATGGAGGCGGCGCTGAAGCAGGCAGCACCTACGACATGCCGATGGTGGTATCGACGCAGAACGCGGTTCCCGGCATTCAGGCCCTGTGGGCCGATTCGTTCGACGACGATGGTGAGCCGTTCACCCAGGCTGGTGGCCATCCTGTGAGTGCAGGAACGGCGTTGCTGTTCAACACCGTGCGGGGGCCGAGTGGCGAGATATCCCCAGCGGGAGACGTGAGAGACGTCGACGTGGAGCTTCCGCCGGGCTTTGTCGGGAATCCGTTGATCACCGCGAGGTGTCCGCAGCACCAGCTGGCTCCGCCTTGGCAGTTTCCGCAGCCCGAGGAGCTTTGCACCGCAGACTCCGTCGTCGGCCGCTTCTCTGCGCTCTTGAGCCGGTTCGGTGAGAATGCGGCGGTCGGCGAGTTCGGCAACAAGGAGCTCTACAACGACATTCCTGCCGTTGGCTCGGCTGCGCAGTTCACCTTTCCGGTAGCTATCGGTAGGCAGAGTGTGTTTGGCTCGGTGCGCAGCACCGATGACTATGGCGTGACTGCCACCGCTCCCAACGTGACGATTGCGTACAAAGCGTTCGGTTCGATCACGATGTTGGAGGGTGTTCCGGTTGGGTCTGGTGGGCAGGCTTTCATGACTGCTCCGTCTGATTGCTTGGCCGAGGCTGCCGATCAGCCTGAGGTTCGTGTCGAGGCGAATACGTGGCAGGCGCCGGGTTCGTTTTATGAGCGTTCGGTGGATGTTGCGGCGGTGACGG
>JBIOUS010000008.1:0-12299 GCA_044867325.1 Thermoleophilaceae bacterium | reverse complement strand
ACGCGGCGTTGCTGCATCACGCTTTCGCGCATTGTGCAAGATTCCCCACTGCTGCCTCCCGTAGGAGTCTGGGCCGTGTCTCAGTCCCAGTGTGGCTGATCGTCCTCTCAGACCAGCTACCCATCGTTGCCTTGGTAGGCCATTACCCCACCAACAAGCTAATGGGCCGCGGGCCCATCCCAATGCGGAGGCCGAAGCTTCCTTTACTCGTCTCACTTATGTGAGGGAGCACATCCGGTATTAGCCCGAGTTTCCTCGGGTTGTCCCAGTCATCGGGGCAGGTTGCCCACGTGTTACTCACCCGTTCGCGGCTCTGCCCCAGGGCAAGCCCTGGTTCGTCGCTCCACTTGCATGTGTTAAGCACGCCGCCAGCGTTCGTCCTGAGCCAGGATCAAACTCTCCGTGAAAAATGCTTCATGGAAAGCTGTCGTATCCGTATTGCGCGGGCCCTGCGTACACGTTGCGGGACCCTCGGATCGACGGGTTCTTACTACCTACTCAGTTAAGCCTCGCGCCCATCGGCAAAGCCGATCGCGCGGGGTCGAACCTGGACGCGACTGAATCCTTGCGGATTCGGTCGCACATGCTGTTGAGTTTTCAAAGACCGCCCGCACCCTGGGGCGGTGATTCCGCCCTTCGAATACGTCCCCCTGCACATGAGAAAGGCCTCCGTAGAGGCCCAGCACTGCTCTCAGTCTTTCGACAGAGGGCTAGGCGCCTGGCATCTCCGTGGTCTTGCTCATCCGAAGGGACGAAGAAGTATAGCGCTGCGTCGGCGGAATGTCACGGTCGTCGTTCAATCGACGCGCAGCCGCACGAAACGGCGCTTGCCGACTTGCAGCACAGAGCCATCCAGCCGCTCGGCCGAAACATCGAGATCGTCGGCGGCAAGCGGCTCCCCGTCGACCTTGACCCCACCTTGAGCCAGCAGACGGCGCCCCTCCGACGTCGACAGCCCGAAGGCGTCGCGCAGCACAGCCGGCAGATGGACGGCGTCTCCGTTGGCCGCGATCGCGTGCTCGGGGACCTCGTCCGGCAGTCCGCGCTCGACGTGCAGGCGGTCGAAGTGCTCCTCGGCCGCGCGGGCAGCGTCCTCGCCATGCAGTCGCGCGGCTATCCCCCGTGCCAGCGCACGCTTGGACTCGACCGGTGGCCGCTCGGGGTCGAACGCGCCGTCGAGCAGCAGGTCGTAGTAGACGGGCATCGCGGTATCCGGGACGCGCATCAGCTTTCCGAAGACCTCGTCGGCAGGCTCAGTCACACCGACGTAGTTGCCGAGCGACTTCGACATCCGCTGGACGCCATCTGTCCCCGGGAGGATCGGCATCGTCAGGACGGACTGCTGCGGTACGCCGTAGGCCTGCTGGATCTGGCGGGCGAGCAGCAGGTTGAACTTCTGGTCGGTGCCGCCGAGCTCGACGTCGGCCTCGACCGCAACGGAGTCATAACCCTGGAGCAGCGGGTAGAGCAGCTCGAGCACGGAGATCGGCTCGTTGGCCGCGTAGCGCTTGGCGAAGTCGTCGCGCTCGAGCAGCTGCGCGACGGTCGCAGTGCGCGCGAGCGCGAACAGCTCCTCCATCGCCATCGTCAGCCACTCGCCGTTGCGGCGAACCTCGGTTCGCTCGGCGTCGAGCACCTTGAACGCCTGGCGCTGGAAGGTCTCGGCATTGGCGTCGATCTGCTCGCCAGACAGCACCGGCCGCGTGGCCGAGCGCCCCGACGGGTCGCCCACACGCGCGGTGTAGTCGCCGATGATCAGGACGACGGTGTGGCCGAGGTCCTGAAACTCGCGCAACTTGCGCAGCACGACGGTGTGGCCGAGGTGGATGTCGGGCGCCGTCGGGTCGATCCCGAGCTTCACGCGCAACGGCCGGCCCTCGTCAAGCTGGCGCTCGAGCGCCTCGGCCGGCAGTGCCTCGACGGCGTTGCGAGTGAGGAAGCGGGCATCCTCGGCCGCGGAATCCGTCATGGGGCCAATGCTAGACTGGCGCCCGCCGCATCGGCCGTCCGGGCTCCCTACCCTCCCAGCGGAGCCTTCCGAGCAGACGCACGGACAGCCCCGCGGCGTCGCGCCGAGCAGCACTCGCCCCACGCGGGCCGAACGCAATGCAGGAGCCGCCGACCACAGCCATTCCACCACGCCCGTCGCCGCCCGCCGGTGGCGACGGACCCGAGCCTCCAGCGCGCAAGCCGAAGGTCAAGAAGCTGCGGCTGCTGCTGATTCTCACCGGCCTTGGCGCACTGGCTCTCGTGTCGACGGTCTTCGGGATGATGATGGCGGTCGCGAGCGACCTCCCCCAGCTCGAGAACAAGGCCGAGTACGACCGCGCGAAGAACTCGACCGTCTACTCCGACCGCACGTCGGGCCACCAGAAGCTCGCCCGTCTGACCGGCAACGAGAACCGGATCCTGCTCAAGGAGCAGGACATCTCGCCGAACATCACCAACGCGGTGATCGCGATCGAGGACCGCCGCTTCTACGAGCACGACGGCGTCGACTACCGCGGCATCGCCCGCGCGCTGTTCCAGGACGTGCTCGCTCGCCGGGCCGCCCAGGGCGGCTCGACGATCACCCAGCAGTTCGTCAAGAACGCGCTGGCGGCACAGTCCGACCGCTCGGTCTTCCAGAAGCTGCGCGAGTCGGCGCTCGCCTACCACCTAGAGCGCCAGTGGAGCAAGCAGAAGGTGCTGACCCAGTACCTCAACAGCGTCTACTTCGGCAACGGGGCCTACGGCATCGAGGCCGCCGTCCGGACGTACTTCGGCTCCGCCACCACCACGGCGACGATCGACCCGGTGACCGGCGCGGTCGTACCAGCCGAGACGATCGACCCCGCCAGCGGCGCCGACGAGGCGGCGGCACTGAACGTCAGTCCCGCGCAGGCCGCTTTGCTCGCCGGGATCATCGCCTCGCCGAGCATGTACGACCCGGTCCAGAATCCGAAGGACTCGAAGGCGCGGCGCAACATCGTGCTCCAGCGAATGCTCGACGAGGAGATGATCACGCGCGCCGACTACGAGGAGGGAATCCGCGAGGAGGTTCCCGACGAGAACGACATCCAGCCGCCGCAGCCGCACTCCAACCAGCCCTACTTCACGACCTGGCTGACCCAGCAACTCGTCGACCGCTACGGCCCGGGGGCCGTGTTCGGAGGCGGCCTCGACGTCACCTCGACGCTCGATCCCGAGCTGCAGTCAGCGGCCGAGCAGGCCGTCTCGGGCCGGCTCGGTGCGATTGGTCCGGCGGCTTCGCTGGTCGCAATCGAGAACAAGACCGGCGAGGTCAAGGCGATGGTCGGCGGCCCCGACTATCAGGAGCGTCCGTTCAACCTGGCGACCAACGGTCACCGCCAACCGGGCTCATCGTTCAAGCCATTCATCCTCGTGCGCGCGCTGGCAGACGGGATGAGCCCCGACGCGACCTTCACGTCGCAGCCGAAGGAGTTCCCGGTCCCCGGCTCCAAGACCGAGAAGTTCGTCGTCAACAACTACGACGACTCCTACTCCGGCGTCGCGTCGCTCTGGAGCGCGACCTCGAACTCCGACAACTCCGTCTATGCCGAGCTCGGCCTCAAGGTCGGCACCAAACGTGTCGCGCGGCTCGCCAACCGGATGGGCGTCAAGACCGAGATCTCGACCAACCCGGCGATGACGCTCGGCGGTCTCAGCGAGGGCCTCACCCCGCTCGAGCTGGCCTATGCCTACTCGACGATCGCCAACAAGGGCCGGCGGGTCTCGGGGACGCTGGCCTCGTCGGAGGACGGACCCGTCGCGATCGAGAGTGTCAAGGGCGGCGGGCGCGACATCGAGAACGAGCGCCGCGAGGAGCGTGTCTTCTCCGATTCGGTCGGCGAGACGGCTCAGTCGATGCTGGCCGGTGTCGTAACGGGTGGCACCGGCAAGGCGGCGCAGATCGGCGAGTTCGCGGCCGGCAAGACCGGCACGACCGAGAACTATGGCGACGCCTGGTTCGTCGGCTTCAACAACGAGCTGACGGTCGCGGTTTGGGTCGGCTACCCCGACGAGCTGAAGCCGATGGAAACCGAGTACCTCGGTGGCCCGGTTGCCGGCGGCACCTACCCGACGGAGATCTGGCACGACCTGATGCTGGCCTGGATCGGGATTCGCGACCAGCGGGCCGCCGAGCGCGAGGCACGCAAGAACAGCGACGGGACGACTGGCGACGACGGGACCTACGTCCCGAGCGCGCCGACCACGCCGACGACGCCGGAGGGCGGCACGCCGGACGGCGGCGGCGAGGACGATGCGCCTGCTGACGGAACGCCCCCCAAGGGCACCCAGCCAGCCGAGCCCACCCCCACGCCAACGCCAGATCCGGCTCCCACACCGACGCCCGCTCCGGCTCCCACGCCGACGCCAACGCCGGCCCCGGGCGGAGGCGGAGGCGCGGCCGCCCCGCAGTAGGGCTTACCCGCGCGGTATCGGCCGCGAGAGATGACCGTTGCCGATCTCGCAGAAGCGCCACGGCAGCTCGACGGCGCGCGTGATGCCGATGCGCTCGCATGCGGCATGGGGAGGCGACTCGTCGGACTGGCGGGGATGGATAGAAATAGCCCCATCGAGTGGAGTGTCGTTGAGCTCGAGCCCGATCCCGAGCGCCTGGGTGAGCTTGCCGGGGCCGGAACAGAGATCGCGCTCGCGCTCGACGCCGCGCCGCTCGCGCATCAGGTCGACGCCTTCCAACGGCTCGAGGGCGCGGATCAGCACCGCGGCGCCCTCCCCCTCCGGCTCGCAAACCGCATTTAGCAGCGCATGGATCCCGTAGGAGCGGTAGACGTAGGCGATCCCCGGTGGCCCGAACAGCACCCGTGTCCGCGGCGTCAGCCCGACGTAGGCGTGACAGGCAGGCTCAGAGTGGTGGTAGGCCTCGGTCTCGACGATCCGGCCCGCCGTGTCGCCGTGGCTGACCACGCAGCCGAGTAGGTCGCGCGCAACGTCGACTACCGGACGGTCGTAGAAGGAGGTCGGCAGCGGAGAGCTGCCGGTCACGCGCCCGATTCGGCAAGCAGGTGCCGCGCCTGAGCGAGCTGCTCACGCACGCGGACCAGTGACGTGCCGCCGTCGGAGACCTTCGACTCGAGCCAGGCACGGTCGCCGAGCAGCTCGTAGTACTCACCGTCGAGCTCCGGTGCGATCTCGGCGAGCTCGGCCTCGGTCAGCTCAGACAGCACCTTGCCCTGGTCGGCCGCGGTGCGGACGACGCCGCCGACGATCCCGTGAGCGCGACGGAAGGGAACGCCCCGCTTGACGAGCAGGTCGGCGATATCGGTGGCGGCGAGTAGCTCGTCGGTTGCCGCGGCGGCCATCCGCTCCTGGTCGAAGGAGACCGTCGCGAGCATCTCGCGGGCGACACGCAGACAGAGCTCGACGGTGTCGATCGCGTCGAAGAGCTGCTCCTTGTCCTCCTGGAGATCCTTGTTGTAGGTCAGCGGCAAGCCGTGCAGGACACCGTGAAGAGTGGTCAGGCGGCCGACGACGCGCGGCGCCTTCGCGCGCAGCAGCTCGGCTGCGTCGGGGTTCTTCTTCTGCGGCATCAGGCTCGAGCCCGATGCGAAGCGGTCAGCGACCTGGCAGAAGCCGAACTCCTCGCTCGACCAGAGGACGAGCTCGGCGCCGAGCTGCGACAGGTGGGTCGCGCAGGTCGCGGCGGCGGATAGGTAGTCGAGCACGAAGTCGCGGTTCGAGACGGCGTCGAGCGAGTTCTCGGCGATCCCGCCGAAGCCGAGCTCCTGGGCGACGAACATCCGGTTCGTGTCGAAGTTGGTGCCGGCGAGCGCACCCGCGCCGAGCGGCAGATCGTCAGTCGAGGTCATGCAGAAGTTGAACCGCTGCAGGTCGCGGCGGAACTTCCAGAAGTACGCGAGCAGGTGGTGCGACAGGTAGACCGGCTGTGCGCGCTGGAGATGTGTGTAGCCGGGCATCGGCCAGTCGATATGGCGCTCGGCGAGCTCGACGAGCGTGCCCATCAGCTCGGCGAGCAGCGACTTCGCGTCGAGCGTGTGAGCGCGGACGAGCATCGCGACGTCGGTCGCCACCTGGTCGTTGCGCGAGCGAGCGGTGTGCAGCCGCGCGCCGGCATCGCCGGTCAGCTCGGTCAGCCGCCGCTCGATCGCCATGTGGACGTCCTCGTCGTCCGGGCGGATCTCGAAGCGATCGGACTCGATCTCGTCGCGCACCCGGTCGAGCCCGCGGGCGATCTCGGCGGCGTCCTCGGCGCTGATGATCCCGCTGTTGGCGAGCATCTGCGCGTGGGCCTGCGACTGCGCGATGTCGTAGGGCCAAAGCCTGAAATCGAACGAAATCGACGAGTTCAGCGCCTGGAAGAGCGGATCTTGTGGCTCGGAGAAACGGGACATCGGCGCCGCCAGCATACGATCCCCGCCATGCGAGCACTGGTGACGGGAGGAACCGGCAAGGTCGGCAACGCTGTGGCACGGGCGTTGGTGGCGCGAGGCGACGAGGTGCGGGCGCTAGTGCGCGACCCCGCACGGGCGGCCGGCGTGCTGCCCGCAGGCGTCGAGCCGGTGCGCGGCGACGTGACGTTCCCGGACTCCGTCGTAACGGCCGCCGAGGGCTGCGAGCTGGTCTTCAACGCTATGGGCCTGCCCGAGCAGTGGCTCGCCGACGAGGGCGAGTTCGAGCACGTCAACGCGATCGGCAGCGAGACAGTCGTACGCGCCGCCGCACGCGCGGGCGCGCGCCGCGTCATTCACACCAGCACGATCGATGTCTTCCACGCCGCCGACGGCGCGCGCTTCGACGAGTCGCAGGTCGCCGACTACCCGAAGGGCACCGCCTACGAGCGTTCCAAGCAGCACGCCGAGCGGCTCGTGATCGCCGCCGCCAAGCACGAGGGGATCGAGCTGGTGATCGCCAACCCGGCCGCCGTCTACGGGCCGGGACCGGAGGGCAGCGCGTCGATCGAGCGTGACCTCCTGCGGCCGGTGGTCGAGGGACGTCGTTCGGCTGCGCCCGTGCTGCCGCCGGGTGGCTTCGGCGTCCTGTTCAGTGAGGGCGCCGGCGCCGGTCACCTACTCGTCGCCGACCAGGGCAAGCCCGGCGAGCGCTACATCCTCTGTGACGGGCATGTGACGCTCAGCGAGCTGGCGCGTACTGCGGTGAACGTGGCAGGACGCGGCAAGGTCCCGCCGACGCTCCCGATCCCGCTCGCCAAGGCGATGGCCGCCGCAGGCGAGCCGATCGCACGGCTGACCGGCAAGCCGCCGCTGCTGCCCAAGGGCCAGCTGCTCTTCTTTCTCTGGAACGCGGCGCCGGACTCAGCCAAGGCTCAGCGCGAGCTCGGCTGGCAGCCGACGCCGATCGAGGACGGCCTGCGCGCGACACTCGCCTCGATGAACCTCGTCTGAGATCGATGTCGCTGCTAGGCGCCGGGAACGGCGGCGGACTCGACGATCTCGGTGAGCGCGCCGACGACGCGCTCGACCTGAGCGTCGGTCAGCTCGGGGAAGAACGGGAGCGCCAGCGAGCGGGCGGCGACTTCCTCGCAAACGGGGAACTCGCCCTCGCGGTGGCCGAAGCGCTCGCGGTAGAAGCTCATCAGGTGGATCGCCGGCAGGTAGGGCTTGCTGTCGATGCCGCGGGCGCGTAGGGAGCGGATCGTGTCGTCGCGATCGACGCCGGGCGGAAGCTGGACGACGTATACGAACCAACTGCGGCGATCGCCGTCGGCGTCCGGGCACGGGAGCTCGAGACCGTCGACCGCAGCAAGCGCCGCGCTGTAGAGACCGGCGATCCGGGCGCGCGCGGCCAGCATCGCGTCGAGACGCTCGAGCTGGGCGACGCCGAGCGCGCAGGCGATGTCCGACAGCCGGTAGTTGAAGCCGAGCCGGTCGTGGTCGAGCCAGTCCATGTTCGGCGCGCGGCCCTGGTTGCGCTCGCTGTCGATTCGCTCCTTGGTGGCAGCATCGGCGCTGACGACGACGCCGCCCTCCCCCGTCGTCAGCTGCTTGTTCGGGTAGAAGGCGAAGACCGCCGGGTTGCCGCGCGCGCCGACCGTCTTGCCGTCGCCATGCACCGCTCCGAGCGCCTCACAGGCATCCTCGACGATCCAGAGGCCGCTGCGCGACGCGAGCAGCTCGAGCTCGGCCATCGCCGCCGGGTAGCCGAAGATGTGGACTGGCAGCAGTCCGGTCGTACGGTCTCCGACCGCCGCGGCGGCGGCCTGCGGGTCGATGTTCAGCGTGCGCGGGTCGATGTCGCAGAAGACCGGCCGCGCGCCCTCGTAGAGCACCGAGTTGGCCGACGCGACGAAGCTGAATGGCGTCGTCACGACCTCGTCGCCGGCCTGCACGCCCGAGGCGCGCAGCGCGAGATGGAGTCCGGCGGTGCCGCTCGAGACGGCCGAGACGTGCCCCGCCCCCACCCGCGCGCCGAACGACTGCTCGAACGCCGGCAGCATCGGCCCGAGCGACAGGTGCCGCGAGCGCAGCACGTCGAGCACGAGCTCCTCCTCGCGCGCGCCGATCAGCGGCCGCGCGACTGGGATCGGCTCGTGCTCGCCGCTCAAGACGGCGCGACCTCAGACGTCGAGGGTGGGCGGCCACGCTCGACCCGGGCGGGCAGCATTCCCGCCTCTAGCGAGTCGACGAGCGCCTCCCAGCTCGCCTCGATGATGTTCTCCGAGACGCCGATCGTGCCCCAGGTCTCGCTGCCGTCGCCGGCGTCGAGCAGAACGCGCGTCGCGGCGCCGGTGCCCTTGCTCTCGTCGAGGATGCGGACCTTGTAGTTGACGAGCTCGATGTCGCCGAGGTGCGGGTAGGTCTCGGCGATCGCGTCGCGCAACGCGTTGTCGAGCGCGTTGACCGGGCCGTTGCCCTCAGAGGTGCGCACGAAGCGCTCGCCGCCGACCCAGATCTTGATCGTCGCCTCGGTCTGGACCTTGCCGTCCTCCTGCTTCTCGACGATCACGCGCCACGATTCCAGCCGGAACAGCGGCTCGTAGTCGCCAGCCTCCTTGCGGATCAGCAGGTCGAACGAGCCGTCGGCGGCCTCGAGGTGGTAGCCGCGGTGCTCGAGGTCCTTGACGCGCTCGACGACCCGCGCGGCGGCCTCGGAGTCGAGGTCGACGCCAGTCTGCGCGGCGCGCGCCTCGACGGTGCCCTTGCCGCTCAGCTCGGAGATCAGCAGCCGGCGGTCGGCGCCGACCCGCTCGGGGTCGATGTGCTCGAAGGTGCGCGCGTCGCGATTGACGCCGGCGACGTGCATTCCGCCCTTGTGGGCGAAGGCGTTCGCCCCTACGTAGGGCTGGTTCGGGTTTGGCGAGACGTTGCAGAGCTCGTCGATCAGGTGGGCGGTCTCGGTCAACCGCTCGAGCCGCTCCGGCGCAACGCAGTCGTAGCCGAGCTTGAGCTGCAGGTTGGCGAGGATCGTCATCAGGTTGGCGTTGCCGCAACGCTCGCCGTAGCCGTTGACCGTTCCCTGAACGAGCCGCGCCCCCTGCTCGATCGCGGCGAGCGAGTTGGCGACCCCGCAGCCGGCGTCGTCGTGGGTGTGGATGCCGACCTGGACGCTGGCGCCGAGCTCCGCGACAACCGCCGCCGTGGCGACGGCGATCTCGGCCGGCAGCGTCGCGCCGTTGGTGTCGCAGAGCGACAGGTTCTCGGCGCCCGCCTCCGCGGCGGCGCGCAGACAACGCAGCGCATAGGCCGAGTCGTCGGCCCAGGCGTCGAAGAAGTGCTCGGAGTCGTAGATCACGCGCTTGCCCTCGCCGCGCAGGAACGCGACCGAGTCGGCGATCATCCGCAGGTTCTCCTCGGGGTCGACACGGGTGACCTTCTCGAGGTGCAGCGACCACGTCTTGCCGACGATCGTGCAGACCGGCGCGAAGCAGTCCGCGAGCAGGCGCAGCGCGGGATCGTCGGCGGCGGCGCTGTCCTTGCGGCGCGTCATCCCGAAGGCGGCGATCTCCGCGTGGGCGAACGACTCGCCGGCCAGCAGCTCGAAGAGCGCCTCCTCCTTCGGGTTCGAGCTCGGGAAGCCGGCCTCGATCAGATGGACGCCGAGCTCGTCGAGCGCGTGCGCGACACGGACCTTCTCGTCCGCGGACAGCGACATCCCCTCCCCCTGCATGCCATCGCGGAGGGTGGTGTCGTAGAGAAGTACCTGCTCTGCCATTGCCGTGAACGCCTTTCGGATGTCAACTTCGAGAAGAACGGACGGGTGCCTGCCGCGGGCAGGCGTGCGTCGGGGCGCCGGTCAGCGCGCCGACGCGTCCGTAATTCGCTCGAAGCGGGCGTTCACGCCTTCGATGGTACAGGCACGACGTCGAGCCATTTCGAGTAGCGCTCGACGCGGCCGCAGAGGGCGTCGTCGTAGATGTTCTGGATCTGACGGGTGATCTCGCCCGGCGGGCCGAGCTCGATGTCGTCGATCTCGCGGACCGGCGTCAGCTCGGCGGCGGTCCCGACCAGGAAGACCTCGTCGGCCAGCACCAGCTCGGCGCGCGCGACGTCGCGCTCCTGCACCTCGTAGCCGAGATCGGTCGCGATCTCGATGATCGACTTGCGGCTGATCCCGTCGAGGATGCTCGCCGTCTGCCCGGGCGTCGCGAGCACGCCGTCCTTGACGACGAAGATGTTCTCGCCGGTGCCCTCGCAGACGTGACCCTTGTCGTCGAGCAGGATCGCCTCCTGGTAGCCGGCGCGCTTCGACTCGATCTTCGCCAGCACCGAGTTGAGGTACTGGCCGCCAGCCTTCGCATGCGGGATCAGCGACTGCGGCGAGATCCGCCGCCAGGAAGACACCTTGGCCCGGACGCCGTCGCGCTTGGCGTCATCGCCGAGGTAGGCGCCCCACTCCCAGGCCGCGATCGAGACATGAATCGGGTTGTCCTCGGGGTCGAGCCCCATCGGGCCGTAGCCGCGGAAGACGATCGGCCGGATGTAACAGCTCTTGAAGCCGTTGCGGGAGATCAGCTCGTGGGTCGCCGTGCGGAGCTGCTCCTTCGCGAAGGGCAGATCCATGTAGTAGAGCTTTGCCGACGCCTCGAGGCGGTCGAGGTGGTCCTGGTGGCGGAAGATCGCCGGGCCCTTCTCGGTCTCGTAGGCGCGGACGCCCTCGAAGACGCTGGTGCCGTAGTGGAAGGCGTGCGACAGGACGTGGACCTTGGCGTCCTCCCAGGGGAGGAACTCGCCGTCCATCCAGATTAGGTCCGCTGTCTGCATCGCCTTCTCTCGGTTCAGAGGTTCGCCAAAACCGTCCGCGTCGCCTCTTCGGTGGTCGCCTCGCCGCCGAGATCGGCGGTTCGCAGGCCGCCGTCGAGCGCGCGGTCGATGGCCGATTCTAGGGCAGCGGCCGAATCCTCCGATGCGAGTCCGTGGCGCAGCATCAACGCAACCGAGCCGAACATCGCCAGCGGATTGGCCTTGCCGGTGCCCGCGATGTCGGGCGCGGAGCCATGGACGGGCTCGAAGAGGCCTGGGCCGTCACCACCGACCGAGGCGCTTGGAAGCATGCCGAGCGAGCCGGTGAGCATCGCCGCCTCGTCGCTGAGAATGTCGCCGAAGAGGTTCTCGGTGACGATTACGTCGAAGTCCGACGGCCGCGAGACGAGCTGCATCGCAGCGTTGTCGACGAGCAGGTGCTCGAGCGGAACCTCGGGGAACTCCTCGGCGTGCAGGCGCGTGACCGTCTCCCGCCAGAGCCGCGAGGTCTCGAGCACGTTCGCCTTGTCGACGCTGGTGACCTTGGTGCGCGCGCTCTGGAAGGCGATCCGGGCGATCCGCTCGATCTCCCCCACGCTGTAGGCGCAGTCGTCGTGGGCGGTGTCGCCGTCGCGCCCGGACTCGCCGAAGTAGATGCCGCCGGTCAGCTCACGCACGACGAGCAGATCGGTGCCCTCGATCCGGTCGCGCTTCAGCGGGCTGGCGTCGAGCAGCGCTGGGCTCGGGCGGACCGGGCGCAGGTTGGCGAACAGGCCGAGGCCCTTGCGCAGGCCGAGCAGGCCCTGCTCGGGACGTGGCGCGGACGGGTCGGCGGCAACGGCGGCGTCCCACTTGGGGCCACCGACAGCCGCCAACAGAACCGCATCGGCCTGCTTGCAGGCGTCGAGCGTCTCGTCGGTGAGAGCCGTTCCGTGGGCATCGATCGATGCACCGCCGATTGGGCGCTCGTCGTACTCGAAGTCGCCGAGGCGGTTGAGGATCTCGACGGCGGCGGAGAGGATCTCGGGGCCGATTCCGTCGCCGGGGAGCGTGACGATCTTGGGCATGCGGCGGACGCTATACGGGTCGGCGCGTGGTTGGTACGCCGGGGAGCGA
>JBIOUS010000007.1:0-60075 GCA_044867325.1 Thermoleophilaceae bacterium | reverse complement strand
CGCCGGTCTCACCGGTGTCGCCCTTGAGACCCTGATCGCCCTGGGCGCCGGTCAGGCCGATGTCGCCCTGATCGCCCTTGAGGCCCTGGTCGCCCTGCTCACCCGTGTCGCCCTTCAGACCCTGGTCGCCTTGGTCGCCCTTGTCGCCCGTCAGGCCCAGGTCGCCGGCATCGCCCTTCAGACCTTGGATGCCCTGCTCACCCTGAGCACCGGCATCGCCCTGGTCGCCCTTGGCGCCGGTCTCACCGGTGTCGCCCTTCAGACCCTGGTCGCCTTGGTCGCCCTTGAGGCCTTGGATGCCTTGAGCGCCCTGAGCTCCGGCCTCGCCGACCGCGCCGGCGATCCCCTGGAGGCCCTGAGCGCCGGCGTCACCCTTGTCGCCCTTGGCTCCGGCAGCGCCCGTGTCGCCCTTCAGACCCTGGATGCCCTGGGCACCAGTCGCACCGGTGTCGCCCTTGAGACCCTGAGCGCCATCGGCACCATCTGCGCCTGCAATCCCCTGCGAACCAGCGAGGCCCTGGGTGCCGGCGGTGCCCTGCGGACCGGCGGAGCCCTTCTCGCCGGGAGTGCCGGCGGTGATGCTGATCAGCTTCCACCCGGGAGCGCACTTTGGCTTCTGGGCGAGGCGAACGAGACCCGCCGAAGGCTTGCTCTGCTTGATGCAGATGTGGACCTGTGCTGCTGCCTTGGCAGGCTTGGCCTGCGCGGGAACGGCCACCGCAACGGCAAGCAGCGCGCTGGCGCCAAAGGCCGCCGCACGTCCCACCGTCTGCTGCCGCTTGGGGCTGCGAGTCATCTGAAGAACCTTTCTCGGAGTCACGGACCGGTATCGCGACCGGCGTCGGCCAGGTCGCAGTCCGGCCAAGCTACGTCCGCTTCAGAAGGGGGCGCCAAAATTCGACGAAAGGACGATGTGGCTCGCTGGAGCTAAGGCGACGGAAACCCGTGCAACCTCTATCCCTAGCCCTAAAGCGGCAAGAAATCGGGACAGTTGTTGCAGTCAGCGCTGCACACGCATAGCGCCGACCTGGACGTTCGTACTAGCCGGCGCTTTTGGAAGCGGTTTGCGCTCAAGAAGCCGGCACGGCCAGGACCGGCCGGTCGGCGAGATGCAGCAGCTTGTGCGGCGTGGAGCCGAGGATCGCGCCCTTGATCGGGCTCTCGCCGTAACTGCCGACGACGATCATCCGCGCGTCGCGGGCCTCGGCGAGCTCGAGCAGGGCATCGACGGGACGGGCGTCGACGACGGCCAGCTCCGCCTCGACGCCAGCTGCGGTAACGCGCGAGAGCGCGTGGTGCGCGACCCGCTCTCCGATCTCGCGGACGGCGGCGCGAGCAGCGGTCAGCTCCTCGCCGATGTCGCCGGGCGGCTCGTAGCCGAAGGCGATCACCAGACGGTCGCCGAGGTCCCCGGCCAGCTCGATCGCCACCTCGAGCGCGGCGCGCGCGCCAGGCGAGTCGTCATATCCGACGATCAGGTCACGTGGCATGACTGCGGCCTCCCCCGTTGGTGTCGATCTCAGCTCGGCGCACCGGTGGTCTCCTCGACGGCGACCTTGCCTGTCGCCACGTCAGGCGGCACTGCCTCGAAGGGCTTGCGCCCGAAGTAGTCCGAGTGACCGCCCGCGCGCCAGATCAGCATCAGTACGAACCCAAGCAGCAGAAAGCCAACGCCGATCACCGTCGGTAGACCGATGCCGAACAGATTGGAGCCGGTGTAGGACTCCTCGGCATCGGCGAAGTCGATCGTCGCCTTGACGAACAGGTAACCGAGCGTCGCCGCTCCGATCAGGGGCGCCACACCGATGAAGAGGAAGTTGGTCACCGACTTCGTCAACTCGCGCCGGTAGTAGATGACACAGGCGACACCGGTCAGCGCGTAGTAGAAGGCGATCATCAGCGCAAGCGCGGTGATGGTGTCGAAGAGGAAGTTCTCGCTGAACGCGCTGACGCCGACGTACCAGGCGGTCGCCACAGCGCCGATCGTGATCGTCGAGACGTGCGGCGTGTAGAAACGCGGGTGGACCTTCCCGAGCACGGCCGGCATCGCGTCCGCGCGCGCCATTGACAACGTCGTGCGCGAGGCCGGCAGGATCGTCGTCTGGGTCGAGGCGAGCGCCGAGGTCAGAATCGCCAGCACGACCAGCTTGTCGAGCGGCGACCCGAGCACCTCGGAGGCCAGCGTCGAGAAGACCCCCTCGTCGTCGTAGAACTCGGTCGCCAGACGCTCTGGGCCGGCGAACGCCACGACGGCCACAGCTACCGCGATGTAGGTCACGAGCAGGATCACCGTGCTCGACACGCCAGCGATCCCGGGCGCGCTGACCGAGTCCTCGGTCTCCTCGGTCAGGTTGACCGCCGACTCCCAGCCCCAGTAGATGAAGACGCCGGTCAGCATCCCCGCGACCAGCACCGACAGGCTCGACACCTCGAACGGGTTGAGCCAGGAGAGCGACGGGTCGATCGACTCTGCCGTCGCGTCGCCGCCGAACACCTTCCAGAGCGCCACGACCGCGAACAGCAGCAGACCGATCACCTGACCGAAGATCAGCACCCGCTGTATCCGTGCCGAGAACTCCGTCCCAACAACGCAGACCCAGGTCATGATCGCGATCAGCGCGACCGCGAAGGCGATCACCGCCCACTTGTCCTCCGCGAGACCGTCGAGACCGAAGAACAGGAAGGTGTAGCGGGCGGCGACATCGGCCAACGATCCGACGACCAAGACCCCGGTCATCGTGATCGCCCAACCGCCCATCCAGCCCATGAAGGGCCCCATCGCACGCGTCACCCACGAGAACGTCGTGCCGCAGTCCTGGTCGGCGCGGTTCATGTAGTAGAAGGCCGCCGCGATGAAGAACATCGGGACGAACGAGGCGAGCAGCACCGCCGGCGCCTGGACGCCCGCGTCGACCACCACAAGCCCGATCACCGCCGCGAGCGAGTAGGCGGGCGCCGTCGAAGCGAGGCCGATCACCAGTGCGTCGACGAAGCCGATCGCGTTCTTCTTCAGACCCTTGTCACCGGTCTCGGTGACCGCCCCCTCAACCGCCATCTCAGCCTCCTGTCGCGATCGGCTCCGGCTCGGGTCGAACCGAGGCCATCCTCTCAGCCCGGTGCTGTTGCCACAAGACCACCGCGATGCCGAGCACGGTGACCAGGAAGAGCATCGTCGCGAGCACGTTCACCTGGACCGGGATGCCGCGCAGGCTGACGCCGAAGATGTAGAGCGGGAACGTCTCGGTGGTCCCCGAGTTGAAGTTCGAGATCACGAAGTCGTCGATCGAGAGCGCGAAGGCGAGCAGCGCCGCTGCGACGATGCCCGGCGCGAGCAGCGGGAAGGTGATCGTGCGGTAGGTCGTCAGCGGCGGCGCGCCGAGGTCGGCGGCGGCCTCCTCGAGGCTGCGGTCGAAGCCGATCAGCCGCGAGCGCACGACGACCACGACGAAGCTGATCGAGAACATCACGTGGGCGATGAACAGCGTCGTGAATCCCAGCTCGAGGCCATAGATGAGGAACATCGACAGCAACGAGGCGCCGATCACGATCTCCGGCGTCGCCATCGGCAGGATGATCAGCAGGTTCGACGCTCCGCGGCCGCGGAACTGGTACCTGACGAGCGCGAGCGCCATCAGCGTGCCGATCGCCGTCGAGACGATCGTCGCCAGCGCGGCGAGCTGGAGGCTGGTGATCATCGCGTCGTTGACCGACGTCTCCGCGAACGCGTTCTGCCAGTACTCGAGCGTGAAGCCGCTCCACGTGTAGTCGAGCCTGCCGAACGTTGTCTGATCGAACGAAAACAGCGCGATCACGAAGATCGGCAGCAGCATGTAGAGGACCGCGATGCCCGCGTAGATCAGCAACGCGTTGCGCCGCAGCCAAGCCCAGGCGGCGCTCATCGCGCCTCATCCTCCTCGCCCATGAAGGCCCCGGTGCCGGCGAACTTGAGGTAGATCGCGACGACGACGAGGATCGCCGCCATCATCAGGAACGACAGCGCCGCCGCCTCCGGGTAGTCGCGCTGCTGGAGATAGAGCGACTGGATCACGTTGCCGACCATCGCCTGACCGGTGCCGCCGAGCAGCAGCGCGTTGACGTAGTCGCCGACCGCCGGGATGAAGGTCAGCAGCACGCCGGCGACGATGCCCGGCGCGGTGATCGGCAGCGTCACCTTTATGAACGCCTTGGTGCTCGACGCGTAGAGGTCCTTCGCCGCCTCGATCAGCCGCACGTCCATCCGCTCGAGCGACGCGTAGATCGGCAGAATCATGAACGGCAGGAAGTTGTAGGTCAGCCCCGCGATCACGGCGCCGCCGGTCGCGAGCACGCGGCCGTCCTGCGGCACGAGGTGGAGGAACTTCAGAACGTCGACCGCGGGGCTCGAGTCGGCAAGAATCGTCTTCCAAGCGATCGTGCGGATCAGGTAGGTCGTAAAAAAAGGCGCGACGACCGCGAACAGCAAGAGCAGCTTCCAACGGCCGGCGCGCAAGGCGATCGCGTAGGCAAGCGGGTAGGCGATCGCCAGCGCGATCAGCGTTGCGGATCCGGCGTAGAGAAACGAGCGAATCAGCTGCTCCTCGTTGCCGGAGAGCGAGTCGCTGAAGTTCGACCACTCCCAGGTGAAGGTGAAGCCACCGGTCGCGATCGACCCTGACCGCAGCGCCATCTGCCCCATGTAATACATGGGGACGACGAAGAACAGGACCAGCCAGATCGCCCCCGGACCGAGCAGCCCGTAGGGAACAAGCCGGCGACCGACCCTGTTCTTCATGCCGTCATCCGATTCTCCAAGCCATCACCCGGTAATCACATCCTGGAAGGCCTTGGTGACCTCCTGCTGGTCCTCGGCCGAGCCGGGCGGGTCCGGCTGCGTCGTGCAGTTCCTCGTGAACTGATCGCTGGGGAAGATCAGCGGGTTGTCCGCCAGCGCAGTCTTGCCCTGCTGCTCGAAGACCTGCTTGACGCCGGTTACCGGCGTCACGTACTGGATGTAGGCCGCGAGATCCGCCTGGACCTTCGGCTCATAGGTGAAGTTCATCCACTCGAGCGCGGCCGGCGTGTTCGGCGCGCCCTTCGGGATCACCATGTTGTCCGACCAGAGGATGCAGCCCTGGGTCGGCATCCGCCACTCGACGTCGGGGTTCTCGATCAATGAGGTATCACCCGACCAGCCGATCGCCGCGATGACGTTCTCGTTGGTCATGTCCTGGGTGTAGTCGTTGCCGGTGAAACGCCGCAGCTGGCCAGAGTCGACCGCCTTGCCGAGCTTGTCGATCTCGTCGAGCCACTGCTGCTTGGTCGCCTTCGAAGGGTCGATCCCGTCGGCCTTCAACATCAGCGGAATCGTGTCGCGCAGCTCGCTGAGCACCGTGACCTTGCCCTTGTACTGGGGGTCGAAGAGGTCGTTGACCGACTTCACGTCGGGCGCGAGCTTCTTGTTCACCATCAGCCCCGTCATGCCGCTCTGCCACGGCACCGAGAACTTGCGGTCGGGGTCGAACGATGGGCTCTGGAGGCTCGGGATCAGGTGGTCGAAAACCGTCGGCAGCGTCGAATGGTCGAGCTGCTGCAGGTAGCCGAGGTCGTACATCTGCTTCGCCATCCAGTCCGTCACGACGATGATGCTGCGCCCGCCGGACTTGCCCTCCTCGAGCTGCGGCTGGAGCTTCCCGAAGAACTCGGCGTTGTCGTTGACGTCCTCGACGTAGTCGACCTTGACGCCGGTCTTGTCCTCGAACTCGGCGACCGTGTTGCGCGAGCCGGTGTCCATGTATCCCGGCCAGTTGGAGATCGTCATCTCACCCTCGACCGGGCCGGACTTCGCGACCTCGGTACCCGAGTCGCTGCCGCCGCCGACGCTGTCGCTGCTCCCGCCGCAGGCGGCGATCGCGAAGACCGCCACGAGCGCGAGCAGCGCAGCCAGCACCCCACGGGACCTAGCCACTCTTGTTCTGTCTGTTGCGTTGCTCATGGCGTCTCCTCCTGGAGGTCTGTCAGCTCTCTGTGTTTCCCAGCGCGAGCTCGGCGGTCGGGCGCAACTCCGCGTCGGCCGGCCCCCTTCCCGACTCGCGCACTACGTGGATGTGCTCGGGCGCCCAGCTCAGCCGCACACGGGCGCCGCCGCCGGGCAGCCGCTGGCGTAGCGCCTCATCGGCGTTCGGTACGAGTACGGTCATCCGCACGCCGCCACCGAGGCGGACGACGATCTGGGTCGACGTGCCGAGGTAGACCGAGCTCTCGACCTCGCCCTCGACGCTGGCGCCCCCGGCGGGGCCCGCCGCGCCGTCTCCGGCCGCGTCGATTCGCAGCTTCTCGGGACGCACGATGGCGTGGCAGCGCTCTCCGACCGCAAGACCGTCGCTGATCGCGGCTCCGACCTGCGGCCCGACGTCGAGTCGCACCCGGCCCTGAGCGCCTGTGCCCTCCACGACGCCCGGCATCAGGTTCGAGACGCCGATGAAGCCGGCGACGAAGGTCGTCTCCGGCCGTGCGTAGACCTCCTCCGGTCCGGCGACCTGCTCGACCAGGCCGCGGTTCATCACCGCGATCCGGTCGGACATCGTCAGCGCCTCCTCCTGGTCGTGGGTGACGTAGACGAAGGTGATGCCGACGTCGCGCTGGATCCCCTTCAGCTCGATCTGCAGCCGCTTGCGCAGCTTGAGGTCGAGCGCGCCGAGCGGCTCGTCGAGCAGCAGCACCGCCGGGCGGTTGACGAGTGCGCGGGCGAGCGCGACACGCTGCTGCTGGCCGCCGGAGAGCTGGCGCGGCTTGCGCTTCGCCTCGCCCTCGAGACCGACGCGCTCGAGCTCCTCGCCGACTCGCTGCCGGATCTCGTCCTTGCTGACCTTGCTCCGCTCGAGCCCGAACGCGACGTTGCGCTCGACGCTCAGATGCGGAAACAGCGCATAGCTCTGGAAGACGGTGTTGGTCGGGCGCCGGTAGGGCGGCAGCCCCGAGACGTCGTCGCCGTCGATCAGCACCTGACCCTCGGTCGGCTCCTCGAAGCCGGCGATCATCCGCAGCGTCGTCGTCTTGCCGCATCCGCTCGGGCCGAGCAGCGTGAAGAACTCGCCGCTCTCGATGTCGAGATTCACCCCGCCGACAGCGGTGAAGTCGCCAAAGCGCTTCACGACTCCATCCAATCTGACTCCGCCGCGGCTCATCCTGTCCTGACGTTATGTCCGTTCGGTAGCCAAGGCAACCTGCGCTTGGCCCAAATCGCATTGCTCCTCTTCGACCAACTGTACAACTAGAAGACCGCGCGATTTCACGTTCGGTGGGTTGTCACTTGGACTCGACACGGCTACGGTTGTCCATACCGTCTAGTGACGACGTAAATGCAGAGGGAGATCAGTGGCGACGACACCGCAGACAGTCGAGCAAAAGCCAGGCGGCGACAAGTCGCTGCAGGAGATGGCCAAGAGCCACCTCTGGATGCACTTCACGCGCATGAGCGCATACAGCGACGCCGACGTGCCGATCATCGTCCGCGGCGACGGCTGCTACGTCTACGACGAGCACGGCAAGCGCTATCTCGACGGGCTGTCGGCGCTGTTCTGCGTCAACGCCGGCCACGGCCGCACCGAGATCGGCGAGGCGATGGCCGAGCAGGTCAAGGACCTCGGCTTCTACACCAACTGGAGCTATGCCCACCCGCGCGCGATCGAACTGGCCGAGCGGATCGCCGGCTACGCGCCCGAGGGATTGAACCGCGTCTTCTTCACCTCCGGCGGCAGCGAGGCGGTCGAGTCGGCGCTGAAACTCAGCCGGACCTACCACCGCCAGAACGGCGAGGCCGGCCGCTACAAGTCGATCGCCCGCGAGATCGCCTACCACGGCACGACGATGGGAGCGCTCGCCGCGACCGGCATCCCCGACCTGCGCGCGCCGTTCGAGCCGCTGACCCCGGGCGGGCGCCACGCGCCGAACACCAACAGCTACCGCTGGCCCGAGGGTCGCGACGAGCTCTGGGCGGCCGACCAGATCGAGGAGCGGATCCTCTTCGAGGGCCCCGAGACCGTCTCCGCGGTAATCCTCGAGCCGGTCCAGAACGCCGGCGGCTGCTTCACGCCCCAGGAGGGCTACTGGCAGCGGGTACGTGAGATCTGCGACCGCTACGGCGTGCTGCTGATCTCCGACGAGGTGATCTGCTCATGGGGGCGGCTCGGCCACTGGTTCGGCTCCGAGCGCTACGGCTACGTGCCGGACATCATCACGACGGCAAAGGCGCTGACTTCCGCGTACGCCCCGATGGGCGCTGTGATTGCCTCCGACCGTGTCGTCGGGCCGTTCCTCGAGGACACGAACATGTTCACCCACGGCTTCACGTTCGGTGGCCATCCGGTTTGTGCGGCGGCGGCACTGGCGAACCTCGACATCTTCGAGCGTGAGGACCTCTGCGGGCACGTGCTGGCCAAGGAGGGCGAGTTCCGCGACACGCTCGAATCGCTGCGCGACATCCCAATCGTCGGCGACGTGCGCGGCGCCGGCTACTTCCACGCGATCGAGCTGGTCAAGGACCAGGACACCAAGGAGACCTTCGACGACGACGAGTCGGAGTGGCTGCTGCGCGGCTTCCTCTCGGGAGCGCTCTACGACCACGGCCTGATCTGCCGCGCCGACGACCGCGGCGACCCGGTGATCCAGCTCTCGCCGCCGCTGATCGCCGACACCGAACAGTTCGAGGAGATCGGCAGCGTGCTGCGCAGCGTGCTGACCGAGGCAACCGACCGGCTCTCGGCGCGTCACCAAGGACACCGACCGGCTCCCGGCACGGAGGTCGGGCGACGCCGGTGACCGCATGCTGACCGTTCGCGACCTCGTCGACGAGCTGGGCCTCGAGCTACTCAGCGGCGAGGACGCAGCCGAGGCGCCGGTCCGCTGGGTCCACATCAGCGAGCTACCGGACCCCACGCCGTGGCTCTCCGGCGGCGAGATGATCCTCACCACCGGCTTGCAGCTGACCACCGCCAAGCGTCAGCGCGACTTTGCGCGCCTGCTCTGCGACCACCACCTTGCCGGCGTTGGCTTCGGCGTCGGCTTCGCACACGACAAGATTCCGGAGGCGCTGCTCGAAGAGGCGCGGGTGGTCGGCCTGCCGGTCTTCGAGATCCCCTACGAGCTGCCGTTCATCGCGATCACCGAGAAGGCGTTCGGGCGACTGGTCAACGAGCAGTACGAGGTCCTGCAGCGCGGCATCGCAATCCACAAACGGCTCGAGCGGCTGGTGCTCGAGGAGCGCGGGCTCGACGAGCTGGTCGGGGCAGTCTCAGCGGCGATCGGCGGCGTCGTGATGGTGCTCGACGCGCGTGGCGAGACGCTTGCCGAGAAGACGTTCCGTCGCCGGCTCAGCGACGCTGCGGTCGAGGCTGTGCGCGCTCGCGTACGCGAGCGCGGCGGGGCGCGTGGCCGCGCGAGCACCGACTTCGCCCCTGAGCATCCGGAGATCGCCGGCCGCGCGCTCGTGCTGCCCGTTTCGACGCGTGGCCGCGGCGCGCCACAGGCATGGCTCGTCGCCAGTCGCGACGCCGGAAGCCTCGGCGACTTCGAGCGGTTGATCCTGCAGCAGGCGGCGACCGTGGTTGCGCTCGAGCTGATGCGCCAGCGCGTGATGCGCGACACCGAGCGTCGGCTCGCCGGCGACGTGCTCGCTCAAGCACTGACCGGCCGCCTCGCCGAGAGCGAGATCGAGTCGCGGCTGCGCCCGTTCGGCGTGGGCGAGCAAGCCGCGGTGTTGGTCTTCGCCTGCGACGACCCTGGAGCTGCCGAGCCGGACCTCGAGTCGGCGCTGCTCGAGGCTGGCGTCGGGGCGCTTGTGGCCACCCGCGAGCAACTGCTTTGTGCGGTCGCCGACGGCGGCGGCGACTTGGATCCAGTCGAGCTGGCGCGGGCGATGCGCCTGGCGCTGATCGCCGGCCACGGCGGCGAGCATGTGCGTGCCGCGGCGAGCCGGGTCGCTCCGGTCGGGATGATGCGGCGCAGCTTCCACGAGGCGCGCTGCGCGCTCGAGGCGACCGCGCTCTCCAACGGCTCCGCTCCCGACGTCGCCTCGCACGAGGATCTCGGCGCGTTCCGGCTGCTGCTCGCCGTCCAGGACGACGACGCGCTGCGCGTCTACACCGACAGCGTGCTCGGGCCGCTCGAAGACGGCGGCGGCGAGTACGGCGACGAGCTGCTGCGCTCGCTCGAGGCGTTCATCGAGCAGAACGGTCAGTGGGAGAAGGCGGCGCGGCAGCTCTACTGCCACCGCCACACGCTGCGCTACCGGATCAAGCGGATCGAGGAGCTGACCGGCCGCGACCTGAAGTCGGCACGCGACCGCATCGAGCTGTGGCTGGCATTGCGAGCAAGGGAGCTGATCGCATGAGCGAGAAGTTGACGACGGCGGTCTTGGGCGCTGGCGGGATCATCGCGCCGGCGATCGTGCGCGATCTCGCCGAGTCGGAGGAGATTGGAGACCTGCTGCTGCTCGATCTCGACCTTGGGCGCGCGCAGAAGGTCGCCGACGAGCACGGCGGTCCACGGGCGCGGGCGGTCGAGGTCGACGCGCGCGGCGGGCTTGCCGACGCGCTCGACGGCGTCGACGTGCTCGTCAACTCGGCCAGCTACCGGATCAACCTCGACGCGATG
Source organism: Thermoleophilaceae bacterium (assembly GCA_044867325.1). Taxonomy (GTDB): domain Bacteria; phylum Actinomycetota; class Thermoleophilia; order Solirubrobacterales; family Thermoleophilaceae; genus JAAYBF01. Next base: position 49,446 of record JBIOUS010000007.1, on the reverse strand, counting down.
CGCGCCTGCCTCGCGGCCGGCTGCCACTACATCGATCTCGGCGGCCTCTACTGGATGACCGGCGACCAGCTCGCGCTGTCGGACGAGTTCGAGCAGGCGGGGCTGCTGGCGCTGCTCGGCATGGGATCGAGCCCCGGCAAGACGAACGTGATGGCGGCGCAGGCCGTCGCGCAGCTCGGCGAGACGCCGCACACGATCGAGATCGTCGCCGCCGGCCGCGACCTCGATCCGCCGGACGGCGCCAGCTTCCCCTATGCGCTCCAGACGTTGGTCGACGAGCTGACGATGGAGCCGATGGCCCAGCGCGAGGGCAAGCCGGTCGCGCTCGAGCCGATGCAGCCCGGCGGCGCGGTCGAGCTGCCCTTCCCGATCGGGAGAGCCGACACGATCTACACGCTGCACTCCGAGGTGCGGACCTTCCCGTCGAGCTTCGGCTGCGCGGAGTGCAGCTTCCGACTGTCGCTCAACCCGGCGACGCTGGCGCAGGTCCAAGCGCTCGCCAAGGCGGACGAGTTCGAGCTGGCGGCGGCCGCCCAGGCGGCGATGCCGGCTTCGCCGAAGACGGTCTCGGTCCACCGCGTCGAGGCCTTCGGCCCCAGCGGCTCGGTCGTCGCCACCGCGACTACGACTCCGACCGTGGACTGGGGGATCGGCGGCAGCATCGTCTCGACGGCGGCGCCGGCCGCGGCCGGGGTGCGGCTGCTGGCGCGCGGGAAGATCGCGGCGCGTGGCGCGCTGCCGCCGGAGCTCTGCGTGACCGCTGAGGATCTCTTCCCCGAGCTCGAGCGCCACGGCTGCATCTTCGAGATCGAGACGCGCCGCAACGAAGCGACGAGCGGCGGCGAGGCCCAGGAGGCCGTCCGATGAAGGTTGGAGTCCCGACCGAGGTCAAGCCGGACGAGTACCGCGTTGCGCTGACGCCCGCGGGCGCGCGCGAGCTGACCGAGCACGGACACGAGGTGATCGTCCAGGCCGGCGCCGGCGAAGGGTCGGCGATCGCCGACGCCGACTACGAGGCGCAGGGCGCACGGATCGAATCGGGGGCCGCGGCCGTCTTCGAGCAGGCCGAGCTGGTGCTCGGCGTCAAGGAGCCGCAGCCGGAGGAGGTCGGGCTGCTGCGTCCCGAGCACACGCTGTTCACCTACCTCCACCTCGCTCCCGCCCCCGAGCTGACCCAGGGCCTCTGCGACTCGGGCGCGACGTGCGTCGCCTACGAGACGGTCGAGGACGGCCACGGCCGGCTGCCGCTGCTCGCTCCGATGAGCGAGGTCGCGGGCAAGATTGCGACCCAGGCCGGGGCGTTCATGCTCGAGCGCCCGCTCGGCGGGCGCGGCGTGCTGCTCGGCGGCGTGCCGGGCGTCGCGGCGGCGAACGTGATGGTGATCGGCGGCGGTGTCGTCGGCTTCAACGCGGCGAAGATCGCGATCGGGATGGACGCCGACGTGTTCGTCTACGACCGCAGCGTCGACCGCCTGCGCGAGCTCGACGTCGCCTTCGCGGGCCGGGCGTCGACGGTCTACTCGTCGACGCTCGCCGTCGAGGAGATGCTGCCGCGCGCCGACCTGGTAATCGGCGCGGTGCTCGTCCACGGTGCGCGTGCGCCGTATGTGATCAAGCGCGACCAGCTGGCGATGATGAACCCGCGCTCGGTGCTCGTCGACGTGTCGATCGACCAGGGCGGCTGCTTCGAGACGTCGCGGCCGACGACCCACTCCGACCCGACCTACGAGGTCGACGGGATCACCCACTACTGCGTGACCAACATGCCCGGTGCGGTGCCGATCACCTCGACCTACGCGCTGACCAACGCGACGCTGCCTTATGTGCTCGCGCTGGCCGACAAGGGACTGAAGGGCGCGATCGATTTGCACCCCGGACTTGCGCCGGGCGTTAACGTGATCGGCGGGCGAGTGACACTCGCCGCCGTGGCGGAGGGCACGGGACTCGAGCACACGCCGCTCGAGGAGGTTCTCGGAACGCTCGAGCCCGCCTAAGGGAGGCGCTGGCCGCGATTCAAAACGAGGAAGGAACCACGAGGGACTGAGATGGCAACCACGACTGTGAAGCTCAAGAACTTCATCGGCGGCGAGCTCGTCGATCCGGCCGCCGGCCAGACCGAGGAGGTGCTCGACCCCGCCACCCTCGAGGTGATCGGCGAGGCGCCGCTCTCGACCGAGGAGGACGTCAACCGTGCCGTCGCCGCGGCGCGCAAGGCGTTCGACGGCTGGTGGGCGACGACTCCCGGCGAGCGCGCGAACTGCCTCTACAAGCTCGCCGAGGTCTTCGAGGAGCACGCCGAGGAGATCGCCGACCTCGAGTCCGCCGACGCCGGCAAGCCGCGCGGCGAGGCCCGCGGCGAGGTCGACTCGATGGTCGACAACCTGCGCTTCTTCGCCGGAGCCGGGCGCACGATGGGCGGCCTCGCAGCAGGCGAGTACATGGAGGGCAAGACGTCGTTCATCCGCCGTGAGCCGGTCGGCGTCGTCGGCCAGATCACGCCGTGGAACTACCCGCTGATGATGGCCGTCTGGAAGATCGGCCCGGCGCTCGCGACCGGCAACACGGTCGTCCTGAAGCCCGCCGAGACGACGCCGCTGACGACCCTGAAGATGGCCGAGTGGGCGGCCGACGTCTTCCCGCCCGGCGTGCTGAACGTGATCGGCGGCCACGGCGAGCCGGCGGGCGCTCCGCTGGTCCGCCATCCCGACGTCGACATGGTCTCGCTGACCGGCTCGCCGCCGACCGGCAAGTGGATTGCTGCCGCGGCCGCCGAGACGCTGAAGAAGGTCCACCTCGAGCTCGGCGGCAAGGCGCCGGTCGTGGTCTTCGACGACGTCGACATGGAGACGGCGCTGGCGACGATCGCCGAGGCCGGCTACTACAACGCCGGCCAGGACTGCACGGCCGCGACGCGCGTGCTGGCGTCGAAGAAGGTCTACGACGACGTCGTCAACGGGCTCGCCGGCGAGGCCGGCAAGCAGGTCGTCGGACTGACGAGCGATGGCGACACGACGCTCGGCCCGGTCAACTCAGCCCAGCAGCGCGAGCGGATCGAGGGCTTCCTCGAGCGCAAGCCCGGCAACGCCGAGATCGTGACCGGCGGGAGCCGCAGCGGCGACCTGCCCGGCTACTACCTCGAGCCGGCCGTCGTCGCCGGGCTGAACCAGGACGACGAGATGATCCAGAAGGAGATCTTCGGCCCGGTGATCACGGTCCAGCCGTTCGACGACGAGGCGAAGGCGATCGAGTGGGCCAACGGCACCCGTTACGGCCTCTCGGCCTCGGTCTGGACCCGCGACGTCGGCCGCGCGATGCGCGTCTCACGCGCCCTGCGCTTCGGCTGCGTCTGGATCAACGACCACTTCTCGATCTCCCCCGAGATGCCCCACGGCGGCTACAAGGAGTCCGGCTACGGCAAGGACATGTCGATGTACTCGCTCGAGGACTACACCGAGATCAAGCACGTGGTCGCGAGCCTCGACTGAGTCACAGGATCGGCTGGTCTGCCGTCGGCTCCCGCGAGGGCGCGTCGATGATCTCGACGCGGTTGCGGCCCTTGGCCTTGGCGGCGTAGAGGGCGCGGTCGGACATGCGGATCAGGGCGTCGGCGTCGAGGGCGTCGAGTGGGTAGCTGGCGATGCCGAAGCTGGCGGTGACACGCAGCTCGATCTGCTGAAACTCGAGCGCCTCGATCGCGGCGCGGAGCTTCTCGGATACCTCCTGGGCGCCCTCGTGGTCGGCGCCCGGCAGCAGCACGAGGAACTCCTCGCCGCCATAGCGGCCGCCGAAGTCGCTGCCGCGCAGCGTCGCGGCCAGGACCTCGCCGACGCTTGCGAGCACGTCGTCGCCGGCGCCGTGGCCGAAGCGGTCGTTGATCTGCTTGAAGTGGTCGAGGTCGAACATCACCGCCGACAGCGGAGTGACGGTGCGGCCGGCGTGGGCGACCATCCGCTTGAGGTTGTCGCGACAGGAGCGGGAGTTCGGCAGACCGGTGAGCGCATCGGTCGCGGCGCGGCTCTCGGCGATCGCGAGGTTGCGCAGGTTGGCGAGCACCGGCGAGGCCTGGGAGACCGAGTCGGCGACGCGCTCGCGCTCCTCGCCGTTGAGCATCCGGTCGTTGCGAACCAGGACCGAGCCGATCACCTCGCCGCCGACCAGCGATGGCGTGCACAACACCTCGGTCGCCGACTTTCCGCAGAGCTCGCAGCTCAACAACCGATCCACGCCGGTGCCCTGCTCGTGGGCGTGGCCGAGCCGTACGGCGAGGCAGGACTCGGGCTCGGCGTCGACGAGCTTGTCCGCGAGCTCGGGGGCGCCGTCGATAGTCGTCGCCGCGTAGAGACGGTTGTCGGAGTTGTTGCGGTTGAGGATCGCGACGTCGACGCCGTCGATCGTCCGCTCGAGGTGCTCCTTGACGAGCTGGTGCGCCTCCGACTCGTCGCGCATGATCTGCATCGCGTCGGCGAACTCGCCCTGCGTCTCGCGGTAACGACGCTCACGCTCGCGGCGGGCGCGGACGCGGCGGATCTCACGCTCGATCATGTAGAGGCCAACGCTGAAGAAGACGATCGCCAGCAGGAGGATCACGACGACCGAGATCAGGCCGGCACGCGCGAGCTTGTCGTGGCGCTCCTGCTCGAGCTGACGCTGCAGCGTGTCGCTGCGGCGCCGAAAGTCGTCGAACAGCTCCTTGCGCTCGCGGATCTTCGGCGGCCGCAGCGCGTCGTTGCCCGGCTGCAACCCGATGACGCCGATGTCCTGCTCGGCGAGCTGACGCCAACGGTCCGCAGTGCGCGTGACGCGGCCGATCAGACGGCGCTGCTCATCGTTGGTGGCGAGCTCGCGCGCGTCGGCCGAAGCGTCGTCGAAGGCACGCACGCCATCGATAAACGGCTGCAGGTAGGGCCGCTCGCGCGTCAGCGCGAAGCCACGCAGACCGGTCTCCTGATCGAGCATCGCCGTCTGCATCCGGGCGGCCGCGCGGCTCTCGTCGAACACACGCTCAGCCGTCGAGCGCTGGGTCTCCGATACCGCCCAGACGGCGAGCGCCACCACGCCGACGGCAACGGCCAGAACCAGCCGAGTGCGATTCGCCCCAGACATCCCTATTCATGTCTCGGCCGTTCCAGCGGCCGACTTGACCGCCGCCTAGGCTCTATCCGTGGCCAGCTATGCGTTCCTGACGACCTGGCTGCTGCGCGCGCCGCGGACGGACGTCTGGGAGGTACTCGAGGACCCGATCGCCTGGCCGGCGTGGTGGCGCGGCGTCGAGTCGGTGGTCGAGCTCGACGGCGGCGATGCCCAGCGGGTCGGCAGTCGCTACGACGTGCGCTGGCGCAGCCTCGTCCCCTACGCGGTCGAGTTCGAGTTCGAGGTCGACCAGATCGAGGTCCCGTTGCTGATGACGGGCCGCGCGACCGGTGAGCTCGAGGGAACCGGGACGTGGCGCCTATACGAGCAGGACGGGGTGACCGCGGTCACCTACGACTGGCGCGTTGCGACGACCAAACGCTGGATGAATCGCGTCGCCCCACTTGCGCGGCCGGTCTTCGAGTGGAACCACGATTGGGTGATGGCGCGCGGCGGCGAGGGCCTCGCTCGGCGTCTGGGCGTCGAGCTGCTGGCGCGCGGTTAGCCGCTGGTTCACAGTTCCCGGCGCCGCAGCACCTAGAGTTCCAGGCGTGCTGAAGCGGGTTCTGGCAGCGATCGGCCTGACAGTGGTGGCGGTAGCGGGCGCCGCTTACCTACTCGGCCACAACGACCACGACGCCGAGGCCGCCGCGAAGGGCAAGCCCCCGGTCGTCCTGCTGATGTTCGACGAGTTCCCGGCCGACTTGCTGCTCGGCCCGAACGGGCGGATCGACGCCGGGCGCTATCCGGCGTTCGCCGAGTTGGCGCGGTCGAGCTACTGGTTCCCGAACGCGACGACGACGTTCGACTCGACGACGAAGGCGATCCCACAGATCATCGATGGGCGCTACCCGCGGCCCGGCGGCGAGCCGGACTACACCGGCCATCCGCTCAGCCTCTACGACGTCTTCGGTCGCAAGGGCTATGAGATCCGGCGTGTCGAGGCGGCGACGTCGATCTGCCCACCGCGCTGGTGCCCGAGAGCGCGCCGCGGCCGGCCGGCGATCCTGACGCAGCTCCAGGAAGGGCGTCGCGAGCGGCTGGCGCGCCTGTTCGGCTCGATCGAGCCGACCGACGAGCCCACCTTCTGGCTCGGCCACATCCTGCTGCCGCACGGCCCGTACATGTTCCTGCCGTCTGGCAAGCAGACGCGCGCCGGCTGGCAAGACCCGATTGCCGGGATGAACAGCACGGCAGGCTTCTACTCGGACTACCAGGCTCTGCACGCACAGCAGCGGCTGCAACTCCAGATCGGCTTCGTAGATCGCGAGCTTGGGCGCCTGTTCGCGCGGATGAAGCGCGAGGGAACCTTCGACAAGTCGCTGATCGTGGTGACAGCCGACCACGGGATCTCGTCGGAGTCGGGCGTACCGAGCAGGCGTGACACCAACATGGGCAACATCGACGAGCTGGCGCCGGTGCCGTTGTTCGTCAAGGCGCCACGCCAGAAGCGCGGCAAGGTGGTGCGCAGCTACGTGCGGACGACCGACGTCGCGCCGACGATCGCCGATCTGGTCAACGCGCGGCTGCCATATCCGGCCGACGGACGCTCGGCCTTCTCGCGCACGGTCCGTGCACGCCGCGGCGCGATGGTGATCAAGCGCGACTTCAGCCGCCGGCTGTACATCTCGGCGGGCGAGCTGCAACGACGGCGTGGCGTATTGCTGCGGGCGCGTCTGCGCCACTTCGGCTCTGGCGACTGGGACAACCTCTACACCGGCATCGGGCCGAGCCGGGCGCTGATCGGTCAGCCGGTCGTCGGGCAGCCGCGCGTCGCGGCGACCAAGCTCCAGGCGGGGATCGCCAACGCAGTCGCGATGCGCACCGTGCGCCGCGACTCGCTCGTGCGGCCGACGCAGATCGCCGGGTCGATCGTCGGCGGCGCCGGGCCGCACGACACACGCGCGATCGCCGTAGCCGTCAACGGCACGATCGAGGCGACCGGGCGCAGCTTCCACCTCCACCTGCCGAAGGCCGAACGGGCACGGTCTGGCGAGAGCTTCGCGGTGATGGTCCCCGAGCGCTCGATCCGGCCCGGCCGCAACCGCATCGAGGTCTTCGAGATCGTCGCCGGCCGCAAGCTGCGCCTGCTCGGCGATACGTGATCTAGCGGCTGCGGTAGACGGTGTTCGGCTCGGCGCTGTCGTCGACGACCACCTCGGGCGGATCCTCGCGCGTGTCGATGAAGACGCAGAAGTAGCGCTCACGGTCGTCGCGGGCGATGCAGTTGCGGAAATAGCCCTCGCCGAGGCGGATCGTGTTCGCGGTCTCGAGGTTGCGCACCAGCTCGTCGTCGTTGGAGCGCTCGACGTAGCGGGTGAGCGCGTTGGCGTTCGCCTCGGTGGCGTCGGTCTCCGAGACGATCACCGGGCGGTTGGCGAGACCGGAGACGATCACCGCCGCCAGACCGGCGATCAACAGCGCGGTCGCCGTGCGGTCCTGGAGCACCTCGCGGTCCGCCTGGGTCGGCACCGGCGAACCAGCCGTGGCGAGTGCCGCCGCCCGGCGGTCGGCGAGCCGGCGTGACAGCCACGGAGCGACGGCGCCGACGAGGAAGAGGTTGGCGAAGGTCGCGATCAGCACGCCCTCGATGAAGTTGAGGCCAGTCGTCGAAACCGGCGGCAGCTGGTCGAGCACCGCGCCGTCGACGATCGTCAGCACGACGAAAGCCGGCCACTGGGTCGAGCCGCGCAGCCGCCAGCGCAGACGGCTGGTCCAGAAGCGCTCGCCCGGGCTCACGCAGCGCAGCGTAGTGCTCGCGAACGCCCGGCTGGGGCGGCGGACCGCCGCTCTAAGATCAAGCCCGTGTCCGATCTCTGGGTAACGACGCTCGGCGAGCTGCCCTACCGGGACGCGGTAGCTCTGCAGGAGCGGCTGCGCGACGCCCGCCAGGCCGACGCGATCCCGGACACGCTGCTGCTGCTCGAGCACCCGCCCACTTACACGCGCGGAAGGCGGGCGCAGCCGGCCGATCTGCCGCGCGGCGAGAGGTGGTATCGCGACCAGGGCATCGAGGTCGAGGACTCCGACCGCGGCGGTCAGGTCACCTACCACGGGCCCGGTCAGCTCGTCGGCTATCCGATCGTGCGCGTGTCGTCGGTGCGCGAGTACGTCGCGACGCTGGAGCAGGCGATGATCGCGGCGCTGCGCGACGAGGGGATCGCCGCGACCGCCCCCGACGGGCTGACGGGCGTCTGGGCCGGCGGCGCGAAGATCGGCTCGATCGGCGTCCACGTCTCGCGCGGCGTCACGACGCACGGCTTCGCGGTCAACGTGACCAACGACCTCTCGCCGTTCGCCTGGATCGCGACCTGCGGTGTCGACGGCGCGGAGATGACCTCCGTCGCGCGCGAGAAGGACGGCGATGCGTCGATGTCGTGCTTCCGCAAGCGGACCGCGTTCCGCTTCGCCGAGGCGTTCGGCGCCCGCCAGCGGATCGTGACGCCGCGCCGCCTACTCGAAGCGGCGACGCCTGCCATAGCCTTGGCTCCGTGAGTCGCGAGCACCAGACCCGCTCCCGCGCCAATCCCGGCGGCGTCCGCGATATCACCGCCGAGCTCGGCGAGGTGATCGAGTTCGGCGCGCGCAAGCCGCGCTGGTTCAAGGTCCCGGCGCCCGGCGGCGAGCGCTACCGCGAGCTGCGCAAGGAGATGGACGCGGAGGGGCTGCACACCGTCTGCCAGGAGGCCGCCTGCCCGAACATCGGCGACTGCTGGGAGCGCGGGACCGCGACCTTCATGATCCTCGGCGACACCTGCACCCGGCGCTGCGGCTTCTGCAACGTCAAGACCGGCAAGCCGACGTTCAACGACCCGCTCGAGCCGCTGCGCGTCGCCCAGTCGGTCAAGCGAATGGGGCTGCGCCACGCGGTCATCACAAGCGTCGACCGCGACGACCTGCCGGACCTCGGCGCGTCGGCGTTCGTCGGCGTGATCCGCTCGGTGCGGCGCTTCTCGCCCGGCACCAAGGTCGAGGTGCTGACCCCGGATTTCCGCGGCGAGGAGATGCCGCTCGCCCGCGTGATCGCCGAGCGGCCCGACGTCTTCAACCACAACGTCGAGACGGTGCCGCGGCTCTACCCGGTCGCGCGGCGCGGCTCGAAGTTCCTGCGCTCCTGCCGCGTGCTGCGCAACGCGAAGGAGATGGGCGGTGACGGGGTCGTGACGAAGTCCGGCCTGATGACCGGGCTCGGCGAGTCGCGCGAGGAGTTGCTCGAGACGTTCGGGATCCTGCGCGAGCATGGCGTCCAGGTGCTGACCGTCGGCCAGTACCTTCGGCCGACACGCGACCACCTGCCGGTCGTCCGCTACTGGCACCCGGACGAGTTCGCCGACCTCGAGCGCGAGGCTTACGCGATGGGCTTCGAGGCGGTCGCCGCTGGACCGCTGGTGCGGTCGAGCTACTTCGCCGAGCAGACGCTCGAGCGGGCAGCCGTGGCCGGCCAGTGAGCGGACGCACAGTCGCACTCGTCGGGACGCTCGCGATGGTCGCGCTGCTCGGCTTCCTGACGATCGACGTGATGGTGCGCACCGGGTTCGACGTCCTGGTGCTGATCTCGCTGGTGATCGTCGGAATGATCGGCTTCGGTGTGCTCGGGGCGCTGTTCAACCCACCGGAGAAGTAGGTAGTGCGTCGACGCCTGACCCTGGTGCTGCAGCTGGCGCTGGCGTCGGTGGCGGTCTTCGCGGTGCTGTGGGCGGTGCTCGGCCGTCCCGGCGACGAGGCGGCGACGCCGATCGCGGCCAGCGGAGCCGTCGCGGGTGACAGCGCGAGCGGTGCAGGGCCCGCGGAGAGCTCGTTCGAGCCGAGCTCGCCCGCGCCGATCGAGCTGCTGACCGAGGACGCGTTCGACGTGCGGTGGGGCAAGCCGCCGCGGGCGGCGCTGGTCTTCGACGTCGAGAACGGCGACTCGCTCTACCGCCGCCACGCGACCGAGGAGCTGCCGATTGCGAGCTTGACGAAGATCATGACCGCGCTCGCCGTGACCGACGCGACGCGGCCCGGCGACGTCGTGCGGATCCCGAAGGGGTTGCGCTACGAGGGCTCCGCCGTCGGCGTGCTGCCACTAGGACGCCGCGTGCATCTGGAGCCGCTGCTCGCCGGGCTGCTGATCGTCTCCGGCAACGATGCGGCGCTCGCGCTCGCCGACCACGTCTCCGGCAGCAAACGCCGCTTCGTTGCGCTGATGAACGAGCAGGCACGGCTGTGGAACCTCGACTGCACCCACTTCGCCACCCCGCACGGGCTGTCCGACCGTGACCGCTCGTGCGCCATCGACCTCGCCGTCATGACCCGCCTGGCGATCGACAACCGGCGGATCGCGCGGCTCACGCGGCGCGCCCAGGCCTCGTACCGCTTCCCGATCAAGGGCCACGAGCTCTTCCTCTCCGGCCACAACCCGCTGATCCGCGCTGACTACCCCGGCGCGATCGGCCTCAAGACCGGCTACACCGACGCCGCCGGCCGCTGCTTCGTCGGCGTCGCCCGCCGCCACGGCCGCACCTTCGGCGTCGTCCTGCTCGACTCGCCGGACCCGGGCAAGCAGGCCGCGAAGCTGCTCGACCTGGCGTTCGAGAACGGCTGAGCCGCTACTTGCGCGAGCGCACCCGGAAGGTCGTGCTCGCGTATAGCCGCCCTGACGCAGCGACTGCTGTCAGCCGGTAGGTGCCGGCCTTCAACGCGGTTGGCACGAGATCCTGGACCGGTATGACAGTGCGCCCCGGCTTCAGCCGGCGAACCGTGCTACCTACGATCCGACACGGGTTCGACGGGGTACTGCAGGGCGGCTGGCTAGCCCCGACTCTCGTGATCGCGAAGCGGATCCGGCGCGATCCCGGTGCACGGAGCCCGACCTTGACGTGGCCACCGTCACGCCACCTGAACGAACGCGGCAGAACGGCGAAGCGCCTGATCTTGATCGCAGCGGCTGGTCGCGGGGTCCCAGTCACCGGCTTGGGTCCTCCCTCCGGGTCCGGCCTCCGCTGCCCCTGAGGCGATCCGGGCCGGTCGGATGACGGCGGGTCGGGCTTGGGCAGCTCCGGAAAGCTCCACGCCGGTCGGGGCTCGTCGGTCGGCAACGGCTGCCAATCCACACCGCACTGCGAACAGCCGATGGTTGTGATCCGCGTCTCCGAGCTTCCGTCGGCATCCATCACGTAGACATCGGTGGACGAGTCCCCCGGCGGTGGATTCCGGCGGCTCTCGAACGCGATCATGTCCCCCTCCGGCGACCAGACGGGGTCATCGTCGGTACCGCCCGCGGTGAGTTTCGTCGGCTCCCCTCCAGCGGATGGAACCACGTAGATATTCTGGTCCGGCCACCAGTAGCTCACATCCGTGCCCTGCCGCGGCCCGGTCCCGGCAAACACGATCGTCTGCCCGTCCGGCGACCACGATGGCGACAGATCGATCCCCGGTCGGGTGAGCAGCTTGCGAACGTCGGTTCCGTCGGCACGCATGGTGAAGAGATCCGTCTCGCCCAAGGTGCCGGCGGTGCTGACGAAGGCGATCCGGCTGCCGTCAGGCGACCACGCGGGCTCTGAATGCCCGGCCTGCGTGGTGCTCGAGAGCACCATCCGGTCCCCCTGCCCGTCCGGCTGGATGCTGCGAATCGACGGGCCGCCCAACCAATCAGTCGCATAGGCGATCCGGCTGCCATCAGGCGACCAAGCCGCATAGCCGCTGGAGTGCTGCTTTGGCGTCTGGAACCACATGGACGCAGAACCGTCGAGCGAGAAGACCTCGAGCTCCGTGTCGCTCCAGTAGCGGTATCCCCAGTCGTTAGGGGGTTCTAAGACCCGGCTCGAGGTGACCATCTGGGCACCGTCTGGCGACCAGGCCGGCCACCAGTCGTACCGCTCATCCGCAGGCCCCCTGACAATCCGGGTCAGCTCCGAGCCGTCCGGCTCAACCGTGTAGATCCTGCCCCACGAATCGAAGGCGATCTTCCCGTTTTCGCCCCACGGGGTAGCGACAGCGACGGAGGGCGCCAGCACCATCACAGCGCCGACTGCGCCAGTCATGAAGCCGATCAACCAGCGGCGACGTCGAGAACCTCTTGCCATCTGGCACAGTCTGTCATAAAACCGGCCGAGAACAACCCATTACCCACGCCGCCGCTCGGTGTCGCGCGAGGGCTGGACGCGCTTGGGCTCACCGGGCATCTTGGGGTAGTCGGGCGGGTAGGGCATGTCGCCTGCGCCCTCGGCCTCGTCGCGCTCGTACATGTCGAGCAGCGGTTGTAGCGAGTGGGCGACGTCGTCGATCGTCGCGAAGCGGTCGCCGACGTCGGCGAAGCGGGCGGGCATCGTGGCGATCGTGAAGTCCTCCGGCTGGATGTCGGGCAGCTCGTCCCAGAGCAGCGGCGCCGAGACGGGCGCGGCGGGCTTCGGGCGAACGCTGTAGGGCGAGGCGTTCGTGCGGTCGCGGGCGTTCTGGTTGTAGTCGACGAAGATCCGCTCGCCGCGCTCCTCCTTCCACCACTTGGTGGTCACCTCGCCGGGCATGCGGCGCTCGAGCTCGCGGCCGAAGGCGATCGCCGCGTGGCGGACGTCGGTGAACGTCCAGCGCGGCTCGATCCGCACGTAGATGTGGATGCCGCGGCCGCCGGATGTCTTCGGGAAGCCGGCGTAGCCGAGCTCGCCGAGCAGCTTGCGCGCCTCGCCGGCGACCCGCACCGCGTCGTCGAAGTCGGTCCCCGGCTGGGGGTCGAGGTCGATCCGCAGCTCGTCGGGATGGTCGACGTCGGCGCGCCGCACCGGCCACGGGTGGAAGGTCAGCGTGCCCATCTGCGCGCACCAGCCGACGACCGCGATCTCGGTCGGGCAGACCTCGTCGGCATGGCGGCCGGAGGGGAACTCGATCCGCGCTGTCTCGACGTAGTCAGGGGCACCCTTCGGAACGCGCTTCTGGTAGAAGGCGTCGCCCTTCTGACCGGCGCGGGTCGTCAGCTCGATCCCCGGGTGCACACCCTTCGGCCAGCGCTCGAGCGTCGTCGGCCGCTCGCGCAGCGCGCGCATGATCCCGTCCTCGACCGCCAGGTAGTACTCGACCACCTCGAGCTTGGTGACCTCGGCCGTCCGCTCGGTCGCCGGGAAGATCACCCGATCCGCGCTCGACACGCGCAGCTCGCGGCCACCGGCGTCGAGCATCACGGCCTCTGACTTCGCCATGCGACCCAGCATGCCGCACCGGCGCGCGCCGCGAGGCTTGGCGCAACCGTCCGCCCATGCGAACATTCGCCGCTGAGGGGCCATAGCTCAGTTGGAAGAGCGCCGCCTTTGCAAGGCGGAGGTCGCCGGTTCGAGCCCGGCTGGCTCCATCGCCCGCGAGCCGGGGCGGCAAGTCGCCGACGCACGAAATGATTGGCGGCCAACTGGCAGGACTCAACCTTTTTTGGTCGTAAGTCGAGAGGTTCGTGATGACCATCGACCGCCGACTCGCCCGAGAGACCACCCCGTTCGCCGTAGCGACTCTGCTCGGGTTCACCGTCATCCCGTTGACGAGCCACGTCGACTGGAGCGGCTACGCGGAGGCGCTCGCGCTGATGCTCGTCGTCGCCGGCATGGTCCTGCTCGCGCCGTGGGAGAAGCTGCCGCCGATGGCGCGCGTCGTTCCGTCGCTGCTGTTCCTGGTGGCGGTGGCGCTACTCCGCGAGGCCAGCGGCGTCATCGCCGGCGTCGGGGCGCTGACGCTGATACCGGTGTTCTGGGTCGCCCTGCACGGCAGCCGAGCCCAGCTCGTGGTCCTGGTCGTCGGCGTGTGCGCGTTCTTCGTGGCGCCCGCCGTGATCGTTCCCGATCCGGATTTCCCAGTCAAAATCTGGTGGCGGATAGCGCTCGTGTTCAGCGCCGCCTCGGCGATCATCGGGTTCGCGGTGCAGAACCTCGTCGCCCGTGTGCGCGGCCACGCCGCGGAGCTTGCCGTCCGCGAACGCGACCTCGAGGCCGTGGCCGACCTGCTGCGCTCGTTGTCGTTGACGACCGACGCGCGCGAACGCATCTGCACGGGTGTCTGCGACCTGAGCGGCGCCTACTTCGCCGTGCTGCTGGAGGCCCGCAGCGACGGCGCGCTCGAGTGGGCGGCCGGAGCCGGACTCAGCCTCCCCCAGCGGACTTTCACCCCGGCGAGCGTGCTGACCGAGCTCAACAGCGCGGAGCGGCCGGGCACTGTGCTCCTGGAGCCGATCCACCGCGGCGAGAAGTTCGCCGGCGTCCTGGTCGCGGGCTGGCGAGAGCCGCCAAGCGACGATCGGCGGGTGAAGGGGCTCCTGCGACTGCTGGCAACGGAGGCCGCGTTCGTGATCGAGCGCGCCGACCTGCTCGGCCAGCTGACCGAGTCCGCGCTCACCGATGAGCTGACTGGCCTGCCGAACCGGCGTGCCTGGGATGAGCGGCTCCAGGAGGCGCTCGGCGAGCCAGAGCCAATCTGCGTCGCGATCCTCGACCTCGACCACTTCAAGTCCTACAACGACGACCACGGCCACCAGGCCGGCGACCGCTTCCTCAAGGAGGCCGCCGCCGCCTGGCGCGCCCAGTTGCGCCCCGGCGACACCCTCGCCCGCTACGGCGGCGAGGAGTTCGTCGTGCTGCTGCACGAGGACGAGCTCGAGGCGGCCCGCGGCGTCGTCGATCGCTTGCGAGCAGTCACGCCACGCGGGCAATCGTGCTCTGCGGGAATCGCGCGGCGGACGGACGGCGAGACGTCGACCGATCTGCTCGGGCGTGCCGATCACGCGCTCTACGAAGCAAAGCGAGCCGGTCGCGACCGGTCGCTGATCGCCGGCCCGAGTAGCTCGACCGTCTGAATCGCGCCTCCGGCGCACGGCGCTACGGTTGAAGGATGAGCCCCGCCTGGGCGTCTACCTCCTACGCCGCGTGGTCCGCTACGTGCGACACGCTCCACGCCCATACCCAGGTGCTCGGCAAGCTGGCGGTGAAGTTGGCGCCGCCGGAGCCGCAGCTGCAACACGCGGCGCTGCGGCTGACCGCTAGAGGCTGGGAGACGGCGCCGCTGCCGGCGCCGGACGGGTCCGGAGCGCTGGTCGCCGCGCTCGACTTGCACACCCATGAGGCGGTGGCCGAGCACAGCGACGGACGCATGCTGCGCGTTCCGCTGGCGCCCGACCGGCCGGTCGGCGACGTCACGCGTGAGCTGCTCGCCGGGATCGGCGAGCTCGTCGGACCAGTCGAGATCGACGTCACGCCGCAGGAGGTGCCGTGGACTGTCGCGCTCGACGAGGATGACGAGCACAAGACCTACGACCGCGTCGAGGTCAGCTCGTACTTCGCCGCAGCCACCCAGGCCGCACTCGTGCTCGCCGGCTTCCGAGCCCCCTTCCGTGGCCGTTCGACTCCAGTCAACGCCTGGTGGGGCTCGTTCGACCTGGCGGTCAGCCTCTTCTCCGGAGTGCCGGCCGAGCCGCCGTCCGACGGCTTCATCATGCGCAACTCGATGGACGCGCAGGAGGTCGCCGTCGGCTGGTGGCCGGGCGACCCGCGCTATCCGAAGGCGGCGCTCTACGCCTACGCCCACCCAGCGCCCGACGACTTCGCCGCTGGCGACTTCTCCCCTGCGCCTGGCCGCTGGGACGACGCGCTCGGCGAGTATGTCCTCGACTGGGACGAGGTCATCGCCAAGCCCGACCCGCACGGCTACGCGCTCGACTTCGCACGAGCGGCGTTCCGCCACGCCTGCCTGGTCTGCGGCTGGGACCCGGAGCTCGCCGCCACAGCCGATAGCGATCCACCGCCGGTCGCCTGACGCGGGCACCTGCCGACTGGCAGAGCCGCGGCAGGAAACCTCCGTGAGAGCCCGTAGGTAGTGCCGCAAAGGCGAACTACCAAGGGGTCCCTCCTCAGATGCTCAGACGCTCTTCACTTCTGGTCCTCGCGCTCGCGCTCGGCCTGTTCCTGGCCGCCTGCGGCGACGACAAGTCCGACAGCACGACGGAGGTGAACGAGAGCGCCAGCGAGACCGTGGTGCTGCCCGCCCACAACGTCTCCGCGAAGGACGGCGCCCAGGCCCACTCCGAGGCCGACGTCTACGAGTGCTCGAGCATGGATCTCGAGGGCGACGTGGGCAGCGCGGCGTTCGGCGGTTTCCAGGACGTCTCGGTACGCGGCATCGGCTGCGAGACCGCGACGCCCCAGATCCTCGCGGTCTACAAGACCTACGACGACGGCAAAGTGGACTCCGAGGTCGACGGCTACGCGTGCTCGACGATCGAGGAGCTCGGCGCCGGGATCGTGACGATCCGCTGCGTCACCTCCGACGGCAAGGACTCGTTCCGCTTCACCGCCGTCCCGAAGGCGAAGAAGCGCGTAGAGCTGGTCGCCGAGTGCGGGACGTTCGGCCGCTTCTACGACGTGTCGGTCCGCGGCCAGAGCTGCAAGACCGCCGCGACGTTCCTCGACGACACGCCGACCTCGCAGCTGACGAAGATCCCCGAGGGAGACTCGGCGACGGTCGGCAGCCAGAGCTGCACGACGCTCTACGTCGAGGGCCAGAACCGGACCGTGCGCTGCACCCAGGGCAAGGCGGCGCTGCGCTTCAGCATCGCGACCAAGCCCTCCAACTCGCACCCGAAGAAGTACACCGAGAACGTCCAGGAGTCCTCGCAGATCGTCGCCAAGAAGACCGAGGACAGCAAGCCAGCGACCAACCACGGCCTGAGCCCGAACGTGACGATCTCCTGCACGGCGACCGGCCCGTTCAACGCGATCACCGCCAACGGCATCAACTGCGCCGCGGTGACCGCGCTGCTGACCCAGAACGCCACCCAGATCCAAGCGATCGAGCCGGGGGCGAAGCCGGTCAAGATCGGCACGCCGCCGACCTACGCCTGCCAGCGGATCGACACCGGCAACCAGACCGACACCGTCGAGTGCACCGCCAAGAACGGCGTCTACTTCCGCGCCTCGTTCATCCCGGCGTCCACCCCGCCGCCGTCGAACGGCAACCCGCCGGCGACGACCACGCCGGCGGCAGCTCCGAGCGGCGGAGCCGCCGCGCCCGACGCCGCCACCACGACGCCGGACGACGACTCGACTACGACGCCTTAGCTACGACGAAGCGCGCAGCGTGATCCGGCGGGTGAAGCCACGGGGCTTGCCCGCCGGACGCTTCGCCGTCGCCGACAGCCGGATCCGCAGGCTGCCCTTCGCGTCGACGACGCGCCGCGCCGCGTTCGGCACGGCGATCGTCACCGTCTTCGTCTTGCCCGGGGCGATCGAGAAGCTCCGTGCGCCGAGCTTCAGGTAGCGCTTGACGATCTTCCCGCTCTTCAAGCGCCGCTCGAGCTTCTTCACCGAACGGGTGGCCAGCCGGCCCGAGCAGCGGCCGGTCGGCGACGACACGCAGCGCAGCTTCACCTTGAGCTTGCCGTGCTTGGTCAGGCGAGCGCGCTCGGTGAGGATCTCGAGGCTCAGCGGCTTGGGCTTTACGTCCGGCGTGGGCGGCACGGGCGCAGTGGGCTCCGGGCGGAGCGTCGCGACGGTCGCGCCGCCGGCTACGTAGACGAAGCGGCCGTCGGCCGAGGCCGCCACTCCCTGGGCGCTGGCGACCCCGCCGGCCGTCTCGCCACAGCCCTCCGCCGGAACCTCCGGCGCGTGCGTGCAGGCGATCAAGCTGAGCGCGCCGTTCGGCCCGCGGCGAAAGGCGCTGACCGACCCACCGTTGCGCGATGCGGCGTAGAGGACGTCGCCACCGGGCGAGAAGTCGAACCCGAAGACGGTGTCGACGCCAGGCGACGCGGCGCAGAAGAAGGTGGCCTCTGGCATGAAGCACCCGAGCAGCGACGGGTCGCCGGTGGCCGAATCGAGGCCGAGCGCCGTCAGGCCGTGACCGTCGAAGAGCCCGGCATAGAGCGCGTTGCCCTCCGGCGCCACCGCCAGCGCCTGACCGCCCTCGAGATAGTCGTCGGCCAGCACCCGCGGCGCACTGATTGCGCCCGACGGCGCGCGGTCGAGCGTGACGACGGAGTTGCCGTTGCGCCCGGACACGTAGACGCGTGTGGCGTTGGGAGAGACCACCACGTCGGTCGCGGCATCGAGCCCGCCGCCGGCCATCGCGGTACAGAGCGGATTGCCGCCGGTGCTCGCCCGGCACCCGAGCCAGGACAGATCGCCGCTGCCCGTGTCGCGGCTGAGCGCCACGACCGCGTCATCGATATAGCCCGTGACGTAGACACTCTCGCCGTTCGAGCTGACGGCGACACCGCTCGCCGCCGCGACGCCGGGCGCCAAATCGCAGCCGCTGACAACGGACGACGTGGCGCACTCCGCGAAGGTCAGGCCGCCGTCGGCCGCGCGGCGATAACGCACGACGCCGTTGTAGTCGGCGACATAGAGATCGGCGCCATCGGGAGACAGCGCCAGCGCGTTCGAGAACCCAAGGTGACTGTCGGCAGTACACCCGGCGACCGCCGGTCCGATGCAGCCGGTCAATGCCAGTGCGCCCGTGTCTGCGTTGCGCGCGAAGGTGAGCAGCCGTCCGGGGATGGCATCGCCCTGGGAGCCGCCGACCGCGTAGAGCTGCTTGCCGTCGGGGCTGAGCGCGATGTCGTGGAGCGCGGCGATCGAGGCGCTGTCGGCGGCGCAGCCGAGGAGCGGAGCCTCGGTCGGATTGCCCAGACAAGAGACCGCATTGAGCCCTCCCGGCGGCGGAGCGGCGTCGGCGACCGGCGCCGCGAACGCGGCCACGACGATGAGGGAAAGGGACAGGATCGCGACTTTGCGCATGGGGCCTCCGGCTTGACTGAACATGCCTTCCAAACGGCGGCATCGTCGCGGAATTACGCTTGGGGTGCATGGAGCTCGGGGTCTACACCTTCGCGGAGCTGACTCCCGACCCCGAGACAGGCCAAACGGTGAGCGCCGAGCGGCGACTCGCCGACCTGATCGAGGAGATCGAGCTGGCCGACCGAGTCGGGCTCGACGTGTTCGGGGTCGGCGAGCACCACCGGCCGGACTTCTCGGTATCGGCGCCGGCGATCGTGCTGGCGGCCGGGGCCGCGCGGACCGAGCGGATCCGGCTGACGAGCGCGGTGTCAGTGATCAGCTCGGACGATCCGGTGCGCGTGTTCCAGGACTTCGCGACGCTCGACCTGCTGTCCGGCGGACGCGCGGAGATCATGGCTGGGCGCGGGTCGTTCGTCGAGTCGTTCCCGCTGTTCGGCTTCGATCTCGACGACTACGACGACCTGTTCGCCGAGAAGCTGCAGCTCCTGATCGCGCTGCGCGATCAGGAGCGGGTCACCTGGAGCGGTCGCCACCGCCCGCCGCTGGTCGACCTCGGCGTCTACCCGCGCCCGCTGCAGGACCTGCTGCCGATCTGGCTCGCGGCGGGCGGCAATCCGCCGTCGGCGATCCGCGCGGGAAGGCTCGGCCTGCCGCTCGCGCTGGCGATCATCGGCGGCCAGCCGGAGCGCTTCGCCGGCTTCGCGGAGCTGCACCGCCAGGCGGCGCGTGAGGCCGGCCACGAGCCACCGCCGCTGAGCATCAACTCGCACGGCTACATCGCCGAAACCGCCGAGCAGGCGGTCGCCGAGTCCTACGCCCCGTTCGCCGCGATGATGGACAAGATCGGCCGCGAGCGCGGCTGGCGACCGATGACGCCACAGGACTTCGACGCCGGCCGCACGCTGCGTGGCGCCAACTTCGTCGGCTCGCCGCAGGACGTGATCGACAAGATCCTCTTCCAGCACGAGATCTTCGGCCACCAGCGCTTCCTGCTCCAGTTCTCCGTCGGCACGCTCCCACACGACCAGGTGATGCGTTCGATCGAGCTGTTCGGCACCGAGGTTGCGCCGGCGATTCGCAAGCGGCTTGGCAACTCTGACTGACTGCAAAGCCCCGTCGTGACTTGTCGCTGAGCTGTCGCGCACTCACCACCAGCCGTTACACAGCTAGACCTACGGTGATTCGATGCCGACGGGAATGAAAGTGCCATACGTGACGGGTGGTACCGTTGAAGCGGTGCGCAAGACGACCATTTATCTACCCGACGCCCTGGAACGCCGGATGCGACAGGCAGCCGAAAAGTTGGGAATGTCTCGCGCGGACATCACGCGCCAAGCGCTCGAGCAGTATCTCGACCGTAGTGAGAGCCGGCGTGGGCTACCGCCGTCCGTCGGCATGGGGGACAACGGCGACGCTGGCGCGGCCGGCTACAAGGAGCGTCTCGCAAAAGGTTGGGGACGGCGATGATCACCCTCGACACCTCCGGAATACTTGCCGCACTCAACCGCGCGGATCCTGACCACCCTCGAGCGAGGAAAACCCTGTTGGCCGAGCGCGGCCCATTGGTGGTGCCCGCGGGCATACTCGCCGAGGCGGGCTACATGATCGAAGCGGACCTCGGCTCCGGCGTCCTCCGGCAATTCGTTGAGGATGCGGACGCAGGCCATTACCGCGTCGATTGCGGCGATCGCGATCTGCGACGGATCGCCGACCTGCTCGAGACCTTCGAAGACCTGCGGCTTGGATTTGCCGACGCCTGTGTAGTTGCCTGCGCGGAGCGCAATGGCGGCCGCGTGCTGACCTTCGACGATCGCGACTTCGGACCCGTCGCCCGCGCGGGGTCGATCAAGCTCGTTCCAGAGGACAGGCGCCGCTAGCCACCTGCTCGCGGCGCACAGCCAGGTGTCAGGATGCGCAGATGCCCTCGACTCGCTTCACGCTCAGCCTGCTTGCCCTTGTGCTGCTGTTGACCGCGGTCACACCAGCGAGCGCCACGGCCGGCCCCGCCGCTTCCGGCAAGCTGCTCGTCGGCTTCAAGCAGGGTGCCTCTAAGGATCAGCAGCAGGAGATCCTCGCGGCGCTAAAGGGTCGCCTCGCGAAGCGCTTTGCGGGGATCGAGGGCGGGCGGCTGACGCTCGTAAAGCCGCGCTCGGGGATCGCGCTGGCACTGCTGCGCAAGCGGCTCGCCAACCACCCCGACGTCGCCTACGCCGAGCCCGACTACTACCAATTCGCCCACGCGACCAAGGCGCCGAACGATCCGCTCTACCCGCTCCAGTGGCCGGTCGCCGATGACCCCGACGGGCATGACATCGACGCGCCGACCGCGTGGGCCCAGCGGACGAGCTGCGCGAAGGTCGCGATCGTCGACACGGGGATCGACACTGACCATCCCGACCTCGTCGCGAACCTCTACAAGAGCAAGGACAAGCCGAACAACAACAAGGACGACGACAAGAACGGCTACGTCGACGACACCTACGGCTACAACGCGATCAAGGGCAAGGGCTCCGGCGAGGACAACAACGGACACGGGACCCACGTCGCCGGAATCGTCGCGGGCCGCGCCAACGACGCGCTCGGCGTGTCGGGCATCTGCTGGTCGGCGAAGGTCATGCCGGTCAAGTTCATGAACTCGCAGGGCAAAGGCTCGACCTCCGACGCGATCGCCGCGATCCAGTACGCGGTCAAGCAGGGCTTCAAGATCGTCAACTGCTCGTTCGGCTCGAGCTCGAAGTCGTCGGCGCTCAAGGACGCCGTCGACTACGCGCAGAGCAAGAAGGTGCTGCTCGTCGTCGCCGCCGGCAACAATGGCCAGAACATCGACAAGAAGCCCGAGTACCCGGCCGCCTACGGCGAGTCGAACATCCTCACCGTCGCCGCGACGACCGACGAGGACCAGCTCGCCTCGTTCTCGAACTGGGGCTCGACCGCGGTCGACGTCGCCGCGCCGGGCGACAGCGTGCTCTCGACCTACCTCGGCGGCGGCTACAAGGTCCTCTCAGGCACCTCGATGGCCGCCCCCTACGCGGCCGGCGTCGCGGCGATGCTGCGCAAGAAGGAGCCCGACGCCACCTACGGCAACATCCGCTACGCGATCCGTCACAAGGTCGACAAGCCGCCGGCGCTGAACAACAAGGTCGCCTACGACGGCCGGCTCAACGCCTGGAAGGCGCTGAAGGCGATCCCGGGCCTCGTCGACTGAGGCGGCGGTGCTCGCCCAGCTGCACCACGACCGCCGCGTCGCGCTCTCGCTCGGTGACGACCGCGTCGAGCGCCTCGACGACCTCGGCGTCGAACTGCGTGCCGGCGCAGCGCTTCAGCTCGGCTAGCGCGGCGGCGCTATCGCGGGTCTCGCGATACGCGCGTCCGGAGACCATCGCGCTGTAGGCGTCACAAACGGCGACGATCCGCGAGCCGAGCGGGATCCGGCGACCGGCCAGGCCATCCGGATAGCCCGACCCGTCGACGTGCTCGTGACTCGAGCGGACGAGCTTGGCGGCGCGCGCCAGCGCGGGAGCCGCCGAGAGGATCCGCTCCCCTATCACCGGGTGACGGCGCATGAACGCCCACTCGCCCTCGTCGAGCGGCCCTGGCTTCTCGAGCACCTTGTCGGGAATCGCGATCTTGCCCGCGTCGTGCAGCGACGCCGCCTGCAGCAGCGGCTCGCGATCGTCGTCGGACAGCTCGAGCTGCTCCGCGACCAGATCGCAGAGACCGGTCACCTCGTCAAGGTGGACCCCCAGAGCAGGGCTGCGCTCAGAGAGGATCCTCAGCAGGACGTCGGCGCTCTGGCGGCCGGCCAGGCCGCGGCTGTCCTTGCTCTTGTGGGCGTACATCCTGCGATCAGCCTCACGGAGCGCCTCGGTTGCCGTCGAAGCCTCGTCCGGCAGCAGCACCAGGCCATAGGACGCGGTGATGCTGAAGCCCTCGCCCCGCTCGACCAGCGCGGCGGCGGCGAGCGCGACGACCGCCTCGGGGTCGCGCTCCCCGAGTGAGCTCAACACGCAGAACTCGTCACCGCCGATCCGGTAAGCCCCGGCCCGGCCGTCGATCACGCGCTCGAGGCGCTGCGCGACCCTAGAGAGCAGCGAGTCGCCGGCGGGATGCCCGAAGGTGTCGTTGTAGACCTTGAAGCCGTCGAGGTCGAAGAGCGCCAAGACGAGCGGTCGTCCGGTCGTCGCTTCAAGCAGTCCGAGCTCGAGGTCGGACAGCAGGCTGCGGCGGTTGCCGAGTCCGGTGAGCGGGTCGTGCAGCGCCTGGTGGATCAGCTCCTCGGAGATCAGCCGGCGCTCGGTGACGTCCTGCACCTGGCCGATCGCATAGCCGAAGCCGTCGGCCTCGGTGTGCAGCAACGACACGCTCACCGCGACCCAGCCCTCGTGGCCGTCGGCGTGGATGTAGCGCAGCTCGAGCTGGACGCCCTCGCCGCCACCGGCAAGCAGCAGGGCCTCGAGCGACTCGACGAGGGCCACGGAGTCGGCCGGGTGCACGACGTCGCGGAAGTCGCTCGCGCGCAGGTGCTCGTGCGAGTAGCCGGTGATCTCGCACATCGCCTGGTTGACCTGGATGACCTCGCCGGCGCGGCGGTGGGCGAACCTGAACAGCAGCATGCCGATCGGCGCGCCCTCGAACGCCCCGCGGAAGCGCTCCTCGCTCTCCAGCGCACGACGGTAGGACTCCTGCTCCTGGGCCCTGACGATCTCGTTCAGCCGCCAGGCGGCAACGCTCGCCAGGCCGGCGGCGACGACGAAGCCGCCGTGGATCGCCGCCCATTTCCAAGGGTGAGCGACCGCCGCGGGATGGTTGTAGACGGCGCCAGGATTGATCGCACCGGCGATGCCGTGGTGGATCACCACATAGGCAGCGGCGACCAGGAACGGGATCCAGTCCTCGTAGAGCGCGAGCACGACGATCGTCACGAAGAAGAGGAAATGGCCCTCGATCGCACCGTCCCAGATGTGGACGAGCAGCGCGCAGGCCGTGACCAGGCCGAACGAGACGAGCACAGACGCTGCGCGGCGGCGGTGCTCGAACAGGATGGCTGCCGCCCCGATGACGAACAGCCCGAGTGCGTGCGCCACGCTGTGCGCCAGGCTGTTTCCCTGAGCCGCGCTGAAGACCGCCAGTCCGACTCCCTCGGCGAACAGCAGCCCGACCATCGCATGGTGACGGTGCAGCCACGCGCCGTCAGGCAGCGTGCGCCCTGTTGGAACCAGCAGACGCAGCCGTGAGGCCACGCTTGGGTGAGCGTCCAGTTCGAGTCCCTCCTTGGTGCCACGCTACCGCGCGCCCCACCCACTTGTCTAGATAGCCAAGAGGCTGAATTGCGGAACCGGTAGCGGTTCCGACGCCGAGAACGAGCGCGCCGCCGGACGGGGCTAACGTTGACCGCGTGACCGATGACGCTCGCGTCAAGCGCATCACGCTGATCGCGGCGATCTTGGGATCGGGGGTGGTGTTCCTCGACGGGACCGTGGTGAACGTCGCGCTGCCGGCGATCGTCGACGAGCTCGACACCGGCTTCGTAGCGCAGCAGTGGATCGTCGAGGCCTACCTGCTGACGCTCGGCGCGCTGTTGTTGGTCGGCGGGTCGCTCGGTGACATCCTCGGCCGCAAGCGGGTCTTCATGGCTGGGCTGGCCGGCTTCGGCGCGACGTCGCTGCTCTGCGCGGTGGCCCCGAACGCAGAGCTGTTGATCGCAGCGCGGACGCTGCAGGGCGCCGCCGGTGCGCTGCTCGTACCGGCGAGCCTGGCGCTGATCACCGCGACCTTCCCGGCCGACGAGCGCGGCGCGGCGATCGGGTCGTGGACCGCGTGGACCGGCATCGCCTTCGTGGTTGGCCCGCTCGGCGGCGGCGCGATCGTCGAGCACGTCTCGTGGCGCTGGATCTTCGCGATCAACGTGCCGCTGGTGCTGCTGACGCTAGCGCTGGCGCGCGGGATGCGCGAGAGCTTCGACGAGCAGGTCTCGCACCGGATCGACTACCTCGGCGCGGTGCTGGTCGCGCTCGGCCTCGGCGGTCCGGTGTTCGCGCTGATCGAGCAGCAGAACTACGGCTGGGGCGACCCCCTCGTCTACGTCCCGTTCGTCGTCGGCGTCGTGCTGCTCGCCGCGTTCGTCGCGCACGAGCGCCGCACCGACCACCCGATGCTGCCGCTCGGCCTGTTCCGCTCGCGCAACTTCAGCGTCGGCAACCTGTCGACGCTCGGGATCTACGGCGGCCTCGGCGCCGCGACCTTCTTCGCGACGATCTTCCTCCAGCAGGTCGCGGGCTACAGCCCGATCGCCGCTGGGCTCGCGCTGATGCCGATCACCTTGGTGATGTGGCTGCTGTCGAGCCGCTTCGGCCGCCTGTCGGACCGGATCGGGCCGCGGCTGCTGATGGGCATCGGCCCGATCGTCGCCGGCATCGGACTGATCTGGATGGGTCGGCTCGGCACCGACGTGAACTACGTCACCGATCTACTGCCCGGCGTGCTGATCTTCTCGCTCGGTCTGTCGGCGACGGTCGCGCCGCTGACCACGACCGTGCTCGGCTCGGTGCCGGAGCACAACGCCGGCGTGGCGAGCGGGGTCAACAACCAGGTCGCGCGCGTGGCGGGGCTGTTGGCGATCGCCGTCCTCGGCGCGGTCGTAGCGGCGCGCTTCGAGACCGTGCTCGACGAGCGCGCGGCAGTGCTACCCGCGGCCGCACAAGCAGCGGTTGACGACGCCCGCCCGCTTTCTGGCGGGGTCAAGGGCCGCCCCGTGCTCGACCGCCCGGTCGAGGAAGCGTCGGTGTCCGCCTACCACGCCGGAATGGCCGTCGGTGGCGGGCTGGTGATCGTCGGCGGGGTGATCTCGCTGATCGGAATCGCCAATCCGCGCCGCCGCGACCAGGAGCTGCTCGAGCCCGTGGAGCTGGCGCCGGCCTTCGCGACCGCTTCCTACGGGCCTTGTCCGCCTGTCGAGGACTAGCCGGGAGATCTTCGACGCGCGTACATACGTGGAACGCCCATTCGTGGCGAACATCGAGCTATGGGTGCGCGAGTGCCACAGATCGTGGCCTTCGGGGGTGGAGGCTTCTCGATGGAGGCGGGAAATCCGCTCCTCGATGACTACGTGCTGTCGCTTACCGGCAAGCCGCGCCCGAAGGTCTGCTTCCTCCCCACTGCGTCGGGCGACGCCGACCACTACATCGTCCGCTTCTACCGCCAGTTCGCCACACGCGCGGACGCCAGCCACGTCTCGCTGTTCCGGCGTGACCGCGAGGGCGTCGAGAGCGACTTCGCCAACCACCTGCTGGCGCAGGATCTGATCTACGTCGGTGGCGGCAACGTCGTCAGCCTGCTCGGAACGTGGCGCGCCCACGGCCTGCACGCGGTGCTGCGGCGGGCGTGGCGGTCGGGCGTAGTGCTGTGCGGGCCGTCGGCAGGGTCGCTGTGCTGGTTCGCCGAGGCGCTGACGGCGTTCCACTCCGACCCCTACCGCGTCCAAGGGCTCGGGCTGCTGCCGCACTCGAACTGCGTCCACTACGACGCCGAGCCACAGCGGCGCGAGGAGTACCGGCGCTTCGTCGGCGACGGGATGCGTCCCGGCTACGCCGCCGACGACGGAGCGGCGCTGCACTTCGTCGGCAAGGACCTGGCGCGCGTCGTGAGCTCGCGTCCGCAGGCGCGCGCCTTCCGCGTGGAGCCGCAGGGCAGTGAAGTCGTCGAGACGCCGCTCGACGTCGAGTACCTTGGGGCGCAGATGCCCGAGCTGGCCACGGCGTGAGCGCAGGCAAGGTCGTTCCGGAGGAGCGGCGGACGCTCGTCGCGCTCGGCGGCGGCGGCTTCACGATGGAGCCGGACAACCCGGCGCTCGACGACTTCGTGCTGGGGCTGGCCGCGGCGCAGGCTCCGCGCATCCTCTTCCTGCCGACCGCCTCCGGCGACCCGACCGGCCAGATCAACGCCTTCCGCGCCCGCTTCGGCGGCCGCAACGACTGCGAGGCCGCCCACCTGTCGCTGTTCAACCTCCACGACAGCACGCGCACGCTCGAGGAGGTGGTGCGCGAGCAGGACGTGATCTACGCCGGCGGCGGCTCGATGCGCAACCTGCTCGCGATCTGGCGTGCCCACGGACTCGACAAGCTGCTCCTCGAAGCCTGGGAGCGCGGCACGGTGCTCGCCGGTATCAGCGCCGGCGCGATGTGCTGGTTCGAGGGTGGGGTGACGAAGTCGAGCGGCCCCCCAGAGCCGATCGCCGGCCTCGGCGTCCTGCCGGGCTCACTCTCGGTCCACGCCGACGGCGAGCCGGAGCGGCTGCCGGTCTGGCTAGCTGCCGTCCGCAACGGAGAGCTGCCCGGCGGCTGGGCCGCCGACGACGGTTGCGCGCTGCTGTTCCGTGGCCGCAAGTTCGAGCGCGCCGTCAGCTCACGCCCTGGCGCCTCGACGCTGCGTGTCGACGCCGTCGAGGGCGAGCTCGTGCGCCAACGGATCGTGGCGGAGCTGCTCGGCGAGCGCAGCCCCGGCGCCGGGCTGCCCAGCGACGACATCCTCGAGCTGCGCCAGGTCCAGCGCTTGCGGGGACGTCGCTAGCGAACGACCGGGATCGCCGGCGGCGCGCCGTTGCGGAACAGCGACGAGATGTAGATGACGATCGTCTTCTTGCCGCGATTGGCGGCGCGGTGGATCGTCCCCGGCTTCTCGACGATCCACTGACCTGCGCGGATCGGCGCGGTCTGGCCAGCGCGGATCCTGCGGACCTTGGTCGCTTTCGCCTCTGGGTTGCCGCGCCAGACGTTCACCGCGCCGGTGACGACGGTGTAGGTGAGCACGCCCTGGTCGATGCGCGCGATCTGGACGCCGGGATGGCGGTGCAGCGCGAGCTGCGCTCCCGGCTGGACGTCCACGCGCGAGAGGCCGAGCGTGCGGCCCTTGGCGCCAGCCGGGTCGACGTCCTGGGCCAACGCCTCGCGGACGACGGGCTCGGGGTCGCCGGCCATCTGGGCGCCGGCGTAGGCGCTCAGCGCGGCGACGGCGACCAAGGCGCAGAGCGCCGCGAGGATCGAGCGGCGGCGCACTACTACTTGTCGTCGTCGTCGAAGTCGAAGTCGCGCGGGGGCTTCTGCTCGAACCACAGCCGGTCGTGCT
The DNA here is from genome assembly GCA_044867325.1 of Thermoleophilaceae bacterium. GTDB lineage: Bacteria > Actinomycetota > Thermoleophilia > Solirubrobacterales > Thermoleophilaceae > JAAYBF01. Next base: position 21,457 of record JBIOUS010000007.1, on the reverse strand, counting down.
CCGGCGTCTCCTGGAGGAAGTCGGGCGTCTCCTCGAGCACGTCCTCCTCGTCGTCGCCCTCCGCGGGCGGGCGGACGTCCTCGACGCGCTCGAAGCCACGCGGCGGCGTGTCGCCACCGGCCTCCGGCTCAGGGTCGGCGGGCGGCTCCGCCGGCTCGGGATCGAAGTCCCAGTCCGGCTCGTCGTCCTGTGGCTCCTTGGCCGGCTCGGGCTCCACGGCGGGCGGCGCCTCGACCGACTCCGGCGCCGGATCGGCAACCTCGGCCTCGTAGGCGGGCTCCTCCGGCGCCAACTCCGGCTCGTGGGACTCGGGCTCTTGGACGACCGGCTCGTCCTCCGCTACCGGAGCGGGCTCCTCCACCGCGGCTGGCGCCTCGGCAACCTCGGCCGAACGCCCGCGCGGGGCGCCGAGCGCCTCTTGCTCCTGCTGCTCCACCTCGCCCTCGGAAGCGCCGTGCTTGCGCTTCAGCTCGAGGTGCTCGCGGATCGCGTCGTCGAGAACGCCCATCGCCCGACAGCCTACGCCACCACGACGACGCCGGTAGCATGAGACGCTCGCCCACACGGGCGCCTGGGGCTGTAGCTCAGCTGGAAGAGCGCTGCCTTCGCATGGCAGAGGTCAGGGGTTCGAGTCCCCTCAGCTCCATTTCCGCATGAAGGTCTTCGTCACCGGCGCTGGAGGGTTCATCGGCCGCGCCGTCGCGGAGCGGTTTCGCGGAGTGGGGGCCGAAGTCGCGGGCGTGGACTTCGAGGCCGATCCCGAGCATGGAGTCGTCGCCGGCGACGTGTCGGCGCACGGTCCGTGGCAAGCGGCGCTCGCCGGCGCAGACGTCGTCGTACACACCGCGGCGCTCGTCTCGAACGCCTACGACACGGACGAGAGCTGGCGCGTCAACGTACTCGGCACGCGCACCGTGCTCGACGCCGCTGCCGCAGCCGGCGTGAGCCGCTTCGTCCACATCTCGTCGGTGCGCGCCTTCTCCGACCTCGGCTTCCCCGACGGCGTCGACGAGCGCCACCCGGTGCGGCCCGACGGCAACCCGTACGTCGACACGAAGATCGCCAGCGAGCAGGTCGCGCTCCAAGCCCACGCGGCCGGCGAGGTCGAGTGCGTGGTCGTCCGGCCGGGTGACGTCTACGGGCCGGGGTCGCGGCCGTGGACGCTCCTCCCGCTCGAGATCATCGAGTCGAACCGCTTCCTGCTGCCGGCGATGGGACGTGGTGTCTTCAGCCCGGTCTACGTCGACGACCTCGTCAGCGGACTGGTGCTCGCTGCCGAGCGACCCGAGGCCACCGGCCAGGTCTTCACCATCAGCGGATCGCACGGCGTGCCCGCCAAGGAGTTCTTCGGCCACTACTTCCGCATGCTCGGCAAACGTGGCCCGCTCTGCCTCCCGACGCCCGTCGCCGTCACGGCCGCCCGTGTGGCCGGCGCCGCCGAGCGCCTGCGCGGCAACCGCACCGAGCTCAACGCCACCAGCATGCTCTACCTCGCCCGCCCTGGCGGCTACTCGATCGAGAAGGCCCGGCGACTGCTCGGCTACGCCCCCGAGGTCGACCTCGACGAGGGCATGCGCCGTACCGAGGCTTGGCTGCACGAGCAGAACCTCCTCTGAGATTGGCGTAGCCTCGACGCATGGGCAACTCCCGGCTGTCGCTGTGGTCCGAGGACTCGCTGCTGTCGATCGGATCGCAGCAGTCGCTGCTCTCGGTCGGCTCAGTCGGGTCCGTCCTCTCGATCGGCTCGGTTGGATCGGCGGCTTCGGCCTTCTCAGTCGGCTCGTTCGCGTCGGCCGGCTCGGTCTTGTCATCGCTGTCACGAGGCTCGGCGCTCTCCCACGCGAGCTCCGGCGCCGTGGTTGGTGAGCAGCGGCCCGCGGCCGCACGGATCGTCGCGGCTTCGCTGGTCGCGACGGCGATCGCCGTCTGGGCCATCAGTCGCACGCGCTGCGACTGACCACCGCCAGCCGGTTCGCGTACCCGCCAGGCGCTAGAGAATCTCGAGCACGCGCTCGATCGGCCGCGCGAGCACGGCACGGTCGCCGTTGACGACGACCGGCCGCTGGAGCAGCTCCGGGCGCTCGACCATCGCCGCGACGATGGCGTCCTCGTCGCCGCTGGCCGCGAGCTCGCGCGCACCCTCCTCGCGCATCCGCAGCAGGTCGGCGGCAGGCGTCCCGGTCTTCGCCAGAAGGTCGCGGATCTCACCCTCCTCGAGCCCCTCGACGTGGAACTCGACCCGCTCGAAGTCGACCCCCCGCTCCGCCAGCAACTCCGCCAGCTTGCGGCAGGTGGTGCAGGCTCGCTTCTCGTAGACGACGATCGCCATCGCGGCCAAACTAGCGCGCGCCCGTGCGCGTCCGGCGGCGATTGCGCACGAGCTCGATCGCGATCGGGACGAACGAGAGGCCGACGATCGCGACCAGTACGAACTCGATGTTCGCCTCGATCAGCTCGACCTGGCCGAGGAAGTAGCCGAGCGTCGTGACACCGACGCCCCAAAGCACGCCGCCAATGATGTTGTAGGTGAGGAAGGTGCGGTAGTTCATCCGCGCGACGCCGGCTGTGACAGGCGCGAAGGTGCGGACGATCGGGACGAAGCGAGCGAGCACGATCGTGCGCGGGCCGTGGCGGTCGAAGAACTCCTGCGCACGCTCGACGTGCTCGTGGTGGAAGAAGCGGCTGTCGGGGCGGCTGAAGATCGCCGGGCCGGCCTTGCGGCCGATCGCGTAGCCGACCTGGTCGCCGGCGATCGCCGCGAGCGGGATCGTCACCAGCAGCACCCAGAGGTCCGGCAGCACGTTGCTCGCCGACAGCATCCCGGCGGTGAACAGCAGCGAGTCGCCCGGCAGGAAGAAGCCGACCAGCAGGCCCGACTCGACGAAGACGATCGCCAGCATCCCGAGCATCCCGAGCGCCTCGATCAGCACGTCAGGGTCGAGCCAGTTCGGGCCGAGAGCGATCGGTCGGGATGTGAGGGTCACGGTCATGGGCTCGGCAGGATCTTGCGGATCCCGGAGATCATCGAGCGGTTGCCGGCGCGCAACAGCGGTGCGGCGAGCCGGCCGAGCAGGCGCGCTCCCGGCAGCTTCGGATCGAGCGCGAACGTCCAGGTCAGGCGCGTCCCGCCGCCCGCGGCCGGCTCGACCAGGAAGTCCTCCGCGAGCGCGTTCAGCACCGGCCTTGTCACGCCGACCACGTGGAAGCTTGCCCGCCGGCCCTCCTCCCAGCGGTAGAAGTGCTCCTCGAGCGTGAACAGCCGTGCGACGCGGATCGTTCGCACCGCACCCTCGCCCAGTGGTCGTGACGTCAGCCAGCGCAGGCGGTCGAGCGGTGGGAACCAAGACCACATCTCGTCGCTGCCGAGCGCTTCCCAGACCTCCGCCGGACTGGCGTCGAGCTCGATCGTCGTCGGGATCACCAGCGGCGCGGTCTCGAAGAGAGAGTCGCCGTCGGCTTGGGCGGGATAGGTCACCCGTGGCAGGATTGCAGCGTGGCCGCAGCTAGGACTCCTCGCCTCCACGCGACGTTGCGCGAGACCGAGAGCGTCACGCCGCTCGAGCTGTTCTTCGACCTCGTCTTCGTGCTCGCGTTCACCCAGTGCACAGCGCTGATGGCGGACGAGCCAACCTGGGAGGGACTCGCCAAGGGCCTGCTCGTGCTCGGCGTGATGTGGTGGGCCTGGGTCGGCTACTCCTGGCTGACCAGCGTCGTCGACCCCGAGGAGGGCGCGGTCCGGATCGCGATCTTCGCGGCGATGGCGGCGCTGCTCGTCGTCGCGCTGAGCATCCCCGAGGCGTTCGGCGACCTCGCCCTGCTGCTGGCGCTTGCCTACTGCGGCGTCCGCCTCGGGCAGATCGCGCTGTTCGTGATCGCCAGCAGCGACGACCCCGGACTGCGCCACTCCGTGCTCCGCCTGGCGATCAGCACCACGATCGGCACCGGCCTCCTGGTCGCCGCCTCGTTCGCCGATCACGAGCTCCAAGGAGCGCTCTGGGCGCTGGCGCTGGCGCTCGACATGGGCGGGACGTGGATGATCGACGCCAGCGGCTGGCGGCTCTCGCCGAGCCACTTCGCCGAGCGCCATGGGCTGATCCTGATCATCGCGCTCGGCGAGTCGATCGTCGCGATTGGCATCGGCGCCGAGCACGGAGTCGACGCCGGCGTGGTCACCGCCGCCGTGCTCGGGATCGTGATCGCGGCGATGCTCTGGTGGATGTACTTCGACGTCGTCGCGCTCGTCTCCGAGCGGCGGCTGGTCGAGGCGCCCGAGGGACTGGAGCGCAACCGCATGGCGCGCGACTCCTTCTCCTACCTCCACCTCCCGATGATCGCCGGGATCATCCTGCTCGCGCTCGGCCTGAAGAAGACGCTCGAGCACGTCGACGATCCGCTGAAGCTCGTGCCCGCCTTCGCCCTGCTCGGCGGCGTCGCGCTCTATTCGCTCGCCCACGTCGCCTTCCGCTGGCGCAACGTCCACACCTTCAACAGCCGCCGCTTCGGCTTCGCACTGCTGATGCTCGCGCTGCTCCCGGTCGCCGTCGAGATTCCCGCGCTCGCCACCGTCGCCGGCGTCGCCGTCCTGCTCGTCGCCCTAGTCGCCTACGAGACCCTCAGCTACGGCGAGGCCCGCGCCAAGCTGCGCCACGAGGTCGCCCGGCACTGAACGGTCAGAAGACGGTCAGGTCGTAGAGCCGAGCGACCTTGGCGAGATCGCGATCGCTGCGCAGGATCGGCTTGCGCTCCAGCTCCCTGATCTGAGTGTGCTCGAACACCGCCCAGCACTCCCAGTCCGAGTTCAAACGCGACAAGTAGCGGACACCCGCGTAGACAGGTCGACCGTCGGCGTCGCGCTGGTCGAACGCCCACTTGCCGATCCAGCGGGTAATCCTGCGGTCGCCGCCGCGCACGGTCGCGACATCCAGGTCCTCGTAGTCGTAATACGCAAGCAGGTGGCCGAGCTCCCTTCGCAGGACGGCGCGGGTCGATGCTGACTCGACGTCAAGGAAACGCGCCTTCTCGCGGCCAGCCGAGACGATCGTGCGCACGGCGAGCCGTCGAACGCGCCAGTCCGCCGGAACCTCGCCGACGCCCATGAACCCGTCCTCGCGCGCGAGGACGGCGAGCTCCGGGTCGGGCCGGAAGCGGGCGAGGGTCTCGCCGTAACAGCCCGCGATGGTCGAAGAGAAGTAGGAGACGCGATAGCTCTGTGTCGGGCTGTCGAACCGGTTGCCGAGCCGCGCGTCGTCCAGCAGCTCAGCCGGCAGCGGATCGCCGAAGCAGATCGGGTCGGGCGACCGGCCCACCCTCCACAGCCCTCCACGGGGCGGGCTCGCGACCTTGACGGCCAAGCGACTCAGGCTCCCGCGAGAAATGCCTTCGCGGCGATCCAGGCGTCCTGGATGCGTCCCTCGCGGATCGCCGTCAGCGGGGCCTCGTCGTCGAGCTGGGGATTGAGGCCGATGAACCATGCGCGCACCGTGTGCGGGGACTCCTCGGTCAGGAGCAGGTGGAATATCTGGTAGGCGCCGCGCAGTCGCTCCTCAGCCCCCGCGCGGGGCGCTCGATCGCCCGAGGCCCAGCGTCCGACGGTCTTCGGGTCGGCGACTCCGGCGAGATGAGCTACGAGCTTCTGCCCCAGGACCTCGCGCAGGTAGGACGCGACATCGGCTATGTCCGACTCCACTGCGTTGCGATGCGCCTTCTCTGAAGCCGTCCTCAGAAGCCCCGGCATAATGCCTCCTTCTGGAATTTAGAGCTGAATGGTAGCAGTTTGGCCCTTGAAATGGGCGCATATCGGCACCCATCAAGGCGCATATCCAAGACGCCGTCCAACTTCACTGCCATCGGGTCGCGAAGCGGCCTAGAGTTGCCAACACCTTCGACCGGACGACAGGAGACGCGATGCAGCTCGGGATGATCGGCCTCGGACGGATGGGCGCCAACATGGTGCTGAGGCTCATGCGCGACGGCCACGACTGCGTGGTGTTCGACCTGAACGCCGACGCGGTCCAGCAGAGCGCGAGCGAGGGCGCGACCGGGGCGGAGAGCTTCGGCGATCTGGTCGCGAAGCTCGACAAGCCGCGCGCCGTCTGGATGATGGTCCCGGCCGGCGTCGTCGACCAGACGATCGCCGCGGTCGCGCCGCACCTCGAGGAGGGCGACACCCTGATCGACGGCGGCAACTCCTACTACCACGACGACCTGCGCCGCTCGGCTGAGCTGCGTGAGCGCGGCATCCACTACCTCGACGTCGGCGTCAGCGGCGGCGTCTGGGGGCTCGAGCGCGGCTACTGCCACATGATCGGCGGAGACGACGACGCGGTCGCGCGACTCGACCCGATCTTCGAGTCGCTCGCGCCCGGAGTTGGCGATGCGCCGCGCACGCCAGGCCGCGAGGGCGAGCCGTCGCAGGCCGAGAAGGGCTACCTGCACTGCGGCCCGTCCGGCGCCGGCCATTTCGTGAAGATGGTCCACAACGGCATCGAGTACGGCGTCATGGCCGCCTACGCCGAGGGCCTGAACATCCTGCGCCATGCCAACGTCGGCAAGGGCACCCAGGACGTCGACGCCGAGACCACACCGCTGCGCAACCCCGAGCTGTACCAGTACGACCTCGACTTGCCGGAGGTCGCCGAGATGTGGCGCCGCGGCAGCGTGATCGGCTCCTGGCTACTCGACCTGACTGCCAGCGCACTGCACAAGAGCCCCGACCTCGAGGAGTTCGGCGGCCGCGTCTCCGACTCCGGCGAGGGACGCTGGACCGCCATCGCCGCGATCGACGAGGCCGTCCCAACCCCCGTACTCAGCTCCGCCCTCTTCGAGCGCTTCTCCTCCCGCGGCGAGGCCGACTACGCCGACCGCCTCCTCTCGGCGATGCGCTTCGAGTTCGGCGGGCATCACGAGAAGCCGAGCAGCTAGCTAGCCGATCTGACCCTGCTAAGCCTGGGGGTATGAATAGACGCAAGCTGGGATCGCAGGGTCTCGAGGTCTCCGAGCAGGGCCTCGGCTGCATGGGGATGTCGGAGTTCTACGGCGAGACCGACGAGGGCGAGGCGGTGGCGACGATCCATCGTGCTCTGGAGCTTGGCGTCACGCTGCTGGACACGGCCGACATGTATGGGCCGTTCGTCAACGAGAAGCTGGTCGGACGGGCGATCGCCGACCGCCGCGATGAGGTCCTCCTGGCGACGAAGTTCGGCAACGTGCGCGGCGAGCAGGGCGAGTTCAACGGGATCCGCGGCGACGCGGAGTACGTGCGCTCGGCGTGCGAAGCCTCGCTGCAGCGGCTCGGTGTCGACCACATCGACCTCTACTACCAGCACCGCGTCGACCCCAAGACGCCGATCGAGGAGACGGTCGGCGCGATGGCGGAGCTGGTCGAGCAGGGCAAGGTCCGCTACCTCGGCCTGTCCGAGGCCGCACCCGACACGATCCGCCGCGCACACGCCGTCCACCCGATCTCGGCGCTGCAGACGGAGTACTCGCTCTGGACGCGCCACGTCGAGGAGGAGATCCTGCCGACGGTGCGAGAGCTCGGCATCGGATTCGTCTCCTACAGCCCGCTCGGCCGCGGCTTCCTGACCGGCCGCTTCAGCAAGCCCGAGGACATTCCCGAGGGTGACTTTCGCCGCAACAACCCGCGCTTCCAGGGCGAGAACTTCGAGCACAATCAGGCGATCGTCGCGCGCGTGCGCGAGATCGCCGAGACCAAGGGCGTGACCGCCGCCCAGATCGCGCTCGCTTGGGTGCTCGCCCAGGGCGACGACGTCGTGCCGATCCCGGGAACCAAGCGCCGCGAGTACCTAGAGCAGAACGTCGCCGCCTCCGACGTCGAGCTGACCGCAGACGAGCTGGACGCCCTCGGCGCGGCCGCGCCGCCTGGCGCAGCGGCCGGCGATCGCTACCCGAGCATGGCCACCATCGACGACTGATGGCTTGCGGAGCGGTCGAAGCGCCGCCCCGTGTGAAAACCTTTCGCGATGGTTCGCCTGCCCGAGACGATTCGCGCCTGTCTGTTCGACATGGACGGCGTGTTGACCGACACGGCGAGCGTGCATGCCGAGGCGTGGAAGCAGATGTTCGACGAGTACCTGCGCGAGCGTCTCGGGCCGGACGCCGAGCCGTTCGACGTCGCGCGCGACTACGGCCAGTACGTCGACGGCAAGCCGCGTGAGGACGGCGTGCGCGACTTCCTCGCCTCGCGCGGGATCGAGCTGCCGGAGGGGACGCCGGACGATTCGCCCGAGGCGGACACGATCTACGGCGTCGGCAAGCGCAAGAACGTGCTGGTGCTGAAGCTGATCGAGGAGCGAGGAGTCGACGTCTACGAGGGCTCGGTCCGATTCGTGGATGCGGCACGGGCCGCGGGACTGAAGACGGCCGTCGTCTCGTCGAGCGCGAACACGAAGCTGATCCTCGACAGCGCCGGAATCGCCGACCGCTTCGAGGCGCGCGTCGACGGCGTGACGCTGGCGACCGAGAACATCAAGGGCAAGCCGGCGCCGGACTCCTTCCTGCGCGCCGCCGAGCTACTCGAAGTCTCGCCGGCGGAGGCCGCCGTCTTCGAGGACGCGCTCGCCGGCGTGGCGGCCGGGCACGCGGGCGGCTTCGGCGTGACCGTCGGCGTCGATCGCCACGGCCAGCCCGAGGCGCTGCGCGAGCACGGCGCCGACGTCGTCGTCTCCGACCTGGCGGAGCTGCTGGCATGAGGAACGAGGAGCGTCACCCGCCCGAGCCGTGGTCGTTCGTCGAGCGCGGCATCACGATCGACCGGCTGCCGCAGAGCGAGTCGCTGTTCGCGCTCGCCAACGGTCACATCGGCCTGCGCGGCAACCTCGACGAGGGCGAGCCGGTCGGCACGCACGGCACCTACCTCAACGGCTTCTACGAGTCCTACCCGCTCCAGTACGGCGAGCGCGGCTACGGCTTCGCCGAGGACGGCCAGTCGGTCGTCAACGTGCCCGACGGCAAGATCGTCCGGCTCCAGGTCGAGGACGAGCCGCTCGACATCCACCGCGGCACGCTCGAGCACCACGAGCGACGGCTCGACTTCCGCACCGGCGTGCTGGAACGCGACCTCGTCTGGCGGACCGCCTCCGGCCACGCCGTCAAGGTCAACACCAAGCGGCTGGTCTCGCTGTCGCTGCGCAGCGTCGCGGCGATCCTCTACGAGGTCGAGGCGATCGACCAGAAGGTGCGGATCGCGCTGCAGTCCAACCTCCAGGTCAACCGCCCGCGCGCCTCCGACGTCGACGACCCGCGCGGCGGGCGCCACCTCGAGGATGCGCTGCGCTCCGAGCTGTCGGTCCACGACGAGGTGCGCGTGGTGCTCGGCCACATGACCCGCTCTTCCGGCCTGTCGATGGCGTCGGGGATGGACCACGTGATCAGCTGCGACAGCGAGGTCGAGCAGCTGACCCAGTCCGAGGACGATCTCGGCCGCGTGACACTGTCGGTCGAGCTCCAGCCGGGCGAGAAGCTGCGGCTGGTCAAGTTCATCTCCTACCACTGGTCCTCGCAGCAGAGCGTCGAGTGGCTGCGCGACCAGGTCGACGCGAGCCTCGAGAGCGCGATCGCCGAGGGCTTCGACGGGCTGATCGAGGAGCAGCGCGACGTGCTCGACCGCTACTGGGAGCGCGCCGACATCCAGGTCGATGGCGACGCCGAGCTGCAGCAGGCGCTGCGCTTCGCGATGTTCCACGTCTTCCAGGCCGCGGCGCGCAACGAGGGACGCGCGATCCCGGCCAAGGGCCTGACCGGCCGCGGCTACGACGGCCACGCGTTCTGGGACACCGAGACCTTCGTGCTGCCGATCCTCACGTTCACCGCACCGGCGACGGTGCGCCACGCGCTGATGTGGCGCCACTCGACGCTCGAGCCGGCGCGCGAGCGCGCCGAGCAACTCCACCTGCGCGGCGCGGCCTTCCCCTGGCGGACGATCCACGGCGAGGAGTGCTCGGGCTACTGGCCGGCTGGCACCGCCGCCTTCCACGTCAACGCCGACATCGCGGATGCCGTCCGCCGCTACGTGATGATCACCGGCGACCGCGAGTTCGAGGAGCACTACGGCTGCGAGCTGCTGGTCGAGACAGCGCGGCTGTGGGAGAGCCTCGGTCACCACGACGACTACGGCTCGTTCCGGATCGACGGCGTCACCGGACCGGACGAGTACTCGGCGCTGGTCGACAACAACGTCTTCACCAACCTGATGGCCCAGCTCAACCTCGAGTCGGCCTACGAGTGCACCGGGCGGCACGAGGAAGCAACCAAGCGACTCGGCGTCGACGAGGACGAGCGCGCCGCATGGAAGCGCGCCGCCGACGCGATGTTCATCCCGTTCGACAAGCAGGCGGGCATCCACCCGCAGGACGACAGCTTCCTCCACCACCAGCGCTGGGACTTCGAGAACACGCCGGAGGAGAACTACCCGCTGCTGCTGCACTACCCGTACTTCCAGCTCTACCGCGAGCAGGTCGTCAAGCAGGCCGACCTCGTGCTCGCGATGCAGATTCGCAGCGAAGCCTTCACGCTCGAGCAGAAGCGCGCCAACTTCGACTACTACGAGCCGCTGACCGTGCGCGACTCGTCGCTATCGGCGGCGACCCAGGCGGTGATCGCCGCCGAGGTCGGCCACCTCGACCTCGCCAAGGACTACCTCTACGAGGCGTCGCACATGGACATCGCCGACCTCGAGCGCAACACCGGCGACGGACTGCACATGGCGTCACTCGCGGGTGCCGTGATCGCGACGGTCGCCGGCTTCGGCGGGCTGCGCGAGCAGGGCGGCAAGCTGCTGTTCAACCCGCGCCTGCCGGAGGGCATCGACCGGCTCTGCTTCGGCCTCGAGCTGCGCGGCACGCTGCTGCGCGTCGAGGTCACGGGCCAGGAGGCGACCTACCGCGTCGAGCGCGGCGCCGGCGTCCACCTCACCCACTGGGACGAGGCGGTCGACCTGACCGCCAAGCACGCCGCAACGCTGCCGATCCCGCCGATGCCCGACCTGCCGACTCCGTCGCAGCCACCTGGTCGCGAGCCCGGCTCCCGGCGGCCGAAGCAGCCGATCGAGTACCAGCCGCTCGAGGCGCAGCCGATCGACTTCGACGCCTAGCCGCCCGGGAAGGATTCCGTCCCGCCGGCGTCTCTGTGGGTAAGACCACGAACGCCGGAGGCACGATGCGGATCCGAACGACACTCCTGACGATGCTGGCGCTGCTCGCCTTGGCGAGCTTGACGCTGGCGGCTTGCGGCTCGGATGACGACAACTCAGGATCTTCCGGCTCCTCCTACTCCGGCGGCTCGAGCGATAGGACGACGGAGACCACCAGCGGTGGCGGTGGCGAGAAGCTCACGCTCGACGCCGTCGAGCAGGGACCGGGCCAGTTCTCGTTCTCGAAGAAGGCGCTGACCGCTAATGCCGGCAACGTCACCGTCGCCATGACCAACCCGGCCGGGAACCAGGCGCCGCACGCGATCGAGATCGAGGGCCAGGGCGTCGAGAGGTCCGGCCAGACGGTCACCGCGGGCGGAACGTCAACCGTCACCGCAGACTTGAAGCCGGGCAAGTACGAGTTCTACTGCCCAGTCGACAGCCATCGAGCGGACGGAATGCAGGGAACGCTGGTCGTCAAGTAGGCCGATGACGGCTACCGTCGTCAGGGTGACCACGCCGCGGCCTCCCGACGGTTCGCGTCGTCTGGATCCCGACCGCCTCGGTGACCAAGTCGACCGCCTCTACCGTGCCGCCTGGGCGATCTGCGGCGACCGCCATGACGCTGAGGATCTCGTCCAGGAGACCTACGCACGGGTACTCGCCCGGCCGCGCTGGCTGCGCCGCGACGACGACCTCGGCTACCTGATGCGCACGCTGCGCAACACCCACGTCAGCCGGCTGCGCCAGGCCGGCCGGCGGCCGCGCGAGGTCGCCTTCGACGACGAGCTCGCCGACGGCGCCGGCTCCAACCTCGACGCGACGCTCGACGTGCACGCGCTCTTCGCGGCGATCGCCGCCCTGCCCGACTGGGCACGCGAGGCGATCGTGATGGTCGACGTCGCCGGGCTCAGCTACGGCGAGGCCGCGCGGGTCCTGCGCGTCAAGGAGGCGACGATCACGACAAGGCTGCATCGGGCCCGCCTGCGCGTCGCCGCCGAGCTCGAGCAACAGCCGACCCCGGTGGAGGCGCGCTGACGATGACCGATGGCGCTCGAAATGAGAGCGAAAGGATCGGGGTGACGGTCGCCTCGACCGCAGCGACCGTCGACGCGCCCGACAGCCTCCGCGAGCGGATCGGCGCGAGCGGTCCGCGGCCACACAGTCCACGCCGGATATTGGCGACAGCGACGATCTGCGCGGGGATTGCGCTTGGGATCGCCATCGGGCTGATCGCCATCCCGGACGACGCCGAGGAGGGCCCCACGATCGCGTCGGTGGCGAGCGCCGCAATGCAGGCGCCAACGGCTCCGTCGCCGGGCGCGGCCACCGCGACTGAGCGCTTCATCCGCGCGCGCGTCGGGTCGGTGCGCTTCCCCAACTACGGCTACGACTCAGGTTGGACCGTGACCGGAGTCCGCCGCGACGAGCTCGCCGGCCGGTCCGCGCTGACCGTCGTCTACCGCGGCTGGGGCGACCGGATCGGCTACACGGTCGTCGATGGCGCCCCGCTCGACCGCCCGGCTGGAGCGCGCCACGTATCCAGCGACGGTCGCCGATTCGCCGTCCTGCGCCGCGACAACGCGCTCGTCGTGACATGGCGCCAAGGCGGCCACACCTGCGTCCTGGCCAGTCGCTCGGCGTCGCTCGAGGCGCTGCTCGCGCTGGCGACCTGGAGCTGAGCGCGCCGCTCGCGCCATCCGGACCCGGACTAGGGTCTGGCCGATGAATTCGTGGGTCGCAGCGGCAGCAACCGAGATCGGGGTGCGCGCCGTTCGCGACCTCGAGGCGCTGGTCGCGATCTCGTCGCCCTCCGGCGACGTCGAGGGGGCCGAGGAGTGCGTTGCCGTCGCGGGCGCGTTGGCGCCGTCGAGCGCGACTGTCGAGCGCCGACCGTGCTCGACGCCGGGACACGCCGACGACCTCGTGTTGCGACTGGGTGGAAGCGGCGAGCGGCGCCTGCTGCTGCTCGGCCACCTCGACACGGTGATCGGCCACGACGACCACCGGCCGCTGGAACACGACGGCGATCGCCTGGTTGGGTCGGGGACCGTCGACATGAAGGGCGGCGACGTGCTCGCGCTCGGCATCCTGCGCGCGCTCGCCGAGCGGACGACCGACTTCGCCGAGGTCGCGCTGCTGCTGGTGACCGACGAGGAGTGGCGCTCGGCGCCGTTCGCCCACGTCGAGGTGTTCGCCGGCTGGGACGCCTGCCTCTGCTTCGAGGCCGGGCAGCGTACCCCGGACGGCGACGAGGCGGTGATCGTCCGGCGCAAAGCCGCGGCGACGCTGCGCGTGCGTGCCAGCGGCCGTTCCGCACACTCCGGCGCTGCGCCGGAGCGTGGCCGCAACGCACTGCTTGCGCTGGCCACGGCAGCGCAGGCGGTCGCCGCCGCGAACGCCCCCGATTCGGCGGATCGCCTCACCGCCGTCCCGACGATCCTGAATTCCGGCGACGCCTTCAACGTCGTTCCCGGCGACGGTGAGCTGTTCTGCGATCTCCGTTCGCTCAACACTGCGGCGTTCGACGCGGTCCGCGCGCTGATCCCACAGGAGGTCGGCGGCGCGACACTCGACGCGGAGTTCATTCGCCTCTGGCCGTCGATGGACAGCCGCGGCGCAACGGCGCCGTTGCTCGCGACAGCCGGCGAGCTACTCGGGCGGCCCGTCCTCGCCGCCGGCCGCGGCGGCGCCAGCGACGCCAGTCACTTCGCCGCCGCGATCCCGCTGACGATCGACGGCCTCGGCCCGCGCGGCGGCGGCGCCCACGCCCGCGACGAGTATGTCCTCGCCGAATCGCTCCGCTCACGCGCCGAGGTGGCCCTCGCGGTCGTCGATGCCGTGCTCAGCCAGCGCGGCGCGGCAAGCTGAAACGGACGCACGTGCCGACCTCGGCGGGCGCGAGCCAGATCCGGCCGCCGTGCGTCTCGACGATCGCACGGGCGATCGCCAGGCCGAGACCCGAGCCGTCGCTGTCACGTGCCGCGTCGCCGCCACCGCGGTAGAAGGAGTCGAAGACCAGCCCCCGCTCGGCGGGGGCGATGCCGGCGCCGCTGTCGGCGACCTCGATCTCGACGGCGTCGGGCAGCGCCTCGGCGCGGACGACGACGCTGCCGTCCGCCGGCGTGTGGCGGATCGCGTTGCGGATCAGGTTGAACAGCACGCGCTGGATCCGCTCGGGGTCGGCGTGGGCCTCGAGCGGCACCCCACCGAGCTCACTGCGCACCTCGACCCGCTTCGCGCGCGCCTCGGGCAGCATCGCCTCGACGGTCTCGTCGACCAGCAACGCCAGCTCGACCTGGCGCATCGACCAGTCGATGTCGCCGGCCTCGATCCGCGACAGCTCGAAGAGGTCGTCGATCATCGCGCTCAGCGAGTGGATGTGCGTCTGCATCGTCGCCATGTAGCGGCGCCGGGTCGGCTCGTCGACGATGTCGTCGTCGACCGCCTCGATGAGCAATCGCAGCGCGGCGAGCGGCGTGCGCAGGTCGTGCGACACCGAGGCGACCAGCCGCCGCCGCGCCTCCTCGGCCGCGTCGCGCTCGCGTTGGCGCTCGACCAGCGCGGCGATCCGCACGGTCAGGATCCCGGCGCCGAGCACGAGCGCCGAGACCAGCAGCGCGTCACGGTCGGAGACCATCATCCGAGTCGCCAGCACTACGGCGGTCAGGATCGTCGCCGTCACGACCGCGGTGACCACGATCTGCAAGCGCAGCGAGCGGCGACGGCGCTCAGGCGGTCTCATGCCTCGAACCGGTAGCCGACGCCCCAGACCGTCTGGATGAAGCGCGGCCGCTCGGGGTCGGGCTCGATCTTCGCGCGCAGGCGGCGGACGTGGACCGTCACGGTGCCGGTGTCGCCCTGGAAGGCCGGCTCCCAGACGCGGTCGAGCAGCTGCTCGCGCGAGAAGGCATGACCGGGGTGGAGCGCGAGAAAGCGCAGCAGGTCGAACTCGCGCTGGCTGAGCGTGACCTCCGACCCCGCCGCCCGCACTCGCCGCGCGCGGGCGTCGATCTCGAGACCGTCGAACGACAACTTCTCGGCCTGCTCGTCAGGCGTTTGGACACGGCGCAACACGGCCTCGACACGGGCGACCAGCTCCTTCGGCGAGAACGGCTTGACGACGTAGTCGTCGGCACCGCTGCGCAGGCCGACGATCCGATCGTCCTGCTCGCCTTTCGCGGTCAGCAGGATGACCGCGGGCCCACCGTTCTCGCGCAGTCGCCGCAACACCTCGAGGCCATCGATGCCGGGCAGCATCAGGTCGAGCACCACGAGATCCGGATCGTGCTCGGCGGCCAGCCGCAACGCCTCCGGGCCGTCGCCGGCGGTCAAGCTGTCGTAGCCGGCGCGGTCGAGGTAACGCGCCACGACCTCGGCGATCGTCGGCTCGTCGTCGACTACGAGCACCGACGGGCGACTTCCTGACGATCCCACTCCGGCGATTGTCGCAGCCGCGTTGCGCGCCTCGCCGATCATCCGAACGTGAACGCGTAGCCGGACACGCCGGGACCGAAGTCGAGCGTCAGGACGTGCTCGCCCGGACTGCCAAGGTCGACGAGGCGGTAGAGCCGCTGACCGCGAACGACGACCCGCCCGCCGTGCACGTCACTGCCCGCGAACCTGTCCGGCAGCGGCTTGCCGTCGAGCAGCACGCGCACTTCGCGTGGCGCCCCGCCGCGCGAACCGAGCACGAGGAAGACCCGCTGCGCGGCGAAGCCGATCTCGAGCCGTGCCTGGCGAACCGCTGTCGCCCCATCGTCGGCGATCGCCCAGGTGCCGCCATAGGCAAGCCCGTTGAGCGGCACACCGTCGGCGGGCAGCTCGAAGCGGTGCGTCCCCGGCCCGACCGGCCCGTTGACGAAGCGATCGGCGCGCGCGGCGCCGAGGTAGCTCTCGGGCGTCGCGGCTGCCACGACACCCTCACCTCGCGCGGCCGCCCGAACACGCCCGGGGCTGTCGCCGGCCTCTTCCAATAGACCGCGGATCGCGTCCTCGGTCTCGTCGTAGCCGCCCTCCCCGAAGTGCGTGTAGCGGACACGCCCGCGCGCGTCGATCAGGTACTTCGCCGGCCAGTACTGATTCGCGTAGGCATCCCAGGTCGCGTTGTCGTTGTCCTGAACGACCGGATAACGCAGACCGCTCTGGGCGACCGCGTCTCTGACGTTGCCTGCGTCTCGCTCGAACGGAAACTCAGGCGTGTGGACGCCGACGATCGTCAGCCCCTTGTCGCGGTAGCGCGCATCCCACGCCTTCAGGTAGGGCAACGTGCGAATGCAGTTGATGCAGGTGTAGGTCCAGAAGTCGACAAGCACGACCTTGCCGCGCAGCTCGGCGAGTGTGAGTCGTCTGCCGTTGGCGGTGTTGAACCACTGCTGGTTGCCGGTGAAGTCCGGCGCGACCCCGAGCACAGGCAGGCCGCTGGCGGCCCCCTGGGGCACCGCACTCGCGGCATTGGCCGACGCGGTACCGAGACCCTCCCGCTGGTCGCCGCGGAGATCGCTCAACTCGTCGCTCAGTCCGTCCATCGCCTCGATGTCCCGCGACGGGTTGACCAGCATTGCCGGCAGGTCGTCTGCGATCGCGGTCTGGAAGCGCGTGTCGTAGTCGGCGACCATCGCCAGCGCGACGACGACCATCACCGCACCCATCGCCATCTGGAGCTGCCCGCTGTGTCGCGACAGCCGGCTCGTCAGCCGCCGCCCACCAACCATCAGCGCATAGAGAACCGCCGCGCTCCCGACCGCATAGGCGAGCGCGACTGCAAGCCTGCCGACGGTGAACGGCTGCGCCGCCGAGACCGTGATCACGCCCGCGAGGATCGGGCCGGCACACGGTGCGTAGACAAGACCGAGACTTGCGCCGAGCAACATCCCCGAGAAGAAGCCGCCCTCCTGAGGTCCGGCCTTGGGCGCTGGCACGAAGCGACTGATCCATGTCTCGACGCGCGCGCCCAGCGGTGGCACCAGCAGCGAGAGCCCAAAGCCCAACAGCACCGCGATCGCCAGATCGCGCAACAAGCTGGCGGGCAGCCCGAGCGCGTCGATCACGTAGACGAGCGCGACCGTCGCGAACGCGAACGACAGCGTCAGCCCACAGACGACGCCGAGCGGCCGGCGGCGCCCGCCCGTCACCCCAGCGGACAGGACGACCGGCAGCACCGGCAGCACGCACGGCGACACCGCCGTTGCCGCACCGGCCACGAACGCGAAGAAGATCAGCGCCACCACGTCGCCGACTGTGGCAGCCCCGTCTTACGAATCCCTTACAGCCGGCAAGAAGCCGACTATGCTCGCGCCCATCGCAGGGAACTCGCACAGGCCGACTTTGCCATGCGGATGAACGGGGGGCGCGAGCCGGCGGGCGCCGCGGGCAGTCCCCAGGCGATCCTGCTCGTCGAGGACGACGCCGGCGACGCGCTACTGGTGCGCGAGGCACTCGAGGCGGCGGCGCCTGAGCTGGAGCTGCGTGAGACCGGAACGCTGGCCGGCGCGCTCGACCAGCTGCCCGACGGCTTCGCCTGCGCGCTGCTCGACCTTGGGCTGCCGGACGCAGCCGGAATCGAGGGCGTCCAGCGTCTGCGCGACCTAGCTCCGGCGCTTGCCGTGGTGGTCCTGACGGGCCGCGACGACGAGCAGCTGGGAATCGAAGCGCTTGGCGCCGGCGCGCAGGACTACCTCGTCAAAGGACAGGTCGAGCCCGAGTTGCTCGCGCGAGCAATCCGCTACGCGATCGAGCGGCGGCGTGCCGAGCTGTCGGAGCGCGAGCTGCTCGAGGCGCGCCTCCAGGCACGCGAGAACACGCGTCTCGAGCGTGGCTTGCTGCCAACGGCTCTGATCGCCGACCCGAGCCTGCGACTGGCCGCCGACTACCGCCCCGGCCGCCGCCGCGCCCTGCTGGGCGGCGACTTCTACGACGCGGTAGAGCTCGACGACGGATCGGTCCATCTGATGATCGGCGACGTCTGTGGTCACGGTCCCGACGAGGCCGCGCTCGGCGCCTGCCTGCGCGCGGCCTGGCGGGCGCTCACGCTCGCCTGCCAGCCGCCTGGTGAAGTGATGCGGACCCTGCACCTGATGCTGCCGCACGAGCGCCACGAGCCGGACGTGTTCGCCACGCTCTGCACGATCGAGATCGCGCCTAGCCGCGATACGGCGAGCATCCGCGTCGCCGGCCACCAGGCGCCGATCCTGATCGACGCAAACGGCGTCTCGACGATCGACGTGCCGACGGGCGCGCCACCGCTCGGAATCTTCGAGCAGAGCGATTGGCCCGTCCACCAACAGCGGCTCGCTGCTCCATGGACCCTGCTGCTCTACACCGACGGCATGGTCGAGGGCAAGATCGGCGCGGGCGACGAACGGCTCGGCGACGCCCGGTTGGTCGAGATGATCGCGCGACTCGTGGCGTCATCGTCGAGCTGGCCTGACGACGCCCAGGAGCTGCTCGACCGGCTGATCGCAGAGGTCGAGCAGCTCAACGGCGAGCCGCTGACAGATGACCTCGCCGTGCTCTTGTTATCCGGCGGCGGCACCGCCGCGTGACCGACGCCCAGCCCGCAACCTCCCCGCCGCCGCCGGCTCGCGGCGGCCGCTTTCGCGTCAACCAGTGGTTCGCGATCGCGGCGGGCCTGCTGAGCGTCGTCACGCTCGCCAGCATCGCGATCGGTGTGGCCGCGATCGTCAACCTCGCCGACAAGCGCTCGCTGGTCGTCGATCACCTCGACCCGGCGTCCGTCGAGGCGTTGCGGCTGACCAACGCGCTGGTCAACGAGGAGACCGGCGTGCGCGGCTATGTGCTCGCCGGCGACGCGAGCTTCCTCACGCCGTACCGGACGGGGCGGGTCGACGAGCAACGCGCAATCGCCAGGCTGCGCGAGCAGCTCGACGAGGCAGACCTCAGCGGGGTCACGGACGACCTCGATGCGGTCGTAGACAACGCCCGGGTGTGGCAGCTGCGCTACGCCCGGCCAACGATCGCACGCGTTCGTCGCGAGGGGGCGGGCGCGATCGGCAACTCGGGAGTCGAGCGCGGCCGGAAGCTCTTCGATCGCGTGCGCGTCGCGCTCGCCCACCAGGAGCGAGGCCTCGACGATGCCCGCGCGGCCGGCCGGGAGGCATTCCGCGACGCGGCGGCGTTCCTGTCGATCGCGTTCGGCGTGATCGTGCTGTTGGCGATCACGGCACTGACCGGGACGCTGGTGATGCTACGCCGCACCGTGACGCTGCCGATCGGGGTGCTCGGTCGCCGTGTCCGCCGTGTCGCCCAGGGTGAGTTCAACGCCCCAATCCGCGGCAGTGGCCCGCGCGACATCGCGGACCTGGCGGCCGACATCGACTCGATGCGCCAGCGGATCGTCGCCGAGCTCTCGGCACTGCAGGAGGCCCACGACCAGCTCGACGCCCAGACGCGCGATCTCGCCCGCTCGAACGCCGAGCTCGAGCAGTTCGCCTACGTCGCGTCGCACGACCTGCAGGAGCCGTTGCGCAAGGTCGCGAGCTTCTGCCAACTGCTGGAGCAGCGCTACAAGGGCCAGCTCGACGAGCGCGCCGACCAGTACATCGAGTTCGCCGTCGACGGCGCGAAGCGGATGCAGCAGCTGATCAACGACCTGCTCACCTTCTCGCGCGTTGGCCGGATGGGCGACACACCCCAACCGGTCGATCTTGGTGAGACAGCCCGCCGCGCACTCGCCAACCTCGACGCGACGGTCGTCGAGTCACGCGCCCAGGTCGAGATCGAGCCGTTGCCGACGGTCAGCGGCGAGAGCTCGCTGTTGACCGCCCTGTTCCAGAACCTGATCTCCAACGCGCTCAAGTTCCACGGCGAGGACCCTCCCGAGATCCGCATCGGAGCTGAGCGCCACGGCGCCGATTGGCTGTTTACCTGCACCGACAATGGCATCGGGATCGACCCGGAGTACGCCGATCGAGTTTTCGTGATCTTTCAGCGGCTACACGGCAAGGACGAGTACGCTGGCACCGGAATCGGGTTGGCGATGTGTCGCAAGATCGTCGAGCATCACGGGGGCCGGATCTGGCTAGACCCTGCCGCCACGCCCGGCACGACCTTCCGCTTCACACTGCCCGCACTCGAGGAGAGCCGATGACTTCCCCGCCGCCCCCGAACGCCAAGCCGATCGACGTCCTGCTCGTCGAGGACGACCCCGGCGACACGCTGATGATCCGCGAGGCGTTCGAGGACAACAAGGTCCGCAACCGGCTGACCTGCGTCACCGACGGCGTCCAGGCGATCGAGTATCTGCGCCGTGAAGGCGACCACGTCGGCGCGCCGCGTCCCGACCTGATCCTGCTCGACCTCAACCTCCCGCGCAAGGACGGCCGCGAGGTCCTCGCCGAGATCAAGGGCGACGACGATCTCCGCACGATCCCCGTGGTCGTGCTGACGACGTCCCAGGCCGAG
This sequence comes from Thermoleophilaceae bacterium, assembly GCA_044867325.1. Classification (GTDB taxonomy): domain Bacteria; phylum Actinomycetota; class Thermoleophilia; order Solirubrobacterales; family Thermoleophilaceae; genus JAAYBF01. The sequence goes on along the minus strand of JBIOUS010000007.1, from coordinate 885 downwards.
GAGGACGTGCTGCGCAGCTACAAGCTGCACGCCAACGCCTACGTCACCAAGCCAGTCGACTTCGAGCGCTTCATCGACGTCGTACGTCAGATCGACAATTTTTTCGTGACTGTCGTCAAGTTGCCGAACAACGACACCTGACAGCAGGACACCGGCCGGCGCCGGCGAACATCTTCGGGCGAGGAAGCATCCACGCCCCGAGGAGGATTCGATGACCGGTCCGTACCCCACGCAGGGCGATTCCGCCCCGCCGTCCAGCGACTATCCAGTCCAGTACGACGTCGAGTACCCGGATCGGCAGCTGAACCGGCTGACGACCTTCTTCCGCATCTTCACGGTGATCCCGATCGCGATCGTGCTCGCGGCGGTGTCTGGCGCCACCTACAGCACCGGCGACTACACCTACGCCGTCGCGGCGGGCGGCTTCCTGTTCGGCGGCCCGTTCCTGATGATCCTCTTCCGCAAGAAGTACCCGCGCTGGTGGTTCGACTGGAATCAGGAGCTCGCGCGCTTCACCAGCCGCGTCCACCTCTACGTCTCGCTGCTCGACGACAAGTACCCGTCGACCGACGAGCAGCAGTCGCTGCGCTTCGACATCCGCTACCCGAACGCCGAGACCGAGCTGATGCGCGGCATGCCGATCGTCAAGTGGCTACTAGCGATCCCGCACTACATCGTGCTGTTCTTTCTCAGCATCGGCGCGTTCTTCGCGGTCGTCGCCGCCTGGTTCGCGATCCTCTTCACCGGCAGCTATCCGCGCGGGCTGTTCGACTTCGTCGTCGGTGTCCAGCGCTGGTTCTGGCGCGTCGCCGCCTACGCGGCGCTGCTGACCACCGACGAGTACCCGCCATTCCGCCTCTCTCCATAGGAGCGTCGACGCGTCGA
>JBIOUS010000006.1:0-12778 GCA_044867325.1 Thermoleophilaceae bacterium | reverse complement strand
TCCTGATCTTCCAGGACGGGCATCTGCAGGGCCTCCTCGGCTTCGAGTCGCAGGGCTTCCTGAACGCCTGGGGGCCCGTGTTCTTCTTCGCGATGATCTTCGCAATCTCGATGGACTACACGGTCTTCCTGCTCTCGTCGGCGAAGGAGCACTGGGACCGCTCGCACGATCCGCGCGAGGCGATGGTCGGTGGCGTCGCCCATTCGGGCCGCGTGATCTTCGCGGCCGCCGCCGTGATGGTCGCCGTGTTCTTCACGTTCGCGCTCTCTGGACCGCTGCCGCCGAAGGAGATGGGCGTGATCCTCGGCGTGGCGGTGCTGCTCGACGCGGCATTGGTGCGGCTGGTGCTGATGCCGGTACTGCTACGGGTGTTGGGCCGGACGGCGTGGTGGCGGCCGGCGTGGATCGGCCGCTGGCTGCCCGACGTGCGCTTCGGGCACTAGCGCCTTTACCAACTCCTAACCCGCCGCTGGGTGGCGGCTGGACGGCCGCGGGGCATGGTGGGAGCAAGAGTTCACGATCTGAAAGGCGATCCCATGAAACGCATCGCAGCAGTAATCGTCCTGGCAGCCCTGTCGACCGCTGGACTGACCGCGCTCGCCGGCGCCGCGACCACCGGCAAGCAGCCGCTGCGCGAGTTCGAGGGGCGCGTAGTGTCGATCAACCGCGACGCGCGGACGTTCAAGCTGCACGACAGCGAGCGTGGGACCAAACGGATCAAGGTGACGCGCAACACCCGCTTCGAGCGCGTCAACGGCCTTGCCGGCCTGAGCGTCGGACAGCGGGCGATCGAGGTCAAGACGCGACGTAAGGTCGACGGCGCCTGGCTCGCGATCGAGGTCGAGAAGTCGGGGGGCGGCGGCGAGCACGGCGACGACCGTGACGACGACCGCGGTGGCGACGACAACGGCGGCCGTGGCCGCGACCACCCTGAGGACGACTGAGTAGACACACGCGACACCGGGGTAGGCTGGCTCCATGGCGGAGCCAGCCTCCACCTCGGGCCGCGACGAGACCCCGCTAGAGCGCGCGGACCGCAACCTCACCGAGCTGCTCGGCGAGCTGCGGGTCGCGCTGCCGGGCGTTCAGGTGCTGTTCGCCTTCCTGCTGATCGTGCCGTTCAACGACCGATTCAGCGACGCGACGGCGTTCCAGCGCGACCTCTACCTCGGCACCCTGATCTGCACGGCGTTCGCCTCGGCGCTGCTGATCGCACCGTCGATGAACCATCGGCTGGAGTTCCGGCACGGCGACAAGGAGCACCTCGTCACGGTCTCGAACCGGCTGACGATCGCCGGGCTGACGCTGGTCGCGTTCGCGATGACGGGCGTTGTGGCGCTGCTGACCGACTTCGTCTTCGGGACGGCGACGATGATCGTCGCGACGACTGCACTGGCGCTGGCGTTCGCATTGCTCTGGTATCTGCTGCCGCTGCGGCGACGACGGATGCTCGACCGCAAGTAGGGTCCTCCGCGTGACACGCGGCCAGACGGCTCACACGGTGCGCGACGTGCGCAGCGCACCCGGCGAGCTGTCGTTCGACATCGACGTATGCGGGATCGAGCGGACGATCTGGTTCAAGACCGACGCGCCCGTCACGCCGAACGCCGACGCTGTCCTGGCGACTTGCCTGCTGCCGGCGCTGCTGTGGGGCGGGACGCTCGAGATCGACGCTCCGATCAGTCCGCGGCTGCTGCGCTGCCAGACCGAGTTCCAGACGATTCAGCGGATGTGGTCGCGCGAGTGGGACTACGGGCTGCTGCCGCTGGGCGAGATCGACGTGCGGGCGCCGGAGCGCGAGCCGACGACCCCTTCTACCGGGCGCGGCGTGGCGACCTTCTTCAGCGGCGGCGTCGACTCCTGGTCGGTCGTCTCCGAGTATCCGGAGGTCACCCACCTCGTCTTCGTGCGCGGCCTCGACCTCACCGAGAGGCCCGCGGCGTTCGTCGACGACGTCGAGCGTCGCCTGCGCGCGGCAGCCGCCGACCTCGGCAAGACGCTCTACGTCGTCGACACCAACGTGCGCGAGCTCTCGAACCCGCTGCTGCCATGGGACGTCTACTTCGCCTCGCCGCTCGCGGCGGTGGCGCTGCTGCTCGCGCCGCTGTTCGAGCGCTTCCTGGTCACCGGCGACGTCGACTACGAGACCACCGTCGGGCAGGGCGTCGACCCGCTGATCGACCACCTCTGGAGCACCGAGGAGCTCGAGATCGCCCACGCCTGCGGCCGCTACAGCCGGGTCGAGCGCATTGCGCTGATCGCCGACGACCCGGTAGCGCAGCGCGCGTTGCGCGTCTGCTGGGAGAACCTCGACGGCGCCTACAACTGCGGCCGCTGCCGCAAGTGCCTGTCGACGACGATCACGCTCGAGGCGCTCGGCAAGCGCGAGCCGTTCGGCACGTTCCCGCCGCGACTGGATCTCGCGGCGCTCGACGACGTCAAGGTGGCGAACGTGCTCGTCGTGACGCTCTGGCAGGACATCCTCGACCTGGTCCGCGAGCGAGGCCGGACGGATCTCGAGCCACCGGTCGCGGCGGTGGTCGCGCGTGGCAAGCGGGGGCTCGGGCTGCCCGACTCCTTCCGGCTGCGGGGAGCGGCAAACGGCCGGCTGAGCGTCGCGGAGCGCCAGGAGATCCAGGGCCGGCTAGACACCGTCCTCGAGTCGCGCTCGTGGCGACTGACGGCGCCGCTACGGCGGGTCGGGCGGCGGATCAACCAGCTTCGATCGCGCGCCTGATCACCCAGTCCGAGCGCGCGAGACGGGCCGCGGCTTCGGCCTCGGTGACCGCCGCGAGATCGGCGACGATCCTGATCGCGCGGCGCTTCAGCTTCTCCACGCTGACCCGCATGTCGACCATCTGGTTGCGACTGACCCGCCCGGCGGACACCATCGCCGCAGTCGTGATCCGGTTCAGCGCGAGCTTCTGGGCCGTGGCCGCCTGCAGGCGGGTCGACCCGGTCAGGATCTCCGGGCCGGTGGCGAGGTGAATCGCGAGCTCGACCTCGCCGAGCAGCGGAGATGGAGCGTTGTTCGCGATCCCGCAGGTCCAGGCGCCGGCGTCGCGGGCTGCACGGATCCCAGCGAGCACAAAGGGCGTGGTGCCGCTGGCGGCCACCCCGACCACCGCGTCGCCGCGGCCGAGAGCGAGCTCGGCGATCCGCCTGGCCGGCGCCTCCTCGTCGTCCTCCGAGACGGCGATCGACACGGCGAGACCGCCGCCGGCCACCAGCGCCTTGAACCGCTCGCCGACGTCGCCGAAGGTCGGAGCGAGCTCGGATATCTCACCCGCGACGATCCTGCCGCTGGTTCCGGCGCCAAGCATCGCGACGCGTCCGCCGGCGTCCACGATCTCACCGATCCGTCCAGCCGCGACCGCGATCGCCGAGCGCGCCCCTGCGACGGCAGCGAGCGTGGCGGGCTCGACCGCGTCCATCAGCTCGATCACTCCCAGGGGATCGAGCGAGCCGAGCTCACGCGAGGCTGGATGGAGCTGCTCGGTCGTCGGCAACGTCATGCGGCCAGCTCCCGCGCGATCCGCAGCGCGCCAATGACCGGCTCGGTCGGCATGCGGACCACGTCGAACGAAGGGCCGAGAGCCTCCGAGAAGGCGACGACCGCCGCGGGACTGCAGAACACGCCGCCGACAGCCGCCACCGTCGGCCGCGAACGCCCGTGCCCGATCCGCGCGGCATGCAGCCGGACGTTCTCGGCGAACGCCGCCATCTCCGACCGCAGCGTCTCGACCGCCCAGCTTTCGCCGACCTCCGCCGCGCCGGTGATCCGCGTTGCGTATCGGGCCACGTCGGCGGTCGCGCGCCGGCCGGAGCTCGATCCCGTATGGGCGAGCGCCGCGTGGCCAAGTCGCGTGGCCGAGCCGGGGTCCCCGCCGACGACGCCAGCGCCGCCCGTGACGACGTAGCCGGCGGCGGAGTCGCGCGAGGCGATCACCGACCCGGTGCCCGCGATCGCGACGATCTCCGTCCCGGCCGGAGCGGCAGACCACGCGGCGGCGTAGTCGGGCAGCACCACGAGCTTGGCGCCGCCCAGCGTCGGCGTGAGCGCCTTACGTAGACGCTCGCGTCCGGTGCGGGACCCGGCGCCCGCGGCGCAGAGGACGACCGAGCGCGCCGGTGGACAGCCGTCGAGCGCGGTCGAATAGTGTGCCGCCAGCTCGCGAGCGGAGACGGTGTGGGGATTGCCCGGTCCACCTGAGCCACGGTGAACGACGGTCTCTCCCCTGATGGCGATCGCCCGGATCCTCGAGCCCCCCGCATCGATGCCGATCACCGACTCCACCGGCGAGACTCTAGACGCGACGGGTGCGGGCTTCTTCGACCGGCCGTTCTCGCCGGACGAGGTGGACCTGCTCGCCGACGCGGTCTCGGCCTGGCTCTGCTCGGACCACCTGCGCTGGCTCGTGGGCAACGTGCCCGGTCGGCGCGCTCCGGACGGGCCGCTGGAGGCGCTCGAGTGGCCGTCGGCGCTCGGCGATTCGCACCGGGTAGCGGGCGATGGTCGCCTCGGTCTCGCGGAAGCGGTCGACGCGCTCCGGGAGATCTGCGACTGGTCGCGTCCCGGCACGGTCTGGGACTACCGCCTGAGCGGCGAGCGGCCCCTGGACAGGCTCAGCACGCCGCGGGCGCCGAGCGTGTCGCCGACCGCCGTGGCCGAGCGTGCGGCGGCGCTGGGCCTGTGCTCACACGGGCGGCTGCGAACGCGCCCGCGAACGCTGGTCGTCCTCGGCGGCCGGCGCATTGCTCCCCTCAACCGCGCCCGCGCTGCCGCGAGGGCGATCCGCGGCGACTCCCTGGCTCCCACTCGGATCGTCTTCCTGAGCGCCAGCCGGACGCTCGATCGGGCCGAGCGGGAAAGCCCCGAGGTCAGGTCCTATGCCGCCGAGGCCCGCACCGAGACCGACCTGATGCGCGCGGCGGCACGTTGCGTATTCGGCGGCGCCCCAACGCGCGCCGACGACCGCGCGAGCTCCCCGCTCGGCGAGCTGCAGCTGGTCGAGACGCCCGCTCCCGACGGCCTGCGCCGGGCCTCGACCTACGACACCCTCCGGCTCGTCGCAGACGAGCTCGCGATCGACGCGGCGGCGCCGGTCGGGCTCGTGACCTCGCCGACCTGCAGGCCGTTCCAGTACCTCGACGCTGCGCGTGCGCTCGGACTCCAGCGCGGGATCTCGTTCGAGCTCATAGCTCACCCACGCGCCTGGGCCGCCGATCCGGGGGCGCGGATCGCGGCCCCGCACGTCTACCTGCAGGAGATCCGCAGCACGGTGCAATCCGCGGGCAGGCTGGTCGAGGCGCTCAACGACGCCGCGGTCGCACGACCCGGCGCGCAGCCCGCAGCACTCGCCTGAGCAACGGGACGCGCAGCGTCGCGGATCGCCGCGCCGCCACCGCCAGACGGGCCGTCTCCGTCCGCGCCTCACCGCGCGCGCCGCGCGCGACCAAACGCGTCAGCGCAAGGGCGAGATCCGGATCTGCGCCCCGCTGCTCGACCGCCTCCAGGTTCTCCCAGACGTAGGTCAGCGACCGGCGACTGTGGATCTTGCCCTTCGACATCCGCCGCAGGGAGAACTCGCCGGGCAGGGTCGAGCAGCGGCCGAGCGCGCCGATCGCCCGCAGGCCGACCATCGTCCGCATGCACTTCGGGCAGCGACCGCAGTTGAGCGCCTGGACCTCGGGCTGGAAGCAGACCCGCAGCGAGGACATCGCCAGCTCCGACTCGACGAGATAGGCCAGCTTGTCCACCCTCCGGACGGAGTCGACGTGCTCGAAGCGCAGGCGCTCGCTCGAGTAGAGCGGATCGAGCAGCGGATGGGTTCCGATCGGATGCAGATCGCGGTACGAGTGAGTGGCGGGAATCAGGATGCGCTCGAAGCGGTGCGCGAGCAGGTGCCCGACGCTCGCGAGCGCCGCGCCGGTGTAGACGAGCTCCCAGCCGCAGACGCCGTCGGAGACCGTCCGCAGGTCCGTCTCGATCTCGACCAGCGGCAGACCGAGCTCGCCGGCCACGCCACGGATGCTCGCCGAGACCAGCTCGCGCTTCTCCGCGTCCTCGAGCGGCAGGTCGAAGCCGTGCACGTAGACGAGCGCGTCGATCTCCTCGCGGCGCGTGAGCAGGGTGTAGAAGCTGTCGACGCCGCCGGTGAAGAAGGCGGCGGTCCCGCGCGTCGTGGCGTCGGCCGGCGAGCTCGGAGGCTCCGCCCCGGCGCGCACCTCGACCGGTAGCAGCGCCGGGTCCCAGGCCGCGAGCATGCCCTGGATCCGTCCGCAGGCGTCGAGCAGCAGGGGCGAGACGCCGTCCGGCAGCTCGAGCGAAGACGCCGTCGCCATCGCGATCGGCAGCGCCGCCGCGAAGCCCGCATCGGGGCTCCCGGCGAGCATCCCGCCCTGACAGGCGTAGGTCGCGACTCGGGTCTCGTCGCCGATCCGCAGCGCGATACGAGTCTCGTCGCCTGACGTCTCGGGTGGCGCTAGGCGCAACGGCGGTCGAGCGGTCGGGGGGATCGACACGCCGGCAGCGTAAACGCGGGATCGGCAGCAGCGCCGCCCATTGGTACCGTTCGCGGACTTGCCGGCCACGGTCCAACAACCGGCGGTAGGGCGTCAGCGGGACGGGTCGAGCCCACCTCCAGCGGTCTCGGTCGACGGCGTCTCGAAGCGCTTCCGCCTCCCCCACGAGCAGTACTCGACGCTCAAGCAGCGGGTATTGCACCCACGGCGCTCGCGCACGTTCAGCGAGCTGCGCGCACTCGAGGACGTCAGCTTCGACATCGCACCCGGCGAGTTCTTCGGCATCGTCGGCCGCAACGGCAGCGGCAAGAGCACGCTGCTGAAGTGCCTGGCGGGCATCTACGGAGTCGACGCAGGGCGGGTCGACGTGCGCGGCCGGCTGTCGCCGTTCATCGAGCTGGGAGTCGGCTTCCACCCCGAGCTGTCGGCGCGCGACAACGTCGCGATCAACGCGATCATGCTCGGCCTGACGCGCAAGCAGGCGCTCGAGCGGTTCGACGAGATCATCGCCTTCGCAGAGCTCGAGGAGTTCGTCGACCTCAAGCTGAAGAACTACTCGTCGGGGATGAGCGTGCGGCTCGGCTTCGCGGTCGCGATCCAGGTCGACGCCGACGTACTGCTGGTCGACGAGGTGCTGGCGGTCGGCGACGTGTCGTTCCAGCAGAAGTGCTTCGACGAGTTCTACCGGCTCAAGGACGAGGGCCGGACGATCGTCTTCGTCACCCACGACATGGGCTCCGTGCGGCGCTTCTGCGACCGGGCGATGCTGCTCGAGCGCGGCGAGATGCTGGACATCGGCAATCCCGAGGTAATCGCCGCAAAGTACGCCGAGGTGAACTTCGGCACGGTCGGCGACGAGGGTCCGAGCGGTGCCCCGGGCGCGCCGCGCGCGCGGATCCAACGGACTTGGTGCGCGACCGCAGATGGGCCGATCCCGGAGGTCGGCGACGACACACTGACGGTCGATCAAGGCGGGGACTGCGTCGCGTGCATGGAGGTCGAGTTCAGCGACCCGGTCGAGAATCCGATCTTCTCGATCACCTTCCGCAACGACGTTCGCCACACGATCTACGTCGCGCGCAGCGACCGCAACGGGCCGAGCGGCACGTTCGCCGCCGGCGAGCGCGCGAACGTCAGGTTCCGCTTTCCGAACTGGCTCGCCCAGAGCGTCTACACGCTGACGCCGGCCGTCCTGACCGCCGACGCCAAGATCACGCTCGACCAGCGCGTCGACGCTGTGACGTTGCGCGTCGAGACCGAGCGCGCCAGCGGCGGCGTGGCGGACCTCCCGACCGCGATCGAGGTCGAGCGCTCGTGAGCGCCACGGCCGAGGCCACCCCCACGGCCGTGCAGTCACGCGGACCGTCGGCGCTGGGCGGCGACCTGCGCCGTGCGATCAGCCTGACCTGGATGCTCGCCGTGACCGACTTCAAGCTGCGCTACTTCGGCTCGGTGCTCGGCTACCTGTGGACGCTGATGCGGCCGCTGATGCTGTTCGGCGTCCTCTACTTCGTCTTCACGCAGGTGATCAAGTTCGGCGAGGGCGTCCAGTACTACCCGGTCTACCTACTGACCTCGATCGTGCTCTTCACCTACTTCTCCGAGACGACCTCGGGCGGTGTGCAGTGCCTGATGGCGCGCGAGAACCTGCTGCGCAAGATGCACTTCCCGCGCATCGCGATCCCGATCTCGGTGTCGCTGAGCGCGCTGTTCAACCTCGGCCTGAATCTGATCGCCGTGTTCGTGTTCGCGATGCTCTCAGGAGTTCCGCTCCGCCTGAGCTGGCTCCAGTTCCCGTTCCTGGTGCTGCTGCTGGCCGCCTTCGCGATCGGCTTCGCGATGCTGCTGTCGGTGCTCTACGTGCGCTTCCGCGACATCCAGCCGATCTGGGACGTGGTGCTCCAGATCACCTTCTACGCCTCGCCGGTCCTGTACGTCGTCAGCAAGCTGCCGGCCCAGTACGTGCGCGAGATGATGGCGGCCAACCCGCTCGCCACGATCCTCACCCAGATGAACCACGCGCTGCTCGACCCGTCCGCGCCGACCGCCGCCGAGGCGATCGGCTCCGAGGTGCGACTGCTGATCCCCTTCGGGCTGATCGTCGCCGTCTTCGCGTTCGGCTTGTGGCTGTTCACGCGCGAGGCGCCGCGAATCGCGGAGAATCTCTGAGATGGCGCTACGCAAGGGCAAGAGCGATAACGCGGCCGCGACCAACGGCCGTCCGCAAGACGATCTCGAGGCGATCGAGCGCGAGCACGTCGAGCAGCTTGCGCGCGCTCACGCTGCGCTGGCGGCCGCCCAAGACCGCAGCTACTGGCTCGACCGCTGGGGCCTCGACCTCAACGCGCTGATGCGCAAGCCTGGCGCGCGGCGTCTGCGCGCGCTGCTGCGCTGGTTGCGCGAGCTGCAGCGCGGCAAGCTTGCCGTGCAGCGCTACGCGCAGACTCGGCTCCGCGACATGCGCACCGCGTCGGTCGAGGACGACATCGCGGCGGATGCCAAGACAGCTGGCGACGACTCCCCGACAGCGCGCTCCTGAGGTCGGCGTGCCGAGCGTCTCGGTATTCGTCCCCGTCAAGGACGGCGCGCGCTACCTAGAGCAGCTGCTGGCCGCCGTGCGCGAACAGGGCTCCGAAGTCGAGCTGCTCGTCATCGACTCCGGCTCGCAAGATGGCTCGGTCGAGCTGGCGCGCGCCGGTGGGGCGACCGTCCACGAGATCCCGCCCGAGGAGTTCGGCCACGGCCGGACACGCAACCTCGCAATGGAGCTCACGTCGGGTGACATCGTCTGCTTCCTCACCCAAGACGCGGTCCCAGCTCCGGGCTGGCTCGATGCTCATATCGCCGCCTTCGAGCTCGACCCGAAGGTCGGCGCCGCATACGGCCCGCACCTTCCCTGGCCCGACACCAGCCCAGCGGTCGCGCGCGACCTCGACGGGTTCTTCGCGGAAATGGCGCCGGACGGCGAGCCGGCGCTCCAGCATGCGGACGGCCTCGCCTTCATGTCGAACGTCAACGCCTCCTACTCACGCGCGTGCTGGGAGCAGGTCCGCTTCGAGGACATCGCCTACGCCGAGGATCAGGCGTTCGGGCGGGCGATGCTCGCCGCCGGCTGGACGAAGGTCTTCCATCCCGGCGCGGCGGTGCACCACGCCCACGACTACGGCCCGGTCGAGTTCGCGCGGCGCTACTTCGACGAGTACCGCGGCCTGCGCGAGACCGCCGGGCACATCGAGCCGGCCCGTCCACGGCAAGTGGTGTCCGAGATCCGCGCCGGCGTCGACGCCGACCGGCGCTGGATGGCCGAGCACGGCTGGGGCGAATCGCGACGCGCCGCCGGGACGGTCCGATCGATGCTGCACCACGGCGGCCGTAAGGCGGCGGCGATCGCGGCGACGCGACCGGAGCGGTTGCCGGCGGCGGTCGAGCGGCGGCTGTCGCTCGAGGGAAGAGCGACCGCGCCCGCCCAGAACGGCGACGGCCATGAGCCGGCGAGCTCGGCAAGCTCCAAGCTCGCCACGCCGAACTACGGCGACGTCCTGCGCTACGCCAAGCAGGGTCCCACGCCACTCGCGACGCGATCTCCGACCGCGTCCGAGCGCGACAAGCTGCACCTCGCCTTCGTCGTCCCGCCGTTCCAGCGCGGCAGCGGCGGGCACTCGACGATCTTCGGCCTGGTCGCCCGGCTCGAGCGGATGGGGCATACCTGCACGATCTGGATCGGCGACGCGTCCGGCAAGCACTCGATTCCGGCCGCGGCGGTTCTGCGCCGCAACATCGTCGAGTGGTTCGCCCCTGTCGCCGCACCGGTCTTCGTCGGGTTCGACGGCTGGCACGGCGCCGACGTGGCCGTAGCGACCGGCTGGGATACGGCCCATCCAGTCGCGATGCTGCCCGGCTGCGGCGGGCGCGCCTATCTCGTCCAGGACCACGAGCCTGAGTTCTTCGCCACCTCCGCCGAGCGGATCTGGGCCGAGCAGACCTACGACCTTGGCCTCTACCCGATCTGCGCGAGCCGCTGGCTGCGCGACCTGCTCGCCGAGCAGCACGGCTGCGAGGGCGCCTACTTCCACCTCGGTGTCGACCACGACGTCTACCGGCCCGTGCCGGGCGTAGAGCGTCGACACGACACGGTCGTCTTCTACGCGCGCGACGCGACGGCGCGGCGCGCCGTTCCACTGGGGGTATTGGCGCTCGAGGAGCTGTGCGCTCGGCGGCCGGCAACCCGGGTGGTCGCCTTCGGCCAAGCGGACCCACTGAAGACCGCATTCGCCGCTGAATCGCTCGGCGTCGCGACCCCGACCCGCCTCGCCGAGGCCTACTCGCAGGCGACGGTCGGCCTCTGCCTGTCGCTGACCAACTACTCGCTGATCCCCCAGGAGATGATGGCCTGCGGCCTGCCGTGCGTAGATCTCGCCGGGGGCAGCTCAGAGGCCGTCTTTGGCGCCGACGGTCCCGTCGACCTGGCTGCCGCCGATCCGGTGGCGTTGGCCGACGCGATAGAGGCGCTGCTGGACGACGAGCATCACTGGCGAGCACGATCCGAGGCGGGCATGGGGTTCGTTGCCGATGCTTCATGGGACCACGCCGCCGAGCAGGTCGAGGCTGGGCTGCGGGATGCCCTGCGCCTCGCCGCTGGAAGGCGGCCTATCCGCCAGACGCCTGCTTGACGATCTCCACCCAGTCGACCGGGCGGCCGCAGAGCAGGCGCCACCGCTGCGGCGGTAGCTCTCGCACGTCAGCGCCGTCCGCCTTGGGCTCGAGGACTACGGCCGAGAGGCTGCTCGGGGTGCCGTCGGCGGGTCGCAAGCCTCCCCCCGGGCGGTCCAGCGTCAGCAGATGCGATCCGCGTGTGAGCCTCACTGCTCCCACACGCGCGTAGTTCCCTTCATTTCCGCTCTGCCCCTGCACGCTGCCGAGCGGGCGACCGTCGATCGTCACGCTCAGCGCGCGACCGAAGTTGCCTGCGAGCCAGACGTCGTAGGCCCCAGTCGCCGGCACGAAGAGGCGCGTGCGTGCCCTCCCGGGCGTTCCGAAGCCGATCATGTCGGGCGACTCGCCCCAGCCACTCGGGCGGCGGCGGATCAGGCCGGCGTCGACTACCGCCCGCGGCTCCCTCGCCACGTAGGCGAGCGACGCTCCGGACGCGCGGGCGCGACGCGCGACGGCCCCGAGCCTGTCGCAGGCGATGACGCCGCCGGGCTGGAATCCGCTGCCCGCCGCGACGTGCTCCAGCACATCGATGTTGTCGTCGCGCTCCCAGACGTCGTAGTAGTCGCCGCGCTCGGCTAGCCGAAAGCTCGCCGGTGGGCGACTGGCGTCTGGCCGGCGCCTCGAGACGATGGTCTCGTAGCCGTCGACGACCTCGGGGGCGAGCGTGTCGAGGTCGTAGCTGTGCCCGTAGCTCGTGGCTGTGCCGTCGCGCAACTTGGCCAGGCTTGGCGGCTTGGCGGCGAAACCAGCTCCCGCGGGCGCCATGTCTGCGAGCGCGTAGAGCGCGAACTCGTCGAACTCCGGCAGCAGCGTGGGGCCGGAACCAGCCCGCTGCTCGCCGATCGACAGCAGCTCCTCGAACCGCTCGGTGGGAGCCAGATTCGTGTCGTGGTAGGCGAGCGCGTTCGACCACAGCACGCCAAGGACGAGCGGAACCGCCAAGGCCACGGCCTCGATCCGCCGACCCGACCGACGCAGGCTGTCCAGGCCGACGGCGGCCAGCAGGACCACGATCGGCGAGCTGATCACGAGCAGCTTCGCGTCGGTCCACGGGGTGCCACGCGCGGTCAGCGCGAGCCATACGACGGCCATCACGCAGACGAAGCCGAACAGCGCCCAGCGGCGACGACGAACGAGGAAGCCGATGCCGAGCAGCGCCGCCGCGAAGGCGAGACCGATCAGGGCGAAGGTCAAGTCCCGATGCGTAGCCGGATCCACTCTGTGCGATCCGCCGATCCAGACTCCCGCCAGCTGCACGGGCAGCAACGGCCGCACGAGGTTGCCGGGGTCGGCGACCGCCGCGGCGTTGGTCGTGGAAAGCGACCTGGCAAGCGAGAGCGAATCCCCAAGCGGCCCGAACGTCGGCAGCGCCAGCAGCACGAGGGCGACGGCGAAGCCGGCCCCCCAAATTGCGATCGGCCGCAGGCTGAAGCGGTCGCGCTCGGCTCCGAACAGCAGCAGGACGGCGCCGGCGAGCAGCGTCATCCCCAGCCACGGGACGAACGCCAGGCCGATCGCCCCCACCCCCGCGGCCCCGACG
>JBIOUS010000005.1:0-5820 GCA_044867325.1 Thermoleophilaceae bacterium | reverse complement strand
CGCAGCTCAAGCAGCTGCAGCAGAAGGGCTACGCCGCTGGAGACAAGATCGGCGAGGCGGGCGTGGAGGGGAGCTACGACGCGTACCTGCGTGGGCGTGCCGGGCTCGCGCAGCTGCGCGTCGACTCCCTGGGCCGCCCCCGCAGCCAGCTCGTCACCAAGCGGCAGCCCGCGCCGGGCGAGTCGATCAAGCTGACGATCGACGCGAAGCTCCAGGCCGTCGCGCAGCAAGCGATCGTCGACGGCATCTACCGCGCGTACGCGAACAAGCACTACCAGGCCGATGGCGGCGCGATCGTGGCGCTCGACCCGCGCGACGGCTCGATTCGCGCCATGGCCTCGTACCCGACCTACAACCCGAGCATCTACACCGGCCACGTGACCGGCAAGAAGCTGGCCGCGCAGGGCCTGACGCCGGCGACGGCCGAGCAGCACAACTACCCGACCCTCGACCGCGCCAGCGACGGCGTCTACCCCGCCGGCTCGACCTTCAAGCCGGTGACCGCGCTCGCGGCGATGGAGACCGGGAAGCTGCTGCCCTCGACCGTGCTCCCGTGCACCGGCTCGTACACGGTCTACAGCGAGTTCGACGGCAGCGTCTCGCAGGTCTTCCAGAACGTCGATCCCTACATCGACATGCCGATGACGCTGCCAACGGCACTGGCCGCCTCGTGCGACACGTGGTTCTACCGCCTCGGCTACGAGTTCTACAAGGCGCCCTCGAGCGAGGGTCACCCGCTGCAGGCGTGGGCGGCCAGGTTCGGCTTCGGCCGCAAGACCGGCGTCGACGTCGGCCCCGAGTCGGCCGGCCTCCTGCCGACGCCCGAGTGGCGCGAGCGCACGTTCACCGCCAAGACCGACCCGAACAACTGGCGGATCGACAACCAGTGGAAGCCCGGCGACTCGATCCAGCTGGCGATCGGCCAGAAGGACCTGCTCGTGACGCCCTTGCAGATGGCGCGCTTCTACGCATTGATCGCGAACGGCGGCAAGCTCGTGCGGCCGCACCTCGCGCTGCAGGTCGAGGAGGGCGGGGGCACGCCGCACTCGCCGCCGCGGATCGTGCACACCTTCCCGTCGCCGGCGCCGCAGTCGGTCGGTCTCAACCCGACGTACCTGGCGGCGGTCCGCGACGGCCTCTGGCAGGCGACGCACTCGTCGGACGGCACCTCGACGAGCGTCTTCGGCAACTTCCAGATCCCGATTGCCGGCAAGACCGGCACCGCGCAGAAGGACCCGAGCACCGACCAGCGCGACCAGTCGTGGTGGTGCGGCTACGGCCCGGCCGAGAGCAGCGTGCCGCCCGAGCTCGTCGTGTGCGCGCTGATCGAGAACGGCGGCTTCGGCGCCGACGCCGCGGCGCCGGCGGCGCTGCAGGTCTTCAAGGAGTACTTCAAGGAGCAGCTCGGCACCTCGGAGGGGGTGACCGCTCGGTGATCGAGGCCGCCGGCACTCGCGCGCGCGGCCTGCGCGCCCACCACGGCGAGGCGTCCGAGGTCGCCTCGGCGGTCCGCCGGCTCGACTGGTGGCTCGTCGGCGCGACCGTCGCGCTGCTCGCTTTCGGGCTGTGGGCGATCCAGGGCATCACCGCCCACGATGTCACCGGCAACCCCGACTACTTCTTCACGCGCCAGGCGATCTACGCGACCGTCGGCTGCCTCGGCGCGATCGCGGTGCTGTTCGTCGACCCGCAGGTCTACCGCCGTCACAAGAACGCGATCTACGCGAGCACCGCCGGCGTGATGATGCTCGTGCTCGTGGCCGGCACCGTCTCACGGCATTCGAAGCGCTGGCTCGACATCGGCTTCTTCCGCTTCCAGCCGTCCGAGTTCGGGAAGCTGCTGTTCGTCCTCTTCCTCGCCGCGTTCCTGGCCGACCGGGCCAAGCGGCTGGGGGAGACGCGAACCGTCCTCGAGGCGATCGGCTTCGGACTGGTGCCTATCCTGCTCGTCTTCGTCCAGCCCGACATCGGGACGGCCATGGTCTACATCGCGGCGCTCGCCGCGGTGCTCTTCGTCGCAGGCGTGCGCTGGGCCCACCTCGCGGCGCTCGGGATCGGCACGCTCGTCGTGATCCTCGCCGTGCTCTGGCTGCTCCCGGCCGGCGGCGTGCACGTGCTCAAGGACTACCAGGCGAAGCGCCTAACCGGCTTTACACATCCCGACTCCGACCCGGCCGGCGCGACCTACAACGTCGCACAGGCCAGGAACGCGGTCGGCGCGGGCGGCGTCAACGGTCGCGGCGTGGCCGGCGCGACGCAGACCAAGCTGAACTTCCTGCCCGAGCACGCGACCGACTTCGCCTTCGCCTCGCTCGCCGAGCAGCGCGGCTTCGTCGGCGTCTCGGCTCTGCTGCTGCTCTACCTGTTGGTCGTCTGGCGAGGCCTGAAGGTGATTGCGATCGCGCGTGACCCCTTCTCTGCGATCGCAGCGGGCGGGATCGTGTTCGCGTTCCTGTTCCAGGTCTTCGTCAACGTCGGCATGAACATCGGCGTCGCCCCGGTAACCGGCATCCCGCTTCCGTTCGTCTCGGTCGGCGGCTCGGCGATGATCGCGAACCTGCTTGCGATCGGCGTTCTGCAGGCGATCCACATCCGCGGCGCCGCGCGGCCCAAGGCGTACCGGTAGACCCAGACCACCGGGGCGGGGTATGTTCGCCCGAACGGCGGGGGGCGAGAGGGGAGAAATGAAGCGGTTCATCCTTCGTGCAGGCGTGCTCGTGGCCTGTGCGGCTGCTGCGGCAGCCGTTGCCTCGAGCGCACTAGCGCAGAACTACGTGGTCCTCTACAAGGCGCAGGCGGTTCCGTCGAACGCGGCGCAGACCATCTCCACGGCAGGCGGGACGCTCGTCGCGAGCTACGGTCAGATCGGCGTCGCGATCGCACGCTCGGACAGCGCGACATTTGCGCGTAGCCTGCAGAAGAGCAGCCTCGTCGCCGGCGCGGTCGGCACGTCCGCGTACGCGACGCAGCTCGAAGGCAGCGTTGCCGACACGGAGAGCTCGCCGCTCAGCGACCTGCTGAGCATTCCGGCTCCCGGCGACGACAGCCTGTCGGGGCTGCAATGGGACATGGACCAGATCCAGGCGCCCGCGGCCCGGGCAATCAACGGGGGCAGCCCGTCCGTCCTCGTCGGCGACATCGACACCGGCCTCGACTACACGCATCCGGACCTGGCTCCGAACGTCGACTTCGCCAACAGCGCCTCCTGTATCGGCGGCGTGGCGAATCCGAGCCCGGCCGCGTGGAACGACGACAACGGCCATGGCACGCACACCGCCGGGACGATCGCGGCGGCTAGGAACGGGCTCGGCATCGTGGGCGTGGCGCCCAACGTGCGGATCGCCGGCATCAAGGCCGGCAACGCGGCCGGGTTCTTCTTCCCGGAGGCCGTGATCTGCGCATTCATCTGGGCCGGCACGCACAACGTGAACGTCACGAACAACAGCTACTTCGCGGACCCGTGGCTCTTCAACTGCCGGAACGACCCGACGCAGCGCGCGCTCTGGGAAGCCGAGCGGCGGGCGATCAGGTTCGCCCAGCAGAAGGGCGTGCTCGTCGTGGCGGCCGAGGGCAACCAGGCAGACGACCTCACACATCCGACCCAGGACGCGACGAGCCCGGACGACACGAACCCGGTCCTGCGTGAGATCCACAACCAGTGCGCCGTCGTGCCCACCGAGGTTGCAGGCGTCGTCGGCGTGACGGCGAACGGCAACCTGCAGCTGAAGTCGTTCTACTCGAGCTACGGCAGCGGTGCGGTCGACGTGGTCGCTCCGGGCGGCGACTCGCGGCTGCAACTGACGGCGGCCGCGCCGAACGGGCGCGTGCTCTCCACGTACCCCGCAAGCATCCCCTGCGCGAGGCAGGTCATCGACGCCTCGGGTGCGACGTACTGCTATCTCCAGGGCACGTCGATGGCGGCGCCCCACGCAGCGGGCGTGGCGGCGCTGATCGAGAGCACGGGAGTGACGCAACCGACGGCGGTGGAGTCTCGGCTGGAGACCACGGCCGATCCGCTCGCGTGTCCAAGCGATCTCTCGATCTACGCGTTCTTCCCGGCGCTCGACAACGGTGCCCCACAGGTCTGCACGGGCGGCACTGGATACAACTCGTTCAACGGCCACGGCCAGGTGAACGCCCTCACCGCCGTCGGCGGCTGAGCGAATCCGACCGAACTCGAGGGGCCGGCCACGCGCCGGCCCCTCGGTCTGTCCGGAGCCGGACCTACCATCCCGCCATGCCCCCTTCACGTGAAGCCGAGGAGCTGCTGCTGATCGAGGAGGCCGACGCCTGGTTCGAGTACCTCGAGGCGACGCGGGGTCAGACCGAACCGCGCTACCGCGAGGTCGAGCCTTGGGCCTACGCCAGACTCAGCCAGCGGCTGCGTGCGGTCCGCACCAAGCGCGCGAAGCTCCGCCCGGCCGCAGAAGCGGCCTGAACCAAGCGCGCTGCTACCCTGCAGTGACGGCTATGCCGACAGGTTTGACCACATTGCAGCGCGCGCTCCGCCCGATTCCGGGCCAGGGAAGCGCGCGCGCCCGACAAGGAGAATCCACTTGCTTCGATGGTTCCGGCGGCAGAAGCCGCGGACTGACGAGCGCGACCGCACCGCGGACGCGCCTACACCTGCACCTACCGACACCGTAAGCGCGCAGCCCGCCGAGCCGGGCGCGTCAACCGATCCCACCAAGAAGAAGCGCCGGCGAGGCAGTCGCGGCGGACGCGGCCGCAAGCGTACGGGCACGGGCGCTGCCGCGACCGAGGCCAAGGCCGAAAAGCCCGAGCCGCAGCCGGCGGCGAAGAAGGACGAGTCGCGGCCCGAGCAGCGTCCCGCGCAGCGCAAGCAGCGCACGACCCGCCGCCGCACGCCGGCACGCCGCCCGCCGCTGCCGCCCGCCAAGCGGGAACTGATGATCTCGGTCGACGTCAGCGAGCAGCGCGTCGCCGTGCTCGAGGACGACAAGGTCGCCGAGGCCTACCTCGAGCGGCCCGAGCGCCGCTCGATCGCGGGCAACATCTACAAGGGCTCCGTCGACAACGTGCTACCGGGCATGGAGGCCGCCTTCATCGAAATCGGCCTCGAGAAGAACGGCTTCCTCTACGTCGACGAGGTGATCGCGCCCGAACTGGAGGGCAAGTCCCGCGGACGCAAGATCCAGGATCTGCTGAGCCGCGGCCAGGAGGTGCTCGTCCAGGCCGTCAAGGATCCGATGAAGTCGAAGGGCGCGCGGCTCACCACCGAGATCTCGCTGCCCGGACGCTTCGTCGTGTTCGTCCCGCACGGCGAAGGGCTCGGCGTCTCGCGGCGGCTCGAGGACGAGGAGCGCACCCGCCTGCGCGACATCCTCAAGAAGCTCGACGTGAAGAAGGGCGGCGTGATCATCCGCACCGCCGCCGAGGGCGCGTCCGCCGACGACATCGAGCGCGACCTCGTCTTCCTGCAGCGGCTCTGGAAGACGATCGAGACGCAGGCGAAGTCGGCCAAAGCGCCCTCGCTCGTCTATCAGGAGGCGGAGCTACCCCTGCGCGTGATCCGCGACCTGTTCACCGAGGACTTCGAGCGTGCGCTGGTCGACCACGAGCGCACGTACAAGCGCGTCGTCGGCTACCTGAAGAAGACCTCGCCCCACATGGCCGACCGCGTCGTCCGGTACCGCGAGAAGACGCCGCTGATGGAGAGCATGGGCGTCGAGGCCGAGATCCGCTCGACGCTCTCGCGGCGGGTCGACCTGCCCTCGGGCGGCTACCTCGTCTTCGACTACGCCGAGGCGTTCACGGTGATCGACGTCAACACCGGCCGCTTCGTCGGCGGCCGCGGCA
>JBIOUS010000004.1:0-7211 GCA_044867325.1 Thermoleophilaceae bacterium | reverse complement strand
GGTGAGGGTCAGCGGCACCTGCTGGTCGCCGCGGTGCACCGTGCCGCGTTCCTCGCGGAGCACCAGCGGGGCGGCGGGATCGCGGTCGAGGACCACCTCGTGCGGGCCGGACTGGCCGGCCGCCCCGCCGTTGCTGCCCGCGCGCCGGCGCAGGGCCCGCAGCCGGGCGGTGATCTCCTTGACCTCGAACGGCTTGGTCACGTAGTCGTCGGCGCCGGCCTCCAGCGCACGGACCTTCTCGGCCTCCTCGCCGACGGCCGACAGGACGATGATCGGCAGCTCGCTCCAGCCGCGGATCGATCGGCAGACCTCGACGCCGTCGCCGTCGGGCAGCACCAGGTCGAGGATCGCCGCGTCGGGCGGCCGCACCGCCACCGCGTCGAGCGCCTCATGCGCCGTCGCGGCGGTCGCGACCTCATAGCCGGCGTCGCGCAGGATCACCCGCAGCGCGCGCAGGATCTGCGGCTCGTCGTCGCAGACGAGCACCCGTGAACCGGCGGTCACTCGACCGGCTCCGCGGCCGGCGCCTCGAGCGGGACGGCGAGCTGGATCACGAAGCTCGTCCCTTGGCCCGGCAGCGACTCCGCGCGGATGCGTCCGCCGTTGGCCTCCAAGAACCCGCGCGCGATCGCCAGCCCGAGCCCCGACCCGCCGCCGCGCTCGGCGGAGCGGTGAAACGGCTCGAAGACGCGCTCCAGCTCCTCCTTGGCGATCCCCGGCCCGTGATCGGAGACCCGCAACACGACGTTGCGCCCCGACGCCCGTCCGCGGATCGTCACCGGCTCGTCGCCCGCGAAGCGCACCGAGTTCTCGAGGACGTTTGCCAACGCACGGTCGAGCTGGGCGGCGTCGACGCTCACGAGCGGCAGATCGTCGTCGAGGTCGATGTCGAACCCGCCCGCCGGCGCCGGGACTCCACCGACGGCCGAGCGCACCAGCTCCTCGACCGAGGACCAGTCGGCGTTCGGCTCTGCGCCGCCGGCCTGCAACTTCGACAGGTCGAGCAGGTTCTGCACCAGTCGCTCGAGCCGTGCGCTCTCGGTCGAGATCACCGACACCAGCTCGCGCCGCTCGGCGTCGGACAGCGTCTCGGACTCCAGCCCACCGGCCGCCGTCGCGATCGCCGTCAGCGGCGAGCGCAGGTCGTGCGACACCGACCGCAGCAGCGTCGTCTTGACCACGTTCGACCGCCGTAGCGCCTTGGTCTCGATCAGCTGAGACTCCAGCTCCTCGCGCTCGCGCGCGGCCGTCAGCAGCGTCTCCAACGCCGGGACCACGCGATCCTGCAGCGCGTCCAGCACGGCCGGGTCAGCGTCGGCCGGGACGAGCAGCGTTCCCGTTCGGCTGCCCTGCACGATCAGCGGCACCGCGCGGCGGCGGCGGTCGCTGTCGACCCAGCGCGGCTCGACCTCGACCGACGGCAGCTCGAAGGTCTGGGCGATCCGCTGACCGACCAGCCGCAGCGACTCTTCGACGTCGGCGCCGCCGAGCAGCAGCCGTGCCATCTCGGCGGTGAGGTCGGCCTCACGGCGCCTGCTCTCGGCCTCCGCCGCCCGCGACCGCGCCGCGTCGGCCAGCTTGCTCGTCACCGCCGCGACGACGAGGAAGATCGCCAGCGCGACCCAGTTCTCCTCGTCGGCGATCGTGAACCGGCCGGTTGGCGGCAGGTGGAAGAAGTTGAACGCCGCCGCGCTCAACATCGCCGTCAGCAGTCCCAGCCATAGCCCCCAGCGGCTCGACACCAGCAGCACCGCGAGCATGTACACGACGCCGGTCGAGACGACCGGCACCAGCTCACGCAGCCCGTAGTTGGCGATCGTGATCGCCATGACCGACAGGACGCCGGCGGCCAGCCCGGTGGCGAGGCGACGGTGATCCACAGAGCGCACGAGTCGCATGTTGACGCAGCGGCCGGAGCGTGGCCTAGGATCGCGGCGTGCCAACGTTACGTGCTCTCGGCCTCGCGCTGCTCGCGGGGCTCCTGTTCGCTCCCGCCACCCAGGCGAAGCTCCCCTCGTCGATCGAGACGACGGTCGCGCCCGGCGGCAACGCCGCGGTCGCGTCGCCGACATTGTCGCCGACGATGAAGTCGGCGACCGTGGACGTCGTGCCCATAAGCACCAGCGACGACGTGTTCTTCAGCAACATGGAGGTCGTCCTGTCGCTGCAGCCGACACCCGGCAAGCGGCTGCTGATGTGCATCGGGCTCTACATCAACGTCGCCCACGGCATCGACGAGACCGTCGAGCTCCAGTTCCCCGAGCAGGTACACCCGCTCGCGGTGCTGCTGCTGTCGGCCTGCCTCGAGCAGGCCGCGGCGATCGACCGGGCCAATCAGGCGAAGCAGAGCGCGACGTCGGCCGTGGCCAAGTGCAACCGGCTGGCAACGCAGGTCGGTGCGACGTTCACCCGTGTAGGCCGCAAATACCGGGCGGAGATCTCCGGAACGCCGACCAAGTTGAAGCAACGCGGCCGGCTGAAGGTGACGTGCAAGCGCAAGGGGGCGGGTTTCAGGCTGAAGCTGCGGCCAACCGCTAAGGGCAAGTCGCTGCGTAGCGTCGTCGGTCCGCGCCTACGGCTAGGCCTCTACAACCCACTCGACGCCAAGGGCTCTGGACGGGTCAAGCTCACCTTCCGCCGCTGACGCTAGCCGCGTACGGTCAGTGCGTCGTCGAGGTGGTCGAGCAGGATGTCGACGATCACGGGGTCGAACTGGGTCCCCCTACCGGCCTTGATCATCTCGATCGCCTCGTCGGTCGGGAAGGCCGGCCGATAGCAGCGGTCGCTGAGCAGGGCGTCGAAGACGTCGGCCAAAGCGGTTATCCGTCCCTCGATCGGGATGTCGTGGCCGGTCAGGCCATTCGGGTAGCCGCTGCCGTCGAAGCACTCGTGATGGGTCAGCGAGATCGTTGCGGCGACGCGCAGCAGCTCGCTCTCGGAGCCGTTGAGGATCTCGTAGCCGATCGAGGTGTGGCGCTCCATCTCGGTGCGCTCGTCCGCCGTCAGCGCGCCCGGCTTGCGCAGGATCTGGTCGGTGATCGCGATCTTTCCGACATCGTGCATCGGCGCGGCGAGCCGCAGCAGCCGGACTCGTTCGGGATCGATCTGAAGTCGCTCGCCCAACAGCGAGGCGATGCCAGCCATCCGGTCGACGTGCTCACCGGTGGAGGAGTCGTGAAGTCGGATTGCCTTGGCAAAGCGGTCGACCGTCTCCTGGTGTGACGACCACAGCTCGTCGATCGCTTGCTGCTGGGCGGCCGTGAGCTCGTCGCGAAGCCGGATCGCCTCGTTCTGATCGGTGATGTCCGCTGAGATGCCACAAACGGAGACGACCTGTCCGTCCTCGCCGAAGAGCGGGAACTTGACGGTCTTGAAGACCCGCTCGACGCCGCCGATCGTCAGGGTCTCCTCGGCGTCGTATGGCTTCCCGTCCTCGAACATCCTGCGGTCGATGACCCGCGTAGCCTCCAACGCGTCGAGCGACATGATCGCCTCGTCGCTCTTGCCCACGAGCTGGCCCTCCTCCAAGCCTGCCAGCGCGTCGGCCTGAAGGTTCGCGAGGATGTAACGGTAAGACCTGTCCTTGACGTATATCGGCATCGGCGCCATGTCGATGATCTTCTGTCGTTGGATCGTCAGGTTCTCGTCGCGGGAGCGCCCAGCGATCTCGAGCTCGCGTCGCCGTAGCGCGCTCATCACGGTGATCAGCAGCTGGCCGGGCCAGAACGGCTTGACCATGTAGCCGTAGACGCCGAACTGGAAGGCCTGTCGCGCAAACTCCGGGTCGTCCTCGGCGGTGACCAGGACGACGGCAGTGTCGGGAAAGTCCTTGACGATGCCCTCGGCCAGTGCCAATCCCGGCGCCCCGGGTATCGAGACGCCGCACAGCGCGAGCTCGAAGGTCTCGTTCGTCAACCGCGCGCGTATCTCGTCGATGTCGGTGGCGAACTCGCAGCGGTAGGGATCGCCCAGCGCCTGAATCACCGATTGCAACACCTCGGGCTGATCCTCGGTAATCAGGATGCGCGCGACCCCTTGCTGGGCAGCGGTCTCAACGCTGGACGGCGGTGTCGATACCCTCGGATCGGCGTATTTACTGATTGGCGCGATCATGTCATGAACTCATGAGTCCTGCTGCTATCTGCCAACTGTCAGAGGGACACCGCCGCCGATTCGTCGTGCCAACCAGGTGATGGCGCCGCCGTTGAGTCGTATGCAGCCGTGTGAGGATGCGCTTCCGAGCGCGCCAGCGAGGGCGTCAGTTCCGTGCAGGGCAATCTGGCCCGGTCCGCCCTCGAACTCCTGCAGGACGTTCGAGCGCGCGCTGGTCGCCAGCGCGAACGGGCCGCCGACCTGTCCCGGGAGCGCCACGCCCTCCTCGACGAAGAAGCGGCCGCGGGGCGTGGGCGTGTAGGACGTACCGACCACGGCGCGGAAGCGACGCGCGACGCGACCGCCGTGGTAGACGGTGACGCGGCGGGCGGAGAGGTCGAGCGCGATCCGCCAGGGCGTCGAAGTGCGCCGGGTATGGGCGGTGCGGATCCAGGCTGCGTGGCTGTTCGGGCGGCCCGGGAGCCGAACGCGAACCCAGCTGCGCTGGCGTCCGTGGCCGAGCGCGGGCAGAACGGTCCGCACACCGGTGAGCGGGCGCCGCGGGGCCACGTACTCGATCTGTCGCCCGCTCCGGCTGGGCCGGCCGCGGGCGACGTGGCCCCGCTCGATGACCACGAGCGGTTGGCTCATGGGCACCGGCGGCGGAGCGTCGATCATCCGGTGAACCGCGACGGACCGCGGCGCGGCTCGAGTAGTTGGGCCGCGCAGGCGCGGTAGCGGAGGGTCATGTTCTTGGGACGGGTGAGGTCGGTGAACGTGACGTGCGCCCTGACCCGGTGGGCTCCGGGGGTTGCCGGGATCATCACGCGGAACGGGGAGTTGCCGCGGCTGGCGATGCGCTTGCCGTCGAGGCTGAAGACGGCTCGCTCGATCCGCTTGCCGCGAACCGTTGCGCTGAACCCGTCGGTGCAGACGCTGCGCGGCGCGCGGTGGATGGTCGCCCTGCCCTGACGGCGGGCGGCCCTACGTGCCCTCGCGCGTGCCCTGGCCTGTGCTCTTGCCCTGGCTCGCGTTGCGGCGGCCTCTCGCCCGGCGGTGTCGTCCGAGGTCGTGTCGGTCGTGCACCCCGGTCGGCTGAGGTAGTTGTTGATCAGGGTGACCGCGCCGGCGGAGCGCGCGAGTAGCCGCCCGATCACGGTCGCGCCGTTGTTCAGCGAGATGCTCGCCAGCGTCATCAGGTTGCCCTGGAACGCGGTGGTGGTGCCGAGCGTCGCCGAGCTGCCGACCTGCCAGTAGACGTTGCAGGGCGAGGCGCCGTTGATCAGCACTACCGAGCTGGCCGAGGCGGTGGTCAGCGTGGTGCCGATCTCGAAGACGAACTGGGCGTTGGGGTCGCCCTCGGCGTCAAGCGTCAGCGCACCGGTCAGTTGGGCGCTCGAGCTGTAGCGGTAGGCGCCGGCGGTCAGCCTGCGGTTGCCGAGGTTGGTGCCC
This sequence comes from Thermoleophilaceae bacterium, assembly GCA_044867325.1. Lineage (GTDB taxonomy): Bacteria > Actinomycetota > Thermoleophilia > Solirubrobacterales > Thermoleophilaceae > JAAYBF01. The sequence continues at coordinate 1,667 of JBIOUS010000004.1, read as the reverse complement.
GTGAGGACGTTGCCCGGTGGGACCGGCTGTCCGGCTGCGACGTCGTAGGCGGTCGCGAGGTCGAGCTGTGCCTGCCTGGCGACGCCGTCATTGTTGTGGGTCGCTCCGTTGACGACCGCGGGCAGCCCGAAGCCTGGGAGCGACGTCCCGGGGGAGACGCCGAGATCGCCGTTGAGCACGGACGGCCCGGTGTTCGTGACGCCGGCGCCGCCCAGGACGACGAAGGAGTTGGTGGTGCCCAGGTTGACCTGGGCCTGTGCGGCGGCGGGCAGGGCGGCGAGCGCGAAGCCGATGGCGAGCGCGATGCCGGCACGCCTAGCGTGCCTGAGATGAGTCGGGTTGGACATAGCGTCCTCCCTGATGGATGAGCGACTTGGTCGCCATCGGCCGTTGGATGCGAGCAGTCGGCCTGGTGACGGTCCTTGGGGAAGAACGCGCTCCGGTGTCCGACGTGTATCGGCAGGAAGCGGCTGGAGCGTGAATCCGTCGCCCTGCATTCCGTTAGCTTGCACTTACGTAAGTCTTGGCTTATGCTTGGCGTATGGAAGCCGCATTGCGCGCCATCGCCGAGCCCCGCCGGCGGACGATCCTCCGTCTCGTCGGCTCTGAGGAGCTGAGCGCGGGTGAGATCGCGTCGCACTTCGAGGTCAGCCGGCCGGCGATCTCGCAGCACCTGACGGTGCTCAAGGGCGCGGGGCTGGTGAGCCAGCGGCGCGAGGGGACGCGACGGCTCTATCTCGCTCGACCCGAGGGCCTGGCTGAGCTGCGCGACTTCCTCGACGAGTTCTGGGCCGAGGGCCTCGAACGCCTGAAGGCCGCCGCCGAGCAAGAGGAGAGAGAGCGACGATGACCACAGCCGAGGCCGATGCGGTCGAACGCGAGGTGCGGATAGAGGCGCGACCGGAGACCGTCTTCCCATTCTTCGTCGACCCGGAGCGGATGGTGCGCTGGATGGGCACCACGGCGGAGGTCGATCCGCGCTCGGGCGGGATCTACCGGGTCAACATCAACGGCGGCCGCATCGCGCGTGGCGAGTACGTCGAGATTTCACCGCCGCACCGTGTCGTGTTCACCTGGGGCTGGGAGACCGAGGACAGCCCGGTGCGGCCCGGCAGCTCGACTGTCGAGGTGACGCTCACGCCCGACGGCGACCACACGATCGTCCGGCTTGTCCACAGCGGCTTGCCGAGCGGCGAGTCCGCCACTGCCCACAGCGTCGGCTGGGATCACTACCTGCCACGGCTCGAGATCGCAGCCGCCGGCGGCGACGCCGGTCCCGACCCGTGGGCCGCGACGGACGCCGACTAAGACCAAGCATCGAAAAGGAGAACGAGATGGCTAAGTACCTACTTGCATACACCGGCGGCGCGACCCCGGCGACCGAGGCCGAGCAGCAGGCCGTGATGGCGGCATGGACCGGTTGGTTCGGGGAGATCGGCCCGTCGATCGTCGATCCGGGCAACCCCTTCGGCCCCTCCAAGGCCGTGGCGAACGGCGGCACGGTAAGCGACGGCGGACCGTCGCGCTTGACCGGCTACTCGCTCGTCACGGCCGACAGCCTCGACGCGGCGGCCGAGCTGGCAAAGGGTTGCCCGGTGCTGACGAACGGCGGGGCGGTGGAGGTCTACGAGACGTTCGACGTGATGTAGAAGAGCCAGGCCGGGCGG
>JBIOUS010000003.1:0-26441 GCA_044867325.1 Thermoleophilaceae bacterium | reverse complement strand
TGCGCAGCGACTCCTCCGAGCGGTTCGGAATGTCGCGGGTGATCTCCTCGTCGCCGAGCTTGGTCGTGCGGGCGTCGATCTCGTACTCCTCGATGTGGATCGAGGTGAGCTCGTCGTCCTTGACCAGACGCTCCGAGAGGATGATCGCGTCCTCGAAGTTGTAGCCCTCCCAGGACATGAAGGCGACGAGGCAGTTCTTGCCGAGTGCCAGCTCGCCCTGGTTGGTCGAGGAGCCGTCGGCGAGCACCTCGCCCGCCTTGACCTTGTCGCCAACATCGACGAGCGGCTTCTGGTGGATGATCGTGCCCTGGTTGCTGCGCATGTACTTGAACAGCGAGTACTCGTCCTTGCCGACGACGATCCGCTCGGAGTCGACGAAGCTGACCTCGCCGGCCTCACGGGCGATGATGACGTCGCCGGAGTCGATCGCGGCGCGTGTCTCCATGCCGGTACCGATCAGCGGCGCCTCGGTCTTCAGCAGCGGGACCGCCTGACGCATCATGTTCGAGCCCATCAACGCACGGTTGGCGTCGTCGTGCTCGAGGAACGGGATCAGTGCCGTAGCGACCGACCAGATCTGGCCGGGCGAGACGTCCATCAGATCGACGTCCTTCGGCGCGGCGAGCACCAGCTCACCGTCGCGTGAGCGACAGGTGACCTGCGGGCCCTTGAGCTTGCCGGTCTTCTCGTCGACCTCGGCGTTCGCCTGCGCGATGACCAGCTCCTCCTCCTGGTTCGCGTCGAGGCGGACGATCTCGTCGGTGACCGTGCCGCTGGCGTCGACCTTGCGGTACGGAGTCGTGACGAAGCCGTGCTCTGAGACCTCGGCGTAGGAGGACAGCGATCCGATCAGGCCGATGTTCGGTCCCTCAGGGGTCTCGATCGGGCACATCCGGCCGTAATGGGTCGGATGGACGTCGCGAACCTCGATCGGGGCGCGCTCGCGCGTCAGACCGCCGGCGCCGAGCGCCGACAGGCGGCGACGGTGCGTGAGGCCCGTCAGCGAGTTCGTCTGGTCCATGAACTGCGACAGCTGCGAGGAGCCGAAGAACTCCTTCTGCGCCGCCACGACCGGACGGATGTTGATGATCGTCTGCGGAGTGATCGTGTCCGAGTCCTCAGTCGTGAGGCGCTCGCGGACGACGCGCTCCATCCGGTAGAGGCCGATCCGGAAGGCCTCCTGGATCAGCTCGCCGACGGTGCGCAGACGGCGGTTGCCGAAGTGCTCGTACTCGTCGAGGCGCTCCTCGATCGGCTCACGGCCGTAGGTCTGGGCCTCGGCGGCGAAGTCCTTGATCGGCTCGCCCTCGTAGAGACCGTCCTCCGGGATGCCGAGCACCTTCGGCAGCGAGACGAGCTCCTTGATCAGCTCGACGATGTCGCGCGGGGTGAGCGTGCGAGTGTCGAGCGGCTCGTCGAGATGCAGACGCGAGTTGAGCTTGTAACGACCAACGCGCGTGAGGTCGTAGCGCTTCGGGTCGAAGAAGAGCTGATTGAGCAGGTTCTTCGCGGCGTCGACGGACGGCGGCTCGCCTGGACGCTGCTTCTTGAAGAGCTCGATCAGCGCGCCCTCCTCCGACTTCGTGACCTCGGTGTCGGCCTCGAGCGTGTTACGGACGTAGAGCGAGTTGTCGAACAGCGCGAGGATGTCCTCGTCGCTGCCGGTCCAGCTGGGCGCCAGACCGCTCTCGCGCAGTACCTCGCCCATTGCACGCAGCAGCACGCTGACGGGCAGCTTGCGCTTACGGTCGATGCGGACGAAGACCTTGCCCTTCTTGTCGATCTCGAGCTCGAGCCAGGAGCCACGGGCCGGCATCAGGTTCGCGATGAAGACCTGCTTCTCGCGGTCCTTGGGCTCCATGACATAGGCGCCCGGCGAGCGGACGAGCTGCGTGACGACGACGCGCTCGGTGCCGTTGATGATGAAGGTGCCGTGCTCGGTCATCCACGGGAAGTCGCCCATGAAGACGGACTGCTCACGGATCTCACCGGTCTCGCGGTTCTGGAACGCGACCTTGACGGTCAGCGGGCGTGCGTAGGTGAGGTCCTTCTCGCGACACTCGGAGATCGATGCGACGGGATCGTCGAAGTGGATCTCCTCGAAGACGACGGCGAGGTTGCCGGTGTAGTCCTCGATCGGTGAGACGTCGTCGATGGTCTCGCGCAGACCGCCGCTCTCGGTGTCGACCAGCCAGTCGAACGAGCTTCGCTGGATGTCAATCAGGTTTGGTAGCTCGAGAACGTTCTCGAGGCGTGAAAAACTGCGGCGCAGGCGGGAGGCATCAACACGTGCCAAGACGGCGGCTCCTTCGAGATTCGGCGGGAGAGCGAGACGGGCGCGAAAAGCGCGACCGTCCAAGATAGCACACTGAAGACCGCCCCCGGAAGGGGCGGTTGCCACGCCCCTTCCGGGGCGCGGACATGGCCATCACGGACCCCGTCCCGAGGCTTCGCGATATGTGGGCGAAGCGCAACTCGAGGGACGGCTACGGCTATAGGCCAGCTACAAGAGTAGCGCCTTTCAGTCGCCGTGGCGGGTCTTGACCGCGGAGTTCAGCTCAGCCTCGGTGAAGCCTGCGACGGCTACGCCGTCGGACGTCCAGCGGTAGAGAGCGATGCCGAAGATCTGGCGCAGCGCCTGGGCGATCAGCAGCGTGACGACGAGCAGGACCGCACCAATGAGGACGACGACCGCTCCGAGGGCGATGGCGTCGCCCGAGCCGTCGTTGTTCCAGAGGATCAGGCCGAGGACGATCAGCGCAATCGCCGGCAGCGTGCCGAACAGGAAGACCCCACCACCGATCGCGATGTTGCCTGTCACCTGGCCGCGCCAACGCTCCTTGAAGAGATGCGACGAGCGCTTGATCGTCGCGATCGGTCCGGTGCCCTCGATAGCGATGACAGGAATCGCGAGAAAGGTGATCAGGCCCCAGGCGGCGCCGCCGAGCGCGCCGATCAGCGGACCCGCGAGTCCACGCTGGCTCTGCAGCAGCGAGATGACGGTGCCGACGACGGCTGAGACGAAAGCCCAGCCCGCGATCGCGCCGAAGTGGCTCGAGGCGACGGAGACGCCGGTCGAGAGGGTGACCTGCTCGCCCTGGAAAGCGCGGTCGGCGGCAGCCGCGAGGCCAACGCCGAAGAACGTCGCGGAGAGCGAAGCGAGGTAGATGCCGACCGCGATCAGGACGTAGCCGACCGCCGTGGCGTCGGTGTCCAGCAGGTAGAAGCCCGGCGCCGCGAAGACGAGGAACGAGACGATCGCGAGCAACCCACCGACAACCGGATAGGCGGTCAGGCCGGGTTGGCTGCGCAGCAGCCGCCAGCTCTTCTTGGTCAGGTCCCAGCCGGTTCGAAAGCGTTTCATTACGCGATCATCGGCTGGGACCCGGACGGACTCGAGCTACTTGAGCTCAGCCTCGCCGCCGGCCTCCTTGAGCTCGGCGAGGAGCTTCTCGGCCTCGTCGCGCTCGATGCCCTCCTTGATCGGCTTCGGGGCCTCGTCGACGAGCGCCTTGGCCTCCTTGAGGCCAAGACCGGTCGCGGCACGCACGACCTTGATCACCTGGATCTTCTTCTCGCCAGCCGCGGTCAGGACGACGTCGACGGTGCTCGACTCCTCCTCGGCCGCAGCCTCGCCACCGCCGCCACCGGCGGCCGGGGCCGCAGCGGCGACCGCAGCGGCGGAGACGCCGAACGCCTCCTCCAGCGCCTTGATCCGCTCAGACAGCTCAAGCACAGAGATGCCCTTGAGCTCCTCGATCCACTTCTCGGTAGTTGCTGCAGCCATCTCTAGCTCTCCTTGTCCTCGCCCTCAGCGGGCGTGTCGTCTTGATCGGCGGCGTCGGCGACTGGCGCCTCGGCCTCCTCAGTTGTCTCGGGCTCCGCGGCGGCCGGCTCCTCGGCGGGGGCGGCTGCCTCCGGCTCCGGGGCGGGCTCGGGCGCGTCGCCGCCCACGAGACCCTGCTCGGCGATCTGGCCGAGCTGGACCGCGAGGCCCTGAATCAGTTGGTTGAGCGTCCGCGCCAGGCCACTGATCGGGTAGGCCAGGACGCCGACGAGCTGCTGGTTGAGCGCGTCGCGCGAAGGCAGCTTGGAGATCGCGATGATCTCGTCGGCGGTCACCTCGGCGCCGTCCATCGTGCCGCCCTTGAACTCGAGCAGCTCGTACTCCTTGCGGAACGCGGCGAGCGCCTTGGCGGCCATGGCCGCATCTCCGCGGACGAACGTGAACGCGGTCGGGCCGTCGAGGAACGCCTTGAGGTCCTCGGCGCCGGCCTTGTCGGCCGCGCGCTCGGTGAGCGTGTTCTTGACCACGCGCAGGCTCGCATCGGCCTCGCGCAGCTTGGCGCGCAGCTCAGCCGCCTGCGAAACGGTGATCCCGCGGTAGTCGAGGGCGAAGATCGCCTGCGACTCCTGGATCTGCTCGGCCACCTGATCGATGACCGCTGATTTCTCGTCCCTGTTCATTCCGTCGTCTCCAATGAAAGAGCCCGCTCACAGGCGGGCTCGGGAGGACGGTCGAAACCGGTCTCGCGTGCTCCACCTGCCCCGGACTTCCGGCCGCTCCTGGCGGCCCGCCGAGGGTCTCGGGCAGAAAACTCGTTGGTCAGGCTACAGCAGCCGCAACCTCTCCGGCCTTGTCGGCCGTAGCGCCTGCGTCGACCCGGACACCCGGGCCCATCGTCGTCGTCAGCGTGACCGTCTCGAGATAGCGGCCCTTGGCCGACGCCGGCTTGGCGCGGTTGACCTCGTCGATCAGCGCAGCAAAGTTCTCGACCAGCGCGCTCGCCTCGAAGCTCGCCTTGCCGATCGGCAGGTGGACGATCGCGGTGCGGTCGGTGCGGTACTCGATCTTGCCGGCCTTGGCCTCCGAGACAGCCTTGGTGACGTCGTTGGTGACCGTGCCGACCTTCGGGTTCGGCATCTTGCCCTGCGGGCCGAGCACGCGGCCGAGCTTGCCGACCACCGGCATCATGTCCGGCGTCGCGATCGCGACGTCGAAGTCGGTGAAGCCCTCCTCGACCTTCTTGGCGAGATCGTCGTCGCCGACGTGATCGGCGCCAGCCTCCTGGGCCTCGCGCGCCTTGTCGCCCTTGGCGAAGACGGCAACGGTCATCTCACGGCCGAGGCCGTGCGGCAGCGAGATCGTTCCGCGCAGCTGCTCCTCGGCGTGGCGGACGTTGAGGCCCGTGCGGATGTGGACCTCGACGGTCTCGTCGAGCTTGCCGGCGCCGAAGCTCTTGATCAGCGCGATCGCCTCGGAGGGCGTGTACTCGCGCTCGCGGTCGACCTTGGCGAGGTTGTCGATGTAGCGCTTGCCGTGCTTTGCCATCGCTATGACACCTCCACGCCCATCGAGCGGGCTGTGCCCTCGATGATCTTGGTCGCCTGGTCGAGATCGTTGGCGTTCAGGTCGGGCATCTTCTTCTCGGCGATTTGACGCGCCTGGTCGCGGGTGATCTTCGCGACCTTCTCGCGGTTCGGCTCGCCCGAGCCCTTCGAGATGCCGGCGGCCTGCTTGATCAGGATCGCGGCCGGCGGCGTCTTGGTGATGAAGGTGAACGAGCGGTCCTCGTAGACCGTGATCTCGACCGGGATGATCGTGCCGTTGTCGCCCTGGGTCTGCGCGTTGAACGCCTTGCAGAACTCCATGATGTTGACGCCGTGCTGGCCCAGCGCGGGACCGACCGGCGGCGCCGGGTTGGCGTTGCCGCCGGGGACCTGCAGCTTGATGAGTGTCAGGACTTTCTTGGCCATCTCAGATCTTCTTCACTTGGTCGAAACCGACCTCGACGGGGGTCTCGCGTCCAAAGATGGATACCAGCACCTTGAGCTTGGCGGCATCGTCGTTGATCTCGGAGATCTCTCCGGAGAAGTCCGAGAGCGGTCCGGAGACCACCTTGACCGACTCGCCAACGGTGAACTGGGCGCGTGTCCGCGGACGCTCGGCGGTCTCGCGATTGAGCAGCCTGTCGACCTCCGGCTGGCTCAGCGGGACCGGCTTCTGCGACGGTCCGACGAAGCCCGTGACGCCCGGGGTGTTCTTGACGAGGCCCCAGGAGTCGTCGGTCAGATTCATGTTGATGAGCAGGTAGCCGGGCATCGTCCGCTGCTCCTTCTCGATCTTCTTGCCGTCCTTCATCTCCTGCACCTGCTCGGTGGGGATGACGACCTGGCGCACGGAGACCTGCTGGCCAAGCGACTGAACCCGGTGCTCCAGGTTCTGCTTGACCTTCTTCTCGTGGCCTGAATAGGTGTTGACGGCGTACCAGCGGAACATGACTTTGCTCAGATTGCTTTCTGGAGGGGGCCCACTAAGGGGCTAGAGGATGGCTTGGATTACTCGTGAGGCGACCGCGTCGAGCAGGCCCAGATAGCCGCCGGCGATCAACACGAAACCGAGGACTACGCCCGTCAGCGTGGTGAGCGCCTGACGGTCGGGCCACTGCACACGCTGCAGCTCCGCCCATACGGCGACGAGGAACTGTACGAGACGCGGCCGGTCCTTGTGCGCTCCCACCGGTTTGCGACGCGTCTTACCGTCGTCGGAGAGGTCCTCCTCGGGGATGTCCTGAGTCGGATCGAAATGGTGTGGATCGTGCTCGGCATCGAGATCCTGCTCGAAGTCGAGTACCTCAGCGGAGCTGCCGACGTCGGTCGGCGGAGCTCCGGCGCGGAGACGCTCGGACTCGCTCAGCGGGGGCGGCGTGGGCGACTCGGCATCGGCAGCGACGATCCCCTCGCGCTCCAGCTCGTCGAGCACGTCGTCGGCGAGCGGGTCGCCGCCATGACGACGAGTGGGACCCGGACGCGAGGCGTTCGGATCGGCGTCGGGACGCTGCTTGGCCGCGCCGTCGCCGCCCTGCTGCGCCTTGCGGCGCGCCTGACGCTCCTTGGCGCGCTGACGGTTCCGAGCCACGCGGCTTCCCTCCTACTTCACGCGCGTGAGCGCAAGGGCGCTCAGCGCGTCTCCTTGTGCGGCGTGTGCTTGCCGCACCAGCGGCAGTACTTGCGCAGCTCGATCCGATCCGGATGGTTGCGCTTGGACTTCTGTGACTGGTAGTTGCGCCGCTTGCACTCCTGGCACTCCAGGGTCACGGCGATCCTTACGTCTCCACGGGCCATAGCCACCCAAGATAGCGTGGCGCGCCTCCATCCGCCGGGCGACTACAGTCGGGGCATGGAGCTCGACGTCCGGATGCTGCACGGCAAGCGGGTTGCGTTCCGGCGCATGGGCGCTGGACCGACGCTCGTCCTGATCCACGGGATCACCAATAGCAGCCAGAGCTGGGAGCCCGCGATGCGGCTGCTGGCGCGCAACTTCGATGTGATCGCGCCCGACCTGCCGGGCCACGGCGAGTCCGACCGCCAGCGCGGCGACCATTCGCTCGGCGGCCACGCCTGTGTGATGCGGGACCTGCTGCACGTGCTCGAAGTCGAGCGCGCGACAGTCGTCGGACACTCGCTCGGCGGCGGTGTCGCGATGCAGTTCGCCTACCAGTTTCCAGACATGGTCGAGCGATTGGTGCTGGTCGGCAGCGGAGGTCTCGGGCGCGAGGTCAGCCCGCTGATCCGCAGCGCTGCGCTCCCGTTCGCCGAGCAGGTGCTGCCGTTGCTGACGGCGCGGCCGCTGATCGAAGCGGGGACCGCCGTGGCTGGCCTGATCGGACGGCTCGGCTTCAAGCCGGGAGCCGATCTGGCAGAGGTCTCGCGCGGAGTCGCGTCGCTCGGCGACACCGAGCGACGGGCCGCCTTCGTGCGTACGGTGCGCTCGGTGATCAGCCCGCTAGGTCAGCGCGTGACGGCCACCGACCGCCTCTACCTGGCGGCCGACCTGCCAACCCTGATCGTCTGGGGCGATCGCGATCCGATCATCCCCGTCGAGCACGGACGCGCCGCACACGCGCTGCTGCCGAACAGCCGGCTGGAGATCTTCGAGGGCGCCGGTCACTTCCCTCAGCTCGACGATCCCGTCCGCTTCGCCGAGCTGGTGACCGAGTTCGTGGCCGAGAACGATGCGGTCAGGCACAACGCCAGCAAGGTCCGGGCGCGGCTGGTCGCGCAAGACGCCGCCGCAAGCGCCTAAGCCATTCGGCGAGCGGTGTAGCATCGCCGCGCCGATGTCACGCGCCGCACGCACATTCGGGGGGTTCTTCATATTCGCCGGGATCATGCACTTCGTGATCCCGCGGACATATGAGTCGATCGTTCCAGACGCGCTGCCGGCGAAGCGAGCACTGGTCTACGCGAGCGGGGTCGCGGAGATCGCCGGCGGCGTGGGTGTGTTGCATCCGCGGACGCGTCGAGCGGCGAGCTTGTGGAGCGTCGCGACGCTAGTCGCGGTCTTCCCGGCAAATGTGCACATGGCGTTGAACCCGGATCGTTACCCGTCGGTACCCGGCGGTCGGACGGCGCTGCTGGCACGGCTACCGCTGCAGGCGTTCGCGATCGCCTGGGCGCACGCCGCGAGGCGGTGAGCTTGGCGCCCGAGTGGCGCAACTGGGCGGGCGACCAGGCCTGCCGACCAGCGGCGATCGAGCATCCCGCGACGAGTGCGGAGGTCGCGGACGCGGTTGGGCGGGCCCGCGACGCACGCCGGGTCGTGCGCGTCGCCGGCGCCGGGCACTCCTTCACCGATGCCGCGCTGACCGACGGGACGCTGCTGCAGCTCGACCGGATGCGACGGGTGCTCGAGGTCGACAGCACCAGCGGGCTGGCGCGGGTCGAGGCGGGGATCTCGCTCAACGAGCTGAGCGAGGCGCTGTGGGCGCACGGACTGGCGTTGGAGAATCTCGGCGACATCGACGTGCAGTCGATCGCCGGGGCGACGGCGACCGGGACGCACGGGACGGGGTCGCGGCTGCAGAACCTGTCGGCAGGGCTCCGTGAGCTGGAACTAGTGACGAGCGACGGGTCACTGGTGAGCGTGTCGGAGCGCGACGATCCCGAGACCTGGCGGGCGGCGCGGGTAAGCGTCGGCGCGCTGGGCGTCGTGACGGCGGTGACGCTGCAGGCGGTGCCGGCGTTCACGCTCGAGGGGGTCGACGCGACGGCGCCGCTCGAGGATGTACTCGAGCAGGTCGACGAGCTGGCCGACGGCGCTGAGCACTTCGAGTTCTACGTCTTCCCGCACAGTCCGTTGGCGATGACGCGTACGAACCGCCGCGTCGACCGAGCGCCGGAGCCGCCCTCGCGCGCGCGGGCGTGGGTGGACGACGTTCTGCTGCGCAACCACGTGTTCGGGCTGGCGTGTGCGACCGGGCGGCGGGCGCCGCGACTGATCCCCTCGATCAACCGGCTGCTGGCGCGAGCGTCGGGCACGACGCGGCGGGTCGATCGCTCGTACCGGATCTTCGCCTCGCCACGGCTGGTGCGCTTCACCGAGATGGAGTACGCGCTGCCGCGCGAGCGGGTGGTGGAGGCCGTGCGCGCCGTGCTCGAAGTCGCGGCTCGGCCGGACTTCGCGGTGCCGTTCCCGATCGAGGTGCGGTTCGTGGCACCTGACGACGCCTTCCTCAGCCCGGCGGGTGGCCGCGAGACTTGCTACATCGCCGTGCATATGTACAAGGGCATGGAGTGGCAGCCGTACTTCCGCGCCATCGAGGAGGTCATGAACGGATTCGGGGGTCGCCCCCACTGGGGCAAGCGCCACTTTCAGACAGCGGACACGCTGTCGCCGCGCTACCCGGAGTGGGAGCGGTTCCAGGCGGTGCGGCGGCGGTTCGATCCGGACGGCGTGTTCGCGAACGGCTACGTGCGACGGGTGCTGGGCCACGCGTAGCGCGACTCGGCGCAATCCTCGGACAGCGTCGCCCGCGCCCTGCGCTCGTACCGGCGCCTATGCCAAGCATGCCTTACCAGCGCTGAGACGAACGTCAGCGGGAGCGCCACATAGATCCAGCCGATCGCCAGCAAGGCTGGTTCGTCGAGCTCCAGCGAAACCACACCCGCGATGAGTGCCAGAACGCACATGGTGACGTACGTCGTCCTGTCGCCCAACGTGTCGAGGGGATGCTTAGGATACTCAGAATCACTATGCATATATACAAACCTTACCAAGTAGCAGGGCCGCCGCGAAGACGCCTAAGGCGAGCGTTACCGATGCGGCCCCAAGCTCCGCACGCCGCCGTGTCGTGGCCACAGGCCACTTAGCCCAAATACCCGCCACGACGAGTCCGCTCGCCCAGTAGATGCCTCCGAGTGGAGGAAGGCCGAAGATCATCGCGATGTAGCTCAGACTCACATCCATGATCCAAGCAGCGCCTGTGTAACAGGAGGCGCTGCGGGAGCAACAGCTTTGCGTCGACTAGCGTCTGGTCGGGATGGCGACGGAGACGGCGGACAGGATCGGGGACGAGTTGGCGTGGACACTGCGAGCTTCGGCGACGGAGATCGCGGCGGGAATCCGAGCGGGACGGGTCTCGGCGCGGGCGGTGGTGGATTCGCATATCGAGCTGCTGGAGCGGGTGAACCCGGCAATCAATGCGGTGGTGGTGCCCAGGTATGAGGAGGCGCGGGCGGAGGCCGACGCGGCGGATGCGCGGGTGGCGGCGGCCGGGGAGGGTGAGGAGCTGCCGCCGCTGGTGGGGGTGCCGTGCACGATCAAGGAGTCGATCGCGGTGGCGGGGCTGCCGAACTGCGCGGGACTGCTAGCGCGACGGGAGGTACGGGCGGAGACGACCGCGCCTGTCGCCCAGCGAGTGATCGACGCGGGCGCGATCGTGTTGGGGCTGACGAACACGTCTGAGGTCTGCCTCTGGATCGAGTCGGACAACCGGGTCTACGGGCGGACGCGCAACGCCTACGACCACGAGCGGATCGCCGGCGGGTCGTCAGGTGGCGAGGGCGCGACGATCGGCGCGGGTGGGTCTACGTTCGGGCTCGGGTCTGACGTCGGCGGATCGATCCGCGGGCCGGCGTTCTTCAACGGGGTCTTCGGGCACAAGCCGTCGCTCGGGCTGGTGCCGCTCACCGGCGCCTGGCCGCCAGCGCATGGTGAGGTGACGCGGATGGTCGTCAACGGTCCGCTGGCGCGACGGGCCGAGGACCTGATGCCGCTGTTGCGGATCCTGGCGGGGCCGGACGGGATCGACCCGGTTGCGCGTGAGATGGAGCTGGGCGATCCGGCGGCGGTGTCATTCGATGGGTTGCGCGTGCTGGTCAGCGATCACGGTCTCAGCCGGCCGCTGGCGCGTGACCTGGCCGTGGCGCGAGAGCAGGCCGCGGGCGCGCTGGCGGCGGCGGGCGCGACGATCGAGCGGGTCTCGCTGCGCTCGATGCAGAATGCCTACGAGCCGTACCTCGCCGCGCTCGCCGACGACGAGATCGGGCTGCGCGAGCTGCTGATCGGCGAGGGCGCCGATCCAGTGACGGCGCGTGGGCTGTTCTCGCGCGGCGGGCCGCACACGACTCCGACGCGGCTGCTTCTCGCCGCCGAGTGGGCGTTCTCGAACCGCTTCCCGCGGCGGGCGCGCAAGATGATCGCCTGGGGCCGCGCCTTCGCCGAGGAGATCCAGGCGACGATCGGTGACGGTGTGCTGCTGCATCCCCCCTACCCCTCCGTCGCTCCGCGCCACGGCGGCACTGTTGGGCGCGTCTGGTGGGTGCAACCGATGGCGGTGCTCAACCTGGCGGCGGTGCCGGTGACTCAGGTGCCACTGGGGCTGAACCGCGACGGGCTGCCGCTGGGGGTGCAGGTGGCGGCGGGACCGGGTCGCGACCACGTGTCGATCGCGGTGGCGCTGGAACTCGAGCGGGTGTTCGGCGGCTGGGTGCCGCCGGGCTCGGCGTAGCTGTTCCTGCGACCGGCTGGATAGGGTCGTCGAACAACTACGACGGAGGCTTGGGATGGCTGTTCTGGCGGGATCGTCGAGCGCTGAGATAGACGCGCCGATCGAGCAGGTATGGAAGGCCGTCGAGGATGTCGAGAAGGCGCCCGACTGGCAGGGCGGGATGAAGGACCTGACGCCGCTCGAGACCGACGACGAGGGCCGCCCCACGCTCGTCGAGACCGAGGCCGACGCCAAGGTGACGACCGTCAAGGCGAAGGTCCGCTTCAGCTACGCCGGTCCGACGCGGCTGTCCTGGGTCCAGGAGAAGGGCGACCTGAAGTCGCTCGACGGCTCATGGGAACTCGAGGACCTCGGCGCGGGCCGCACCCGCGCCACCTACGCACTCGAGGCCGACACCGGCCGGATGCTCGGGATGCTGGTCCGCGGCCCCGTCGAGGGCAAGCTGATCGACATGCTCGTCAACGCGCGGGCTGACGAGCTGAAGGCTTATGTGGAGGGTGGGAGCTAGCCGCAAACGGCAAAGGGACCGGCGCTGAGCGCCGGTCCCGAACGGTGCCTTGACGTGGCGCTAGCCGCGCTTGGCTCGAGCCGCCGCGCGCTTGGCGCGGAGCTTTGCGGCTTTGGTTTGTTTCTTGGTGCATGGTGTCTTCATGCGGACGTCGAAGTCGTGTCGGCGTCCGTTTTGTGCGTCCATGTCGGTTTCTGCGGTGTGGCGCCCGGTGCAGAGGTTGATCTTGGCTTTGCGGGTGCGGGTGACGGCGAGGATGCCGTTTTGGCCGCCCGCGATGTTGAGGTTGAACTGCGAGATGGGTGCGTCTGGGACGTTGGCGAACGTGTTGACGAGCTTGCCTGACTTCGTCGTTGAGGATTCGCCTTTGAGGTTGATCGCTACCTCACCGCGGAGGGCGACGATGAGCATTGGGAGGGTGCGTATTTGGTTGCCGGTGTTGGGGTCGATGCGGATGTTCTTGACGAAGTACACGTTGCCGGCGAGTGGCTGGTTGAGTAGCGGCGAGACTGCCCGGGCGCGCCCGATGATGCTGCCGATGGGGCAGTGGTTTTCGAGGTCGGGCTTGGTGCCGTCTGTGAACTCGCAGAGGGCTTGGGCGTTGTCGGGATCCAGGGCGAGGCTCTTGGGGAGCCGGACGACTGCTTTCTCGATCCCCGCCTCGCCGACACCCGTCTGGGTGACCTGCGCCTTCACACCGGGGTGCTTGCCGGTCGTGACTTGGCGCTTGCCGGTCAACGACAAGGCGAGTGTTGGTTTGAACGGGAGGTTGGCGCAGCCGGTTGCTTGGAAGCGACTGGCGGCATTCGTGCTCGCGCCGGTGTTGGCGTGCAGGCTGGTCGCGACTTGCTTGGCCGAGCAGTCGGATGGGTTGAGAGTGAAGCCGGGCTTGTCGATCTCGACCCGGATGCGCTGCAGGCGTGCTTGGACGCCCTTGACGATCGTCGGCACCGGATCAGAGACGACAGACACCTGGGCGGTCGTGCGATCGACATAGATCTTCTGCCGGACCACGACATCGCCGAGGTTAAACGGGCCAGCGACAGCGGGGACGGTGACGCGCAGCGAGAACGGCGCATCGCCATAGGGGCCCTCGAGGACGACTGGGCCGGAGAGCCAGAACGGGCTGTCGCCGGGGCCGGCCGCGACCTTCGCGGTGCCGACGCGGGTACCGACGTTGCCCTTCAAAGTGGCCAGAAGGCCGGTCGGGAGGCTGGCCGTGACGCCGTCGATGTCGGGCTGGCCGTCTTGCTTGTCGATCGTCAGGACGAACGGCGAGAAGCTACGCCCGACCGGACTGATGGTCCCGGCGGCGAGCGATGGCCCGAACGTCCCAAGGCCCGGCGTGCAGTCGATGTCGAAGCCGTCGGAAGAGACCGCGTCCGCTACGTCGGGTGCGCTCCACGGCGTCAACGTCGTCTCGATCTGATGGGTGCCGCAGTCCTTCGGGGTCGCCAGCGGGGCGCGTGAGCCGCCCTTGAACCTCAACTCGATATCGCCGACCGGTAGGCGTGGGTTGTTGTCGAACACAGCCGTCAACCGGCCCGTGTCCTCATCCGCGCGGACCTCGCCCGGTAGGCGGACCGAGATGCCGCGCTCGGCGTTCTCGAGCACGAGCGCGATGCGGAACATCTCGCCCGACTCCGGGTCCATCGAGTTCTGCGACCTGATGAACACGCTGCCCGACAACGAGTCAGCCAGCAACGGGCTGGTAGCCGTCGCGGTACCGATCTTCGAAGCGTCGGGACAAGACACCGCCGCCTTGCTCGTCAAGTTCAGCTCGCTGTCGGTGCAGGCGTCCAAGCCCCCGGCAGCCGCGGGGTTGATCGTCAACCCCTCCGGCAACTCCACCACCGCACGCTTGAGATGCGAATCGTCACGACCATCCGGATCCAACAGGCCATCGTGGGGGAACCCCAGATCGACATCCAGGCCAGTCGGAGAATCCGGGGCAGAGGACGACGGCGAGAAGTCGATCACGGGCGCGAACGGCACCGGACCACAACCTGTCACCGGCGGCACACCCGCCGAGCTCGAAGTCTCCAGCCCCGGCACCTGCCACCAAGTCGTCGACAGCCCAACCGGCACCGAACCACCATTCTGGCCAGCAACCAGACCTTGCTCCACGCAATCCGTAGGACTCGTCAAGAACGCATTGTTGACGACGGTGCTTGCCCGGCAGCCAAGCGATCCGTCGATAGAGCCTTTCGGCGAAGGCTGGTAGTAGCAGCGCACGGAGTCGTGCGATGGGTCGGCGGGCTGGCCCCAGAGGGTCACGAACGCGCCGAGGAACTGGTCGATCTGCGGCGTCTGCAACGAGCCGGCGTCGACGCCGAAATCGGTGTCGCTGCGCAACGACGCGACGACGTTGAGGTCGGTGGTATCGAGTACCCGGAAGCGGAACTTCGCCGGATACCCATACGACCCCTCCGAGTTGAACAGGGGTGTCGCGCCGTTGCGCTCGCCGAAGGTCTGAAGCGACGGCTCGACGGTGCCGACCATCGTCTCCAGCGGGCAGTTCTGCACCGAGACCTTCTCCAAGCACGCCGGCACGGCCTGCGGGTTGCCGACGAAGCCCGGCGGCAGCGACACCACGAGATCCTCGGCGTCGGCGACGGGGATAATCGCGCCCTTCACCGACCGCACCGTGTTCAGGAAGATCCCGGTCGTCGCCGAATACGGATGCCCGCCGGCACGCTCGTCGAAGATGCCGTCCTCATCCCACGCACCGGCGGAGAACGTCTGGACACCCGGCCCAGCCGGCGTCGAGCTCACCGACACCGCAAGCTCGCCGGTCGCGGTGGCAGCACCGCCACCGCTGACCTCCATCCCCACAACACCCGACACCGTCCCCGGCGCCGCCGTCACGAGCACGTTGATGAACACGGGGGCCAGGCCTGGGCGCACGGCCGCGCTACGGGTGCAGACGACCTCGGTCGCGGTACTGGAACCGCAGTTCCACGGGATGAGAGTGGCGCCACCGGGCCCGACGGGAGTCGCGATCGCGGTGATGCCAGGCGGCAGCGTCGCACGGTAGGTCACCTCGCCCGAGCTGGGCGCGCCGCCGACGTTCTGGGCCATCAGCGAGAGCTTGCTGATGCCCGGGCCGCCGTGAACGGCCGTCCGGACGTTCGCCGCACCGCCGGTGAGCAGGCTGCTGTCGGGCGTGAGCTGGCTGACGTTCTCATCCGCCCGAGCGCCCTTGAAGACAACGACATACGGGTCGTCGCCACCCGGGCCGCCCGGACCGCCGGTGACCGTCACGTTGCCCGCACCGATCGGCGCGAGGCCCTCCAACGCCGACTGCACCACCGCCGCGGACGCGTCAAAGGGAATCGGGCCGGTCGTAGCAGGCGACCCATACGCCGACAGCACAGCCTGCCTGTCCGTGAACAACAACCCCTGCGACAGCTCCAAGGAGCCCGCGCCGACAGCGGTGATCGTGGTGCCGTCGAATATCCCGAACCCCTCGACTCGCTGGCCGACCGCGAACGCGCCAGTCGACGCGTTCACGTCGAGGACCGTCGCGTTGTTGACGCGCATTACCCCGGTTCCGGTAGCCGCTGGTTGGCGGGCGGTGAGGGTGAACGTCCCGCCGGCGGCGTCGACGTTGATGCGCTGCGTCTCGCTCTGGACCGGCGGGATCACCGTCGGGCCCGTCGTCGCCGCCGGCAGCCAAGCAGGGCTGGCAGCGTTGGCGGTAGTGGCGAGGGCACCTGTGGCTAGGCAGGCGCCCGCCACCAGAACCATGAGACGTCGGCTACGAGCAATCACTTTCCACCTCGGCGATCGTTGTTGGCGGCTCGCCTGGCGAGCTTGAACTTCACGGGCACACCGACAGACCGAACACGGCCACCAGCAGCGGGAACGAGCCGGACAAGCACCCGCAACCGCAAACGCCCCCTGCTCCTAAGCGTCTCGCGAGCACGTCGCGACAACCCCACAGACAACCTGTAGATGCCGGCCTCGCCGACCCGCCGCGAAGACCCCACAACCCCTTGACCGGAGATCCGAAGCACGCCCTTGGCAGACACACGGACCGACAAGCCGACACGCAAGCCCCTAGCGACCGCGGCGACCCTCAACCTCACCGCCTCGCGAACACCAGCCTCCAGATTCCCGGACCCCTCCCTATCCGAACCCGGGCCGTCTATCTCGGGAGTGTTACCCGGCCCTTGGCACTGCTCAGCACCCGGATCGCACGGCACAGGCGGCGGATCCGGCGGCGCGAACCCACCACCAGAGCGCAAGTCGTAGACATCGCCGACGAAGTCGATGTCACGCGGATCCAGCTGCGCATACGTCTTGACGAACACATCCCGCCCATCCTCGCCCATGCCGAGGAACTGCACACGACCCGTCGCCAACAACGACACCTGACCCCGATAGAACTCATACACATTCGTCTGAAGCGGACTCGTCACGGCCTCGGACCCGGTGATAGTTCCATCGCCCTCGATCGCCCCCGGAGCCAACGCGTCCTCGCTCGTGAACACCACACGGCCGTCATCGGCAAGCGAACGCGGCGTATGGGGACCTTTACCGACGGAACTTGCGGTGGCGATCGAAAACCCGTTCGTCGAAAGCGGCCTCGGCCGCGGCGGGGTGCCGTCCCGCGGACACGACACGCACTCCGTCCCCTCCCCATCGGAGAACAGATACGCCGACTCCACCCGATCCGGGTTGGTGCCGGTCATGTTGTCGGGACTGGCGAAGTAGAAATGCTCGCCGTTCGAAGTCGACTGTGAGGACCACGCATCCGGAAAATGGACAAGAGCGTGCTTATCCGTCACGTTGGCGCCGAGATCAGCCACCGTGAGGGAGCCGACATAGGTCAGCGCGGAGTCTCGGTAGCGGTAGACGTTGGCGAACCCGTCGCCGGCGAGGTTCTGGGCGTAGGTACGTCCCTTGCCCGGAACGAGCTGGCCGAGAGCGGCGAAGTAGACCGTCGAGCCGTCGTCGTCGACCGCCATGACGCCCTGAACCGCCGCACCTTGAGGGTTGGCGGCGGTGTTGAATGCCGAGAGGTCGGTCAGCTCGCCCGATTCGACGTCGTAGTCATAAAGATCGCACGGCTTAGAGCTGACGCCAGACGTGACAGTCGCCGCCAAGTCGGAGCAGTCGCCGGTGGTCGGCCCGTTGCTCGTGGTCGATGCGATGCCGTAGTTGGCGAGGAAGAACATGTGGGAGCCGTCGGGGGAGGCTGTCTCGTAGCCCGCGCCCGTGGTGGGGACAGCTGTGGTCGGCTGGGAGACGTTGATGGTCTGGCCGTTGGGATCGCGGGCGAACACCGCGGCCTTGCCGGAGTCGACTCCCTGGTTGCTGACTCCCTTGAAGAACAGCCGGCCGTCCGGCGACACGGCGTTCTTGACCGTACGGATCTTCGAGTCGACCGGGCCGACTGAGCCGTCGGGACGGCGGCCGGCGTCGCCGAGCTGGCCGCTGTCGGCGTCCCACTCATACAGGCGGCTAGCACCGGCGATGAACTCATAGTCCATCGACCAGAAGAACACCCGTCCGCAATCCGGCGTCGTTCCCACGATCTCGTAGCCGCGGAACGAGTCGTCGAAGTTTGGGTTGAGCGGGAGGCGCTTGGTGATCAGCGTGTAGGAGCCATCGCTCGCGTTCCAGCGGTAGAGGTTGGACACCCCGAAATCGACACTCGCCGCGGGGGTGTCGTCGGTCAGCGGGTTTACCGACTCGACCAGCGCACAACCCAGATCGCGACTTACGTACTTGACGCGACCCGGCATCCCGCTATAGGTCGCAAGGTCACCGCTGGAGTTCGGCGTAGGGATGAGCGACGGCGGCGTGATCTGCGCCTTGGACCAGCCGTC
The DNA here is from genome assembly GCA_044867325.1 of Thermoleophilaceae bacterium. Lineage (GTDB taxonomy): Bacteria > Actinomycetota > Thermoleophilia > Solirubrobacterales > Thermoleophilaceae > JAAYBF01. The sequence goes on along the minus strand of JBIOUS010000003.1, from coordinate 8,304 downwards.
CTGTGAGCGCGCGCCGCGGTAGATGACATCGCCGCCGCTCGGGCCGGTCCCGTCGCCGTTGAGGAGCAGATACGCCATCTCATCGCCAGTCTCAGACGCCTGGAATGCGCCCTGCGCCGGATAGACCGACTCGACGTTTCCGACCGGACCCTTGTCGGCCGGCGAGACGAGCTCCGGACAGCGGTCGGCGGGCAGGTCGCAGACCGCACGGAGGGTGTGGATCTGCCGGTCGGGGCCCAACGTGGTGCCCTCGGCGTTGATCGCCACCACGCGGTAGTGGTAGATCGTCGCCGGCTGCAAGCCCGGTAGGGCCTCTTGGACGGCTATCGGGGTGCTGCCGGACCCAATAGACCGGTCGAACACGGGGACTCGGTCGCACGGGCCGGCCGAGCACGGCTCGCTGCCGTATTCGAAGTAGTACTTCGTCGCGAGCCGCTGGGGGTTGACCATGGCGTTGAGGACCGCCCCGGCCTGCACGACATCGGTCGAGAAAGTCGCAGACACCACAGGCGGCGCCTGACCCGTCGTGAACACCACAGTCGACGACGTGACAGCGGTGCCGGTCGTCGCGACCAGACGCGCCTGGTAGAGCGTGTTCGGCATCAGGCCCGTCAACGTCTGGCTGACATTGCAGCTGCTCGGATTGCCCACCGGGCAGCTGTTGGGATCGCCCGCACCGGTGCCGTTGCCGACATCGACGTCGTCATCGGGAAAGTCCGTCCAGTTGACGCCGTCGGTCGAGTACTCGAACCGATACCGCGTCGCGAACCCACCCTGCGGACCCGGAGCAGGTGGGGTAACAGTTCCCGACAGGACTGCTCCCGTGGCGGACACACCCGACGGCGAAGCGATCGTCACCGATGGCACCGGCGCCGGCCCGAGGATATCGACGCGCGCATTGCTGTCGGCCACATACCAACGACCACCGGTCCCGACGGCGAGGCCGTTGTTGTTGGCCGTCGACGGGATCGTCGTACCCGACGGCGACGTGCCGAGCAGCGTTCCATCGCCGTCGAACTCCTTGACCACGATGCTGTCCGCGACACCACTGGCCTGCACAACGAGGATCCGCCCAGTCGACGGGTCGTAGGCGATGTTCTGCACGGCGACGTTGGCGGCGCTTCCCGTCGTTCTCTTGGTCTCGGCAGGCGCGAACTCGATCGCGGCGGTCGCAGCCGCGTCAAACCGCTGGACCCGACAAGGGGCGCCAAAGTCGCATAAAATACCCGGCTTGTTCACTGCGTAGATCGATCCCGCCCCGTCGATCGCCACGCTGGTAATGGCATCGAACTGGCCGGCGCCGCCGCCCGCAAGCCCTATCTGGCAGGTGGTGGTGCATGTCTCGAGCTGCGCTGCGCCGGTCGCGACGCCCCAGCCCACGCCACGGACGTAGCCCACGCCGGTCACGACACCGCCGCTGAGTGTGGGTGCGAACTCGTCGAAGCGGTTGTTGGCCGTGTTCGGGACATACAGGTGACCGTTCGCGGGATCGATCGCCGGGTAGCCGATGGGAGAGCCGAACTGGCCGGCGCCCCCGCCGGCGGCGAAGGCCGCGCGGCAGGTGGTGGTGCAGAACTCCAGCGCCGCGCTGCCCGTCACCACGCCCCAGCCAAACGCTCCTTGGAACGTGCCGTTTGAGGCGAATACGTCGATGCGCCGGTTGCCTTGGGAGCCGATGTAGAGGTTGCCGGTGGCCTGATCGACAGCGATCCCGATAGGCGTGCTCAGACCACCGGCGCCTGCGGCCGCGCCGGCAGCGGTTCCGGCCGGGTTCCTGCCGGCCTGGCAGACATCCGTGCCGGAGCAGATCTCGAAGTTGCTCACGCCCTGGGTGCTGGTCGAGGTCACTGCCGGTCCGCCGACGAGGTTGGTGCTGTCGGCCGTGATCTGCTCGACCGGCGTGTTCGACAGCGAGCCCGCGAAGGTCACGGTGTAGGCAGCGGTTCCGCCTGGGCCGCCGGTGACGGTCACGCCGCCCGTTCCGATCGAGCTCAGCGCCAACAACGCCGTCTGGACCTGAGCGGCAGTAGCGGTAGCCGAAAGCGGAGCGGTCGTCTTGCCCTGATAGGTCAGCGTGAACGTCCCGGTAGCGCCGCCGGGAACCACGACCGACTGCACCTCGCTGACCGCCGCAACGTTCCCACCACCAGACGCGGCGACGTTCCAACCGAACGCACGAACGAACGTCCCGGTCGAGGTGAACTGCTGCACACGGTTGTTGCTGCGATCGACCACATACACATCGCCAGCAGACACACCCGAGCCGTTGCCGGACCGATTGACCCCGACCCCGTTGGTGACGCTGAAGGCCGCCAACTGACCCGCCCCAGTCCCCGCCGACCCGAAATTGCCGATCAACACAGAATCAGCGCTCGCAGAACCCGCGACCAACGGCGATCCCAACAGACCGAGCACAAGCGCCGCACGAACGACAAGGCCCAGCCGGAAAGCCGACCCCAGGAACTGGCTGCGAACACGCCTCATCTGTGCGATTCCTCTCCTCGTTGCCGGCGCACTCGAGCGTGCGCCGGGAAGGCGTCGCGCGAGCATCACTCCCTGTCCTCGCGTCCGGGGCCAAGTCAGAGACTTCACAACCAGAGACAAGGTGGTCTACGAATTCATAAAAACACGTACCTACGAACACGTCAAGCGACAACCGGCGACGCTGAGCCACGCCTGGGGCGAAATCTCCTCGTTTTCGCCTATAACAAGGGCTCGAGAGGCGGCTGGGAGGCCGAGGACACAGAGACATCCCGGTACACAAATGGATAGCCTCGGCTGGATGACGAAGACTCCCTGGGGCGATTCAGAGGAGCTGCGGTCGAGTCGGCTGCGACCGGGCTTCCGGTTGCCGCGCGAGAGCGTCGAACGCAACCAGCGCTGGCGGCTGATGGCGGCGATGGTCGCTGTCGTGGCCGAACGGGGGTACGAGGGGACAACGGTCGCGCATGTCGTCGAGCTCTCGGGGGTGTCGCGGACGGCGTTCTACCGCCAGTTCGCCAACAAGGAGGCGTGCTTCGTAGCGACGGTCGATGCCGTCCTCGAGTTCGCGAGCGCAGCGGTGTCCGGAGCCTGGCGCCAGCCAGGTAGTTGGAACGAGCGACTGCGCGGCGCGTTCGAGGCGTTCGTCGACCAGATCCTCTCGCAGCCGGCCGCAGCGCGAGTCGGCTTCATCGACGCCTATGTGGCGGGAGCCAACGCGATCGAGCACGTCGATCAGGGGGTCGCGATGTTCACGCGGATGGTCCAGCAGAGCTTCGACGAGTCGCCTGAGCGGGCGCAGATGCCATCGGCGGTGGTGCGAGCAGTCGTCGGTGGTGTGCACAAGGTGATCGCTACGCGCCTGCGGCGTGGCGACGTAGAGAGCCTGCCGGCAACGGTGCCCAACCTATGGGAGTGGGCGATCGCCTACGAGACCCCGGCGGTACCGCTGCGCCAGCGCAAGATCCGCACCGCCAAGCCCACCCCATCGCGCTTCGCCCCCACGAACCAGGTCGAGCGGATCTGCGCCGGGATGGCGGCGGTCTGCGCCGAGAAGGGCTACGCCGCGGCGAAGATCGAGGACGTCGTCGCCGCGGCGTCGGTCTCGCTGAGCACCTTCTACGACCACTTCGCCACCAAGGAGGAGGCGTTCATCGCCGCCTATGACGTCGGGCTGATGCAGGCGAGCGCGGCCGCGATCCCAGCCTTCCAGCGGGAGAGCGACTGGCGTTACGGAACACGTGCCTTCGCCGAGGCGATGCTCGGCCACCTGAGCGCCGAGCCCGACTGGGCGCGAATGGGAATCGTCGAGGCCCTGGCGGCGGGGCCGCGCGCGCTCGAGCGCCGCGACGACGCGATCATGGCCTACGCGGCGCTGCTGCAGCCCGGCTTCAAGAGCCGGCCGGATCTGCCGCCGATCGTCGCGGAGGCGATCAGCGGCGGTATCTACGCCCTGATGTACGACCACATCCGCACGCGCGGCAGCGCGCGACTGCTCGAGCTGCAACCGGTCACGACGTTCTTCGGGCTGGCGCCCTTCGTAGGCGTCGACGAGGCCGTGGCGATCGCCAACGAGCGGCCGCACGGTCGCTCACGCTCCTTGTCCTGATCGACTCGCAAATGTAGACGAGACTGTCTCTGATGGGTCGGATTTTGTAAGTTCGCGTACTTACAATGGTCCCGACGACCTCTCCCCCATGCCGCTGAGCGAGTGGCTCGATCGCGATCCGCTGACCAGGGGGCGCCACGGCCTGCCGCCGGACAAGGTGCGCCAGATCCAGCGCGGACGCCTGCTCGCCGCGGCGGCGGAGCTTGCAGCCGAGCACGGCGTCCGCGGCGTCACGGCGGCGCGCCTGACGGATCGCGCCGGCATCTCGCGGACGACTCTCTACGACCTGTTCGGGAGCAAGGACGCCGTCGTCGACGCGACCGCGCGGGAGGCGCTCGCGAACCTGGTCGCGCAGGTCTCCGAGGCGGCTCGAGCGTCCAGCCCGGCCTCCGCGCGGCTGGAGACGATGGTCGACACCTTCACCCGCTTCTGCGAGGCGCATCCGAGCTCAGCGCAGCTCGGGCTCGTGGAGATCGCCGGATTCGGAGACGCCGGGGCGCGGCTGCGCTACGAGACCCTCGACGAGCTGATCGAGCTCTTCCGCACGCCGCTCGCCGAGGCCCATCCGGGCGCGCCGGCGCTGACTGCCGACCTGCTCGTCAGCGGGCTCTGGAACGTCGCCGGCAGCCGCCTGTGCGCCGGACGGGCGCGCGAGCTCCCGAACGCGGGACGGGTGATCAGGATTCGCCTGCTCGCGGCCCTGCTCGACTGAGCGAGGGCCGTCGTCTAGTACCCGACGCCCGTCTTGACCTGCTCGCGCTCGTCCTTGCTGGCGCCGCCCTTCTTGGCGAGCGTCTCGCAAGCCGCGGCGATGTCGTCGGCGAGCGTCGAGACGAGCGGGCGCGTGAGGTTGAGCTTGACCAGCGCGCGCAGCATCTTCACGTGCTCGGCGTTCGGCGGCATCGTGTAGGCGGGCAGCATCCAGCCGCGCTCGGCGGCAACCTGCCAGGCGATGTCGAACTCGTCGTAGGGCAGGTCGGGATCGGCAAGCTTGAAGGCGGCGAGCGGCAGCTGCTCCTCGCCCGCACCGACCAACTCGAACGGGCCGATCTCCTGCAGCCGCTCGCCGAGGTAGGTCGCGTTGGCGGCCATCGCGCCGATCGCCAGGCGGTAGCCCTCATGTCCGAGGCGGATGAAGTTGTAGTACTGGGCGAGGACCATCGCCGACCCCGTCGAGAAGTTGAGCGTGAAGGTGGCGTCGGTCTTGCCGAGGTAGTTCTCGTAGAAGACGAGATCCTCGGCGAGATCGCTGGTCTCGCGGAAGATCAGCCAGCCGATGCCCGGGTAGACCATCCCGAACTTGTGGCCGGAGACGTTGATCGAGCGGACCTGCTCGAGCCGGAAGTCCCACTCGCTGTCCGGGTAGAGGAACGGCCAGACGAAACCGCCGCTGGCGGCGTCGATGTGCAGCGGCACGTCGAGACCGTCACGCTCCTTGATCTCGAGCAGCAGCTTGTTGATGCCGACCATGTCGTCGGCATGACCGGTGAAAGTGGTGCCGAGCACGGCCGCGACGCCGATCGTGTTCTCGTCGATGTGCGGCTCGACGTCCTCGGGGCCGATCGTGAACTTGTGCGGCTGCAGCGGGACGATCCGCGGCTCGACGTCGAAGTAGCGGCAGAACTTGTCCCAGACGACGTGGACGTCGCCGCCGAAGACGATGTTCGGCTTGGTCGTGTCCTTGCCGGCCGCCTCGCGCCGCTGACGCCACTTCCACTTCAGCGACAGCGCACCGAGCATGATCGCCTCCGACGAGCCCTGGGTGCGCGCGCCGGTCGTCTCGCCGGGCGCGTTGAAGAGGTCGGCAAGCATCCGGATGCAGCGCTGCTCGATCTCCGCGGTCTGCGGGTACTCGGCATGGTCGATGAAGTTGCGGTGCAGGTTCTCGGCGATCAGCCGCTGCGCCTCCGGCTCCATCCAGGTCGTCACGAACGTCGCCAGGTTGCGCTCGGGAATCCCGTCGAGCACGAGATCCTCCGCGATCATCCGCATCGCCGCCTGCGGCGACGTCATCTCCGCCGGCAGCTTCCTGTCGGGCGCATCCTCGAGGATGAAGTGGTTGCCGTACTGCTTCCAGGACTCTGACGGCCCGTGACTCGAATGCATCGGCGATCTCCTCGGCTGCGACGGTAGTTGGGCTTCCGACAGGCCTACCTACGATGCCACAGCCCGATGCCCTGCCCATCACCCGCTTGGGATGATCTCTGTCAGTCGAAGGCGAAGAGCGGCGGGAGAACGACGACCACGGCCGCTGCCCAGATAGCGAAGACGGGAAGGTAGGAGGTCTGCCATCGCTCGAGGCGGTGGAAGGCGATCCGTCCCCTGAGGAACCGCAGCGAGAGCCAAGCGGCGCCGGCGAGATTCACGAGCAGGACGAGGTTGAGACCGAGCGCCGCGCCGCGATTTGGAGTGAGCCCGAGATCGCCGATCCGGGCCACCATCGCGCCGAGCACCAGCAGGTCGAGCACGAGAGCGCTCGCGACGGCGAGCAGTTGGACGCGGTCCATCGGCCCAGCGGTGCGGGCAGGCTCCCGCGCGGAGATCGAGTAGAGGACGAGCCCCAGCACGACCACCAGGAGAGCGTCGAAGACGCCGAGCAGCTCGCGATCGAACTCACCGGCGACCCCGGACATGGCGTAGATCGCCGCGGCGGCGGTCAGCATCACGGCGAACAGCGGGGTGAAGAGCATGGTCAGAACGGGCGCCATGTTCTCGACCACGTGCTGCTTGGACTCCACGAGCCACGCCGCCACGATCACCGCGCCGGCCGCGCCGGACGGAAGCGCCCACTCCACGACCCGCTCGTCGACGCCCGCCCCGATCGGCTCGAAGATCAGCACGGTGAGCGCGAGCAGCACGCCGCCGCCGAGCGCGATCAGCGCGTAGTAGATGACCCACTCGCCGGTGAAGCGGACGAAGTCCATGCGCCGCTCGTGCGATCGGAGCGTGCCGCCCATGTATGGGTAGGCGACCGCGAACCACAGAACTACCGGCAGATAGAGCCCGACGAGGATCTCGGTGTCCGAGTCCGCACCGAAGGGGTAGAGGTTGACGACCAGTGCGAGCAGCGCGAACGGCGCGGCCGCCAGCACCCAGCGCCGGGGGTCGAGCTGCCGCCGGTGGGCGAAGTAGCCGGCGAGGAACGGCAGCACGAGCAGGCCGAGGTTCAAGAACAGCCACTCCGCCTCCTCATCGGGGAAGTCGGCGGCGAGGCGGGCGACCTGCATCGCGACGGCCGCGGCGACGGCGAAGAGGAGCGCCTCGAACCAGCCGGCGGACGAGCGCGCTGGATCGTCCTCCCCGCTCAGGACGAGCTGCTTCCACAGCCGGCCGCTGTGCTCGCGCGCGAACTCACGCGACAGGCTGTCTAGATCTCCCATCCGCTTGACGGCAACGAGGAACGCCTCATCGTCGGCGAGGCCGGCCTCGTCCAGTTCGGCGATCTGGTCGCGAAGGTGAGCCTCCAACTCGTCGATGTCGCGGCCGTTGACGGCCGGGGCCTTCGCGACGTAGGCCCGCCACTCGGCGATCTGCGACTCCACGCCATCCATGGTCACGCCTCACCGACCGCCGTCGGCAGCCAACCCGAGTCTCGCCAGACGCCACCCAACGCACGCGTGACAGTCACCCACTGTCGCCGCTGCTCCGCGAGCGCCGCCCGTCCATCGTTGGTGATCGCGTAGTACCTGCGGCGACGGCCTCCGGGCGGCGTCCGCCACTCCGTCGTCACGTAGCCGAGTCGGAGGAGGCGATGGAGCAGCGGATAGAGCATCCCGTCGGTCCACTCGAGGTCGCCCTCGGAAAGCTCACGCACCCGCTTCAGGATCGAGTAGCCGTAGCTCTCGCCCTCGGCCAGGATCGCCAGCACGAGCGGCGTCGCCGAAGCCGCGACCAGATCCTTGTTGATGTTCACGCGCACCTCGCCATAGCTGGAAGCTATATGCATAGTACTGCAAGGTATGGGTCGGGATCGCTTGCTTGCGCGCGAAGCAAGCCCTCGTCCGGACTCGAACCGGAGACCCCTTCCTTACCATGGAAGTGCTCTACCAACTGAGCTACGAGGGCGCGAGCAGGGAGCCTAGCGTGAGAGCGGCTCAGTCGGTAGGAGGCTGCTCGCCGTCGTAGTAGTCGACGACGTCGTCGAGGCGGAAGAAGGTGCGTAGGCCGCCGCCCTCGGAAAGGCGCTCGCTGGCGCCGACTTTGTTCGAGTCGGG
>JBIOUS010000002.1:0-13546 GCA_044867325.1 Thermoleophilaceae bacterium | reverse complement strand
GGTGTGCACAATCGTCCATCGTGGGCTCGTCGCGGTGGCTCAGGCCCAGACGCCCGCGATTGCGTCTACGACCTCGCGGACCTGCTCGCCGGTCAGCTCGGGACCCATCGGCAGCGCCAGGTGGGTGCGGGCGACCTCGTCGGTGCCGGGCAACGACAGGCCCTCGGGCGCGTAACCCGCGGTCGCCGGCTGGCGATGGATCGGCGTCCGGTAGTAGCCGCGCGCGCCGATCCCGAGCTCGCCGAGCGCGGCAGCCAACTCGTCGGCGCGCTCGCTGCGCACGACGTAGAGGTGGTGGACGTGCTCGGCGCCGGCGACGTCGACGGGCAGCTCGACGTACTCCCCGAGTCCCTCGCGCGCGTATAGATCGGCGGCTGCACGGCGCGCCGCGTTCCAGCCGTCGAGCTCCGGCAACAGCACGCGCAGGACCGCGGCCTGCAGCTCGTCGAGGCGCGAGTTGTAGCCGACGTCGACGAACGTCTTCTTGTCGTCGGAGCCGTGGAAACGCAACCGCCGCACTGCCGCCGCGACGTCGTCGTCGTTCGTCGTCACCGCGCCGCCGTCGCCGAGGCAGGGCAGGTTCTTCGACGGGAAGAAGGAGAAGGTCGCGGCGTCGCCGAGCGCGCCGGCGCGCGCGTCTCCGAGCCGTGCACCCGTCGCCTGCGCGGCGTCCTCGAGTACCGGCAGCCCGAGCTCGCGCAACTCGGCCATCGGCGCGACGTTGCCGAACAGGTGGACAGCCACGATCGCCTTCGTGCGTGGCGTGATCGCCGCCTCGACGGTCTCCGCGGTCACGCACATGGTCGCGGGATCGACGTCGCAGTAGACCGGCGTCGCGCCCGCTGAGATCGTCGCCTCGACGGTCGCATAGAAGGTGAACGACGGGCAGATGACCTCGTCGCCGGGACCGACGCCGAGCGCCCGCAACGCGATCGTGATCGCGTCGGTGCCGTTGGCAACGCCGATCGCGTGGCGCACGCCGAGATGGTCCGCAAACTCGCGCTCGAACGCCTCGACCTCCGGGCCGAGGATGTAGCGGCCGCCTTCGGCGACCTCGCCGAGACGCTCGACGATCCGCGGCAGCTGACGGTCGAGGCTGGTTGCGAAGAGCGGAACCGCCATTGCGGCCCGCTACCCTACCGCCCCTCTCGTGCTGATCGCCTCCCTCACCGACCCGATCGTCGAGTTCGCCACGAACGTCGTCGCGGACCTCGGCCTCGCCGGGATCTTCGTCCTGATGACGCTCGAGTCGGCCTGCATCCCGATCCCCAGCGAGGCGACGATGCTCTTCGCCGGGTTCAACGTCGCGAACGGCGAGTACTCGCTCTTCGCCGCGGTCGCCGTCGGCTCGTTCGCCAACCTCGTCGGCTCCTGGATCGCCTACGCGATCGGCTACTACGGCCGGATCGACATCCTCGAGAAGCACGGCAAGAAGCTGCACATCAAGAAGAGCCACCTCGAGTGGGCCGACCGCTGGTTCGAGCGTCACGGCGACGCCACCGTCTTCTTCTCGCGGATGCTGCCGATCGTCCGTACCTTCATCTCGCTGCCGGCCGGCGTGGCGAAGATGCCGTTCTGGCGCTTCAGCGTGCTGACGCTGCTCGGCTGCATCCCGTGGGTGCTGATGCTGACGCTGATCGGCAAGGCCGCCGGCGACAACTGGGAGGACTGGAAGGACTCGCTGCACTATGTCGACTACGCCGTCGCCGCAGCGATCGTCGCCGGCGTGATCTACCTGATTGTGCGCCGCCGACGCCAACCGGCGGCCGATAGCACTACTGACGCCGCCTCCGAGCTCACTTAGCCACTGGCGTCTCCCGCAGAGGGGCCCTACTGTTGAGCTAGGCGGGGCCGATGGCAACTCTTGACGACACCACACGGGCTCTAAGCGGTCCGAGCAGCTCACCCGAGCCGGCACGGCGAATTCCGGGCGATCCGCTCGATCTCGTCTTCGAGCACCTGCGCCGCCTGCTGCGCGCCGATGCGGCGATCCTGATGTCGATCGACCGCGAGCGCTCGGCGATCGAGCCGAGCGCCGCGTGGTTCTCCTCGAACGAGCTCCACCAGGCGCTCACGCCCGCTCTCAGCCGGCCATACGACCGCAACCGCCCCGGACTGACCGAGGCGACGCTCGAGCGCGGCCGGCCGCTGCTGCTGCCGCGACTCGAGGATTGGGAGGCGGCTGGCTATCCGCGCGAGATCATCACCGCGGCTTCGAACGAGCATGCGTGGGAGATGATCCGGCGGGCGTCGGCGATCTGCTGCCCGATGCGGACACCGCTCGGGCGCACGCTCGGGGTGATCATCGTGCTGTCGGTCGATCCGCTGCGGCCCTTCGGGCAAACCGACCTCGACACCGTCACGGTGCTCGCCGATCTCGCGGCGCTGGCCCTCGAGCGCTCCGACCTACTCGCGACCGAGGCCGGCCACGCACGCGAGGAGCTGCTGCTCAAGCGGGCGGCGGAGGGAACTGCCGCGACGCTCGAGCCCTACGAGGTCGAGCGCCAGGTCGTCGCGCACGCCGTCGAGCTGCTCGGCGCCGACCATGGCCTGCTCAGTCGGGTCCAGCCAGGCTCGCAGCGACTTGCTGCCGTGGCGCGCAAGGGCTCCGCGACCGTCGATGCCGCGACCCTAGGCGAGGTCGTCCGTGCGCGGACCCCGGTAGCCACAGGCGGGCCAGCGTCGTCGGTCCATGTGCCGATCGAGCTCGGCCCGCGGATGTTCGGCGTCCTGTCGCTGATCCGCGACGACGGCCGGGAGTTCGGTCGCGACGATCTCGCACTGATCTCGAAGGTCGCTCGAATCTCCGCGGCGGCGCTGGCCAACGCCGACGCCTTCCAGCAGGAGCGCCACCTCGCGCGGACACTGACCCACGGATTCGTCCCGGAGGCGCTGCCGAGCATGTCGGGTTGGGACGTCGGTGTTCTGTACGAGCCGGCTGACGATCAGCCGACCGGCGGCGACCTCTACGGCGCCTGGCCGCTACCGGGCGGCGATGTCGCGGTAGTGATCGGCGACGTCGTCGGGAAGGGCGTCGAGACCGCAGCGCTGAGCGCGATGGCACGCTTCTTCATCGAGGCGCGCAGCTGGGACGTCGACGACCCGGGAGCGGTGCTCGAACAGGTCAACACGATGCTCTACAGCCGGTTGCCGAGCGACCGCTTCGTCACTGCGTTCTTCGGACTGCTCGGGCAGCGCAAGCTTCGCTACGCGAACGCCGGCCACCTGGCGCCGCTGGTGCTGCGCTCCGACGGCCAGCTGTCCGAGGCGATGGCTGGCGGCCTGCCGCTCGGCATCGACGCCGAGTCCAGCTACGTCGTCCATGAGCTCGAGCTGGGAACAGACGACATCCTCTTCGGCTTCACCGACGGCATCCTCGAGGCGCGCCGCGAAGGCAAGCTGCTCGGCGCCGAGGGCCTGCGGCGGATCGTCGTCGACGCGGCCGCGATGACGCGCGAGCCGCAGACGATGACCGAGCTGGTGCACGACGACGTGCGCGCCTGGGCGCGCGGCCTCAGCGACGACGCGGCGATCGTGGCGCTGCGACGCCGCGGCCTCACCGCCGTCGAGTAGTCAGGCCACGCCGTCGAGCAACTCGGCGGGCTCGACGTTCAACCCGTCCGCGACGCGGCTCAACACGCGAACTCCCGGATCGCGGCGCCCTGACTCGATCCGCCGGATCTCCGCGGGATCCATCGAGGCGCCCTGCGCGAGCGCGTCCTGGGTCAGGCCCTTCTCGAGGCGCAACCGGCGAACGTTCGCCGCGAACTTGGGGAGCGGGTCGGCCACGGGCAGGACTGTTCCGCCTGCAAACCCGGCCTGCCAGGACTAATACATCCTCAACCGCTCTACAGACCTACAGAGACGTGGATGTATATGTAGTACGGCCGCGGATCGCGCAGCCGCGGACCTACTTGAGGACGGATAGCTCCTTGACCGTCGCCTTGCCGTCCTCGGGTAGATCGGTGATCCAGAGCAGGTAGTACCGGAAACTCTGGCCGCCGGTGTCGAGCGGAATGTCCTGCTCCGCGCCGATCGTCAGGTCGCTGCTGAGCTTCGTCCAGCCCTCGATGTCGTCCGGCACGTCGTTGGCCCCGTAGACCGCCGCGGTGAAGCCGGGCGTCGAAGTGGTCACGTCGACCTGTCTCGCGGCAACGGGCGCCCCGGCATCCACATAGAGCCCGACACCGTCCTTGTTTGCGCCCTCGAACCCGACCTCGTAGGTCTCGGTGTCCCAGACCGTCGTCGGGTTCGCGTCGATCGCGAGCTGCGCAGCCTCCGAGGACTCGTCGTCGTCGCCCTGTGGGTCGTAGTCGTGCGCGGCGCCGCCGGTAAGCGCGACCGCGCGTAGGCCGCCGCCGCCAACGCCCTCGGCATCGCCGGGCCCACGCTCGGTGCGCGTGGCCAGATATCCGATCGCGGCCGCCGCCAAGACCGCGACCGCGACCACGGACAGCAGCCAGCGCCTCGGACGGCGCAGCCGCAGCGGCGCGAACTCCGTCGTGTCGCCCGGCAGCGTCTGCAGGATCGTCGTCGCCTCGCCGGTCGTCTCGCCGGCGCGTGCCGCCTCGATCGCCAGCACCTGCTCGAGCTCGTGGACGAAGTCGTCCGCGGTCGCGTAGCGGTTGCCGAGCTCCTTCGCGGTCGCGCGGTCGACCACCGAAGCCAACGCCGACGACACGTCGGGCCGCGCGACGAGGATGTCCGGCATCTGCTCCTGGACGTGCTTCATCGCTACCGCGACCTGGCTCTCGGCGCGGAACGGCGGCTCGCCGGCGAGCATCTCGTAGAGCACGATCCCGAGCGAGTAGACGTCGGACTGCTCGGTGACCTCGTGGCCGAGCGCCTGCTCAGGCGCTACGTAGTCGGTCGTGCCGAGGACGCGGCCGGTGGCGGTCAGCCCGTGAACCTCGAGCGAGCGCGCGATGCCGAAGTCGGTGACCTTGGCACGCCCCTCCTGATCGATCAGGACGTTCTGCGGCTTCACGTCGCGATGGACGAGGTGCGCGGCGTGCGCCGCCGACAGCGCCCGGCCGATCTCGATCGCGTAGGCAACCGCCTCGTCGACCGGCAACCGACCCATTCGTTTGATCCGCTGCTTGAGCGTCTCGCCCTCGACCAGCTCGAGCACGATGTAGGGCGAGCCGTCGTCCTCGCCGAAGTCGATCACCGTCACGACGTGCGGGTGGTTGAGCCGCGCGACGGCACGCGCCTCGCGCCGGAACCGCTCGAGCTGATCGGGGTCCGTCGAGATGTCGCGATGCATCGACTTGATCGCGACCCAGCGCTCGAGCGTTATGTCGTAGGCGCGATAGACCGTGGACATCCCGCCCGCGCCGATCTTCTCCTCGAGGCGGAAGCGGTCGTTGAGAAGGGTGCCGATCACTGTCCTACCTATTGTGCGGTCTTCCAAGGCGGTTCGCGTTTGGCCAGGTCACAGGCCCGGCCACGCTGGCCGATGCCCCTCGAGCCCGCCGCGCGGGCACTGATGGTGGAGTTCGGCGACGACCGCGGACAGACCTTTGCGAGGGACCGCTTGGTAGCCGGCACCTGTAACACTCTCTGCCTGAATCCTCAACGGGAGACGAGGGGTGATGGGCGAGGAGGAACCATCAGCAACGGGATCGCCGGATCCCGAGACGTACGGGGTTGAGTACCGTCGCCAGTTCTCAACGTACGACACCGTTACGCGCAAGCTCCACGGCATGCTCACCGACGTAGTGAAGCAAGCCGGAATCGACGTAGTTCAGATCGACTGCCGAACCAAGTCGGTTGAGAGCTTTATCGGAAAGCTGGAGCGGAAGAGCGGAACCTATACGGATCCAATGCGCGACATCACCGACCTGATCGGCTTACGCGTCATCACGTACTACCTGGAGGACGTGCCTAAGGTTGAGGCGCTCATCCGCGACGAATTCACCCTCGACGAGGACAACTGCGCAGATCCGGGCGCGCTGCTCGACCCAGATCGCTTTGGCTACCTGTCAACGCACTTTGTAGTGTCGGTCGGCGACTCTCGCAGTGGCCTCGCGGAGTGGGCGACCTTCAAGGGCAAACGTGCCGAGATACAGGTGCGCACCGCAACCCAGCACGCCTGGGCCGCTGTAGAGCACAAACTGACTTACAAGTCGATTCACGAGGTTCCGCGTGACCTCAAGCGCCGCCTGTCTCGCCTGAGTGCGATCTTCGAGCTGGCCGACGAGCAGTTCTCGGCCGCGCGCGAAGCGGTCGACGACCTGGAGCGGCGTTACGCGAAGGAACTCCGGAGCGGCAATCTCGACGTCGAGATCGACTCTTCGTCACTCGATGCCTACATCGCCGAGTCGGCGACCGTCCAGCACTTCAGGGATCTCCTCCACGAGCTTGGGGTCAACGTGCGAGACCCCGATCACCCCGCGCAGAGCCGTCGCAACATGGACCGTCGCGATCTTGTGGACGTGCTCGATCGTCTGGGAATCCACACGATCGGCGCGCTTGACGAGTTGCTGGGCGACAGCGATACGACTCGCGACTTCTTCATCCACTATCTCGAGGTCCTCGGCGAGCCCGACGGTGAGGGGTGGGCTGGCTTTGTCGAGGACTGGATGACCTCAGACGTCCTCAACAAAGTGAAGGCCCCTACCCAGGAGATCTCGCGCGTCTACGCCGGCAAGACGGTCAAAGCCCTCACTGAGGCCATCCACGGTCCTAGCTGACGCCGCGGCGCCAATCGCGTTCGACGGCCAAGCGCAACAGCTTGTCGAGCAGCTCCGGATAGCCGACTCCGCTCGCCGCCCAGAGCTTCGGGAAGACGGAGGTCGCCGTGAAGCCGGGCATCGTGTTGAGCTCGTTGATCAGGATGCGGGCGTCGCCGCCTGGGTCCTCCACGAAGAAGTCGCAGCGCGCCAGGCCGGCGCAGCCGACACGGCGGAAGACGTCGGCGGCCAGCTCGCGGACGCGGTCGGCGACATCGACGGGGATCCGCGCCGGAACGATTAGGCGCATGCCGCCGGCGGTGTACTTCGCCTCGTAGTCGTACCAATCGGCGTCGAACTCGATCTCGCCGGCGACCGACACGTCGGGGTCGGCGTTGCCGAGTAGCGCGCACTCGATCTCGAGGCCGTGCGACATCGCCTCGACGATCGCGAGCGGGTCGTGCTCCCAGGCTGCGGCGAGGGCGGCGGGCAACTCGTCGGCGCTCGTCACCTTCGAGATGCCGACCGACGAGCCAAGCCGTGCCGGCTTGACGAAGACGGGCAGACCGAGCGCGGCGACGCGATCGATGTCCTGCTCGGGAATCGGCGCGCTCGGAAGGTCTGGCCTGCGCACGGCCGCATAGCCGACCTGCGGCACACCGGCGACGGCCATCGCATCCTTGAACAGGACCTTGTCGATGCAGATCGCGCTGGCCGCGACGCCGGCGCCGGCGTACGGCACCGCGAGCGTCTCGAGCAGTCCCTGCACGACGCCGTCCTCGCCGTAGGGACCGTGCAACGCAGGGAAGACGACGTCGCAGCCGAGCAGCCCGCCCGCTGGCTCGAGCGCCACCGGGGCGGCCTCGTGAGACCAACGCCCGTCGCGGCCGATCGTCACACGCAGAGCCTCGTGGCCGGCCTGTTCGAGACCGGCGGCGATCGCCTCGGCGGAGCTCAGCGAGACGTCGTGCTCGCCGGACGGCCCGCCGCCGAGCACCACGACCCTCACGGCGACTCGTCTGGCGTCGTCGGGGGCGGCGTCGGAGCGACGAAGCGCCCCACGACCAGGACGACCGTGCTGCCGCTGTCCACCCCGGTGTCGCCGCTCGGACGTTGCTCCAGCACCACCCCATCCTGACTCTCGTCGTCGACGTCGCGCTCGCGGACCGACCCCTTCAGCCCGTCGGCGCGCAGTTGGTTGAGCGCATCCTGTCGCGAGAGGCCGACGACGAACGGGACCGGCACCTGCTCGACGGGCTCGGCCACCGTCAACGTCACCCGGCCGCCGGGGTCGAGGGTCGCGCCTTGGCCCGGGTCCTGGGCGATCACCTCGTCCTCGGGCTGGTCGGACGGCTCGCGGACCGTCCGATAGGTCAAACCGAGGTCATCGAGACGCTTGGTCGCGGAGTCGAGCGACAGGCCGACGAGGTCGGGGACGTCGACCTGCTCCGGGCCGGAGCTGACGAAGAGGCGCACGTTCGAGCGCCGCTGGATCGAGGCGCCCTCACGCGGCGAGGTCCCAATCGCGAGGCCCTCGTCGACCGCCGCCGACGGTCGCTCGGTCGGATTGACGCGCAGATCCGCTCTGCGCAGCACGCGCACAGCCTGCGCGCGCGTCAACCCGCTGACTGAGGGAACCGTGATCTCGCCCGGCCCGCTCGAGACGACCAGCGTGATCGTGTCGTTGCGCGCCGCCTGCTCGCCGGGATCGGGGTCCTGACGCAGAACCTGGTCGAGCGTGGCGAGCGAGCGCTCGCGCTCGACCTCGACCTTCTCGAAGCCCGCCTTGTCGAGCCGGTCGCGCGCGTCGCTGAGCTGCATCCCGGTGACCTTCGGGACGTCGATCTGCTCGGGGCGGGTGAAGACCCAGGCCATCAGGGCAACCAGGGCGATCACCAGCAGGGCGAGCGCGATCGCCGGCCAGCGGCGCGGCTTGTCGCGCGCGTGGTCGCCGTCGCCCGGTGGCGGAGCTGGGACAGCCGCGAAGATCGCCGTGTCCTGACCGACCCCATCGCCGGCGAGGAACGCCTCGACATATGGCCGGCACGCCTCGAGCGCCGCGGCGAAGTCCTCCGCCGACTGCCAGCGCGCCGCCGGCTCCTTGGCGAGCGCACCGAGCACGACCGCCTCGAGGTTCGGCTCGATCCGCAGCCCCTCGCGGTTCATCGGCGGCGGCGGTTCCTGCATGTGCTTGAGCGCGATGGCGACCGCGCTGTCGCCCTCGAACGGCAGCTTGCCGGTCAGCAGCTCGTAGAGCATCACGCCGATCGAGTAGACGTCGGAGCGCGGCGTCACCTCCTGGCCCTGCGCCTGCTCGGGCGACAGGTACTGGGCGGTGCCCATGATCGAGCCGGTCTCGGTCATCTCCGAGGCGCCGGCGCGGGCGATGCCGAAGTCGGTGACCTTGACGTTGCCGGTCTCGTCGACGATCACGTTGTGCGGCTTGAAGTCGCGGTGGACGACGCCGTTGCGGTGGGCGAAGCCGGCGGCCTGGAGGATCTGCTCACCGATCGAGATCACACGCAGCTGGTCGAGCGGCGCCTCGGTCGTCATCACGTCCTTCAGCGTGCGGCCGCGCAGGTACTCCATCGCGATGTAGTAGGTGCCCTCGTGCTCGCCGCGGTCGAAGACACCGACGACGTGCGGGTGCTGGAGGCCGGCGGCGGCCGACGCCTCGCGGCGGAAGCGCTCGACGAACTCGGCGTCCTGGGCGAAGCGGCGGTGCAGCACCTTGAGTGCGATCTCGCGGCCGAGGTGGGTGTCCTCGGCGAGATAGACGTCCGCCATCCCACCGGAGCCGATGCGACGGACGATGCGGTAGCGACCGTCGACGACGGCGCCATCGGCCAGGTCGCTCATCCACCCCCCAGGAGGGTCTGGAGGATCTGGGCGGCGAGCGGAGCGGCGTTCGCGCCCCCCGACGTGCCGATCGGCTGGTCCTCGAGCGTCACGGCGATGGCGTACTGGGGATCGTCCACGGGCGCGAAGCCTATGAACCAGACCTGATTGAGCGTCTCGTTCTTGACCTCGGCCGTTCCCGTCTTGCCCGCCACCTGGACGTCTGAGAGCGCGGCAGCGACACCCGTTCCCTCGTTGACGACGTCGGTCATCATCTCGGTCAGCTCGGCAGCGGTCTCGGGTTTCATCACCTGTGCCTGCGTCGCGGGATCGATCTGCTCCTCGACGCGGCCGTCCTGGCCGACGATCCGGTCGGTCAGACGCGGGCGGATTAGCTTGCCGCCGTTCGCGACGGTGCCGGCGACCTCCGCCATCTGCAGCGGCGTCACCTGGACCTGGCCCTCGGCGCCGCCCTGGCCGATCGCGACGCGGCCGACGTCGAAGCCGCTCGTCACGAGTCGCCCGTCCGCGTTACGGATCCCGCTGGCGAGCATCGAGTCCTCGGGGTAGTCGAGCTGGGGATCCTTGTAGAAGCCGAAGCGCTCCATGTACTCGACCAGCGTCTGCGAGCCGACCTGCTCGCCGAGCTTTGCGAAGACGGTGTTGACGGAGTTGGTCAGCGCCGTCGTCAGCGTGATCGGGCCGTAGTCGACGCCGCCGGAGTTGGCGAGCGGAACGCCGCTGATCGTCTGCGGCGACGAGCCGTCGACGATCGACTCGGGCGTCACCTTGCCGGTGTCGAGCGCCGCGGCCGCGGTCACGACCTTGAAGGTTGATCCCGGCTGGTAGTTGGTCTGGACGGCGCGGTTGGTCAACCGGCGCTCGGTGTTGCCGGGGGCGTTGAGCGCCTTGAAGACCGCCGGGTCATCGACGGTGTTCGGGTCGTAGCCCGGCGTCGACGCCATCACGCGCACCCGTCCGGTCGACGGCTCGAGCGCGACGATCGAGCCGGAATTGCCGGCGAGCAGGTCCATCGCCTGCTGCTGCGCCGCGGGATCGAGCGTCGTAACGACGTCGTCGCCCTCACGCTCCTTGCTCTGCAGCTCACGGAAGATCGTCCCGAACTCGTTCAGGTCACCGGTCAGCGCATCGTTGCGCGACCGCTCGAGCCCGCTCTCGCCGATGTTGATGTACGAGTAGCCGACCGGATGGCCGAAGGTCTCGCCCTCGGGGTAGGAGCGGACGTAGGTGAGCTGCTTGCCCCGTCCGCGCGGATCGCTTTGAGCGAGCACGGTGTCGCCGTCGCGCGCGAGGATCAGTCCACGCGGAACCTGCTGCTGCTCGATCAGCCCACGCCGATTGAGCTGGTTGTCCTCGAGCGACGCCGCCTCGAAGACGGTCCAGCGCGAGGTGAACGCGATCAGCACCCCGAACAGGACGAGCGTCAGCCCGAACAGCTGGACGATCTGGCGGTTCACGCGCGCACCTCGCTCACACCAGTCCCCCGGGACCGACGCGGTCGCGGTCACGACGCGCGTGGTCGGAGACGATCAGCAGCAGCGCCAGCAGCACCATGTTGGCGAGGATCGAGCTGCCGCCGTAGGAGACGAACGGCAGCGTGACGCCAGTCAGCGGGATCACCTTCGTGACGCCGCCGACGATCACGAAGACCTGCAGCGCGAAGACCGTGGTCAGGCCGGTCGCGAGCAGCTTCGAGAAGCCGTCGCTGGCGACCAGCGCCGTCTTGAACCCGCGCGCGACGAACAACAGGTAGACGAGGATCAGCCCGGTCGCGCCGAACAGCCCGAGCTCGTCGGTGATCACCGCGTAGATCAGGTCGGTGTGCGCCGCCGGCAGGATCGTCCCGCCGCCGGGCAGCTCGAGCAGCGCCTGGCCGAAGCCCTGGCCGAACAGCCCGCCGTCGGCCTGCGCGAACAGCGACTGGGCGATCTGGAAGCTGCCGCCGGGCGCGTCGTAGAGCTTCTGGTCGAACGGGTCGAGCCAGGTGTCGAAGCGACTCTGGACATGGCTGACCGTCGTGCCGAGGTAGGCGGCGCCACCGAGGAACAGCGTCGCGCCGACGCCGACGATCGACAGCCGCGACGTTGCGACGTAGACGAGCGCGAGGAACGCGCCGAAGAACATCAGCGAGCTACCGAGGTCACGGATGACGATCAGCATCAGCATCGCCAGCCCCCAGATCAGCAACAGCGGGCCGAAGTGCTTCAGCGACGGCCGCTCGCGGATCAGCGACACGGCCGAGAGCGTGAAGACCCCGAGCAGCACCGCCGCGACCGGAGCGAGGCCGAGCGCCAGGACGACCAGCAGGAAGAAGAGCGCCGGGATCCCGTAGAGCAGCGTCTGCGCCATCGGCGTCAGCGGCTTCAGCCGCGCCCGCACCAGCACGTCGCGCGTGTCGCGCAGGTAGCTCGCCAGGAAGACGATAATCGCGAGCTTGGCGAACTCCGCCGGCTGGAACTGGATCGGGCCGACCTTGACCGCTAGGAAGGCGCCGTTGACCTGCTCGCCGATCACCGGTACGCGCGGCAGCACCAGCAGTGCGATCCCGACCGCGGCGATCGTGTAGCGGTAGCGCTCGAGCACGTGGTGGTCGGGCAGCAGGTAGATCGTCGCGCAGAAGAGGGCCAGCCCGATCACGAACCACTGCGCCTGCTCGCGCGCCAGCTCGGCGTCGATCCGGTAGATCATCACCAGGCCAAAAGCGGCCAGCAGCGCGGCCAGCGGGTAGAGGTACGGGTCTGCGTCGGGCAGCCGTGCGCGGATGAACAGGTGGCCAAAGACGCACAGCCCGAGGAAGACCGCGCCGTAGGTCGCCGTCAGGTCGCTCGCCTGCTGCGACTGCGCCACCAGCACCGCCGCGAACCCAGCGCAGACGAGCAGCGAGACCGGGATCAGGCCGAACAGCTCGCGCGTGCGCGCGCTCACTCGGTCTGCCGCCCCGGATCGAGCGAGCCCGTCTCGAGCTGGCGTACGAGGTCGTCGGCGTCGGATTCGCTGCGCCACTCGTGGTCAAGCACGCGGCCGCGACGGGCGACGGGGATCGAGGTCGCCGGAATACCACTGCGGTACTGCGCCGAGTAGAGACTGACGCCGAATGGAAGGTCGTAAGGCAGGCCGCGGTAGACGGTGACCAAGCCGCTGTCGTCGGTTCCTACGAAGTAGACCTGGCGGGCCGCGGCGTAGGCGCCGATCGCCAGCGCCCCCACGATCAGGACGATCACACCGACCGTGGCGACGAGGCGGGCGCGCGACCGAGGGCGGGCCGGTCCAGCCGTCGCCTGACGGCGCGGCGCCGGACGGGCTTCGGGAATCGCCGTCGACACAGCCCGGTCGGCTGGGCGGGCGCTCCTGGCCGTTGCGTCGACACGCTGCCGCTCGGCCTCGACGTCGCTCACGGTCAACCCTTGGTGGATCGTCTCCTCGGCGGTCGGCGGATCGCCCGCGGGACCCGTGCCGTCGTCGTCGAGCCGGAACAGGACGACGGTGATGTTGTCCTTGCCGCCGCTCTGATTGGCGGCCCGCACGAGCGCCTCGGCAGCAGACTCCAACGACGGGGCCGCACGCAGCAGGGTCGCCAGCTCGCTGTCGGAGATCATCCCCGTCAGACCGTCCGAGCAGAGCACGTAGACATCGCCCGCGCGCGCGGGATGGGTATGAGTGTCGACCTCGACCTCCGGCTCCGGGCCCAAGGCACGCGTGATGATCGAACGCTGCGGGTGGTGCTCGGCGGCCTCCGGGGTCAGCTGCCCGGAGCGTTCGAGCTCGGCGACCAGCGAGTGGTCCTGGGTCAGCTGGACGAGCTCGTCGCCACGCAGCCGGTAGGCGCGGCTGTCGCCGACGTGGCCGATGCTGACGGCGTCGCCGTCGACCAGCGTCGCGGTCAGGGTCGTGCCCATCCCCCGGCGCGACTGGTCGCGCAGCGCCAGCTCGTAGATCCGCCGGTTCGCCTCTTGGGCGACGTGCTCGAGCTGACGCTCCGGGGTCTGCTTCGAATCGCGCGGATCGCGGAACGT
>JBIOUS010000001.1:0-35379 GCA_044867325.1 Thermoleophilaceae bacterium | reverse complement strand
GCCGAGATCCTTGGCCGTCACGTTGACGATGCCGTTGGCGTCGATGTCGAATCCGACCTCGACCTGCGGAATGCCGCGCGGCGCCGGCGGGATGCCGGTCAGCTGGAACTTGCCGAGCGACTTGTTGCCCGAGGCCATCTCGCGCTCGCCCTGCAGGACGTGGACCTCGACCGAGGTCTGGTTGTCCTCGGCGGTCGAGAAGACCTCCGACTTGCGCGTCGGGATGGTCGTGTTGCGCTCGATCAGCTTCGTCATCACGCCGCCCTTGGTCTCGATGCCGAGGGTCAGCGGAGTGACGTCGAGCAGCAGCACGTCCTTGACGTCGCCGGCCAGCACGCCGGCCTGGATCGCGGCGCCGACGGCGACGACCTCATCCGGGTTGACGCCCTTGTGCGGATCCTTGCCGGTCAGCTGCTTGACCTTCTCCTGGACCGCCGGCATGCGCGTCATGCCGCCGACCATCACGACGTGGTCGATGCCGGAGCCGCCCTTGGCGCCGGCGTCCTCGAGCGCCTGCTTGGTCGGCCCCACGAGCCGGTCGAGCAGCGCGCCGCAGAGCTCGTTGAGCTTCGCGCGGGTCAGCCGCTCGTTGAGGTGCTTCGGCACCGAGTCGACCGCCGTGATGAACGGCAGGTTGATCTGCGTCTCCTGCGCGGAGGACAGCTCGGCCTTCGCCTTCTCGGCCTCCTGGTAGAGGCGCTGGAGGGCCATCTTGTCCTGCGACAGGTCGGTCCCCTCGGCCTTCTTGAACTCGCTGACGAGCCAGTCGACGATCGCCTTGTCGAAGTTGTCGCCGCCGAGATGATTGTCGCCGGCGGTCGACTTGACCTCGAAGACGCCGTCGCCGATCTCGAGCACCGACACGTCGAACGTGCCACCGCCGAGGTCGAAGACGAGAATCGTCTGGTCCTCGCCCTCCTTGTCGAGGCCGTAGGCCAGCGACGCGGCGGTCGGCTCGTTGATGATCCGCTTGACGTCGAGGCCGGCGACCTTGCCGGCGTCCTTGGTCGCCTGGCGCTGGTCGTCGTTGAAGTACGCCGGAACGGTGATCACGACGCTGTCGACGGTGTCGCCGAGGTAGGCCTCGGCGTCGGCCTTCAGCTTCTGGAGGATCATCGCGCTGATCTCCGGCGGCGAGTACTCCTTGCCGGCCGCCTTGACGCGCGCATCGCCGTTCGGGCCGCGAACGACCTCGTACGGGACGATCGTCTCCTCCTCCTTGACCTCCGCCTCCTTGCGACCCATGAAGCGCTTGATCGAGAAGATCGTGTTCTCGGGGTTGGTGACTGCCTGGCGCTTGGCCGGCGCGCCGACGAGGCGCTCCCCGCTGTCGGTGAAGGCAACTACGGACGGCGTGGTCCGCGCACCCTCGGCGTTCTCGATGACCGTGGGCTCACCGCCATCGAGCACTGCCATGCACGAGTTGGTCGTGCCTAGATCGATTCCGATGGTCTTGCCCATCGCATCTGCTCCTTCTACTGGCTTACGGAAGAAAATCTAAGTGCAACTATGGCAGATCGTCACGGGAGCGTCCATACGGACAGAGGCGAAGGAGCGGGCACTCTCCGCACTGGGGCTTGCGTGCGTGACAAGTGCGGCGGCCGTGGCGGATCAGGGCGACGTGGGCCTCGATCGGATCGGCCCCCTTGCTGAGGCGGAGCATCTCGTCGTGGCACTCGTCGAGCGATGCGCCCTCGCGAAAGAGGCCGAGGCGGGTGCCGACGCGGTGGACGTGGGTGTCGACCGGGACGTCGTGACGGCCGTAGGAGAAGAGCAGGACGCAGGCGGCCGTCTTGCGCCCGACGCCGGGCAGCTCGCAGAGGTAGTCGCGCGCCTCGTCGAGCGGGGCGTCGGCCATCCATGAGAGGTCCATCGGGCCGGAGCCCGAGATCGCGTCGAGGATCTTCTGGATCCGCGGCGCCTTGGTGACGGCGAGGCCACCGGGGCGGATCGCCTCGACGATCTCCTCGGGCGGCGCCTCGCGCACCGCCTCCCACGACGGGAAGCGGTCACGCAGCCGCTCGTAGGCGACGTCGCGGTTGCGGTCGTTGGTGTTCTGCGAGAGGACGGTCAGCACCAGCTCGTCGATCGGCGCGCCGTGGATGCGCGTCTCCGGCCGGCCGTACTCGGCGCGCAGCCGCTCGAGGATCGTCCGCAGGCGCCGCGGCGGCGGAGGCTTCCAGTCAGTGCGGCGCGGCATGGCCGAAGCCTATGGCGGCGACTCCCCTGATATGAACCGCCGCCATGGCGACTGTCGAAGAGCGGCGCGGGAGCATCGACGGGATCGAGACGCACTGGCTGGCTGCGCCGGGCGGCGACCACGCGCCGGTGCTCTACGTCCACGGCGTGCCGAATGCCGGCTGGATGTGGCGCGAGTTCCTGGAGAAGACGGGCGGCTATGCGCCTGACCTACCGGGCTATGGCGAGTCCGACAAGCTGGCGAGCTTCGACTACTCGATCGCCGGCCACGCGCGCTGGCTGCGCGCCTTTGCGGACCAGCAGGGACTCGACCGCTTTTCGCTCGTCGTGCACGACTGGGGCGTCGTCGGTCTTGCGCTGGCACAGGCGGTCCCGGAGCGCATCGAGCGGCTGGCAATCATCTCTGGCGTCCCGCTGCTGCCCGACTACCGCTGGCACTTCATCGCGCGGCAGTGGCGGCGACCGCTGCTCGGCGAGCTGGCGATGGGCTTCACCTTCAAGGCCGCGCTGCGCAACGTGACCAACCGCGGCAACTACAAGCCGGTGCCGGCCGACTTCCTCGACGCGACCTGGGAGCACTTCGACCACGGCACCCAGCGCGCGATCCTCAAGCTCTACCGCTCCGCCCCGTCCGACGTGCTCGCCGCCGCCGGTGCCGACCTGGCCAAAATCCGGTGCCCGGCGCTGGTCGCGCACGGCGCCGACGACCCCTTCATCGCGCCGGAGTTCGCGCAGCGCTACACCGACGCGCTCGGCGGTCCCGCGACGGTGAAGGTCGTCGACGACGCCGGCCACTGGCCGTGGCTCGACCAGCCAGCGCTGATCGACGACGTGGCCGACTTCGTGACCAAGTAGCACCCGGCGAAGGCTTTTCGGGGCCAGGACCCGCACGATCCTTCGTCCGGCCTGACGCCCGTCAGGCGAGCGCGGTGGCAAGCGCCCGCAACTCAGACGCCACGCCGTCGGCGATCGGCTGCGGCGAGCCGATCGCGTCGGCGTCGGTGCAGAAACCGAAGCCGATCCGGCCGTTGGCCGAGACGACCGCGACGCGCAGCGCGTGGCGGTGGCCGATCTCGGCGAGCGAGTGCATCGAGGCGACCGGCGCGCCGAGGACCGACAGCGGTCCGCGCGGGCCGGGCACGTTGGAGACATTGAGCGTGAAGACGCGCGGGCTCTCGGCCCAGTGCTCCGCGAAGCGCTCGAGTGAGCTCGACATGTGCGACAGATCGCGGAAGAACGCATCGAGCGTCTGGGCGTCGTGGTCGCGTTTGCGCTCGCGCGTCTCGGCGGCGACCGCGCGCAGCCGGGCGACCGGGTCGGCCCCGTCGATCGGCAGGTCGACGCAGATGAACGAGTCGCGGTTGCCATCGTCGTCGCCGGGCTGGTGAAGGCTCACGGGGACCTTCACGCGCAGCACGTGAGGATGCGCGTCGAGACCGTCGAGCCAGGCGCGCAGGCCGCCCGCGACCGCGGTCAGCACGACGTCGTTGACGGTCGTGTGCTCGGACAGGGCGTGGGCGATCCGCTTGACCATGTCGAGCTCGACGTCGACGAAGGCGACCGCCCGGCGCTCGCCGATCTCGGCGTCGAGCGCGGTCTCGGCCCCGCGGCGCGCCAGCTCGCGATGCAGCGTCGCTGGAACGTGCAGCGCGGCGCGCAGCGGAGCAAGCCGCGAACGCGCGGAGCCACGAGCCTCGACGGCGCCATCGCCCGCGCCGGCTCGGCCGCGCGCCGGCGTATCGGCGATCACCCCCGGCGCGCTGGCCGGACCGGCCGTCCCGACAGCGGCGGTCGCGGGCGTCCCGCCGTCCTCCGCGTCGTCGAACAGCACATTGCGCGCCATTCGCATCGCCGTCGACCCGTCGGCGAGCGCGTGGTGGATCCGCCAGACGAGGGCGGTGCGTCCGCCCTCGATCGCGACCACGTCGAGCGCCCACAGCGGACGGTCGCGCGGCAGGCGCTCCGCCATCAAGGCGCCGACTAGCTCGGGCAGTCCGGTCTCGTCGACGCTGCCCGCATCGCGGACCTGGCGCTCGATCTCCACAGCCGGGTCCAGCTCCCAGGCCGGGGCGTCCCCCTCGACCAGGCGAACGCCCAGCCGGTGCTCGCGATTCAGCCGCGACCCGACGTGCTCACGCAGCTGCTCGACCCCGCGCACGCCGTCGAGCAGCACCAGCTTGCAGGTGTGCCCGCGCACCGGCCCCTCCTCCAGCGCGAGGATGCGTGCGTCCTCGACGCTCAGCGGCTCCGGTGCGGACGACGGCATCCGCTAGCTAGCCTACCCGCGTGTCGCGGCTCCGCCGAATCGACTGGTGGCGGATTGCGCCGACGCTGATCTCCGTCCTGCTGGCGGGGATCTACCTCTACTTCAAGCCGCGCTCGCCGGACCTCGCGGCACACATCTTCCGCTCCGAGCTGTTCGGCCGCGAGGGCTTCACGGTCTGGAACGGTCAGTGGTACGGCGGCCACCACACACCGGCCTACTCGATCCTCTCGCCGCCGCTCGGCTGGCTGCTCGGCCCACAGCTGATGGGTGCGATCTCGGCCGTCGTGGCGACGATCTGCTTCACCGAGCTGATGCGCAAGGCCTATGGGCCGGTCAACGCGCGCTTCGGGACGATCTGGTTCGGCATCGGCTCGGCGACCGTGCTGTTCACCAACCGGTTGCCGTTCGCGCTCGGTGTCGGCTTCGGCATGGCGGCGGCGCTCGCGGTGCAGCGCGAGCGACGACTGCTCGCACCGCTGCTCGCCGTGCTCAGCGCGATCTCGAGCCCGGTTGCCGGGCTCTTCCTGGCGATGGGCGGAACCGGCCACGCACTCGCCCACTGGCGCAGCGACCGCGTAGCGCGCCGTGACGGACTCGTACTCGCCGCGGCGGCGTTCATCCCACCGGTACTACTGACGATCGCCTTCCCCGAGGGCGGCTGGGCGCCGTTCCCGTTCTCCTCCTACCTGCCGATCCCGCTGTTCGCGCTCGTCTGCGTGCTGCTGCTGCCGCGCTCGCAGGGCACGCTGCGCTGGACCGCCGCGCTGTACGGGATCGGGGCGTCGCTGGCGCTCGTCCTGCACACCGCGATGGGGGGCAACGCGGTGCGTATCGGTGCGCTGGTCGGCGGGCCGGTACTCGCCTGCGCGCTCTGGCCGCGGCTCGGCCGGCGCCCGATGATGCCGATGATCGCGCTGCTCGGCGCGCTCGCGTTCTGGCAGTGGTCGCCGGCGGTGCGCGACATCTACAAGGCGATCGACGACCCCGTCGCCAAGGCGTCTTACTTCGACCCGCTACGTGAGTACCTCGCGCTCGAGCCCGGTCAGTGGCGCGTCGAGATCCCGTTCACCTTCGGCCACTGGGAGGGCGCCGAGGTGGCCTCCGAGGCGCCGCTCGCGCGCGGCTGGCTGCGCCAGCTCGACACCGGCCGCCACCCGATCTTCTACGGCGACCGGATCAACGAGCTGACCTATGCGAGCTGGCTGTCGGAGAACGCGGTCCGCTTCGTCGCGCTGCCGGATGCCAAGCCGGATTCCAGCTCGTACCGTGAGCGTGCCCTGATCGAGAGCGGACTGCCCTACCTACGCCTGCGCAAGCAGTTCGAGCACTGGCGGATCTACGAGGTCACGCTGCCGGCGCCGTTCGTGATCCCGGAAGGCGACGCCAACATCCAGCTCGAGCAGCTCGGCTCGGACCGCGTGCTGCTGCGCGTCCGCCGCCCCGGCAGCGCGCTGGTCCGCGTGCGCTGGACGCCCTACTGGCTCGCGAAGGGCGGCTGCGTCGAGCGAGCTGGCGACTGGACGCGCGTCACCGCGACCAAGGCCGGCTTCCTACCGTTGGTGACCCGCTTCTCACCCGAGCGGATCGTTCAGCGCGGGAAACGCTGCAACAACGGCTGACCGCGGTACCCTGCTCGTTCGTGCGCCAGGTCTACGACGACTTCACGCTCCAGTTCCGGCGCGCCTGGCGGGTCAGTAGCCGCTGGCTGCCGCAGGGCTGGATCGACGCGCTGCGCCAGCTCGCGCTGTTCGCCGGGGCGTACTACATCTATCGAATCGTCCGGGGCCTGGTCGACGGTCAGGCGACGCTGGCGTTCGAGAACGCGCGCACGCTGGTCGACGTCGAGCGGGCGGTCGGACTGTTCTTCGAGCCTGGGCTCCAGTCCTGGGCCCAGAGCAACGCCGACTGGTTAGTGACGGGCGCGAACTGGATGTACGTCAACTCGCACTTCGTGATCACGACGACGTTCCTGATCTGGCTCTACATCTTCCGTAACGAGAGCTACTACTTCGTCCGCAACATGTTCATGATCGCGATGGGCCTGGCGCTCGTCGGCTACATGGCTTACCCGACCGCCCCGCCGCGCTACCTGCCCGAGTGGGGCTTCAACGACACCGTCTCGGCGCTGGTCGGGCCGCAGGCCGAGGCGAGCGCCAACGTGCTCTACAACCCGTTCGCCGCCGTGCCGTCGATGCACGTGGCGTTCGCGCTGATGATCGGCATCCCGGCGATGCGGATCGCCCAGAACCGCTTCGCGAAGGTGCTCTGGGCGCTCTACCCGGCGGTCGTCACATTCGTGGTCATCGTGACCGCCAACCATTTCTGGCTCGACGCCGCGCTCGGCGCTCTGGTCGCCGCGATTTCCGCCTGGGGCGCCTACTACGCCCTCGGCCGTGCCCGACCCGATGCCTGGGCCTGGCGCTCCGGACGCGCGCAAGCGGTGGCCTAGTGGGAGTCGGCGGCAGTGAGCGCGTGGCCAATGGCCGCGCAGCGGAGATGCGCGAGCAGGCGCGCAACCGGCTGATCCAGTCGCGACTTACCCCCAACGCGATCTCGATGACCGGCCTCGTCGGCAACGTGATCGCCGCGGTGCTCGTCACCCAGCGGCTGTTCTTCCTCGCGGGGATCGCGTTCATTCTCGGCTCGGTGATGGACACGCTCGATGGCCGCTACTCGCGGATGTCGGGCAAGGGCACCCCCTTCGGAGCGTTCCTCGACTCGACGCTCGACCGCGTCGAGGAGGGAATCGTGCTGACCGCCGTCGCCGCCTACTTCGCCTCCGAGGGCGACGAGCTGGCCGTCGCGGCGGTCGTGGTCGCCGTCTTGTTCTCGCTGATGGTCAGCTACACGCGGGCCCGTGCCGAGGCGCTCGGGGTCGAGTGCAAGGTCGGTCTGGCGACGCGTGCGGTGCGTGTCGTGATCATCTCGGCCGGCCTGTTGTTCGCCAAGGGCGCAGGGCTCGGCGACTTCGAGTTGCTCGCCCCGGCGATCTACCTGCTCGCCGCGCTGACGGTCATCACGACCTTCCAACGAATCTTCCACGTACGCAGGGCGCTAGGCTCAGGCGTGTAACGCAAGCCCCGCGCCGGGGTTCGTATCCCCTGTGCGCCGGCCCTCGACCAGGGCCGCCCCTCCCTTCTTTTCCTCAGACCCTTACGGAGGCTCAGTGAGCGACAACGCTTCAACCAACGGCGCTTCGCGCTACCAATCAGAGAAGGTGCGCGTCGCGATCGTCGGCGTCGGCAACTGCGCGTCCGCCTTCGTGCAGGGCGTCGAGTACTACAAGGACGCCGATCCCAACCAAGACGTTCCTGGCCTGATGCACGTCGACCTCGGCGGCTACCACATCAGTGACATCGAGTTCACAGCCGCGTTCGACATCGACGCCGACAAGGTCGGCAAGGACCTCTCCGAGGCGATCTGGTCCGGCCAGAACAACACGATCAAGTTCGCCGACGTGCCGAACCTCGACGTGCCCGTCTACCGCGGCATGACCCACGACGGCCTCGGCAAGTACCTCAAGGAGAAGATCACCAAGGCGCCCGGCGAGACCGCCGACATCGTCCAGATCCTCAAGGACACGAAGACCGACGTCGTCGTCTCCTACCTGCCGGTCGGCTCCGAGGACGCGACCAAGTGGTATGTCGAGCAGGTGCTCGAGGCCGGCTGCGGCTTCGTCAACTGCATCCCGG
This sequence comes from Thermoleophilaceae bacterium, assembly GCA_044867325.1. Lineage (GTDB taxonomy): Bacteria > Actinomycetota > Thermoleophilia > Solirubrobacterales > Thermoleophilaceae > JAAYBF01. The sequence continues at coordinate 27,222 of JBIOUS010000001.1, read as the reverse complement.
TGTTCATCGCTCGCGAGGAGTACTGGGGCAACCGCTTCCGCCAGAAGGGTCTGCCGATCGTCGGCGACGACATCAAGTCGCAGGTCGGCGCGACGATCGTCCACCGCCAGCTCGCCCGCCTGTTCGGCGACCGCGGCGTGAAGATGATGCGCACGTCGCAGCTCAACGTCGGCGGCAACATGGACTTCTACAACATGCTCGAGCGCGAGCGGTTGGAGTCCAAGAAGATCTCGAAGACCAACGCGGTCACGTCGATCATGGACCACGAGCTGCCGAAGGACGACGTCTACATCGGCCCGTCGGACTATGTGCCGTGGCTGACCGACCGCAAGTGGGCGCACATCCGCGTCGAGGGCCAGGCCTTCGGCGACGTGCCGCTCAACGTCGAGCTGAAGCTCGAGGTCTGGGACTCGCCGAACTCGGCGGGCATCGTGATCGACGCGACGCGCTGCTGCAAGCTGGCGCTCAACAAGGGGATCGGCGGACCGCTCGAGGCGCCGTCGTCCTACTTGATGAAGTCGCCGCCGGTGCAGGTCCAAGACTCGGTCGCACGTACGAACACCGAGCAGTTCATCGCCGAGAACGGCGGCGCCCCGAAGCTCCCGGGCGACGTTCCGGTGAGCAGCGAGCCGGCTCAGTCCTAGCGGTAAAGCATTCGAGCAGTACGAACGGGCGGCCAACGGCCGCCCGTTCGCGTTCTACACCTATCCTGGGTCGCCGTGGCTGAGTCCTTCTCGATCGCGCAGGTGACGCCGTATCCCTGGGAGCAGGGGCATGACGTCAACCGCTACGTCGAGCGCGTCGCGGCGGAGCTGCGCGAGCGCGGCCACCGGGTCGTGATCGTCGCGCCGGCGGACTCGCGCAAGCTGGTGCGCGAGGGCCGGGCGCGGGTCAAGCGGATCCTCGCGGGCGACCAGGACGCACTGTTCGACGGCGACGTGCTGGCGGTCGGGCAGAGCCTTCCATTTAGGCGGGGTCGTGCCGTGGCGCTGCCGATAGACGTCTCGCGAACGCTCGAGGACCTGCTCGAGCACGCCGAGCTCGACTTCGTCCACGTCCACGAGCCGTTCGCGCCGAGCGCCGCCTCGGCGGCGCTGCGCCATTCGCGGACGCTGAACGTCGGGACCTTCCACGGCACCACCGAGCGGTTCCTCTCGACGCAGGTCGCGCGGCGCGTGGTGCAGTTGCTATTCGGACGCCTCGACGCGCGGACCGCGACATCGGTGGCCACCCGCGACCTCCTGGACCGCTTCTTCCCCGGGCAGTACGCGGTCGTGCCCCCCGGCGCCGATCCGATCGAGGCCGCGAGGTCCGACGGCCCAACCGAGATCCTCTACTCGGCAGACGAGGACCGCGGCGCGCTGCGCGTGCTGCTGCGCGCGCTGCGCAAGCTGCCGGCCGAGGCGGACTGGACCGCGACGATCTGGCTACGCGACCCGGCCGCCGTGGCGTCGCCGCTGCAGCTCCCGCGACGGCTGCGCGACCGCGTCCGTCTGGCCGGGCCCGCCGACGGGACCGAGGCGGAGCACCTCGCCCGCGCCGACATCGTCGTGGCTGCCTCGACGGGCGTGGCGCCGTCGTCGCAGCTCGTGCTGCGCGCGCTCGGCGCCGGAGCGGTCCCGGTCGTCTCGAACCTGCCGCAGTACGCAGAGCTGCTCGACGACGGCGAGCTCGGTCTGATGTTCGACCCGCGCGACGCGATCGCGCTGGGCGCGCAGCTCGAGCGACTGGTCGTGGAGCCCGACCTGCTCGCGCAGATCGCGGCACGCGTCGAGCGAGCGCGCGACAAGCTGTCGTGGGGACACGCCGTCGACGAGTTCGAAGCGCTCTACGCGACCGCCGCTGCACGCCGCCACGATCCGGTCGGCAAGCCGAACGTGCGCAAGCGGCTCGCCGAGCGCGACTTCGTCCACGTCGACCTGCACATGCACACCGACCATTCGAGCGACTGCGCGACGCCTGCGGCGACGCTGCTCGAGGCGGCCAAGGCCGCGGGGCTCGACAAGATCGCGATCACCGACCACAACGAGGTCTCCGGCGCCCACGAGGCACGGGCGCTCGCCGAGGAGATGGGCGGCATCGAGGTGATCGTCGCCGAGGAGGTCAAGACCGCCGACCAGGGTGAGGTGATCGGCCTCTTCATCGAGGAGAAGATCCCGAAGGGCCTTACCCTGGAGCAGACGATCGCGGAGATCCGTGCGCAGGGCGGCCTCGTCTACGTGCCGCACCCCTTCGACCGGATGCACTCGGTCCCCGACTACGAGAACCTGCTCGCCGTCGTCGAGGACGTCGACGCGATCGAGGTCTTCAATCCGCGCGTCGCGTTCTCGACGTTCAACGAGGAGGCGGCCCGCTTCGCCGAGAAGTACCGGATCGTCGCGGGGGCTGGATCGGATAGCCACGTCGCCGCCGGCCTGGGCTCGGTGAAGATCCGGATGCGCGACTTCGACGGCCCCGAGGAGTTCCTCGAATCGCTGCGCGACGCCGACATCGTGCGCAAGAAGCAGTCGCTGCTCTACGTCCAGGCGCTGAAGTTCATCCAGACCCGCGCGACGCCCGAGGCGGCCCGCCGGCGGACCGCCAAGCCGGGCGCCGGCGCCACCCGAAAAGCAACGAACGATGCAGCCAAGAGGACAGAGCGGCCCTCCGTCTAATCCCTCGGTCGTGCCGGCGACCGACGACGAGATCCGCGAGAAGTACCTCGAGCGAGCGATCCGCGAGCTGAACCAGCTCACCCACGAGATCCAGGAGTGCGACTACTGCCCGCGCGGCAACCTGATGCCGGTGCTCGGCTCCGGTCACCCGCAGGCCGACGTCTTCATGCTCAAGTTCGCGCCGCGGCCGTCGGAGATCGAGGAGGGCGTCGCCTTCTACGGCCGCTCGGGTAGCGCGCTGATGAAGAGCTTCAAGCGGCTCGGCATCGACCCGCTCGCCGTCTACGGGACCGTCGTCGTCAAGTGCCCGGTCCACGACACCGACCTCGCCGCGCCGGAGTGCAAGGCGCGCATCCTCGACGAGCTCGCCGTCGTCCAGCCGCGGATCATCGTCGTGATGGGCGAGGAGGCCTGCGAGGAACTGAACGCCCTCCAGGTGCCGCTCGCCGCCGAGGTCACCACCAACCCCGGCGAGATCCAGAAGCTGACCGCAAGTTGCGACGCCCTCTACGTGCCCGACATCGACGCATCGCTCGACGACGAGCGCGCCAAGCGCGCATTCTGGAGCGCCTTCCGCTCGCTCGGCGACTGGTACGCCGATTTCCCTCCTTATTAGCTGGGTAGGTTCGACTTAAGTCGAACCTAGGAGGAGCCGTGGCGCAGGTGCTTGTGGTGGCAAATCAGACCGCCGAGTCGGACGATTTGTTGGCGGCGCTACGTGAGCGCGCCGGACGGGGGGATTACGAGTTCACCGTCCTGATCCCGGCGACGCCGCACGGGGTGGCGTGGGCGGCGAACATGGCGTCGGACAAGGGGCGCGAGGGGGCCGAGAAACACCGTGACGCGCTCGTCGAGCGGCTGCGCGCGACCGGGCTGCCGGTCAAGGAGGCGATCGTCGGCGACCCCGACCCGCTGGCGGCGATCACCGACGCCTGCAACCGCGACAGCTACGACGAGCTGATCGTCTCGACGTTGCCGCACCACCTGTCGAAGTGGCTCCACCTGGACCTCCAGCGCAAGGCTGCGCACGCGACCGGCCTGCCGGTGACCAGCGTCGAGACGAAGGCCTGAGATCTGGAACATGCCCGCCGACTCGAAAGTCGGTGGTAGGGTCGCGTCTTGGCCATGGCCCGGCTCGCAGCTTTCATAGTCGTTCTCGCATCGCTCTCGCTGGGGACGGCTGGCGCCGCTACCGCTGCCCAGGGCTCGCTGCAGTTCCTCGAGCAGCACACCGAGACGGGCCTCGACGGGGCGCGCGGAGTAGCGGTCTCTCCTGACGGCGCCAACGTCTACGTCGCAGGCCAAAGCGCCAACGCTGTCGTCTCCTATTCGCGTGCCGCCAACGGTCAGCTGTCTCCGCTGGGGTGCGTCGAGGACGACGGCCCGAGCGCGACGTGCGCCGCGACCTCGGACGGGCTCAGCAGCGCCCGCTTCATCGCCGTCTACGGCAACCACGTCTACGTGACCGGTGGCGACGACGACGCTGTCTCGGTCTTCACGCGCGGGTCCGGCGGGGCGCTCGTCCCGGCGAGCTGCGTCGAGGGCACCGGCGGCTCGTCCGCGACCTGCACCGACCTCGCCTCCACCGTCAACGTGCTCGACGGCGCCGAGGGCATCGCCGTCTCACCGAATGGCGCGCAGGTCTACGTGGCCGCCCAGAACGCAAGCCGGCTGGTAGTGCTCAACCGCAACGTGACGACCGGCGCGCTGACCTTCGCCAGCAGCACGACGACGGGTCTCAGCAACCCGCGCGAGCTGGCGATGGCGCCCGACGGCAAGGGCGTCTACGTAGCGTCCGCGGTCGGCAACGCCGTCGCCGCGTTCCTACGCGACACGACCACCGGTGCCGTCACGCCGGCCGGTACCACTGGCGGGATATCGCTGGCGGTCGGAGTGGCGGTCTCGCCGGACAACCTCCACGTCTACGCCGGTGGCTCCAGCAGCGGCTCCGTCCGCACCTACACACGCAACCCCACCACGGCGGTGCTCACCCAGGCCGGCTGCGCCAAGGACACGGCTAGCGTCGCTACGGGTTGCGTGATCGCCGAGGGACTTGCCGGAGCCGAGAGCGTCGCCGTGTCACCAGACGGGGCGAGCGTCTACGGGGCCGGCGCGGCCGACAACGCCGTAACGGCGATGACGCGCCAACCGACCACCGGCGCGCTAGGGCCACTCGAGTGCGTCCGCGACATCGGCGCGGCCGGGGGTGGCTGCGCGACGGCGAACGGGCTCGCCTCGGCCCACGGAGTCGCGGTCTCACCCGACAACAAGAACGTCTACGTGACCGGTCAGACCGACGACGCGCTGGCGGTGTTCTCGCGGTCGACGACGCCCGGGTCGTCCAACCCGCCCCCGCCCGTCGACCCCCGCTGCAGCGACCCGACGGTCGTCCTGGTGGCCTGCGGCAGCGACCCGCGGCTCGTCGTCTGCGTCGGCCTCTGGGTCAGCACGTGCGCCGGCTTCCCGCCGCCCTCGCCGGTCCAGACCTGCGTCTCGCTCTGGCAGAACTGCAACGGCTTCGGCGGGAGCACCGGCAACGGCCAGATCGACATGTCCGGGCTTCCGTCGTCGGTGCCGACGACCGTCGGCTGCGACGAGTCGAAGGGCAATCCCTACAGGCCCGCCAACCGCAGCCAGGCGCCGTCGAGCGGCCTGCGCGACGACCTCAAGTGCCTGATCGAGCTGCACTGGGAGGGCAAGGACCCCAACAGCGATTCGAAGGTCGACTACCAGATCAACGTCGAGCGCTTCAACACCGAGGTCGACATGGTCGCCTCCGAGGAGAAGCAGGGAGTCTTCCTCGGCTGCGCGGGCGTCGACCTCTGCGACCCGCGCGCGACCAAGACGCTGCCGCTGGTCCTGTCGAGTCTGCTCGACAACATCTTCGCCGCCGCCAAGCGACCTGGCGAGCCGGTGCCGGTCAGGAGCTCCTACATCGACCTCGCGACGATCGACCGCATCTGCGCGGGCGGCACCGCGATCCCGCCCGGACGGAGCGACCTGCGCCCGACGGCCGCCGGCTGTCGCCAGCTGTTCGTCACGCTCGACGAGTCGATCAAGGAGAGCATGACGTTCCTCCGCGATCGCAAGAAGAAGCTCGGCGTCGACAAGCCGTTCGCGGCGAAGTCCTCGTCGCTGCTCGTAGTCGATGCCGCGGCGAAGCGCAAGGGAGCGAAGCCGCGCAGGAAGGCGACGAAGATCAAGACGATCGTCTTCGGCGGCGGCAAGGCGCAGGTGGTCCAAGGCCGCAAGGCGAAGTTGCGGATCGCGATCCCGCGCAAGGTGCGCAAGCAGCTTGCCAAGGCGAAGCGGCGTGGCGCCAAGCAGGTCAAGGTGACGGCCGTGCTGCGCGCGACGATCGTGCCCGGCGTGAGCTCGACGAAGCGCGTCAAGATCGTGCTGAAGCTGACGCCGCCGAAGAAGAAAAAGAAGAAGTAGCTCGCTAAGGACCGAGCTCCGCGCGCAGCGCACGGAGCTCACCGCTCAGCTCGGCGACCTGCCGCTCGAGGCTGTCGACGCGCTCCTCGAGCGGCGAGCCGACGTACGCCTCAGAGGCGGCTGACGGCTCTGCGAAGGAGGGACTGGCCGGCTCAGCGACCGCCGGCGTCTCGCCGTCACCACCGCCGTCGAGCAGTTGCACGTAGCGCTGCTCCTTCTGACCGGGACGGCGCGGCAGGCGGGCGGCGAGCTCACGGTCGATCAGCTTCAGCAGCGTGTCCTCGACCGCGGCAAGGTCCGCGAACGGATGCAGCCGGTCGGTGCGTTGCTTGAGCTCGCCCGGGGTCTGCGGACCGCGCAGCATCAGCACCGCGAGCATCGACAGCTCGTCGTCGGACAGGCCGAGCGCCTCGTCGAAGAGGTGGCGGTACTTGCGCGAGCGGCTGCCGGCGCCGCTGGCGAGTCGCGTCCAGCCGCGACGACCGAGCCGTTCCAGCGCGTCGAGGACGACGTGCTCGTCGTACTCGACGACCGGGTCGCGGTTCGTCGCCTGGTTGCAGGCCAGCCGCAGCGAGTTGACGCTCAGCGGATAGACGTCGGGCGTCGTCCGCCGCTTCTCGATCAGCACACCCAGCACACGCAGCTCAGGCGCGTCGGGCGGATTCGGTCCGGGGTAGTAGGCGCTCATGCGAACACGCGCAATCTAACCCGCCGTGGCGGGAGACGAGCCGGTTGTCACGTAGCCCCAGGGTCGGTCAGCGCGGCGACGTCCTCCAAGTCGATGCTGCGGCCGCGCGCGAGCTTCATGCGAATGAGATCGTCGAGGCTCACGACAGGAACCTCGACATCGCCGAGACGGACCCGCAGCGCCCGTTCGCTGAGCTGGTCGAACGGAGCGCCATCCGGGACCTCGTGCATCACATCGATGTCTCCGTCGCGCGTCGCGAACTGCCAGATCGTCGCCCGCGGAAGCATGCGTGCGTCGATAGCTACGTCCTCGCTGCCGGGATTCAAGACGCGTGCATCGAGCGAGCGCAGCGCCATCGCCAGCCGCTCGAGGTTGGCCGGGTCGGGCGCTGGGATCAGGTCGACGTCGTTGGTCATCCGCACATGACCGTGGGTCTGCACCGCGATGCCACCGATCAGCACATAGTCGACGCCACCCTCGGCCAGCGAGCGGAAGATGCGCTCGGCGTCGAGCGGCTCACGCTTCGCCACGAGACTCCCGTCCAGCCTGAGCAAAGCGTCCCGCCATTCGATTCCACGAGATCGCGAGCGCGAGACGATCCTCTGGCGACCGTTCGGCATTGGCTTGGCGGTGAAGAGGGTCATAACGTCGCTCGAGCGGCGCGCCTCCCAGCTCCAAACGCTCCCCCATGGCGTTGAGCAGCAACTGCAGCGTCTCGACGGTTGGCGACACCTCGCCCCGCTCGAGTCGGCTGATCGCCGACTGACGCGTGCCCGCGCGGCGCGCCAGGCTCTGCTGGCTCAGTCCGTGGCGAATGCGCGTGTTGCGGATCAGTTCACCGGGTGCCATCCCGCGCGGATTTTATCACTTATAAGTGATTGCGAAGCTATGACTTGCGCAACAGCGCGACGGACTCGATGTGCGGGGTCTGGGGGAACATGTCGACGGGGCGGACCGTGACGAGCTCGTAGCCGGCGTCGACCATCTGGCGGGCGTTGGGAGCCAGGGTGGTCGGGTTGCAGGAGACGTAGACGATCGTCGGTGCGCCGACCTCGAGCACGCGGCGGACGACCTTCTGCGACAGGCCGGCGCGGGGCGGGTCGATGACGACGACGTCGGCGGTGCCCTCCTCCTCGATCAGCGGGCGCATCGCGGTACGGATGTCGCCGGCGTAGAAGCGGGCGTTGTCGATCCCGTTCAGCTCGGCGTTGGCGATCGCGTCGGCGACGGCCTCCTCGACGATCTCGACGCCGATCACCTCGCGCGCCTCGAGCGACAGCGCGATCCCGATCGTTCCGATGCCGCAGTAGAGGTCGAAGACGCGCTGGCGTCCGGTCAGGCCCGCCAGCTCGGTGGCGATCCCGTAGAGCCGCTCGGCCATCTCGGTGTTGGTCTGGAAGAAGGCCTCCGGTGAGATGCCGAAGCGGAGCTTGTTGCCGCCGACCTCGAGCTCCTCGAACAGCTTCTTCTGGCCCTTGATCAGCGACGTCTCGCCGCCGATGGTCGTCTCGCCGAGGCCCTCGATGTTGGTCGTCAGGAAGCTGTCGGCCGGGACCGAGGCGGCGAGCACGTCCGTCTCGAGCTCCTTGCGCCGGGTGACCAGGCGCGCCTGCAGCTCGCCGGTGCGGCGACCCTCGCGGATCACGAGGTTGCGCAGCACGCCCGACTGGTCGCGGCGGTCGTAGGGCGGGACCTCCTGGTCGCGACACCAGTCGGCGATCGCGTTGCGCAGCTCGTCGACCCGCTCCGAGGCGAGCACGTCGACGGTCAGCTCGTCGATCACGTCCCAGCGACCGGCGCGGTGCGAGCCGAGCACCATCCGGCCGTCTTCGTCTTCGCCGAACGAGTACTCGACCTTGTTGCGGTAGCGCAACTGCTCGACGGCCGGGACGATCTGCTCGACCGGCGGCGCCTCGAAGCCGCCGAGGCGCTCGAGCGCCTCGACGACCTGGCCCTGCTTGACCTCGAGCTGGCGCTCGTAGGGGAGCACCTGCCACGGCGCGCCGGCGTGCGGGACGGCCGGCTCGATGCGGTCGGGTGCCGGCTCGAGCAGCTCGACCATCGTCGCCTCGGCGTAGGAGCGCTTCGACTTGCCGACGCGTGCGCGGACACGATCGCCGGGCAGCGCACCGCGGACGAAGACGACGAAGCCTTCGGAGCGACCGACGCCGGCGCCGCCGTAGGCGAGCGACTCGATCGTCACCTCGAGCTCCTCGTCGCGCTTGGGCCGTGGCCGCCGGGCGGCCGGAGTTGAAGGGGTCTCGGACACGACTACTTGAGCCGCTGGTCGATCGTGCGCAGGACCGTCTTACGGTTCGCGTGACGCTTCTCGTGCTCGCGCACCTTGCGCAGGTCAGCGGGAGCCAGGCCGTCGAGCCGCGCCTGTACCTGCGCGGCAGTGAGGTCCTCGTAGCCGGCGATCGGGAAGCTCGCCCCCATGCCAGCGGCGCGACGTGCCTTGTCGGTGGCCTTCGCGCGCGCCTTGTCGGCCTTGGTCGAGACGAGGTCCTCGAGCTCGCCGAGCACGTCGTTGGTCTGACGCCGGCCGCGTTCGATCAGGCTGGCGACGAGGTCCTGGGCGTCGTCGGCGGTGACCCGGCCACGGCTGACGGCGTCGTTGAGCGCATCCTCTATCCGCTCACGCGTGAGCATCACCATGCCCAGTGGGTCGATCAGGCCGTGAAGCGCCTCGCGCAGGTCGGGGACGCCACCGGTCGCGGCCTTCTTCGAGCTGCCACCTGTCTTGCGTCCCGCGCCGTCGCGCCCTTGCTCCGCCATCTGAAACTGCCTCCTGGTCCGAATCGGTTCGCCAGTCTGCGACTGGACTATCGCAGGCCGAACGAGGCGACGACAGGGGCGTGGTCGGACAGCCTGATCGCTAGCCCGTCCGGTCCCGGAACCTCCCGCTCAGCGCCGGCCAGCGCCACCGGAGGCGCGACGACGTCGAGCGAGCGGGCGAGCAGGTGGTCGATCGCCCGCGGCCCGGTCGGAGCGGCGAGCCCGATGCGGTCGCGCAGGTCGTCGAACGCCACCCGATGGTCGGCCGGGCGCAGGTTGAGGTCGCCGCCGAAGACCAGCGGATCGCCCGTCGCCCACTCGGTTGCCAGCTCGGCGGCGTGCAGCGCCTCGGCCCGCCCCTGCCCCGTCCGCGGCACCGACAGGTGCATGCAAGCGACGACGAGCCGGCGTCCCTGCGGCAGCTCCAGTCGCGCCATCAGCAGGCGCCGCCGCTCGGGACGAGTGGCCAGCGTCTCGGCGTGGGTGGCGACGATCCGCGCCGGCGGCCGGACGAGCAGCATGTTCGAGCCGCCCTCGTGCGACTTGATCAAGTCGGGGCTCCAGTCCGCGATCGCCGCGCGCAACGGAGCGACCGAATTGCGCGAGGTCAGATCGCGTGCCCCAGCCGCGCCGGTCGCCCGCTCGAGATCGACGAGCCAGCGCGGCGGCGCCTCCTGGAGCAGCGCGACGTCCCACTCCCAGCCGGCGATCTTGCTCGCGAACTCTCGGCGCAGCGAGCGGTTGACCTGAATGTGCGTGGCGTCGCGCTCGGCGACGCGCAGCAGCCGCGAGCGCAAGGTCTCGAGCTCGCGGTTCGGTGGGAAGTCGCGCCCATGGAGGAGGTTCCACGTGAGAAGCCGCAATACGATGCCGGGGTGACTCGTCATTTCCTGACCGGCGCCGAGCTTACGCGCGGCGAGCTGACCGCGTTGATCGACCGCGCCGCGGAGCTGAAGGCCAACCGGCTCGCATCGGACGCGCTCGCCGGCAAGAGCGTCGCACTGGTGTTCGAGGCTCCCTCGACACGGACACGCGTGTCGTTCGAGGTCGGCGTCAACGAGCTGGGCGGGACGCCGGTCGTGCTGCGCGGCGACGAGCTACAGCTCTCGCGCGGCGAGTCTCCACGCGACACCGCGATGGTGCTGTCGCGCTTCGTCCACGCGATCGGCATCCGCACCGGCGACCACGCACCGCTCGAGGAGCTCGCCGAGCATGGATCGGTGCCGGTGGTGAACATGCTCACGCGCGACCACCATCCGTGCCAGGCGCTCGCCGACCTGCTCACGCTGCAGGAGCGCTTCGGGACTCTCGACGGGCTGCGGCTCGCCTACGTCGGCGACGGCAACAACGTCGCGGCGTCGCTGATGGTCCTCGGCGCGAAGGCCGGCGTCGACGTCGTCGTCGCCAGCCCCGCCGAGCTGGCCCCGGCCGCGGCGGCGGTCGAGCTCGCGCGCGCGGGTGCCGAGGGCTCGGGCCGCGCGACCGTCGTGACTGACCCGCACGAGGCAGCTGCCGGAGCGCACGCCGTATACGCCGACGTCTGGGTCAGCATGGGCGACGACCCGAGCGAGGCCGCCACGCGGCGCGCGGCGCTCGGGCCCTACCGGATCGACGACGCGCTGCTGGCTGCCGCGCGCGACGACGCGATCGCGCTCCACTGCCTGCCGGCCCACCCCGGTGAGGAGATCACCGCCGAGGTGCTCTACGGGCCGCGCTCCGCCGTCTGGGACCAGGCCGAGAACCGGCTGCACGCTCAGAAGGCGCTGCTCGAGCTGCTGATCTGACGCCTGCCGCCAGCGGGAGTACGCTGGTCGCACACGTCCTGAGGAGGTCCGGTATGAAGCAGTTCCTTGCAGCGATCAGCGCCTGTCTAGTCCTCGGCCTAGTGGCCGTCGGTTGCGGCGGAGACGACGACAGCGACTCGGGCGACAGCGCCGCGACGACCGAGCAGACCACAACGACCGAGAAGCAGGCCTCCGGTGGTGGCGCGGCGGCCGGCAAGCAGTTCGCGGTCGAGATCGTCGACATCGACTTCGACCCGAAGGCCGCGACGGTCAAGAAGGGCGTGACCGTCAAGTGGACGAACACCGGCAAGCTGCCGCACACGGTCACCAAGGAGGAGGGCCCGGGACCGGACTTCGACTCGGGCACCTTGCAGCCGGGCGACACTTACGAGGAGACGTTCACCACTCCCGGCGAGATCGCCTACCACTGCACGATCCACTCGGGTCAAGACGGCTCGATCACCGTCAAGTAGCTAGCGCCGCAGTCCGAAGCCTCTGAGCAGCATCAGCGCCTGCTCCCCCCAGCCGCCGCGGGCGGGGAGCAGGCCTAGCTGCGTGGCAGCGTCGTAGAGGTCGAGGAAGCCACGGGCGCGACGGACGCGCCCGTCGGTCAGCTCGAGGTAGTGGAGTCCGTGCAGGGTGACGAAGCGGTCGGTGGCGGGCAGCATCGCGAGCGGGCCGCGGTTGGTGCCGAGCAGCTTCCAGGGGACGCAGGCGTAGTCACCGCGCACGAGCGGCGGAGCTGTCTGCTCGATGCTGGCGTCGGGGAAGGCGTCACGCAGCTTGGCGGCGTGGGCCTCGAGCTCGACCAAGCCGATCAGCGGCTGCGCGGCGAGCGGGTCCTCGTAGGTCAGCTCGGCGCTGCAGCAGGCCGCGAAACCGTCTTTCGCCGTCCAGGCGGTCGTCCAGTCCGCGGCGAGCCGGTCGAGCGCGGTCCGCTCCGGGAGGCTCTCGGAGTTCTCGGAGCTCACGTGAGCTCCGCCACGCCTTCCACGGGGCTGGACGCCTCGCCGTAGAGGCGGCGCGGGATCCGGCCGGCGTGGCGAGCGGCGAAACCGGCCTCGACCGCCTTGCGCATCGCGGCTGCCATTGCAGCCGGGTCCTCGGCGCGTGAGACGGCGCTGGCAAGCAGCACCGCGTCGCAGCCGGCCTCCATCGCGAGCGCGGCGTCGGAGGCCGTGCCGATCCCGGCGTCGAGGATCACCGGGACGCGCGCGGACTCGACGATCAGGCGCAGGTTGTAGGGGTTGGCGATTCCCATGCCGCTGCCGATCGGCGACCCGAGCGGCATCACCGCCGCGCAGCCGGCGTCCTCGAGGCGGCGGGCGAGGACCGGGTCGTCGCTGGTGTAGGGCAAGACGGTGAAGCCATCGGCGACGAGCTCCTCGGCGGCGACGAGCAACTCGGCGGGGTCGGGCAGCAACGTCTTGTCGTCGCCGATCACCTCGAGCTTGAGCCAGTCGGTCTCGAGCGCCTCGCGCGCGAGCCTGGCCGTCGTGACGGCGTCGCGTGCGGTGAAGCAACCGGCGGTGTTCGGCAGGACGAAGCAACCGCAGTCGTCGAGCACCTCGAGGATCGAGCCGCGCGATGCGGGGTCGACCCGACGCAGCGCGACCGTCGCCATCTCGGCGCCGGAAGCGCGCACGGCTTCGCGCATCGAATCGAGGCTGCGGAAGCCGCCGGTACCGACGATCAGCCGCGAGTCGAACTCGCGGTCGGCGATCTTCAGTGCAGGCACCGGCTCATCCTCCCTGAACCGCCTGCAGGACCTCGACGCGGTCCTCCGGTGTCAAGGCGTGCGACGCCCACGTGCTGCGCGGGACGACCTCGCCGTCGACGGCGGCCGCAACCCCGCGGCCGTCGGCGGGAGCACCGACGGCTTCGACCGCGTCGGCGACCGTCGCGCCCGTCGGCAGCTCACGCGGCTCGCCGTTGAGCGTCACCGTCACCGTCATGCGCGCACCCCGCCGTGGAAGCGGTCGGCGGCGAACGGGCGGAACGCCGCCGGCAACTCGCCGTCGACGAGCAGCGCGGCGATCGCGCGGCCGGTCGGTGGCGCGAGCATCACGCCGTTGCGGTGGTGGCCGGTCGCCCACAGCAGCCCCTCGACGTCGCCGGAGCCGATCGCGGGAGCGTTGTCGGGCGTCCCGGGCCGGAGCCCTGCGCGAGCCGCGACCAGCTCGAGCTCGCCGGCGTCCGGCAGCACCTCCCAGGCCGCCTCGAGCAGCCGGTGCACTCCGTCGGCGGTGATCGCCGTGTCGAAGCCCTGCTCCTCCTGGGTCGCGCCGAGCACGACGCGCCCGTCGGGACGCGTGACGAGGTAGCAGCGCGGTGTGCGCACGATGTGCCGCGCAGGCGGACGGTAGCCGCGACGGACGCGCAACTCGAGCAGCTGGCCCTTGACCGGGCGGATCGGCGGCGCCGAAGCCTCGGTCGCCAATGCGCCCTCCGCGCTCCAGGCGCCCGCGGCCACGAGCACCGCCGCCGCGGGAATCGTCTGGCGCTCGTCGAAGCCCGCGACGCGCAGCTGATCGGGGTCGGGATCGCCGTCGACGGGAACGACCTCCACTCCCCCGACGCGACCGCCGGCCGTGTCGATGCCGGTGACCTCGAGGCCGGTGCGCAGCTCCCCGCCAGCGGCGACGAACGCGAACACGAGCGCGCGAACGACCGCCGCCGGATCGACCTGACCGTCCTGCGGCGCGTAGATCGCCCCGCCGATCCGCGGCGACAGCGCCGGCTCGCGGTCGCGCGCGGCGCGTGGCGGCAGCCACTCGGCATCGAGCCCCAACTCGACCTGGAAGGCGTGCAGCCGGCGCAGCTCCTCGGTGTCGTCGCGGTCGGCGGCGACGACCAGCGCCCCGCAGTCGGCGTAGCCGGTCGGGAGCGCCGTCAGCTCCTCGAGCTCGGCGGCGAAGGCCGGCCAGTGGGCGCGCGCCTCGAGATTGAGCTCGAGCAACGGCTGCTCGCCGAAGGTCGCCTCGGTCACCGGGGCGAGCATTCCGGCCGCGACCCCGGAGGCGCCCGCGCCGGGCTGCTCGCGCTCGACGACGAGCACCGACATGCCGGCTTGGGCGCAACGCCAGGCGCAGCTGAGGCCGATCGCCCCGGCGCCGACCACGATGAGGTCGTAAGCGCGTTCCACGCCTACAAGGTACCCCTGTGTCGCTTCGCTCCTCTGCGAGGATGGCGAGAATGAGGACGGCAGCGGAACGGCGCGAGCGGCTTGCCGAGGCGCGCCTCTACCTGGTCACCGACGGCGGCATGGACGACGGCGCGCTCGATGCGGCGCTGTCGGGCGGCGTCGACATGGTCCAGCTGCGCGATCCCGAGCTCGACGAAGCGGCGCTGCTGGAGCGCGCCGCCGTCTGGCGCACGCTCTGCGACGTCCACGGAGCGCTGCTGTGGGTCAACGACCGCCCGGACCTGGCGCTGCGAGCCGGCGCGGACGGCGTCCACGTGGGCCAGGACGACATGTCGGTCGCCGACGCGCGTGCGGCCGGTGGGCCAGAGCTGCTGGTCGGGCTGTCGACCCATGATCCGGCACAGCTCGAGGCGGGCATCGAGGCCGGCGCCGACCAGCTCAGCGTCGGCCCCGTCTGGGAGACGCCGACCAAGCCCGGCCGCCCCGCGACCGGACTGGAGTACGTCCGCGCCGCAGCCGCCCTGCGGCCGCCGCAGCCGTGGTTTGCGATCGGCGGGATCGACGGCGGCAACGTCGACGAGGTCGCCGCCGCGGGGGCTGAGCGGGTTGTCGTGGTGCGCGCGATCCGCGAGGCCGCCGACCCAGGGGCGGCTGCCGCGTTCCTGCGCGCCGGACTCGAGGAGGCCAGCCTTGGCGCAGCGCAGTAGCCGCAAGCGGCGCAAGCAGCGTCAGCGCGCCGCGACAGCGGAGGACCGCGCAGCCAGCAACGGTGGCGACACGGCGCCGGAGAGCGGCGAGGACCGGATGGCGCGCGGCTACGCCCGCGGACGCGCCAAGGACGAGGCGGCGCGAGCGGCGCTGAAGCCGCTCGGGCAGGACGAGCGGCCGCTGCCGGTGACGATCGCCGCGATCATCGCCTTCGGGCTCGGCGCGGCGAACTTCGTCTCCTACATCGCGGGTGTCGAGGTCCAGGGCGATCAGCCGGCGCTGCTCGGGATCGCCATCTACTCCGGGCTGATGTTCACGGTCGCCTACGGCTGCTTCCGCATGCGCTACTGGGGCGTGCTCGGCATGGAGGCCGTGCTCGCGCTCGCACTGGTGATCTTCGGCGTCTTGCTGACTCGTGCCGAGAGCGCCGTCGCGCTGCTGATCGCGCTCGCCGTGATCGCCGGGGCGGGGACGCTGTTCTGGAAGCTCGTCAAGGTGATGGCGCGGATCCAGATGCCGGAGCGCCCAGGACAAGACCGCTGAGACGGCTTGGATAGTCTGGCCCGCATGCCTGAATCCTCCTACGACTGCATCGTCATCGGCTCCGGCCCGGGCGGCTACGTAGCCGCGATTCGCGCCGCTCAACTCGGCATGAAGACCGCCGTGGTCGAGCGCGCCGACACCGTCGGCGGACGCTGCCTCAACGAGGCATGCATCCCGGCGAAGGCCGTCCTGCGCGTGGCGGACGCCTACAAGGAGGTCGTCGGCGCGGGCAGCTTCGGCATCACGACCGGCGACGTCAGCTTCGACTTCGCGGGCGCGGCCGGCCACCGCGACAAGGTGATCAAGACGATGGTCGGCGGCGTCGGGATGCTGTTCGACAAGAACAAGATCGAGGTCATCAAGGGCCACGGCTCACTGACCGAGGACGGCAACGTCAAGGTCGGCGGCTCGTTCGACGGTCAGGAGATCGAGGCCGGCAAGGTCATCCTCGCGACGGGAACGAACGCCAAGCCGCTGCTCGGCCTGCAGTTCGGCGGCCGGATCGTCGACACCGCCGGGATGTGGCTGACCGACTCGCAGCCAAAGCGGCTCGCCGTGATCGGCGCGGGCGCATCGGGCACCGAGGTCGCGTCGGCGTTCGGACGGCTCGGCACCGAGGTGACGTTGATCGAGGCGCTCGACCAGATCCTGCCGCTCGAGGACAAGGACGCTGCACGGGCCTGCGCGCGCGAGATCGCCAAGCAGAACGTGAAGATCGTGACCGGCGCCAACGTCGAGTCCGCCGAGGACACCGGCGACGCGGTGAAGATGACGATCAACGGCGAGCAGCACGAGTTCGACCTGCTCTGCATCGCCGCCGGGCGCGGCACCGACATCGAGGGGCTCGGCCTCGACGATGCCGGCGTCAAGACCGACGAGCGCGGGCTGATCGTCGTCGACGGCGCGCTGCGCACCTCGAAGGAGAACGTCTACGCGATCGGCGACCTGGTCCCCGGACCGGCGCTCGCCCACAAGGCGTCCGACGAGGGCATCATCGCCGTCGAGGATGCGGCCGGGCTGCCGACCCATCCGATCGACTACGACTACGTACCGCGCGTGACCTTCTGCTCGCCGCAGGTGGCGAGCTTCGGCCTGACCGAGGCCCAGGCCAAGGAGGCCGGCCACGACGTCGCGATCGGCAAGATCCCGATGGGCGCGGTCGGCGCGCCGACCGTCTACGGCGACCGCACCGGCCTCGTCAAGATCGTCGGCGACAGGCGCTACGGCGAGATCCTCGGCGCCCACATCGTCAGCCCGAAGGCCGCAGAGCTGATCGAGGAGCTGGTGATCGCCCGCGACCTCGAGGGCGGCTACCCCGAGCTCGCCCGCTCGATCCACCCGCACCCCGCGTTCGCCGAGACGATCCTCGAGGCCGCACGCGCGACCGACGGCTGGCTGATTCACGGGTAGCGGGTTTGGGGGGGCTGCATAGCCCCCAGGCGTCCCTTGGTGGGAAGTGCATCCCACCGAAGGAGTCGCCGTGCCTCGCCTTTCTCGCCTCGCCCTTGGCCTCGCGGCCGCGCTCGCACTGACCTGCTTCGCGGCTGCGTCTCCAGCCGCAGCTGGCACCTACACCGTCCGCCAGTGCGATTGGGCGGCCGGCAACGGCCACCACGACTTCGTCTGGCAGTCATCGGGCCTGCCGACGGTCGACCAGTACGTCGGTAGCGGCTGCGGCGAGTTCGGGCTGGCCGCGCGCAACGGTGGCGGTGGGACACAGCGCACCTACCCCTCGGGCGCCTATGGCGGCTGGTTCGCCTACGCGCCGAACGGCACCGTGTTCACGAGCTTCGCGGGCGCTTTCGGGACGCTCGAGGGCTGCTGTGTCAGCGGCATGACGAGCTACGGCGAAGCGACACATCTGCCCGACGGCCAAGGCGGGCGGGCCTACCTGTTCCAGGGCCATCTGGGCAACACGACCTGGGGCGCGCCATCGGGGTTGGCTGGACCGGTCGGGCGTAGCTGGAGCGCGACTGCAAGCGGCTTCGAGGCGCGTCGCGTCGGCTTCCACCTGCGCTGCGGCCCAGGGTTCTCATGCTCGCAAGGGACAGTCGGCGACCTGCGCCTGCGCGGCCGCTCGTTCGACTTCACGCTGCGCGACGACGCGCCGCCGCTGATCGGCAACGCCGGCGGATCGCTGTTCCACGGCGGCTGGCTGAGCGGGGCCCGCGCGCTGTCTTTCCCCGCACACGACACCGGCGGCGGCCTGACCGGCGTCGAGGCGGCGTTCGACGACGGGACGCTGCTGCAGTCGCCGTCGAGCTGCACCGTCGTCGCCGGCCGCTATGCCCGCTTGCAGCCGTGCCCGGCGGGACGGGCTGGCGAGTGGACCCTCGACACGTCGCGGCTGCCCGACGGCGCTCGCGGTTTGGAGCTGCGCGCAACCGACGCCGGTGGGACGACGGTGCGCAAGACCTATGCGGTCAGCGTCGACAACCATGCGCCGGCCGCGGCACGCGACGTCGCTACCACCGGCGGCGACGGCTGGCGACGGGCCAACGGCTTCGAGCTGAGCTGGACAAACCCCGGCGGCCAGCACGCGCCGATCGTCCGCGCGCGCTGGCGGGCGTGCGCGGCCGGTGCGCTCGCCGCGGCTGGCTGCGTCGAGGGCGAACGCGCCGACAGCGGCCTGACGACGTCGGGCCCGCTCACGCTGCCGTCACCTGGCGAGTGGGACATCCAGCTCTGGCTCGAGGACGCCGCCGGCAACAGCGACCCCGAGACGGCCTCGTCGCCGCGGCGCCTGCGCTACGACCCCGATCCCCCTGGGCTGCGCTTCCTGCCGGCCCATCCCGCGACGCCGGAGCGGTTCGACGTTGCCGCTCACGACCTATCTGGCCTGGCAAGCGGGACGATCGAACTGCGCCGCTACGGCGGCAGCGACTGGGTGCCGCTGCCGACCCAGCGCTACGGCGATCAGCTCGTCGCAGTGCTCGACGACCGCCGCCGGGCGGCCGGCGGCGTCTTCGACCTGCGTGCACGAGCCGTCGACATCGCCGGCAACGAGGCGGTCGTCTACGGCGGCGGGCGCACCCTGCGCGAACAGCCGTCCACCGCCCCGGTGCGGCCAAAGCCGCGGCCCCGCGCGAAGGCGACGATCATGGTGCGTGCAGCCGCAAAGCGGCCACGAGCAGGCAAGCGGCAGACGCGCCGCTGGGCCCGAGGTGTGCGGCAGCTCGCCATCGCCGGCGGACGGCCGCTGCTGCTCCAGGGCCGTATCGGACGGCCGGTCCCCCGCCACGGCAAGCTGGTCGAGATCCAGGCCCACTTCCGCGGCCGCTGGCGGACGATCTCCGCCGTTCGCGCACGGCGCGGCGGGCACTGGCGGTTCCGTTACGTCTTCCGCACCACGGGTCTACGCGCCAGCTACCGGATGCGAGCCCGCGTCCCGGTCGAGACCGGCTACCCGTTCGCAGCGGGCGCCTCGCGGCCGGTCCGCGTTACCGTGCTGCCCGGATGAGCGAAGACCGCCCCGTCTTCTACTACGACCTCGGCTCGCCCTACGCGTGGCTGGCCGCCGAGCGGATCCACGACGTGATGCCCGTGACGCCGATCTGGCAGCCGATCCTGCTCGGTGGGATCTGGCAGCACACCGGTAGCGGGTCGTGGTCGCTGACCGACGCGCGCGCGGAAGGGATCGCGGAGGTCGAGCGTCGGGCGGGCGAGTACGGGTTGATGGACGTCCGTTGGCCGGAGGACTGGCCGAGCAACTCGCTGCTGGCGATGCGCACCGCGACCTTCGCCCAGCAGGCCGGGCGCGCGGTCGCGTTCTCGCTGGCGGCGTTTCGCCAGGCCTTCTGCGCCGGGCGCGACCTCTCGGACTTGGACAACGTGCTGATCGCCGCGGCCGCCTGCGAGCTGCATCCGAATGCCGTGACCAAGGGCATCGAGAGCAAGTCGGTCAAGGATCGTCTGCGCGCCGCCACCGACGAGGCCGCCGCGCGCGGCGTCATCGGCGTCCCGACCGTCGCGGTCGGCGACGAGCTGTTCTGGGGCGACGACAAGCTCGAAGAGGCGGCTGCTGCCGTTGGCGCTTAGGATTCCGCGCCATGCGTACTCGATACCTGATCGCTTGCGGCCTTGCCGCCCTGTCACTGACCGTCGTCACCGGGTGCGGTGACGAGACCGAGACCGCGACCTTCACGGTCGAGGCACCGCCCGCCGGCGACGACAGCTCGGCCGCGGCGGCCGCGGAGCCGGCCAGCTCCGGCACCAAGCCGAAAGTGACCGTGCCTGAGGGCGCACCGCCGAAGACGCTCGAGATCAAGGACCTCAAGAAGGGCACCGGCAAGACCGCGAAGGCCGGCGACGACCTGACGATGGACTACGTCGGCGTCTCCTACTCGACCGGCAAGGAGTTCGACAGCTCCTTCTCGGCGGGCCAGCCGTTCAACTTCACGCTCGGCCAGGGCGCCGTGATCGCCGGCTGGGACGAGGGCATCGAGGGCATGAAGGTCGGCGGGCGGCGCGAGCTGATCATCCCGCCGGACAAGGCCTACGGCGCTCAGGGCTCGCCGCCGAGCATCAAGCCGAACGAGACGCTCGTCTTCGTCGTCGACTTGCTCGCCGTCAACTAGCCACCTCCGCCTCGGCGCTAGAGTCGAGGCGAATGGCGACCGAGGACGCTACCGGCGGCCGCGGCCCCGACGCGACGGGCGTAGAGGCCGCGACGCATCCCCTCCCCGACCGAGCGGTCTGTGAGGCCATCCTGGCGCGGATGCAGCTGATTCGCCGCTTCGAGGAGCGCGCCGGTGAGATGTACGCGAAGGCGAAGATCGGCGGCTTCCTGCATCTCTGCATCGGCGAGGAGGCGACGATCGTCGGCTCGACGCAGGCGCTGCGCGACAGCGACTACCTGCTCTCGACCTACCGCGAGCATGGTCACGCGCTGGCGCGCGGCACGGCTCCCGGCGCGGTGATGGCAGAGCTGTTCGGCAAGGTCGACGGCTGCTCCGGCGGGCGCGGTGGGTCGATGCACCTCTTCGACATCGAGCGACGGCTGCTCGGCGGCTACGGGATCGTCGGCGGCAACCTGCCGCTCGCAGCCGGGGTAGCGCTCGCCTCCGACTACGAGGGCAGCGATGACGCGACGCTCTGCATGTTCGGCGACGGGGCGACCAACCAGGGCACCTTCGGCGAGACGATGAACCTCGCCGCACTCTGGAAGCTGCCGGTCGTCTTCATGGTCGTCAACAACCAGTTCGGGATGGGCACCGCGCTCGAGCGCCACTCGGCGGTCACCGACCTGTCGCGCAAGGCGGCCGGCTACGGCGTGCCTGGCAGCCGCTGCGACGGCATGGACGTGCTCGACGTGCAGCGCTGCGTCGCGACGGCGCTGGAGAAGGCGCGCACCAAGCGCGAGCCGCAACTCGTCGAGGCGGTCACCTACCGCTACCGCGGCCACTCGATGGCCGATCCCGAGGAGTACCGCACCAAGGACGAGGTCGAGGACTGGCGCCCGCGCGACCCGCTGACCACCTTCCCGGCGCGGCTGGTCGACGACGGCGTGCTGAGCGAGGAGGATGTCCAGCGGCTCGACGAGCAAGCGATCGCGACCGTCGACGAGGCGGTCGAGTTCGCCGAGCGCTCGCCGTTCCCCGACCTCGCGTCGCTCTACGACGACATCTACGTGATCGGCGATCAGGTGCGCGACCCCTGGTGGTCGACCGATGCACGCTCGCCTGAGGTTCACCGCGGCGAGCAGGAGCGCGAGGCCGGCGACGTCGCCCAGGAGCTCGCCGAGGCCGGCGCGGCCCACGCCGACGACGAGACCGATCCCGATACGCAGGCCGCCAGAGCACGCGGGGCGGGTAGCTAGCTGTGGAATCGCGCGCGTCCCGCGGGGAGATCCGGGAATGAACATGCGTTATCGCGAGGCGCTCAACCTGGCGTTGCGCGAGGAGATGCGGGCTGACGAGCGCGTCTTCCTGATGGGCGAGGACGTCGGCGTCTTCCAGGGCGCGTTCAAGGTGACCGCCGGCCTGCTCGAGGAGTTCGGCGAGCGGCGCGTGCGCGACACGCCGATCTCCGAGAACACGATCGTCGGGATGGGGGTTGGCGCCGCGATGGCCGGGCTGCGACCGATCGTCGAGCTGATGACGATCAACTTCTCGCTGCTCGCGCTCGACCAGATCGTCAACAGCGCAGCGTCGATCCGCTACATGTTCGGCGCCCAGGTCAAGGTGCCGCTGGTGATCCGGATGCCGCAGGGCGCCGGCCACCAGCTCGGACCGACCCACTCGCACTCGTTCGAGGCGCTCTACCAGCACATCCCCGGCCTACTGGTCGCCGTACCGACGACGGCGGCCGACGCGCGCGGCCTACTGAAGGCGGCGATCCGCGACGACAACCCGGTCGTCTTCATCGAGCACGAGACGCTCTACGGCCGCCGTGGCGAGGTTCCAGACGAGCAGGAGCCGCTGCGCTTCGGCGAGGCGGCGGTGCGGCGCGAGGGCGGCGACGTGACGATCGTCGGGATCTCGCGGATGGCCGAGACGGCGCTGAAGGCGGCCGACACGCTCGCCGAGCAGCATGGGATCGAGGCCGAGGTGATCGACCCGCGCACCCTCCGCCCACTCGACCTCGACACAATCCTGACCTCCGTGCGCAAGACCAATCGAGCAGTGATCGTCGAGGAGGGCTGGCCGCATGGCGGGATCGGGGCCAACATGTCGGCGCTGATCCAGGAGCAGGCGTTCGACGACCTCGACGCGCCGATCGCGCGCGTCACCGGCGCGGACATCCCGATGCCCTACTCGAAGCCGCTCGAGCAGGCGTCGTTCCCGCACGAGGAGCACGTCGTCCAGGCGGCGCGCGCAACGCTCGGGGAGATCTGATGGCGACCGACGTCCTGATGCCGCGGCTGTCCGACTCGATGGAGGAGGGCACGGTGCTGAAGTGGCTCGTCGAGCAGGGCGGCGCCGTGAAGCGCGGCGAGCCGCTCGTCGAGATCGAGACCGACAAAGCGAACATGACCTACGAGGCCGACACCGACGGCGTCCTGATCGAGCTGCTCGCCAAGGAGGGCGACACGCTCGAGGTCGGCCAACCGATCGCGCGGATCGGCGCGGAGGGCGAGACTGCCGAGGCGCCCGCCGCCACGGCGGAGGCCCCTGACAAGCAGCCGGATCCCGAGCCGGAGGAGCGCGAGCCTGCACCCCAACCGGTCGCCAAGCCGAACGGCGGGCGGGTCAAGGCTTCTCCAATCGCGAAGCGGATAGCGAGCGAGCTCGGTGTCGAGCTGTCGCAGATCGAGGGAACCGGTCCCGGGGGTCGGATCGTGCGGGCCGACGTGGAGGCCGCGCAGTCCAAGCCGGCTCCCAAGCCGAAGAGCGCACCAGCCGCCGAGCCTGCCGCAGCGCCCGAGTCAGCGCCCAGCGGCGGCGCCAAGGGCGACCTCTCGATCCATGAGCCGACGCGGCTGCAGCGGACTGTGTCGCGGCGGATGGCCGAGGCGAAGGCGACGGTGCCGGACTTCTCGCTCGAGCTCGACGTCGACATGACGCTCTGCATCGAGCTGCGCGAACGACTGAAGGCCCAGACCGACCGCGCACCGTCGTTCAACGACATGGTCGTCAAGGCGGCGGCGCTCGCGCTGCGTGACCACCCGCGCGTCAACGGCGCCTACCGCGACGGCAAGTTCGAGGCCTACTCGCGTGTCAACGTCGGCGTCGCGGTCGCCGCCCAGGAGGCGCTCGTCGTACCGGTGGTCCATGACGCCGATCAGAAGTCGCTCGGCGAGATCTCACGTCAGGCGCTGCGGCTGATCGAGCGCGTACGCAGCGGCGAGGTGACCCCGCCCGAGCTTTCAGGCGGCACCTTCAGCGTCTCGAACCTCGGTATGTACGGCATCGAGCGCTTCACCGCGATCGTCAACCCACCCCAGGCCGCGATCCTCGCCGTCGGCGCGCTGATGAAGAAGCCGACCGTCGACGACCGCGGCCGCGTCGTCGCCCGCGACCTGATGACGCTCACACTGATCTGCGACCACCGCATCCTCTACGGCGCCGACGGCGCCGCGTTCCTCGCCCAGGTCCGCGAGCTGCTCGAGCAGCCGTTGAGCCTGGCGCTGTAGTCGTCAGCTACTCGCCGCCGGCAGGCTTCGGAGCGGTCGGGTCGCCGCCCTCGTCGCCCGGGTGCTCGCGGGCGATGAAGTCCTCGATGTCGGACCAGCGGTCGCCGGCGCGCTCAGCGATGGCAAGCAGGTCGGACATCGTGGCGACCTCCTCGACCTGCTCCTTGAGGAACCACTGGGTGAACTGCTCGCTGACGTAGTCGTTCGCCTCGCGGGCGATCGCGGCGAGACCGGAGATCTGGTCGGTGACGCGCTTCTCCTGCTCGAGCGCGATCCGGATCGGCTCGACCGGGTCGGAGAAGCCGTTCTTCGGCGTCTCGACGCCCGGGATCGTCGGCGTCTCGCCAGCGTCGAGCAGGTACTGGACCATCATCATCGCGTGGCCGCGCTCCTCGATCGCCTGGCGGTAGAAGAACGCCGCGAGCTGGGGCAGCGTCAGCGTGTCGTAGTAGACGGCGACGGCGACGTACTGCTGGTGCGCGCCGTACTCCCGCCCGATCTGGTCGTTGAGCTCCGATACGAACTGCTCCGCCGGCATCTTGCTGCCTCCTGGTCGCTGACTGACTCCTGCCGGCGACGCTACAGAACAAGACGACTTCGGTTTGCCTTCCTGGCGCTTAGGGCGACCTACGTCAACTGGCGAAGCGGAAGCCCGTGGCTGCGATCGGGAGATCGATCGGGCTGGATGCCAGACCGGGCGGCGGCTCGGGGAGGTTGAACTCCTTCGGAGCGGTGTCGTTCGGCGTGGTCGGGTGCATCAGCGCGGCGAGGTACTGGATCTGGTCGCGGCCGACGCCAAGCTCGGACTGGCCGCCGCCGTAGGCGCCGATGCCCTTGGCCTCGCAGTAGTCGTAGGCGGCGAAGAGCCGCTCGAGTGGGCCGAAGCGCGATGGCTTGACGTTGACGGTCTTCGGCGGGAACGGCAACGCCTCGATGTCGGCGACCGAGTGGATCGGGGCGTCCCAGGTGACGCGGTCGTGGTAGGGCTCGAGCACCGCCATCGCCTCGGTGCTGTCGAGATCGGGGTCCTCGAGCCAGGCGTCGGGGAAGGCCTCGGCAACGGCTCGGTAGAGCTCCGGGTCGGTCTCGACGTCGACCGGCGTGCCCTTGTAACGGCCCTTGAGGTCGAGCGAGTCGACCGCGCCGGTCTCGACGAGCTCGGCGATCAGCTCCGGCGTCCAGCCGTGGGTCGGGTCGAGCTTGAAGCGGGTGCCGGGGTACAGCTCGAGCACGCGCTGCAGCCGGTCGGCGCTCTCCTCACCCTCGTTGCCCATCGGCGCCAGCCGCATCGAGACGACGTAGTTCAGCGGCTTGGGCTCGCGGCCGAGGACGTCGCCGAGCGAGCGGCCGGCCTGGCGCAGCGCCAGGTCGAGCGCCGCCGACTCGAATGCCCAGCGGCGGTAGTCGCGGTAGTCCTCGCGGTCCGGCGGCGCGGGGAACAGGTCGATCCCGTCGAGCAACGCCGCGAACGAGCCGAGCGTGTGGTCGCCGGCCAGGTCCTGGACCGGACCGGCCTCCTGCAGCCGGAGTTGATCGTCGGGGTCGTAGGTGACGTCCTCGCCACGTCCCTCCTCGCCTCCGCCGCGCAGCACGATCTCCGTCGTCAGCCGCTCGAACTCCGGCGAGAAGGACTGACTCAGCCCCTCCAGCTCATACGACTCGATCGTCAGTGGAAGGTCACGCAGGAGCTCGTAGGTAGCCATGCGGCCCATCCTAGTCGGGCGTCTAGAACACCCGAAATTCGTCCTGCCCTAGCGAACGACAGGCTCGATCTGGTCGCGCTTGACGAGCTCGATGCCGTCGGCGATGTCGGGCGTGTAGACCTCGACCTGCTCCGAGGCGCCGGGGTAGGCGACGCGGATGCTGCCTGGGGCGGAAGGATCGATCAGGATCAGCGCACCGCCATCGCTGCGTGCCAGCTCGGCGTCGGGCCGGGTCTGCTTGGCACGCCGCAGCGCGGCGGCGGGATCGTCGACCGGATAGGTAGCGACGGTCAGGAAGTCGGCGCTGCGCACGCCGGCCTCGGAGTTCATGTCGAGGTAGCGGACGTAGACGCGGCCAGAGTCCGACTCGGCGAGCTCGAGCTTGGTGTTCGGCCGCTCGCCGGCCCAGTAGATCGAGCGGCCGAGGCGCTTGGCGGTGGCGGCGATGTCGCTCGACTGGACGATCTTCGGGCTGTCGTCGCCCGCCTCGTCCTCATCGGACTTGATGACCAATGCCCAGAGCAGGAGCATCACGACCACCGCACCGACGAGCAGGCCGGCGATCGGGGCCCAGGACGGAAGCGAGCTTTTCGAGTCGTCGTTCATATCTCCATTCCCTTACGGCAAACGGCCCCGCCTCCTTTAGGGGAGACGGGGCCTTTGCAGGCTCCTACTGCTTCGTAACCTCTACTGCGCCGTGAAGCGGGCTGTCCAGCGGACGTTGGTCGCGTTGTCCGGACCGCTGATGGGCGCGACGCGTACCGTGATCATGTCGCCCGCGGCGAAGGTCGCCGCGTGCGTCAGATCGGTGCAACTCGTGCTGGTGTTGGAGATCGTGCACGTGACCGCGCTTCCGGTCGTGCCGTTCATGACGGTCATCGTCCAACTGTTGCTCGAGCCCGGATCGTCTCCGAGCCTGACGGAGAACTGGTCCAGCGTGCCGCCCATCGGCATCCGCTGCTCAACCGTGCTCTGGCTGCTCGCGGTGGCCCGGTCGACGAACGCACCCGAGTAGGACGTGTTCGTGGTGCTCGGGTTGTTGTTCGTTCCACCAGCGATGATCGAGCTGTTCGGGCCAGTCGGACCGGCAGGTCCAGTCGCACCTGTCGCACCTGTTGCTCCGGTCGCGCCGGTGTCGCCCTTCAGACCCTGCGGGCCAGTGGCTCCGGTGTCGCCCTTGAGACCCTGGATTCCGGGGTCGCCCTTGCCGCCCTGCGGACCGGCGGGACCGATCTCGCCCTGCGGACCCTGGCTGCCGGTCGCGCCGGCATCGCCCTGCTCGCCGGCGTCACCCTGATCGCCTTGGTCGCCTTGGTCGCCCTTGTCGCCCTTGATGCCCTTGAGCGAGAAGCCGGCCTCGGGCCAACCAGTGGCCGTCTTGGGGCCGTACATCGTGTAGTCGGTGAGGTCGACGTAGAAGTCGCCGACGTTGCCCTGCTCGACGGGAGCCCCGATGCCGCTCAGCGTCGAGGTGCCGGCATCGCCCTTGTCGCCCTGGGCACCGGTCTCGCCGGTGTCGCCCTTGGCGCCGGCAGCACCGGTATCGCCTTGGTCGCCCTTGTCGCCCTTGTCGCCCTTGTCGCCGGTCTCACCGGTGTCGCCCTTGAGACCCTGATCGCCCTGGGCGCCGGTCAGGCCGATGTCGCCCTGATCGCCCTTGAGGCCCTGGTCGCCCTGCTCACCCGTGTCGCCCTTCAGACCCTGGTC